>CAJOEI010000005.1 GCA_905233465.1 uncultured Bacteroidaceae bacterium | reverse complement strand
CGGAGCATGCGTCTCTGAAGACCATGACCTGGCTCCAAAGGCTGCCACCCAGACAAAGGGAGAAACCGGACAGTTGCACGTGGCACTGAATGCCGATGCTGGCTTCCAAACCGACACGCGTGCCCTCAACGAGGACAACTACCGTAACACAGCGAACTACACCGTGCAGGTCATCAACACAAACAATCAGAATGTGTTGCTCGAATGCAAAGGTTCGGAACTGAGCCAAAACCTGCCCAAGGAGCTCGAGATTGGTACGTACGAAGTTAAGGCCTTCTACGGCACCGAGAGCACTGCCTCACGCAACGACTTCCGCGTGGAAGGCAGCCAGACTTTCCAAATCAGCTCCAAGGAGACGACAACTGTCACCGTCAACTGTCTGCCCACATGCGGCAAGATCTCTGTGGACTTCTCTGCTGACATGGCAACGTATTATGATGACTACAGCGTCAGCTACGGTGGTACTGCAGCACTCGGCACCAACACTCTCGCATGGTCAAAGACCGACACCGAGCCTTGGTATGTGAAGCTCAACGAAAGCGGTGAGACAATGACCTACACAGTCAGCGTCACAGCCAAGAGCGAATATGCACACATCGATGCCAACGGCGCTAAGCAGACCAGCGGCACTGCAACAGGCACATTCCAGCTGCAGCGCAACCGTGCACACAAACTCACAGTGAGCCCGTCATACACTCCCACCACAGATGGTGGCCTCAAGATCAACATCACCATTGACGAAAGCACCAACGACAAGCCCATCACCATCGAGGTGCCCGTGAGCTGGATTTGAGTGACTGACATTCATTAAGTTCATCATCAATAATATACGCATTCTACATGAAACTCAAATATAATATTCTCACAGCAGCACTCGCCACGATGGCACTTGCCTCTTGCGTGAGCGAGAATCTCGATGCTGACCAGAATGCCAAGTTCGCTGAAGGCAGTGGACGCATGGCACTCAGCGTCACTCAGCTCGAACCGGCAGCAACGCGTGCCGTGACTGAGGTTGATAACTATCCCGTTGTGGTATACAATGACGGCGGACAGCAGGTCGTCAGTTGGAACACCGTGAGCGAAGTGCCTTCGAGCTACCTCCTTTCCGTTGGCAACTACACCGTAGAGAGCCATACCCCCGGCGTTATCCAGAAGAAGATGACTACGCCTTATTATAAAGGTTCTACCGCGATGGAGATCACGAAGGATGTCACCACCAATGTCGAGGTGGTGTGCAAGATGCAGAACTCCAAGATTACTGTTTCCTACGACGCCGACTTCCTCGAGGTATTCACCGCATGGGAGATTACCCTTGATGACGGTAGCGAGTCGAACATTGCTCTCTCCTTCACAAACAACGACGGCACTACTCCTAATCCTGTCTACTGGCTCTTTGAGGAGAACGTCTTACAGCTGACCCTCAACTTCCGTGGTACCACTCAGGACGGTTCTACAGTGAGTGCCCGCAACGTGCTGACAAAGACTGTGGCTGCTGAGTCTTATGACAACGACAGCCAAAACTTCACTGGCGGCGATGGCATCGTCATCAACTTCACTCCTGTGGAGAGCACCAGCGGTCACGTCACTGGCATTACCATTACTGCCACAGTGACCTTCGATGAGACCACACAGCCCGTAAGCCTTGAAGTAGGCGACAACGGCACACTGACACCTGGCGGTGGCGACGATCCCTCAGGTGGTGATGATCCCAGTGCAGGTGGTGACGATACCAGCATTACTCTCAACCTGCCGCAGAACATGACCGTCAACGCTGGCACAGACAAGAGCCTCGGCGACACATACATCAAGTGTGACAACGGCATCAAGAGCATCAAGGTCAGCATCGTCAGCACCAGCGACGAGATGATTGAGTCTCTCGGTGGCCTGAACACCAACTATGGTGTCGACTTCATCAACGGAGCCGAGATCGTAGACAACCAGAGCGTGGTTCAGCTTTTCAACGACCTCAACCAGCCGCTCTCCGTGCCCAGCGCAGGTGATATCGACTACACATTCCCAATTGGTAATTTCTTCGGACTGCTCGGCTTCCTCTCCGGTCAGCACACCTTCAACATGGTAGTTGAAGACATGAACGGCACGAAGAAGAACGGCACCCTAACCCTCACTGTCGAATAAATAAAAAGCACGAAAGAACAATGAAAAAGATATTTTCTATTCTTACAGCCTTCGTTGCTGCTCTCCTTGTAACATCGTGCAGCAGCACCGACATCGACCAGGTCGAGGAACAGGGCTATCTGAAGCTTGACATAAACACTCTTGTTTCAACAAACACGCGTACAGTAACTGGTGTACCAAACGGTTACAACGCCAAGAAGCTGCATGTGGAAATCCGTAATGCACAGGGTACTGTCCTCATGCAGACCGATGACTTTGCCAATGCCAGCGATTTTCAGGGAACAATAATCCTGCAGCCCGGTAATTACACCATTGATGCTCACTCCTCGAACTGGGATGGCAGTGATTCTGGCTTTGGAACGCCATTCTACTCAGGCTTCACCACCGTGACAGTGCGTGCCAAGGAGCTCACTACAGCCAGCCTCACGCTGACACAGGCCAACGTCAAGGTGACAGTGAACTACGATGAGAGCTTCCGTACATACTTCTCCAAGGCTACTACTATTGTGGAGTCTGCCATGGAAGGTGTTGCTCCGCGTACATTTACTATGGGTAGCACAGTGGGTTCGGCCTACTTCCCTGTTGGCAACCTCACGCTCATGGTGCATGTCACCAGCAAGAGCAACGGTGCAACCCACCTGCAGGATAATACCATCGAGAACGTCAAGGCACGCGACCACTACATCATCACTTATAGGATTGCTGATGCAGGTAGCATGGGTGGCGTAACTGTTAAGGTTGACGATGCTACGCAGTCCTACACATACACTATTGAAGTGCCTCGCAAGAGCAGCATTGCACTGCAGGCCAACAACATCAGCGCATGGGGACACTTTGCTAACCTCACGGGCATGGTTACAGCCAAGACTTCGGAGTTTGATCCTGCAAGCGTCACACTGCAGTGGAAGCAGCAGAACGCTACTGACTGGACAACCGTGGCTAATGACCAGCTCACCGTCAGCGGCGACAACTACAGCTATAAGCTCACTGGTCTGACACCGCAGACAGCCTATACCTACCGCTTCGTCTACACGACTACAGATGCAGCCGTGAACAGCAATGAAGTCAACTTCACCACAGGCAGCGAACCCGCACTGTACAACGGCGGCTTCGAGAACTGGTGGAAGGACGGCAGCATCTGGTACCCGAATGCTCAAGGTACTACATATTGGGACAGCTCCAATCCTGGTTCAGCCAGCATGGGCGATAGCTACAACGTCACCACAAGCACGACATCACCTGTACGCAGCGGCACGTATGCTGCCAAGCTGCAGTCCATGTATGTCATTATCAAGTTTGCTGCTGCCAGCTTGTATACCGGACAGTTTGACCATCTCGTAGGTACCAGGGGCGCAGTCCTCAACTGGGGTGTTCCATTCAACGGTCGTCCCACAAGCCTGCATGGCTACCTCCAGTATGCTCCTGGATCTATTAACCGTGGTACACAGCCAAGTGGTGCACCAGCCAAGGGCGAAGATGACCAATGCCAGATCTATTGCGTGCTCACCACAGAGGTGATTCAGATTGACAACACCAAGATGGATGAGTTCCCCAACTGGAATACCGATCCGCGCGTTGTGGCCTATGGCACACTGCCCGCAAGCCAGTGCGTGAACTCCAACGGACAATGGAAGGAATTCGATATTCCGCTTGAGTATCATAGCCTCACCAAGGTGCCGACACATCTCATCATCGTCTGCTCCAGCTCGAGGTATGGTGATTACTTCTATGGCTCAGACTCTTCTGTCCTCTACCTCGACGACTTCGAAATGGTTTACGGCGACACTCCAACCGTTCAGTAAATGTAATGATTTCGCAACCAAATAGATACCTGTTATGGCTGCTGCTGGTTCTGATGCCGGCAGCAGCCATCTCGCAGTCCAAAGTGATGCGTCGCTCGTCGCGGCAGGTCACCCAGGGACGCCAGCCAGCGCGCTCGCAGTCGCAGCTGCAACCGCAGCAACGCATGGTGATGCAGGATGCCGGCATACTTGTCTCGCGAGGTGCTGAGCTGCAGCCCGGACAGATGGTCGTGGCACGCCGCGACACCATGGTGGTCACCAAGCGCGACACCGTGATTGTCGAGAAGAAAGACACTGCCTATGTGACAAAGTATGACACACTGTCCGCCGCAGTGCTCGACCAGCGTGAGATGGTCTACACAGGTTCTGTCCCAGACAGCGTCATCGAGCAGGCTGTGCAGCGAGGTGTCATGCGGGCGTTGCAGATGCAGGGTTATTCTGGAAGCAATAGCATTTTTGAGCCACGAACCCGTGCTGAGCAGTTATGGGACCGCTCGCAGAAGAAACGACACATACAGCGTGTGGACCGTGAGATGCTGAAGGCTGTCTTCGTGCCCAAGAAGCAATGGTTGCTGGGTGCTACGTTCAACTATCAGGAGTGGGATACCGATAACATCAACCTCCTTGTGCTCAAGGATATGAACATCGAAGGACATACCTTCTCTGCCAGTCCCTACTTCGGTTACTTTGTGGCCAACAACCTGGCTCTTGGCGGACGCTACAGCTACAGCCGCAACTACTTCTACTTGGGTTCCTTCGACCTCAATCTGGGTGAGGATTTCAACATCTCGCTCGAAGACCTCTACTACCTCGAACACACCCATGAAGGCGCAATGTTCCTGCGTACATACATGCCGCTGGGTCGCAGCAAGATGTTTGGCTTCTTCGGAGAGATACGTGGTTCATACGCCTACACCACAGGCAAGAACAGTACCGGCAGCGGTGCTGACTACGACGGCTCATACGGCCACACCCACACCATCAAACTCAGCTTCTGCCCGGGTATGGCAGCCTTCGTGACTGACTTCCTCGCAGCAGAGGCCAGCATAGGCATCATGGGTCTGAAGTACCGATGGCAGGATCAGCACACCAACCGCATCGAGTCTGGCAAGAGCCAGAGCGGAGGTGCCAATTTCAAGTTCAACCTCCTGAGTATAAACCTCGGCCTGACATTCTACCTATAAGCTTCACACCAACCAAAAAGAATGACAATAAAATCCACAATACGCACCATCAGCAATGTCATGCTTCTCGCTGTGACGGCGGGCAGCATCACTTCGTGCGCCATCAAGGATGACATACCATATCCCATTGTCGAGGCTGCAATCACCGCCTTCCAGGTGTCTGGCCAGTGCAACGAGACCGATACCGAGGCTGCCGCTGCAACTATCAACAAGAACGATGCCACCATTGATGTCTTTGTCAGCGACACTGTCAACCTCGCTGCCGTGCGCATCATTCGCATGGAAGTGAGCAATGACGCCACCATACAGCCCGCTGACAACTGCCTACGCCCGTCAGAGTTCCCTACGCAGGGTTTCGAACGTCCGGCTTCGACAGACAACACACATGTAGACTTCACGCAGGGTGAGGCCAAATTCACCTTGACGACATATCAGGACTATACATGGCGCATACGTGTCAAGCAAGTCATAATCCCCGAAGTGCAGATGGCAGGTCAGGTGGGTGATGCTATCATAGACAATGTCAACCACAATGTAATCGTCTATGTTGCTGCTAACCAAGACCTAAGTGCCGTGGCTGTGCAGAAGTTCCGTCCGGCAGGACAGCACTGTGTCGTGGCTCCTGACCCCACGGAGACACCAACCTACGACTTCAGCGAGATGCGCACCTTCACCATCACCGCGGGCAATGGGCGCAGCACGGCAGCCTGGAGGGTCTTCGTCTACCACACCGAAGCCCAGCAGCAAGCCACGGCGACGGCCTTTGCACGCTGTGTCACCGCCACCATCAGCGGCCAATGTGCCTCGGGCGTAGCACCCAAAGTGGAGTATCGCCGTCAGGGTGATGCTGAGTGGACTGTGCTGCCCACAGGACAGATTGCCGTGAACAACACACGTTATGTAGCCGAACTCACGGGCCTTGTGGCAGGCGGTACATACGAGTACCAAGTCACAGCAGGCGAGGCCACCACAAGTGTGCAGACCTTCACCACCGTGGCACCACAGCAGTTGCCGAACGGCAGCTTTGATGACTGGCATATCGAGGGCAGCGGCACACGTGCACTCTATTGCCCGTGGGCCGAGGGAGCAGAAAGCTATTGGGACACAGGCAACCACGGTGCCACCACCGTTGGTGCCAGCAACAGCACATACGTTGACGAAGGCGGACGGCGTTTTGCCAACTTGCAGTCGAAGTACATCGTCATCAAGTTCGCTGCAGGCAATATCTTCACAGGCGAATATCTTGAGACCGATGGCACCAATGGTGTGCTCAACTTCGGACGTCCGTTCACGTCATTCCCCACAAAGCTGCGCTTCGACTTCAAGTATCGCACCAGCACTATAACCCGCACAGGCGGTGAGTGGAAGGAAGCCTACGGCAATTACATCACCCGCCAACTATATGAAGGGCTCAAGGGACAACCCGATACATGCAACATCTACGTAGCACTTGGTGACTGGGAGCCCGTTGACTACAAGGGTACACAGTGCCGCTATCTCATCCGCACACGACCGTCGGCCCTGCACCTCATGGACATGAACGACAGTCATTTGATTGCCTTTGGACAGTATTCGTGCGGCAAGGATATCAGCACATGGACAACGCAGACCGTTGATATCAACTATCGCGTGCGCGACCGTCAGCCCTCAACAATCATCGTCGTGGCGTCATCGTCCAAATACGGTGACTACTTCACCGGCGGCGAGGAGAGCCTGCTGCAGATTGACAATATGGAACTGCTTTATGAGTAAAGGCTAATGAGACTTAGGAACGTCATAGGACATATCACACTGTTTGCATTGCTGGCTGCAACATTTGCTGCTTGCAGTGCAGACGTGGATGTTCCCGCAGCTGGCGGCATGGGCCAGCTGCAGTTGGCGATGCCTAATGTCTATACGGCCACGCGTTCCATACCTGCCGACCTCGGCGTGCCAACTGCAGCTGACTTCCATCTCACTGTAACCAACTCAGCGGGACGTGATGTCTACGACGGTACGTTCACTGATGAGCCCTTCACGTTGCCGACTGGACAGTACGCCATCAGCGCCACATACGGTGAGAATCCCGTGATAGGGATGGACAAGCCATATTATCTTGCTGAGCAAACAGCCACCGTGGATGCTGATCAGACCACAACAGTGAACCTCACGGCACGTGTGGCCAATGCTCTCATTTCGGCGCGCTTCGGATCCGACGCTGTCGAGCAGCAGCGCTTCGACCGCTTCTACAGTGACTATGCTTTGTACGTGAATGTTGGCAACTTCTCCATCCCCATCACAAAAGAAGCTCCTGCCAAGAGCGTATATGTACGTGCCGGCAGTCAGGTGACGCTGCGTTTCTGGGGCAAGTTGAAAATGGAGAACGACCGCGAGGTGTCAACGACACTCACATCGACCGACATGCCCTCCACGCTATCAGCCGCCGACCACGCACAAGTCACCCTCACTTTGCCTGACCCGGAGAGCGCAATGACCGTCGCCATCAGCAAAGTGGAAATGACAGAAATCACACTCGACGAGACAATACCTCTCTCATGGTTGCCTGTGGCTATGGTGTTGCCCATGCATCAGTATGACAAAATTGGCAACCTTGTCGGCACAAACCTCATCATCACCGAGAGCTATCCGGGCATGAAGTGGCGGGCTGTCATCACCAATGCCGCCGGTACGACAGTGCGTGCCGTGGAGGGTACAGGACCGCTACAGTCGGACTACACCAACAACAGCACATGGCCATATCTGCCGCAAGGGCAATACAAAGCCAGCTACTATCTCTTGGATGCCAACGATCAGGCCACCTTTGCCAGCAGCCGTGACTTCAGCGTCACAGCACCCACTATCAGCGTCACCACCACTGGCTACACCTCATATTCCAAGTACCTCGAAGGCGACATAGACGCTGCAAATGCTTGCGAACGAGTCACGGTCTACGAGCCATCTGCAAAGTTCAACGTCAGCCCGACACTGCTGCAGAACAGCAACTACAGCCACTCCTTCACCTGCACATACGACGGGACATCGCTATCCATCCCTGCTAATAGCAATATCTGCAACCCTGGCAACCAGACCAATCAGGCTGTACAACGTGAGGCCCATGTGCTGCGTGCTGAAGCCACCTTCGACGGAGTCACGGCCAGCGCCCAACGCGACCTTATCATTACGGGTCTGCCATACTCTCTTAATCTGAAGAGTCACGATGAATGGGAATCCAGTGGCGGCGTAGACTGGTTTGACAATGATGTCCGCCTTGGTCACCTCAGCACAGGAAGTCAGTACATCCAGACTAACACTTCCGTCTGCATACCGCCATCTACATATTTCTGTGCCGACTACAGCATCAATGTGCATACTTTCACCATAGGTACATATCTCTCAATTAAGGTAGGAAATACAGAAATTCTCAAACAAGAAGAGGCGGGAACACCTTTCCGTGATACAGATCACCTCTATTCCGGCACCACAGACACGTTCCATGATGATAATGCATACGCCACAAATATTCATTGCTACAACGACTATGGCGCTGGACAGACGTGCTCACATATCTACTCCTTCACACTAAAATACGCTAACCATTGATCATGCGTCGCCTATATATATATATAATAATGTGTATAGTCATGTTGACAGGTTGTCAGCAGCAGGACGACATGACCTTGGCCACGGGTGTGCTCGAGTTGGAGCTGTCTCGTGCCGGCCATCCAGCCGTTGCTACGCGCGCTGTGGACGATGACCTCTGCGTGGATATCCTTGATGACGAAGGCACACTGCTCAACCATTATGCTGCAGGCACCGTACCCGCAAAGATTGTACTCGCCCCAGGCAACTTTGTTCTGCGAGCATACACAGACAACCAGACCTCATGGCCCACGGCCAATAGCGGGAAAGGCACAGCATGCTATTATGCTGAGACAACGTTCTCAATGGAAAATGATATGGTGTTCCGTATGCGTCTTGACGTACCGATGACTAACTATGCCGTCAGTCTCGCCCTACCGGAGCACTTCCACGAACTCTTCAGTTCATACACCTTCACCCTGCATAGCGGCACACGCACCGTGACCATCAACGAGGGTGAAAAGGCATATTTCGCCGTTGCCGAAGGCGGTTTCAGCTATGCACTGCGCGCCACCAACACCGACAACGTCACACACTCACATTCTGCAATCGACTTTCCAGACATCGAAGCTGGCAAGGTGTTCACCGTCAGCTACAGCTATGACTCCAATGCCACTTCCGGCGGCGTGGACATCATCATCACCGATGATATGGAGACCGAAAACACTGATATCAGTCTATGAAGCGCATCCACTCCATAATACGTGCATTCAGCGTCTGCTGCGCTCTGGTCGTGGTAATGCTCTTTGTGGCCTGCAGCTCCGATAGCATGCCCGTCGATGCTCCAGTTGATGTGCCTGCTGACAGCCTCGGTAACTTCGAGCTCATCTTCACAGGTCAGACACCCACGCGTGCCACCACCACTGTCATCACACAGGAAGAAGCCAATAACTTCCTCGTAACCATATACAAAGGTAGTGACATCGTGCGTTCCGCCACACGTCTTGGCAGTCTCAACACCAGTCTGCCAGCAGGCTATGGCTATCGTGTTATGGCCGAGAATTGCACCAAGCAGGAAGCCATCACCTTGAACGATGGCTGGGGACAGAAGCGCTTTGCAGGCCTATCAGGATCATTTGCCATCAAAGCCGGTCAGACAACATCTGTCAATGTGGGCTGTTCCGTTGTCAATGCCGCAGTGGAGATTACCTTCGACCAGAGCATGGCCGAGTATTTCACCTCCGACTACTATGTCACTATTCACGATGGCGACCGCACTATCGTTTACAACGCCGCGACAGCTGGACGCACGGCATACTTCAACCTTGACGATGATGGCACTAACCGTCAGATTACGTACACCATCACCGCCATTGGGCCTAAGACGATAGTCAAAGAAGGCACCATCGACATCAAGCAGGCCAAGGTTAGCAGCCTTAACTTCAAATACGATATCAGTTATTTCGACTTCAACATCACCATTGATGAACAGGACGTGTTCGTTACGGATGTCATCAATATCACCGACAGCGACATAACTGTAGAAGACGGCACGACAGAGTTCAATGCTGTGCATGAGAGCTTTACGCTGGATGATGCTGTGATAGACACACGCGCCACACTCGGCACGGACGGCACCATTGTCAACTGGGATAGTGGCGATGTTGTGGCTGTGTACGACTTCCAGTCCACACGGCGCAATTTCACTGCTACCGACGTCAATGGCAATCAGGCACGCTTCGCTGGACAGGTGACAGCCCGCACGCAGAACTTCGCAGCTATATACCCTTACAGGCTTGCAGCTGAGGCTGCAACATCGGCTGCCACACTTGCTGCCACCTTGCCAACGACGCAGTACGCCGTGGCAGGCAATATAGCATCAGCTCTCAACATCTCCGTGGCCAAGGGCTCGCGCAATCTCGATGGCAGTCCGGCAATGCTCACTTTCTACAACACCACACAGCTGTTGCGCTTCGACATACCAGCATACGCCGAGGACAAGATACGCAGCATACTCCTCACTGCCACCACACCCATCGCCGGAAGGATAGGCATTGACTACAGCGGTCAACATCCAACTGCGACAATAGCATCCACAGAGAGCACCACCATCACCATCCTGCCGCCACAGGGAATTAATACCTTTGAGGCCGGAACATACTACATCGCTTCCGCACCGGTGCAGCTCGCTGGTTTCACGCTCACATACACTTGCGACGGACGCACCTATACCCAGACCTCGACGACCACCTTCGGCGGCACTGCGAGCCACATCTATGACCTCGGAACCATAGACCTCATATCCACGCCTTCCGTCACAGCCACACATGTCTATGATGGCGGCGTACTGCAGGGCACAAGCGTGACACTCACTGACGCTCCCATCGAAGGCCGTGTGTGGAGTGCAACAATAAAGAACTCATCTGGAACGGCGGTGCGTACCGTCTCTGGCACAGGCGACCTGACCTCTGACCATACCGACACTACATGGCCATATCTGCCCAAAGGCAGCTATACCGTCAGCTACACTTTCACCGCCTCCAACGGCAGCAGCCGCGTAGCTACAACAACGTTCACCGTCCCAGCTCCAACACTGACACTCACCGTTGATGGTTACAGCGCACACACCAAGTATGAGGCTGGCGATGTCACAGCCGCGAACGACTGCGATCGACTTACATTCTATGCACCTTCGGCACATATCAGCGTAGCTCCATCGCTGATGACCAACACCAACTACACACGCACTTTCACACGCTCATGTAACGGACAGAGCGCCACTACAACCGAGTCCACAAATTCTCCCTCGTGGGCAGACTATACCAACGTACCAGTCAGCGGCTCGTTATATACATTCTCTGTTACAGCCAACTTCGGCGGTGAGACGGTCAGTGCCAGCAAGCAGTTCCGCATCACAGGCCTTCCAGCAAACTTCACACCTCCAACAGAGGCGACAGGATGGGCCAACGACAAAGGAACAACAAACTTCAACTCTGACCACGTACGACTTGGCAACTATTCTCTGAGCCAGCCCCACCGCATCAAGAACAGCTCATGGTTCAACATTCCGGCAGGAATAAGGATGTCACTTGACTATGACATCGTCCTACACCGTGCCGCTGTCAACACTGAAGCCAATGTCAAGGCAGGAGACCAGACTATCGTGACATGTACCGAAAGCAAATATAACAACGACGTTCACAACACCGGAGTCGAAATCTTCACCACGTCTGCCAATGTTACCTATGTAACCTGCGAAGGCAGCTATGGCTCAGGTGCCACATGTTCAAAGGTCTATAAACTCTTCTTCCAGTACTCCAACTAACAATATGTCAAACCTCGCGCTACGAAGCTACGTACTCACTGCTCTCTGTGCCATACTACTCACAGCATGCATTGGAGAACAACCCAGTCCCTCTGCTGGGCGTGGTACTTTTGCTTTTGAGCTGGCCACAGATAGCCTCACGGCAGACATCGTGACCCGTGCGCCACGCCAGCTCACCGACGCTGAGGCTGCCGCATACAGGGTCACTCTCCACTCTGCCACAGAGACTATATGGGAGAACATACCATTTGCCGACATCACCCTTGCCGACCGCACACAGCCCCTTGGCACGGGATATGTCGTCAGTGCAGAGAATATCAGCGCAGCTGATGCTGAGAGCCTGAACAGCGGTTGGGGTGCGCGACGCTACGCGGGCAGCTCCGCTCCATTCGCCATCACCGAGGGACAGACAACACATGTCACAGTGCCGTGCACGATGGCCAACGCCGGACTGTGCGTCACCTTCGACGACAGCTTTACAAGCTACTTCACAGAGTATGCCGTCACCACAGCCGACACACGTGCATTGAAGTTCAACGCCGACAACGCTTTCCCCGCCAACACAACACTCCCCTCCTTAACAGGGGAGGGGTCGGGGGTGGGGCCCGCCGTAGCATACTACAACACTTCCCTCCCCTCCCTTGGGGAGGGGTCGGGGGTGGGCCAGCTCACTGCCGACGTAGCACTCACCATCACCGCCTCTGCAGGGTGGGACGGCACAGTGCGCCTCACACGCACACTCACCCTACAAGCAGGCAAGATAACACGCCTCGAAGTGAAGCTCAACGCCCCCCAACCATCCACGGGCAACATCTCCCTCATGGCCATCACCTATGATGACCACTTCACCGAAGGATCCACAGAAGAAATAACACTCGAATAACATCGAAAAAACAATTAATATTATTATTAACAACTTAATCACAAAACAATTATGAAAAAGTTATTTACTATCGCACTGGCTGTCGCAGCATTTGTAAGTTTCAATGCATGCACAAGCGAAGACGGATACCTCGACAAGAACAAGGGGTATATCAAACTCGGCGTGACAATCGATGATGCCATCGCAACACGTGCCACACAGAATGCCAACGTAGCAGAGTGGTATGCTGTCGTGACAAATGGAGATGGCGACCCCGTATTCGGAACAGTTGCTGCAAAGGCCCTTATTGGCACGACCTTAGGTACTACGCCATTGGCAGCCGGTAGTTACAACGTGGCAGTTTCTAATTTCGCTGATGATGATGATTGGCTCACGGCTAATGACGGCTTTGGTGCTGCCTATTACGAGGGCAATGCGTCAAACCAGGCCGTGACTGCCGGTAACACCACCAACGTCGCCATTGAGTGCGGCATGGCTAAGAATGCTAAGTTCTCTATTGCCTCTGCTGGCTTCAGCGGAACAGCTCTTACTGTCAACGTCTCCGCTCCGCGCACGCTAACCTTTGACAAGGCGAATAGCACAATCGATAACGATGCCTTCTTTGCCGCATCTGCAGAGCTGACTTATACCATTACTTACACTATTAACGGCATCACAAAGACCTCTGCTGCTAAAACATTCACTCTCGGCGGCGCAGGTTCTGCCAGCGTTCTCACCATCGCAAGCAACAGCAATGGTACTATAAGTGTCACCATCACCTATGATGATGAATACACAACTGGCGAAACCAGCACAATCACCATTGATGCTGCTACAGGTAACGAAGTATAATTTCTTCTGAAACTCCAGATGTTTTGTTGCATCCACAATTACGGATACAGCAAAGCATCTGGAGAATAATCTTCAAACATCAAATACATCACGATGCACGCATCTGCACGCCACATCTTACATTTCCTTATGCTGGCATTCATCGCCATGTTCTATGGCTGTCAGCAAGAAGACCTCAGTCCTGTAACACCGACTGAGGAGATGGGCTGCATCGTGCTCTCTATAGGCGGCAACGACATCTATGTAGATGCCGAGACCCGCGCCACCCTGACTGATTTCACAGGGTATAAGTTCTATCTCCTGCCTGGTGGCGACGAATCGCAGAAACAGGAAATAACCATGATGCCTACGGGCACCACCCTTGTCGGCTATGCCGCAGCTGGTACATACGATTTGCTGGCAGAGAACCTCGAGGCCTCTACAACAGGTCTTGGCATGCCCTACTATAGCGGCCAGTCTGCTGAGTTCACACTCAATCCAGGCACAACCGCCAACATCGCCATTGCACTCGGAGCACCAAAGAATTCCCGAGTGACATTCACCCTTAACAATTCATTCACGGCGCTCTATGGAGCACCGACGCTAACAATAGGAACGCGCACCGTCACCTTCGCTTCAAACGAGACATCTAAGACGGTGTATTTCCCTGCTGGCGCAACAAACTACACCATCTCTGCCGCCGCCCTCGCCGGCAGCCACGTAACCGATCTCTCTGTCCCTGGCTCCATGACCCTTGAAGCCGCAAAGGCATACACCATAAACCTCACCGCTGACCCTGTCAGCGGCACCATCATTCCCATAGCTGCCGGAACGCATACCGGCGAGTTTGATTAGGGTTATCCTAGGCCTCACTAAGTAATCCTGGTTCCCCTGATACTGGCACTAACGAGGAGATGGCCAACGTAGGTCTGACACTCACACGCCAGATAGACCGTAGATAATGAATCAAAGATTTCAACATATTATCCTTCTTATAATCCTCGCACTTGCGTGGTCTACTGGCGCATGGGCCTGGGGTGAATCCACGAGCTATGTTCTTAACGACGCTACAGAGAGGAATACTGGAAATTGGAGTGAGGGCACAAAGTTGACAATGTCTGGCCCAGGAGCAAAATTAAGTTTCGAAGCTTATAAGACGATGAGTACTGCCGTTGGTGATTTGAACATTATGGTGTCAACAGATGGAAGTAATTGGACGACATTTAAGTCAATAGAAGTGGGTGAGTTAAATAAAAATAGTTATAAAAGTTTCTCTTATGATTTAAACAATACCAATATTCGTTATGTTCGCTTTGATAATGGTGGAAGTTACAAAAGGTATTACAAGAATGTTAAGATAACCCGTGCTACAACTTTCTCCACCACTACTACCAGTCTTGCCTTTGGCGATGTGAATAAAGGCTCATCAAAGGAACTGAATGCCAGCATTACCTATAATAATACAACCTATAATCATCAGGTGACTGGCGTTTGTAAGGACGGTAGTGGAAATACGCTTAGCGACTTCACCGTAACGGCTGTAACCACAGGCGAGACGGGTACGATGAATGTCAAGATTACCTTCTCGCCCACAAAGGTTGGTGTTCAGTCGGGTACTTGTACGTTAACATCCACCAATGGCAAAACGGTTTCGTTCCCTGTTAGTGGTACAGGTCTTCCCGTCTTCAAGTTCTCGGCTACTGCCAACAAAATATATAATCACGGGACGGCTACGGCTACGGTCACAAATAGTCAAATCGTAGGTGCAGTAAGCGACACACAGAAGTCCACTACCGCCACCTTTACGGCTACCACTGACAACAGTACCTTCGAAGGCTGGTATTCTGATGCAGGGCACACAACCTTAGTTTCGACGGACAACCCTTATACTACAACGATAACGAATACCACAGAGGGCTCCACGAAGAATCTAACTTTATACGCATACTTCAAGAGCAATCAGACACTGACGTGGACGCAAGATCCATACGACCCGAATGTTGTTGCGGGAGAAACGTATACGGGCTTGGCAGCAGCTACGGCCTCCAGCGGTCTCGCCGTTACCTATACGAGTAGCGACACGAATGTGGCAACGGTGAATGCTAATGGTGATGTTACTGGTATTGCAGCATCAATGGATCCGATAACTATCACGTTGCGTCAGGCAGGTAACGACGAATACAACGCGGTGGAGGCTACGCGCCAGTTTACGGTCATCAATAAGTTCCAACCTACGTTTGACGCATCTGGTTTCCAAAGCAGCAGTGGCGACAATTACACATCCTATGTTGACGATGCCCCCACCATTACGGTAGCGAATACAACTTCCGGTTTCACATACACTTCGTCAGATCCCACTGTCGTAGGCATATCAAAGTCTGGCAATGTTATTACACTGACAGCGCTGAAGGTCGGAACCTCTACAGTGACGCTCAACGACCCAGGCAACACTACCCATTATTCTGCCTCGAAGACCTACAACATCACCGTGACTAGGATCCCTAACGGCCTTGCAGCAAGTCTTGCATCCATGACGGCGAATCCAGACGGTACGATTGCTGTTACTTTCACGGGTCAAAATAATATTGCTACCGCTATTGTGGGCACCATCACGAATGAGGTGCTTTCGTCGAACGTCAATAATGGAAGCGATGTTATCACCTATGCCGACGGTGTCATCACCGCCCAGAATGCAGGTACTGCCAAGATAACCTTCACACAGGCCCAGACCGATAAGTATGCCGCTTGGACCAGTTCTACCTACGACATTACGGTAACGAAGCTCAGCAACCCCATCTCGATTACGCTTGCAGGCAGTAGTGCCACTAATATCAAGTTGAAGTATGGTGCTACTGCTTCTCTCTCCTATACCTATGCAAATACCAGTGGCCCAGCTCCAACGGTTAATCGCACAAGTGGTTCGTACACTACCTATTCGGGTGGCAACATCACTGCTGGCAACAGCCAAGGAACAGATATCTATGAGATTCGTCAGGCCGAGACCTATAAATACGAGGCTGGCTTCGCTTCATTCACTATACGAGTGAACAACTCCGATGAAGCTGTGGGTTACGTTCTTTACGATGAGAGCGAATACTCTCATGGCACGGGTTCCGGTGTTATGCATCAATACACGCTTTCAGGTCCAGGCGAGACTTTAACATATAATGCTTGTAAAGGAACGGCTATTACAATCTATTACAATCTATATGTTGAACGCTCCACTGATGGGAGCAATTGGACCGAAATTCAAAATAATGATAGTCTTGATGCCGGATATAAAAGCAATGATTTCTGGTGTGAAATGGGCGATGAGGCGGCACGTTATGTTCGTTTCCGTTTCCCTGCTGGCGGTACCTTGGTGAAATATATGAAGGATGCTAAGGTAACTCGTAAGACGTATGTCCGTGAGTCACACGACACCTCCAGAGATAACTTTGGCACTGTCTATACAGGAACTACCGCAACCTCTGCTACCATTACTGTCAGCTACAGTTCGACTAATGGTGGCAACATCAATATCAGTAGCAGTAACTCGCATTTTGTGCCCAGCATCTCTGAAATAGCCGTAGAGAGTAACAAGAAGGCCACGAGTCCTGGCGGAACGGAGTATATCTGCGGTGTGGATGGCACTCGCACCTTCACTGTTACCTATACGCCAGACCCGAATGCACTGGGTGAGGAGACGGCTACTATTACTATTGGTGACTTGTTCTATTCGCAGACGATAACACTAACGGCTACTGCAGCCAAGCGTGCGAATACACTGGCTGTTGTTGGTGAACAGACGTTGAAGGTGGATGATGTAGTCTCGGATGTGGTCTCGGGCAAGAATAGCGAGGCAACGCTCACAGCCACTTGGTCGCACGACGGTGTGGCCACCTTCGATGCGGCTCTCAACAAGATAATGGCAGTGGGCGCGGGTACGGCTACGCTCACTCTGACGCAGCTTGAAAACGATTATCACTACGGAGCTACAAAGACCGTGACGGTGAATGTCTCGAAGTACGACCAGACAGTGACGTGGGTGAATGACCTCGATGCCGATGCTCGTACCCTTGAAGTGGACGATGTGTTGACGACTAATACGGCAACGGCATCCAGCGGTTTGGCAGTGACCTATAGCTCCAGCAACCCCTCTGCTTTGGAGGTGGATGCCTCGACAGGTGCCTTGACCGCCAAGGCTGGTGGTGCCAATATTGCCATTACGGCTACTCAGGCCGGTAACTACAAATATAACGAGGTGAGCGTCACGAGATACTTTACTGTTATTCAAAAGGAGGAAGTAGTGGTGACAACCACATTGTTGGAATCGGGAACCAATATATACCCTATTGGCAATCCAGATATTACTATTAGAACAAATGCCAGAATAACATCTGATGCACTGACTATCAGTGACAATCAGGTGGTGTCTGCAACATTCGGTAGTAACACCTTTACATTGACTGCTCTCAAGGAAGGAACTGTGACTGTGACGTTGACACGTGCAGAGACGGATGACTACTATGCACTAAACAAGACTTACACCATCCAAGTGGTGAAGCCAGCGCTTGTGCTTGACCCGACTATGGCTCCCGTCATCAATTATTCATCTTACAGCAGTGTTACTCTCTCCCGCACCCTTAAGTCTGGCTACTCGACCATAGCATTGCCGTTTGAAACAACGGTGGAGGCCATCGTGGGCACCGCCTACGATAGCGACGATGACTGGGTGGCACAGTTGCAGACGGTGACTTATAGCGTGGCCGACGGCTATACGCTGTATTTCTCTAAGGTGACGGATGGCAGCATTGAAGCTAACGAACCCTATATACTCCATCTGGCATCTGCGATAGATATGCCGACTTGGTCGAATGTCGCTGTCACTGCCGCCTCAGCTGGCTCGAAAGCTGCTACGACGGGCTACAGTGGATATGCTAGTTGGGTTATGCATGCCAATTATGATCCTGCTTTCGATATGGAGGGCATGTATGGCATTGTAAACAGTGCGGGTGCGCTGAAGCTTGGTGGCAGCGGCTCAACGCTGAAGGCGTATACTGCTTATATCACACCTCCTGCCGGCGCTGCTCACGTGAGGTTGCGCTCGGCGTTTGTGGACGAGGATGGCGAGGTCACGTTTGTCGAGGGCTTGCCGTTTGACGATGACAGCTTTGATGTCGATGCCTCTGCTTCATCTCAATCTTCAATCGTCGTCTATGGTCTCGATGGCCGTCGCCGACAGAATGCGAGCAAGGGGCTGAACATCATTCGCACGGCTGACGGACGCACCATGAAGGTGCTGTGCAAGGAATAGTTCTTTAATTCTCTCTTTTTCCCATCAATCTACCTTCATCATATCGTGATTATATGCTGACGCATTGGCATCAGCGGGATGTTGATGCGCTGTTGTCCGGGCTTGATGGCGAGGCCAGCGTCAGCATCAGGTTGAATCCCGCTCGCGGTGCGGTGGCAGTGGAGCAGATTGATGGCTACGACGGCCGTGTGCCTTGGTGCTCCGATGGCGTGTATCTGCGTGAGCGACCTCTATTTACAGCCGATCCGCTTCTGCATGCTGGGGCGTATTATGTTCAGGAAGCCAGTTCGATGTTTCTGCATCATGGGCTGAAGCACATCTTGGCATCAAGCGGCATGATGCCGGCAGCTGCATTGGATCTGTGTGCCGCTCCAGGCGGCAAGAGCACTCTGTTGCGCTCGCTGTTGCCCGACAGTTGTCTGCTTGTTAGTAATGAGGTGGTTCGTCCCCGTGCCCAAGTGCTTGCCGAGAACATGGCCAAGTGGGGTGTGGGTAACGTTGTCGTGACCAACGCCAGCGTGGCGACGCTGGCCGACAGCTGTGGCTCGCTGGTGAGTGCTGACGGCTTTGACGTGATTGTTGCCGATGTGCCGTGCTCTGGCGAGGGGATGTTTCGAAAGGAAGAGGAGGCTTTACGCCAATGGACTCCGCAGCTCGTGGACGACTGTGCCGCCACAGCGCGCGACATCGTCAGCCGTATATGGCCGTGCCTCAGGCGCGGCGGCACGCTTGTCTTCTCGACTTGCACTTTCAACCCCTTTGAGGACGAGGATATGGTAGAATGGATCTGCCGCGAACTCGGTGGAGAGACGATGGCTGTGCCCGTTGCTGACGAATGGGGAATAGTGGGTGATATGCGCGCGGCGCGGCAGGCTGATGACCGTCTGCACTGCTATCATTTCCTGCCAGGCCGCGTGCGTGGCGAGGGTTTCTTCATCGCCTTCGTGCGCAAGACAGAGGGTGAGGCCCTCATACGCAAGCCTGCCCTGAGCTATGTAGATGGGCCCAAACAGGCGACTTCGCGCGCCAATCAGCGTCAGCGTCCCGCACGCAGGCAATCCAGTCCATCTGATGCCCTAAACATCCTGCCTGTGAACCAACTTGACGACCCGTCAGCGCCTAAGGTCGATGTGTCGATGGAGCAGGCCGTGAGATACTTGCAACACGAGGCCATCACCCTGCCGGCAGATGCCCCAACTGGCATTGTACAAGTCTGTTTCCGTGGTCAGCGGTTGGGCCTGGCCAAGAACATCGGTTCACGCGCCAACAACCTATATCCGAAAGAATGGCGCATCCGCTCCTCGCACATCCAACCACATTGTATCTTGCCTCAGTAGTGAGTTGTTACGAGACGCAGTGGTTGCCGCATGTCAGTGCAGCACATCATGCAGAACAGCCAGGCTCTTGATGTCCGGTAACGGAGGGACGTGCAGCCTATAGTATTGTATCACCACCTGCAGCATGCGCTGTCGGGCGTCACTGTTGAGACGCACGCGGCGCATGCCGGCATATCCCAGTCGCATGAGTCGCGGCAGCACAGCCGCTTCGTCCTCTGTCAGGCAGTCGTTGTGCATAGGTCGGGCCGTGACGAACTCGGCAGCGCGAAGGTCGAAGAACGCGCCTTCGGTGTAGTCGCTGACATTCGGTTCGAAACCCAGGAAACGGCTGAGCCTGAATAACATAGCGATGTGAAAGTTGGCGTATCCGCTCTCTGCTTCGTCTAACCATGCCAACGACATCTCTAACCATTGCACCAGCTCGTCGCCACGCGGTTCCTGACGCAACACATGCCCAAGGAACTCCCCCAGAAAGAGTGCAATTGCTGCTTTATGAGGCACATACGGTATGTTGCGCCACGGCCGCGCCACGCTGAGCTCATGCGGCTTGATGAGGGCTTTGCCCGGGCCGTCGTGCCAGATGATATTGACTACGGTTAGTGGCTGCCAGACGGCGGGTGTGGTGCGTTTGTTGCGGCGTAGCACAAAGCCCACGGTGCCTTGGGCCTGAGTGAGCACGTTGATGATAACTTTGTCATCAGAATATTTCACCGCATTAAGAACAATTCCACGACTCTCTATCATGGGTGCAAAAATAGCTTAAAAAGATGAAAATGGTGGCTATTCGCGTGTAAAAAATATGACTATGAAGCTCAAAAAGATGAAAAAAACATGTTTTTCTTAAGTTTTTTTGATAAATATTTGGTCATTGTACCTTTTTGGCGTACCTTTGCACCCGCAAAACGCGTCAGGTCCATTCGTCTATCGGTTAGGACGAGAGATTTTCATTCTCTAAAGAGCAGTTCGACTCTGCTATGGACTACAAGAGAATAAAAATAATAATAAAAAGACAAATTGTAATTCAAAATGGCAAACCATAAGTCTTCACTGAAGAGAATTCGCCAAGAGCAGAAGCGTCGTCTACACAACCGCTACTATGCTCGCAAGATGCGTGTGGCTGTGCGTCAGCTGCGTGCCACAAAGGACAAGGCCGAAGCTGAGAAGCAGCTGCCTGCCGTGCAGAAGATGCTTGACAAGCTGGCAAAGGTAAACATCATCCACAAGAACAAGGCTTCTAACCTGAAGTCCAAGCTCGCTCACTATATCAACAAACTCGGTTGATGAGAGCGAATCATTTCTGAGTCCATAGCATTTTTGAATATTCGTATTTATTTCATGATGGCCATTGACCGTGAGGTTAGTGGCCATTTTTTCATGATCCAGCATTAATTCTATACACATCCGGACAATGTTGATGATTCCCCAAGTGAAATAAACATCATTATCCGGTCATTTCTTTGAGTCCATGTGCGCGGACTCTTGAGTCCATGTGCGTGGACTCATGAGCCCATGTGCGTGGACTCATGAGTCCGCGCACATGGACTCAAAGAAACATGCGGAGAATGAACAATTAACCTGCGGAGAATGTGCTGTTATCGCCATGATGATATGCTGATACATAGCCGAAATTTTCGTTACGCAACGAATAATACGAATCACACTAATATTGTATATGTGTAATTATCAAGTGCTTATAAAATTCATGTGATTCGTATAATTCGTTGAGGATAAGCAAAAACGAGGCTGCGCCACAAAGTATGGCACAGCCTCGCACTAATTGTATGCTTTACTGTTTATTTCGGTTGTTTGCCGATGTAAGCCAGTATGCCGCCATCCACATAGAGGATGTGGCCGTTGACAGCGTTCGATGCTTCGGAAGCGAGGAACACGGCAGGACCTGTGAGCTCCTGTGGGTCGAGCCAGCGGCCAGCGGGAGTCTTGGCGCAGATGAAGCTGTCAAAGGGATGACGGCTACCGTCCGGCTGACGCTCGCGCAGGGGAGCAGTCTGAGGTGTTGCGATGTAGCCCGGGCCGATGCCGTTGCACTGGATGTTGTATTCACCATACTCCGAGCAGATATTACGGGTGAGCATCTTCAGGCCACCCTTGGCAGCAGCATAGGCGCTGACGGTCTCGCGGCCCAGTTCGGACATCATCGAGCAGATGTTGATGATCTTGCCGCTACGCTTTGCCATCATGTCGGGCAGCACGGCCTTGGCGACGATGAACGGAGCGTTGAGGTCGATGTCGATGACGCGGCGGAAGTCGGCAGCCTCCATCTCATGCATGGGGATGCGGCGGATGATACCTGCGTTGTTCACGAGGATGTCAATGGTACCCACTTCAGCTTTGATCTTGGCAACGAGAGCCTGCACAGCGGGTTCGTCGGTTACGTCGCAAACATAGCCGTGAGCCTTGATGCCTTTCTCGGCATAACTCTTCAGGCCGCGGTCCACGAGTTCCTGGTTGATGTCGTTGAAGCAGATGGTTGCTCCTTGCTCAGCAAAGGCGCTGGCAATGGCGAAACCGATGCCGTAGCTGGCACCGGTGACGAGGGCTACCTTACCCTCGAGAGAGAAGTTGAGATAAGGATTCATTGATTTTACGATTTTACGATTTGACAATTATACGATTAATTAATTATGAATTATGCATTGTGAATTATGCATTGTGAATTGAATTATTGGCTGAGCACAGCGCAGATCTTGTCTTGCAGTTGCCGTCCTTCAGCCATGTTGTGCAAGCCCTGATTGAGTATGGCAAAGGCGATGAGATGGCCTGTACTGCGTTGTGTGGTGTAGCCCACGAGTGTGGAAATTGCTGTTACGCTGCCGGTCTTGGCGCGGACATTGTTGGCAGCAGGCGTGTCGGCCATGCGTCGTTTCAGCGTGCCGTCCACGGAAGCGATGGGCATTGCCTGCAGCAACGGATTGAAGATGCTGTCTGGCCGTGAGGCGGCAAAGGTCAGCAACGTGGTAAATGTGTTGGCTGTCTGATAGTTGTATAGTGACAGTCCGCTGCCGTCGGCGACGTTAGAGCCGCTGACATCACAACCGATGCTGTCTAACAGGCTGTTGATGCGCGTTGCCACCACATCGCGTGTCGGTCCGAGCTGGTAGAACACGGCCTCTGCACACAGGTTGTCACTTTGCTTGAGCATGGGCTGCAGGACATCTGTCAGCGTTCGGCTCACAGCTGCCAGCACACGTGCTGATGTTGGTGTCTGGCCGTTGACCACGACAGGCACCGTGACGCGGACTCCAGCACCCCGCAGCGCATTCTGCAAAGCTGTGGACAATGCAGGTTTGCCGCCGACCAACATAGGTGAGAGCACTGGATTGTCGTCATCCCAGCACCAGCCCCAGCCGTAGTCGTCCTTATCCTTGAGTGTGGCATCGGCCACAATGCGGCCGCGCACCGTCCGAACACCGCTGTCACGCAACTTTGTTGCCAGCGCGCGCACATCGGCGGCGGTGAGCAAAGGATCCATAGCTCCACGGACATACAAGTCACCCCTGAGCGTGCCGTCGACAATGTCTGCCGTCGAAGCCAGCGATGTGGTGAACCGATAGTTTGGTCCGAGGTGATGCAGTGCGGCAATTGCCGTCACCAGCTTCTCAGACGATGCTGGACGCATGCGTTGTGCCTCGCCGCAGGAGAACAGTACGATGCCATCAGTGAGGTCCACAACTCTCAGCCCCAACTGCGAGAATCGAGCAATGCTATCTTGTGTCAATGCTGTCAGTTGGTTCTGCAGCACGGCTAATGGCGAAAGTGGAGCTTCTGATACAGCCACCGCATTGTGGCTCTTGTCGACATTGGCCTCTGTTGTTGGCGCATTAAGCCCTTGTAACGCCACATCCGGTTGCTGATTGCGGTGGGCATGGCGTGCCGAACCGCAACCGCTGCATACCACGGCAGCGAAAACGAGTATGGCTGACAGTAAGTGACTTGGCTTGACTTTCATGGGCACAAAATTATAGAAAATCTCTTTGAAAAGCATAATTCTTTCCACCTATTTTCAATAAAAGGTCAAAAACTATAGAAAATGACACTCTACCAGAGCAAAAATACGATGTTCATAAATAACTTGTCGCAAAGAAATAGTACTTTTGCACCATGAAAACAGAGCAACGTGCTAATTTTGGTAGCAAATTGGGCATTATCCTGGCTTCGGCTGGCTCTGCTGTAGGGCTCGGCAACGTGTGGCGCTTCCCAACTGAGGTGGGTGCTAACGGTGGAGCTGCATTCATCCTGATATACATCTTGTGTGTGTTGTTGTTGGGACTGCCGCTGATGGTCTCGGAGTTCATCATCGGTCGTCGCACACATGCCAACACAGCTGATGCATATCGCATACTCGCACCGCGCACTCCGTGGGTGTTGCAGGGTTATCTCGGGGTCTTCACTGCGTGGTTCATCCTGTGCTACTATGGCGTGGTGGCAGGCTGGACCCTGAAGTATCTTGTTGAGAGTGGCTTGGGTGAAGTGACAAAAATCGCCCATTCCACCGAGTATTTCGCCTCTTTCACCTCCCATCCACTCATCCCGTTGGGATATATGGTGGCAGTGGTGCTGATGTGTCATCTGGTCATAGTGCGTGGAGTGCAAGGCGGCATTGAGCGGTCGTCCAAGCTGATGATGCCCATGTTGCTGGTCATCATGGTGGTGCTGCTGGTGTGTTCACTCACGATGCCAGGATCGGAAGCGGGCATAGCCTTCCTGCTACGGCCAGACTTCAGTAAGATTACGCCCAATGTCATCCTCAGCGCTATGGGTCAGGCATTCTTCTCGCTGAGCATTGCCATGGGCTGTCTGTGCACTTACGCCAGCTATTTCACTGACGATGCTCGTCTGGTGAAGACAGCTGGCAGTGTTGCCCTCATAGATACGTTGGTGGCCATAATGAGCGGTTTCATAATATTCCCCGCTGTGTTCAGCGTCACTGGCGTAGCACCCGATGCGGGCCCTGGACTCGTGTTCATTACCCTGCCCAAGGTCTTTCAGGCGGCCTTTGCCGGCGTGCCCTGGCTGGGCGGCATCTTTGCCTTTATGTTCTATCTGCTGCTTTTGTTGGCAGCACTGACAAGCATGGTGTCCATCCACGAGCCGCCGACTGCCTTCCTCATCGAGCGCTTCGGCATCACGCGCCACCGTGCAACGATGATTGTCACAGCAGTGAGCATTCTTGTGGGTGTGTTATGCAGCCTCAGCTTCGGCCCCCTTGCAGACTACCGGTTATCTATATTCGACCTTAGATTGTCGATTTTTGATTTCTTCGATTTTATTTCTGCAAAGATATTCCTGCCTGTGGGTGGCATCATCATATCGCTGTTTGTCGGTTGGCGCCTCGATAAGCAGATTGTGCGTGATGAACTGACCAATTATGGTAGCCATCCTGTGCCGGAATACCTGATTCGTGGTTATATCTTTGTACTGCGATGGCTGGCACCGATAGCCATAGCTCTGATTTTCGTGTATGAACTCCGATAGAGGTAACTTTAAGTCAAAGTTGGGCATTGTTCTGGCCACAGCAGGTTCTGCTGTGGGTCTTGGCAATATATGGCGCTTCCCTGTTGAGACTGGTGAGAACGGTGGTGGAGCATTTATCGTCGTATACCTGTTGTGTGTGATTCTGCTGGGCGTGCCTATGATGACGGCAGAGTTCATCATTGGTCGGCGCACACACACCAATATTGCGTCAGCCTATGAGCAGTTGGCTCCACGACAGCCTTGGTATCTTACTGGCTACGCCGGCATGTTGTGTGTCACGCTTATCTTGAGCTACTACAGTGTCGTGGCAGGCTGGATACTTAAATTTTGCATGTCGGCATTCACTGGTCAACTGTCCCGAGTGACTGATGCAACTGCATTTTTTGCAGATTTCAGCGGCTCGGCCATACCCCCGCTGGTGTATACTGTTGTCTTCCTGCTCATCACGCACGTGGTTATCGAACGTGGTGTGCAGAACGGAATAGAACGTTTCTCCAAATTGTTGATGCCTCTGCTGCTCGTGTTGATGCTCATGCTGGCAGTGGGCAGCATGTTGATGCCTGGAGCTAAACAGGGACTGCAGTTCCTGCTATATCCGGACTTCACGAAAATCACTCCCTCTGTGTTGCTCAGTGCACTTGGTCAAGCATTCTTCTCGCTGAGCATAGCCATAGGTTGCCTGAGCACATACGCCAGCTATTTCAAGAGTGATGTGCCGTTGGTGAAGACAGCTGCCAACGTTGTGGGACTGGATACGCTTGTAGCAATAATCAGTGGTTTCATCATCTTCCCTGCTGTGTTCAGCGTTAGCGATGTCGGGCCCGATGCTGGACCGGGACTTGTGTTCGTCACCCTGCCGAGCATCTTCAACAACATCTTCTCACATGCCCCAGTGCTTGGGTATGTGTTCTCGTTGATGTTCTACTTGCTATTGGTGTTGGCAGCACTGACAAGTACAATATCTATGCATGAAGAGGTGACGGCATTCTTCTACGACCGATATCATATCTCGCGTCGACGTGCTGCCAGCTATATGACTGTCGCCGCAATATTACTTGGTTCGCTATGCTCGTTGTCCTTCGGACCGCTTGCTGACTTCCGCCCGTTGGCTGGACGCACTATTTTCGACGCTTTTAACGATGTCACGGCGATGTGGATTATGCCTCTGAGCGGCATTGTGCTGAGTGTGTTTGTGGGATGGCGGCTGCCGCGCAAGGTGGTAGAAGAAGAGTTGACTAATAATGGGACGCTACACCTACCGAGATTCGTCGTGCCATCCTTCCTCTTCCTCATACGATGGCTTGCTCCGATAGCCATAGCCAGCATCTTCATCTCGGAATTATAGGGATATGGCTCAGTTTTAAGCGTTATCCTACGGTTCCCTCGAGTGTGACAGCGAGTAGTTTTTGTGCTTCTACCGCGAACTCCATTGGGAGCTTAGTGATTACGTCGCGTGCGTATCCGTTGACGATGAGTGCAACGGCGTCCTCGGTGGACATGCCTCGCTGCTGACAATAGAAAAGTTGCTCCTCGCTGATGCGTGATGTTGTGGCTTCGTGCTCGACGATGGCATCTGGACATCGGGAGTCGATGTATGGGAACGTATGTGCTCCGGATGTGGATGATAGCAGCAGGCTGTCGCATGAGCTGTAGTTGCGTGCGCCTGTGGCTGCCGGGGCGATGCGCACGAGTCCGCGGTAGCTGTTCTGCGAGTGTCCAGCACTGATACCTTTGCTGATGATGGTGGATGTGGTGTTTGGCGCAAGATGTATCATCTTGGTTCCTGTGTCGGCCTGCTGAAGGTTGTTGGTGACGGCGACGCTATAGAACTCGGCTTGTGAGCCCTCACCGGCAAGGATGCACGAGGGGTATTTCCATGTGATGGCTGAACCCGTCTCAACCTGTGTCCATGAGAGTCGTGCCCGTGGTCCGCGCAGGTGTCCACGCTTGGTGACGAGATTGAGGACTCCGCCTTGTCCGTTTTTGTCACCAGGATACCAGTTTTGTACGGTGCTGTACTTGACTTGTGCGTCCTGCTCAACGATGATCTCGACGATGGCGGCATGTAGCTGGTTTTCGTCGCGCATAGGTGCTGTGCATCCTTCAAGATAGGAGACGTATGCTCCTTCGTCGCAGACGATGAGTGTTCGCTCAAATTGTCCAGTGCCACGTGCGTTGATGCGGAAGTATGTGCTGAGCTCCATGGGACATCGGACGCCTTTGGGTATGTATGCAAAGCTGCCATCAGAGAACACTGCCGAGTTGAGGGCAGCAAAGAAGTTGTCGCGTGGCGGCACGACGGTGCCGAGGTACTTGCGCACCAAGTCGGGATATTGGCGTACAGCTTCGCTGATGCTGCAGAAGATGATGCCTTGTCGGGCGAGTTGCTCGCGGAATGTGGTCTTAACGCTGACGGAGTCCATGACGGCATCGACGGCTGTCCCGCTGAGGGCGAGGCGCTCCTCGAGTGGTATGCCGAGCTTGTCGAATGTGCGCATGAGCTCGGGATCGATGTCGTCTATTGATGGGGTGGATGTCTCAGCGGCGGAACCGCCGGGCACACTGCCCGTGGAGGTGGCAGAGGGTGCTGTTTTGCGCTTTGTCGGGTCGGCGTAGTAGGAGATAGCTTGGTAGTCGATAGGTGGCATGTTGAGATGCCCCCACTGTGGTTGCTTCATGTGCTGCCAAGTGCGGAAGGCATCGAGACGGAACTGCAGCAGCCACTGCGGTTCTCCCTTCTTCTGGGAGATGAGTCGCACCGTGTCCTCTGTGAGGCCACGGTCGATGATTTCAGTCTCTACGTCTGTGGTAAAGCCATAGGCGTATGCTTGTTGGGCTATCTGCTTGACTACGTTGTTACTCATATGCGCTGGCTATGGTGCTTGTGCTCCTCTCCACTGTGAGATGGCGAGGTCGAATGCTATTGCTGTTGTCTGGCGCAGCGGTTCGAAGAGTATGGAATGCTGCTGTGCTTCTGGCGTGACGAGATGTGTTATTGCGAGGACGTTGCACAATGCTCCGAGTATCAGGGCATACTTGATGAGGCTGAGGACAAGTCCGGCCCCCTTGTTGATGCCTCCCAATCCTGTCCAGTCGAGAAACTGGGTGAGCAATGATCCAAGTACCCACAGGAGTATGGGCACTCCGATCCATATCAAGATGAAGGCCAGTATGCTGGCGATGCTGGGCGATGTGCCAATGTGGGGTGCAAGCTGATAGCCGACCTGTGCATAAAGCATGCGTGCGACATAAAGTCCAAGGAATACTCCAATAAGACCCAATGCCTGCTGTATGACTCCGCTATGCCACCCTTTCCATGCTGCTGCTATGAGCACGAGAAAGAAGAGAATGTCGAAACCGTTCACAGTTTTGCCTTGACTTCAATCTCCTGGAATGTCTCGATGGTGTCGCCTTCTCGGATGTCGCTGAAGTTGACAAGCGAGATACCGCACTCGAAGTTTGTGCTTACCTCCTTGACATCATCCTTAAAGCGCTTGAGTGCATCGATGGCTCCGGTGTGAATGACGATGCCGTCGCGAATGACGCGTGCCTTGTTGGAACGGCTGACCTTGCCGTCAATAACGTATGCACCAGCCACAGTACCGACCTTGGAGATGTGGAACACCTGACGGACTTCGAGTTGTGCTGTGACTTCCTCCTTGAGTTCGGGTGCGAGCATACCTTCCATGGCTTCCTTGACCTCCTCGATGGCATCGTAGATGATGCTGTATGTGCGTATCTCCACGCCTTGCTGCTCGGCAGCCCTGCGTGCCTGTGCGGAGGGTCGCACCTGGAAGGCAACGATGATGGCATCTGATGCTGCTGCGAGCGAGACATCGTTCTCGCTGATCTGACCCACGGCCTTGTGAATGACGTTGACGGCAATCTTCTCTGTTGAGAGCTTGATGAGTGAGTCGGCGAGAGCCTCGATGGAGCCATCGACATCGCCCTTGACGATGACGTTGAGTTCCTGGAATCCGCCTTGCTCGATGCGTCGTCCGATTTCCTCGAGTGTGAGGTGTGTCTGTGTGCGCAATCCCTGCTCTCGTGCCAACTGTTCGCGCTTGCCTGCAATCTCTCGAGCTTCCTGATCGCTGTTCATGACGTGGAAGGTGTCGCCAGCCTGCGGTGCGCCATTGAGTCCGAGCACAGTTGCGGCCTCTGACGGTCCAATCTCCTTGATGCGCTGTCCACGTTCGTTGAACATGGCCTTGATGCGTCCATAGTTGGTGCCGGCAAGGAGAATATCTCCGACGCGCAGTGTGCCATTTGAGCACAAGACAGTTGCGACATAGCCTCTGCCCTTGTCGAGAGAGGACTCGATGATGGAGCCTGTTCCCTTGCGGTTGGGGTTGGCTTTGAGGTCGAGCATCTCAGCCTCAAGCAGCACTTTCTCCATGAGTTCGGGAACGCCCATGCCCTTCTTGGCGCTGATGTCCTGGCTTTGGTATTTACCTCCCCAGTCCTCAACGAGGAAGTTCATCTGTGCGAGGTGTTCCTTTATCTTCTCGGGATTGGCAGCCGGTTTGTCTATCTTGTTTATCGCGAAGACTATCGGCACGCCAGCAGCGACAGCATGGTTAATGGCCTCCTTGGTCTGTGGCATAATGTCATCATCGGCAGCGATGATGATGATGGCCACGTCGGTGACCTGAGCACCACGTGCACGCATAGCAGTGAAAGCCTCATGTCCAGGTGTATCGAGGAATGTGATATGACGCCCGTCGTCAAGTCGCACGTTGTATGCACCGATGTGCTGTGTGATGCCACCAGCTTCACCTGCGATGACGTTTGTCTTGCGTATGTAGTCGAGCAGCGAGGTCTTACCGTGGTCAACGTGGCCCATAACTGTGACGATGGGTGCGCGTGGAACGAGGTCTGCCTCGTCGTCGGCTTCTTCGGTGACAGCCTCGCTGACATCAGCGCTGACAAACTCTGTCTGGAATCCAAAGGAATCTGCCACCAAGTCGATGGTCTCGCGGTCCATGCGCTGGTTGATGCTGACCATCACTCCGATGCTCATGCACTGTCCGATGACCTGCGTCACTGGCACACCCATCATGGTTGCCAGCTCGTTGGCCGTGACGAACTCGGTGAGTTTGAGTATCTTGGCTTCCTGTTCTGCGACTTCCATCTCATGCTCCAATCCAGCACGGATGTTGTCGCGTTTCTCGCGACGGTATTTAGCACCCTTGCCCAGCACCTTGTTCTTGCCGGCTGTGAGTCGTGCCAGTGTCTCGCGCACCTGCTTTGCAACCTCTTCGTCGCTCTGCTCCTGTATGATAGGTTCCTGCTTGGGCTGGTTCTTGCGCTTGCGGTTCTTACCAGAATTCTCGGCCTGTTGCTGCTGATGTGCGTTGCCGCCCTTGTTCTTCTTCGGCGAGGCGTTTTGCCCTTGCTCCTTGGCAACGGCATTGATGTCCACACGCTCTCCGCGTTTCTTCTGTCGCTTGCCCTCACCGGCAGCCGATGCTCCGGCAGCTAAATTGGCTGCGCCTCCACGCTTGCGCTTCTTGCGCGACGGACGCGTGCTTTGGTTCAGCGAGTCGAGGTCTATATGTCCCTTGATGTTCAGCGTGACAGGAGGTTCCACGGGTGTCTTCAGTCTGAAGACGCCATCCACCTCCTCACCAATAATCTGCTGCTTCTGCTTCTTCTTGGGCTGCTGTGCCTCTGAGCTTGATGACACAGTGTCAGAGACTTGACCCTCAGGTGTGGAGGCTGTGTCAACATGGGCCTGTGCTTGAGGTTGCTGCTTAGGCTCCTCCTTGGCTGTTGCGGCTTCGGCGGGCTTGTCCTTATGCGGGTCTGTTGCCTGCTCGGGCTTCGGCTCTTGTTGTTTCTGCTGCTCAGGCTTGGTAGCTGGTGCCTCTGTTGCAGCAGCCTTTGTCTCCTTGGCCTGCTGTGCGGATGCCTCTGGAGCCGCTGCCACATTTGCTTTGGGCTGCTTCACGGGCTTCTCGGGTGCAACATCCTCTGTCGCAGGCTTGGACTTTGCCACAGGCTCACCCTTGGAGTTGAGGTCTATGCGTCCAACAACTTTGGGCTTCTTCACCTCAGTCACGGGCAACACCTCATCGTTGTCGGTGAGCATGATGACCTCTTTGCGCTCTTTGTTCTTGCGTGCGGCCTGCATCTGCTCCACCTGCGAGCGCACACCCTTGTCCTTATTGAACTCTGCTTGCACAAGGGCATATTGTTCGTCAGTAATACGTGCAGCGGGATTAGCCTCTACATCGTCAAATCCCTTTTTGTGCAGGAAATCAACGAGTGTCTGCAATCCTACGTTGCATTCCTTTGTGACCTTATTTATTCTTATTGGCATAAACGATTTCTTAATTGATAATGTAATAAAAAATTGGACACACTATCAACTCTCCGTAGGAGTTTGACTTGTCTCTTCCTCATCGGCAAACTCCTGACGCAGTATGCGCAGCACTTCGTCAACCGTTTCTTCTTCGAGATCAGCACGTTGTATGAGCATCTCGCGTGGTGCCTCGAGCACGGCACGTGCCGTGGTCCATCCGTTGTTCTTGAGCTCCTCGATGACCCATTCGTCGATTTCATCCTTGAAGTCGTCGAGATGTATGTCATCCTCCAGCTCGTCAGACTCGCCCTCGGGCAGTTCGCGATATACATCTATCACTGTGTCGGTGAGCATCGAGGCCAGACGTATGTTCAGGCCACCCTTGCCGATAGCCAGCGAGACCTGGTCGGGGTTGAGGTACACTTCGCAATGCTTTGTCTCTGGGTCGAGGTTGATGCTGTTGACCTCTGCCGGTCCGAGAGCACGAGCTATGAGCAGCTGCGGGTTGTTGGTCCACTGTATGACATCCAGGTTCTCTCCGCGCAACTCACGTACAATGCCATGTACACGGCTGCCACGCACACCCACGCAAGCACCTACTGGGTCAACGCGGTCGTCGAAACTCTCGACAGCAATCTTTGCGCGTTCGCCGGGCACACGTGCAATCTTGCGTACGGCGATGATGCCTTCGGCAATCTCGGGCACCTCGTTCTCCAACAATCTCTGCAGGAACACGGGGCTGGTACGTGAAAGAATAATCTTCGGGTTGCCGGTGCTGTTGTCCACGCGTGCCACCACGGCGCGTGCCGGCTCACCCTTGCGGAAGAAGTCGCCCGGAATCTGCTCGCCCTTCGGCAGCAGCAGCTCGTTGCCGTCCTCATCCAGCAGCAGCACTTCCTTGTGCCACACCTGGTAGACCTCGGCGGAGATAACTTCTCCAACGCGCTCGACATACTTATTATATAGAGCATCGTGCTCCAGTTCGAGAATCTTCGATGCCAGTGTCTGACGCAACGTCAGTATGGCACGTCGTCCGAACTTGGAGAAGTCCACGGGCTCGGAGACGTCTTCTCCGACCTCATAGTCGTCTGCAATCTCGCGTGCCTCTGAGAGGCTGATCTGCATGTTGGGGTCTGTCACTGTGCCGTCTTCCACGACAGTGCGGTTGCGATAGATCTCGAAGTCGCCCTTGTCGGGATTGACAATGACATCATAGTTCTCGTCGGTGCCGAGCATCTTGGCGATGACGCTGCGGAAGCTCTCCTCGAGCACGCTGACGAGTGTAGCGCGGTCGATGTTCTTCGTCTCCTTGAATTCGGCGAAGGTCTCAATTAGCTGATTGTTTTTCTTTGCCATATTTGTGTGTATTTATTTGTAATCAATGATGTACCTGCCGCTCTTGACTTCGGACATAGGTATGTTGTTTGCCACATCCTGCACCACGGGACGCTTGCGCCCTGGCAGCGTCATCTTGGTGGGCACGGACAGCGTCACCTGTTCGGCGTTGACATCTGTGAGCATGCCACAGACCTTGCGTCCATCGACGGTGATGACTTCCACCTGCTTGCCGACATGGTTGTCCCACTGGCGCTGCACCTTGAATGGCTGTCCCAGACCAGCACTGCCCACTTCGAGCTCATAATCCTCCTCGTCGCGCGAGAGGTGGTCTTCGATGTAGCGTGACAGTTGCACACAATCGTCAATCCACACACCTTCTTTGTGGTCGATTTCGACGGTGATACAGTTGTCAGGTGTCACGCTGAGATCTGTAAGAAAATAGTCTTTGCCGGCAAGCCACTGGCCCACCAGCTCTCTCACTTTGGATGCTTCAATCATCTGTCGTTGTTGTAGTTATTTACTTGTTACGCAATGACTTGCAGCCGTAGTGCCACAGTCGTTTGCGGTTGGAGTACATGGTTTTCTAATGTTGAAGCGAAGAACCCTGCGGCCCCTCGCTTCATCTTTGCGGTGCAAAAGTAGTGTATTTTAGCGGAATACGCAAGCAAAACCACAAAAAGTTTCTGAATCTTACTGAGAAAAAACAAAAACGTTGATATACGTTGATTCAAAAGTGCAAAAACTGCTCAGAACTGCATACGTGCCTCAACGCCAAAGGACATCGGACGACAATACTGCGCAAAGCTGCGTTGCATGGTCTCGAAATAGAAGGTCTGGTAGCGTGTTGAGAGGATGTTCTCTGCATAGATGGCCACTGACAGCGGATTGACACCGCCATTCATCCGGCGCTCCCAGGCAGGCAGGCGAGGTACAAAGGTGAGACGGGCATTCAGAACCCCGGCAAAGGGCTGTGAGACATCGTTGTCAGTAGTCCAATATACTCGTCCTGCAGCACGATAGTCGGCATGCAGCGCTATGCTGCGCAGGAAACATGTGCGTCCGACACCGAGCGTCCACGTCTGTGTGGCACCTACGCTGAGCGTGTGGCGCGGCACAAAAGGCACATAGGTCTCGGCCTCCTCGCGGAAGCGGGCATCGGTGTATCCGTAGGCCATCTGTATGTCCAACCCGTCGGTTGGGCGCGCACGCATCGACACCTCAGCGCCCACGCTGCGGCTGCGGCCGCTATTCACAGTGACGCGTCCTAATCCTCCCGACGTCATCAGCGACAGCTGCTGGTCGCGAGTATCCATCCAAAAGGCTGCAAGGTCGGCCTGCAGGCGTGCATCGAATGCGGTGAGGTGCGCTCCAACCTCGTAGTTCCATGAGGTCTCGGGCTGATACCACGTCAACGCATCGATGTCATAATCCTTCTCAGCCGACATCGTGGTGAGTATCTGCTCCACAGTGGCCTTGGCGACATCCGGCATCGATGGTTGCTGGCGCACGACGGGCAGTGTGACGGCAGTCACATTCTGCAGGATGCACGTCTGCATGCGGCCCTGCAGTATATCGCTGAACATCTGTACGTTATATCCACCAGAACGGTAACCCTGCGAGACTGTGGCATAGATGTTGAGGGCCGAAAGACGCGCATCGGCAGTGGAGCGTATAGGAGCCCACTGCAGCGTAACCTTGGGCAGCAGTTTGACGTAGCTCCTGTCTATGTCACCTTCAATCTGGTCGGCTACGTCAAACTCGCTCTCCGGCACCAAGGTCATCCCGTCGCGTGTGGAACCATCGGGGTATGTCAGCCGGCCACCGAGGGAGTATGTCTGGTGGAAGTAATAGTAGGCATCGTAGGCCAGCCGCATGTGTTCGCGGTCGAGGCGCAGTCCGGCCGTGAGATTCAATCCATTTATGCCGAAAAGGTTGTTGAAAGTACTCTGATGGAACAGTGCCAGATTGGATGTCGGTGTGTCGTAGCTGCCTGGGAAATCCAGCTCTGTGCCGTAGATGTTGTTGTTGAACATGAAGTTCATCGTATACTCCTCGCCCTTCACCGTCGGCATATGGCTACTGGCCTGATGGTTGATGAGCCCGTTGAGCCATTCGAGGCCATCTGAGTGGAAGGTGACTGGGCCGTAGGTGTTCAGCCATTGGCGCATGGCTGTGGCCCCGAGCAGCCAAGAGTATGTGGTGGGCGTTGCCGCATGGCCGATGCCAATGCTGCCCTTGAGAATCAGCTCCTCTGACAAGGTGTTGGCATTCTGCCGCTGTAGCAGCGTGTAGAGGTTGCGGTCTGTGAAATCCTGATCAAGCTTCATGTTGTCATGCAGATGCTGGAAGCCCGTGACACTTGTCAGTGTGGCACGCTTCCAGCGCCTGTCAATGGTCAGGCCAGCATTGGTGAGGTTGCGCCGATATCCGCTACGGTTGTCATAGGCTATGGTGCCGACATCGTGCACGGGGTCGGGTGTCGACGGGTTGCCCACCACCCCACGGTACTCATATGGGTAGCCGCCCTGACGCAACCATTCGTGAGAGGCCGTGAGGTCGATGTTGAGATTCTCCGACGGCTTGATGACAAAGCGCATGCGCCCGCCGCAATCCTGCTGAGTATCAATGCGTTCGCCGTCGCGGGCCTCGTTGGTGAAGTAGCCGCCGTCGGCCTCACAAAACAGATTCACAGAGAAGGCAAAGCGGTTGCTGACACGATGATAGTGCGTCAGCTGCAACGCACCGCTGACATCCGACCCGTCATGTAGAATGCCTGCGCCACGCAACGTGATGTCTGTACCCTGATAGTGGAATGGATTCTTGGTGTAGACGCGTATCACACCGCCCATCGAGTTGCGGCCGTAAAGCGTAGTCTGTGGACCGCGCAACACATCAATGCGGTCTACTCCGCTGAAATTGAAGTCAAATCCGGCAGGCGAGAGCTGTGGCACACCATCGACATACAGAGCCACAGCAGGCGTGCCCGTGCGCGAACCTATACCACGTATGTATACACTCGTGGTGAGGCGCGAACCATAGTCGGGGATGAAGAGGTTGGGGACATTGGCCGTGAGACCCGTCACGCCATCTATGCCGCGCTCGAGCATCTGCTCGTGGGCGAATGACGTTGATGACAGTGGCTGTTGCCGGAGGCGTGCATCTTCCTTCGGCGTGGACACGACAACAATCTCCTCGATGTCTGTTGTCCTGATGCTGTCGGCTGGTGCGACAACCTCTGTGCGACCGTATGCCGATACGGCAATACACGACATCCAAGCAGCTGCCATCAGGCGGCAAAAAATCCGATAATGTTGCATAACGGTCCGTTGTTGTTGCATAACGGCGGCAAAGGTACAGAAAAATTTGCATAATACAACTAAAACACCTACTTTTGCCACCGCTTTGCAAGACAAGATGTCTTTAAACTTTCAACTATAACCTTTAAACTGCGGCGCAACCGCGTCAAGAAACAATGAAGAAAATCCTCTCAGCAGTGCTGCTTATGCTCGCTGCATGTTCCATCAGCAGCGTCTTTGTCAGTTGTGGCGACGACGAAGAAGACATTAACATTGGGCCTGAAGCGTACAAGTTCGCAGGCACCTATTTAGGTACAACATCAGGCAGCAGCATGCATTTCGAAAACCTGACAATGCCCGATGTCATCGACACCGTAATCATCACGGTTGCCGTGGCCAACGACCGGAACTACGATATCCGCTACAAGAGTTCATACTGGGGCGAAGCCACATTCGAGAATGTGCCCATTAACAACCAGAATGGTGTCGACGGTGTCATGTTTGCCGAGGTAGAAGGCAAGATTATCATGCCCAAACGCACTCCCAACGCAGAAGTGACATACAGCGAGTATCCTGCCACACTCAAGCTGGGCAAAATCGCAAACCCCATAACGTACGACCAATGGAACGACGTGGCATTCACCATTGATGCCAATCTGGGCGAACGAGCCGGCATCTACACACTGGCCTTCACACAGAGTAGATAACACGATTATCCGCAACAACACATTGCGAGCATAACTCACTTAAACACAATGATGCGGGCAACCGCATACAAATGTCCGGACGTTAACACTGCAACGTCCGGACATTTTCTTTGAGTCCATGTGCGTGGACTCTTGAGTCCATGTGCGTGGACTCATGAGCCCATGTGCGTGGACTCATGAGTCCGCGCACATGGACTCAAAGAAACATCCGGATTTTGAACAAAAAACCTTACGTGCACTCACCTTTATCGCCCAATCCATTGTTCGGGATTGAGCTTCGATGTCTCATGACGCAATTGGAACTGCAGGATTTGACGCCCTTCGTCGTCTGTAGCCACGGTGCCGATGATGTCACGTGCACTTATCTTCTGTCCTTTGTGAACGATAACGGACGACAGGCCACTGTAGACGCTGATGTATGAGCCGTGGCGGACAAGAACATGCTTGGAGCCTGCCATCTCGAAGATTGTCGACACCTCGCCGTCCCAGATGCTGCGGGCGCGTGCGCCGCTCTGACCGATATAGTGTACACCCTTGTTGTCGAGCGTCACGCCAGGTGCAATGCGATTGAGGCCAAAGCGCCGGTACAGACGATAGGGACCCGTTATGGGCACCGGCAAACGGCCCTTGTTCTGCACGAGGCTGCCATTGAGCTTCTTGTCCTCTGCTGTAAGCCATTTCTCTGAGGGCTTGGAGGGCTTCGCACTTTGAGTTGCCGGCTTCTTGGTGTTCTGCGCAGCTGTTTGCTCGCGACGGCGCCGCTCCTCAGCCTCGCGGCGGCGGCGAGCTTCGGCCTCGGCACGGCGGCGGGCTTTCTCAACCTCTATGGCCACCAACTCGTCAATCTTCTTGTTGAGCGCGTTGAGTTTCTTAGTTTGTTCGGCAACATTCTTCTCTATGTCGCGCGCCTGCCGCTTGAGTTTGGCCACTCCAGCTGCAGCCACAGCGTGGTCGGTAGTGAGTTGCTTGCGCTGCCAGATGATTTCCTGCACGGTGCCCGAACGCTGCTGCTTGGCACGCAACAGTTTGTTTTTCAGGCTGCGCAGGTAGTCCTGCTGCTCCATAACGCGCAATCCGGCAGCACGCTCGCCGGCAGCATATTCACGCGCATAGCGGGCACGACGCATAGCCTGTGAGAAGGAGTTGGCAGTGAGCGCAAACAGCAGCGGGCTGCGCAAGCTCGTTGACGGACGGCTCAGGCGCAGGCTGCGCGTGTAGCGCTGGCGACGGGCCTGAAGCTGAGAGTCCAGACGCGCCACCTCTGCCGTGAGAGTGTCGATGTGCTTATCCAAGCTGTCTATCTCACCTTCTAAACGGTGTATGAACGCCAGACGCTCGTTGAGCTGCACCTCCATGAAGTCCACCGTCTGCTGCTTCTTGCCTGCGGCATGACGCGTCTGCTGCAACTCGCCCTGCTTCTTCTTGATTCCCTTCTCTATCTGCTGGCGCTGCTGCTTGAGACTATTAATCTGCTTGGTCTGCGCACTGAGGGATGGGGAGTAAGGGCCTGGGAGTTGTAGTGCCAACACCGACAGCAATGCTATTACTAATCGTTTCGCTATCATCGTATTGTCCTGATAATCACATTTTCATGAGCTGATCCATGAGGCTGGACAACTCCACCTCGCGGTAGCGCTTGGTGTCTATCTTCGTGCGAAGGTCCTTGTCTGCATTGTCGCTTCGCAGGTGCGACAGGTTGAAGGTCGCCGCGTATGTTGTTGTCTTATGGTGAATATTGACTACCATCTGTTCGGGGAAGTCACGCCCCTCAAGCTCACTCCATTTGGTGTAGTCCCACAAGAAACGAATGACATCGCTTCCCGTTGTCTCTACACTCGTCTGCTGGATGAGGCCATTCAGCGCACGTGCAACAAACGCCACATCGATATCCTTGGATTTGCGAGCCTTGTCTGTGGGCTTGAGGCTGAAGGTCTCGCCTTGATTGCTAACGGTGAAGTCAGCCGGCAGCGCCAGCGACTGTCGGCCAGGCACGAAGAGCTCTTCCCAGAAAAGCGCCTGAAAGACATAGAAATCCACGCCTGCATCGCTCAGCGTCTTCACATCGCTCCATCGCGCTTGTACATACTGCTTGTTCCAGCGGTCCATAAGCATGAAGTAATCCGGAGTGAGCTCCAGACGCCCCACCTCGATCAAGCCATACGGTGTCAGCGACAGCTGGATGATCTTGTCGCGCTGCATCTTCAACGTGCCGCTGACAGAGATTCGGCTCGTGCCGCGTCCAGCGGTGAGACTCACCTTGGATGTGATGGCCTGCATCGGCATGCGGTTGTTGTTCACACGAGTCACCGGATCTGCTTTATCCAACTCTGTCGGGTTGGTGGGCGTTACAATCTCCTGCTTCGAACGACACGAGATGAGAGTAGACAGAATGGCTATCGAAAAGATGAATAATAATGAAGAATGCTTGAGAGCTTTCATTTGTAAGGGAGGTTATATTAATTCGCTGTTGTGAGATTTGATGATATTGTGCAAAAGAAATGTTATTTCTTATGAAGGCGTAATGCGGGGTATTATAACTGAATAGAAATGACAGAGATTGGGTGCAAGATTATGGATGGTCATAATTGTGAATTATTAGAACCTCCCTTTACGTATTTCTTAAGTTTGATTTTCTTGGGTAGCATCGGAGTCACGCCTTTTCCGCCCATCTGTTGGGCCAGACGCCAGAAGCGCAGCGCTCGTTCCAGCTGGCCATTCATGGCTGCGATGTCGCCGGCATGCTCAAAGACCACCGCCGAGAGTTCGGCATCGGCCAGAAGCACGCTGTCAGCACTGTCAGCAGGACACACACGGTCGATGTAGCGGGCGGCCTCTGAGTAACGGGCCTTCTGGAAGAGTATCCACGCATAGGTGTCAAGATAGGTCTTGTTGTCGGGATGCAGACGTATGGTGCGGTAGCTCATTTCCTCAGCGTGGTCCAGATCGCGCTCTTCGAGCGAGAGATAGTATGCATAGTTGTTCAGGCACGCCACATTGTCGTCCTGATACACCAGACACGAATCGTAGGCCTCGTAGGCCTCGGCCGTATGGCCCAGGTCGTGCAGGACATCACCCATGATGCTGTAGAGGTCTGCCACCATAGTCGCCTTGCTCTGCTCGGTGCGCTGCCGCAACCCACTGCGAAATGCTTGTAGCGCCTCCTCACGTTTGTCTTGCTGGAAGAGGGCCACACCGAGGAAATAATGACAAATCAGCTCCTCGGGATGTGTTATCACTCCACGACGACAGATAGCTTCCAGCTGGGTGTAAAGCTGATGCTGACCATAGTACTGGATGAGATAAAACAGCGCCTGCGTGTTGGATGGCTGGATGCTGTTGATGCGGTCCATCACCTCCACAAACAGGCTGTCGTTGTCCTTGTCATACGTCACCAGGAAGGCAGCCCTCAGCGTCAGCATGTCGACATCTTCAGCCTTCACCGTGTCAAGCCGCGCAAAGACACTGTCCACCACGTGGCGCCCGCGTGCCTCGTCCTTCATCTGCTCAGCGATCAGGTCGCGCATGATAGCTATGCGCATGTCCGACGGAGTGGCGCGGTCGTAGAGCAACGCGTCACGACTCGATGCAAAGAGGCTGTCCTGATCACTGTCACGATAGTAACGCATCTGGCTCAGCCGCAATGCCATGTTGCCGGGTTCCTGCTTGCGCACCTCATCGAAGATGGCCTGAGCCTCGTCCATGCGGCCGTCGTCAACAAGCTCGTTGGCGATGGCCAGACGATAGCTCACTTCATGCGGATACTCGCGGCACAGCGCCTCCAACGTCGCATAGGCCTCGGCATCCTTATCCATCTGCTTATACAAAGCAAATTTGCGATAGCTCACCGAAGGCATCATGCCTTCCAGCAGTTCAATACGGTCCAATGCGCGGATAGCATCGGCGGGCCGACCCGCTTCGGCATAGAGATTCACCAACCTCGACAAAACGTCTGTCCGACGAGGTTGCAACCGCGCCATAGTCTCTATCAGGGGCAACGCACGGTCCACATCATGCTGCTCGAGACGCAGCGCAGCCAAAGCCTCGATATATTGAGGCTGTGCAGAATCCAACTCCACAGCCCTTTCTAAGTAACTAACAGCCAAGCTATCGTTATGCAGCAGACGGTGATAGAGCGACAACTCATACAGAACTTCAGGAGCATCAGGATTTATCTGTCTGCAATGCTCCAGAAGGTCAAAGGCACACACGTAGTTCTCAACAATCTTCTGACGCGCTGCCTCAGCATAGAGATAGCGGAAGCGAGGAGACACCTCGCGGGTCGCTTTCACCCCAGATGATGTCATATCCACCCGCCCCCGCGGGCTGCAAGCAACTGTCAACAGCCCCGACAGCAAAACAAACAGGATATGACGCCATTGTCCGTATGTCGTCAATTGTAAATTGCGAATTGTCAATTATGAATTATGAATTGTGAATTATGAATTAGCTATCTCACTCCGCTGTGCCCAAAGCCGCCAGAGCCACGCTCCGTCTCATCCAGACACTCCACACTCTCCCACTCCACTCGCTCGTGACGAGCAACAACCAACTGTGCCACACGATCACCATCTGCAATGGTCACATCCACATCAGACAGATTGACCATAATCACACATATCTCGCCCCTGTAGTCCGCATCAATAGTACCAGGAGTATTTAACACCGTAAGCCCCTGACGCAAGGCCAGTCCACTGCGAGGTCGCACCTGAGCCTCGTAGCCAGCAGGCAACGCAATACTCAAACCCGTCGGAACCAACGCACGCTGCAAAGGCTTTAGAGTCAATGACTGTTCAAGATTCGCACGCAGGTCCATACCTGCAGACAAATCTGTCGCGTATGCCGGAACAGCATGGTGCGAGTTATTCAAAATAGGTATCTTCATTATTCACTCTTACTTAATAAGTTGTGTATCCGCCAAACGGCGCCGCAAAGGTACTAATTTTTGTACAAACAACTCTACCATACAACACAATTTATCGTAAAAATCCTTAAAACCCACATGACACAACCAATTATGAATTATGAATTATGAATTATAAGTTTTTTTTACTACCTTTGCAACATAATTGTACTTTTTACATTTTATATTAATGCTTTTTGCATTATGAATTGGACCCAACTATTAAGCACCAAGCGTCTCGGCCTCGAGGACCAGCAACAGCAGTCCGACGACCGCACAGAGTTTCAGCGAGACTACGACAGACTCATCTTTTCACCACCATTTCGCCGACTGCAGAACAAGACACAAGTCTTCCCGCTACCCGGAAGCATATTCGTACATAACAGACTCACACACAGCCTCGAAGTCTCCAGCGTAGGACGGTCACTCGGCAACGACTGCGCAAGACTCCTGCTGCAGCGACATCCCGAACTCCAAAACACACATTTCACAGAACTCGGAAACATCGTCAGCGCTGCATGCCTTGCACACGACATGGGAAACCCACCATTCGGCCATTCCGGAGAACAAGCAATAGCAACCTACTTCAGCGAAGGACCGGGACGATACCTGCGCACATATGTCGACAGCGAGACAGGAGACCACCTCACTCCACAACAATGGGACGACCTCACACACTTCGACGGCAACGCCAACGCACTCAGAATCCTCACACACCAATTCCAAGGCCGGCGTCGAGGAGGATTTGCAATGACATACAGCACACTCGCAAGCATCGTCAAATACCCCCACTCCAGCGACCTCGCAGGACAACACCAGAAGTTCGGGTTCTTCCAAGCAGAACAACAAACATATCAGCACATCGCCTCCGAACTCGGCATACCACAGCTCCAGACACAACCAGACGGCCTCCGCTACGCACGATTTCCACTCGTTTACCTTGTCGAGGCAGCAGACGACATCTGCTATGAGATAATGGACCTCGAAGACGCACACAAACTAAAGATAATTCCCACTGAGCAGGCACGACAACTGCTCCTCGCATACTTCGAACCCGCACGACAGCAACAAATCATACAACACCTCGAACAAAGCGGCATAGAAGACGTAAACGAACAGATAGCATACCTACGATCATCCGTAATCAATACACTCGAAAGCGAATGCGTGCGACTCTTCGTCGACAACGAAGAAGCAATACTCAACGGCACATTCCAAGGAACACTCATACAGAACATCAGCCCCACACCACGCGAAGCATACAAAGCATGCGTCACCATAAGCCACGAACACATCTATCATAGCCGAGAGGTCCTCGACATCGAACTCGCAGGATTCCACGTCATGACAGCACTCACAAACCTAATCATTGAAGCAGTCATGAACCCCACAAGAGCCTATTCACAGCTACTGCTCAGACGTGTGTCATCACAATACCAAATACACCACAAAAGCATCTACCAACGCATCCTCGCAGCACTCGACTATATCTCAGGCATGACAGACATCTACGCACTCGACCTTTATCGCAAAACCAACGGCATAAGCCTGCGGATGCAGAGCTAACAACATTGTGAATTATGAATTGTGAATTCCATTATCCAATGTCCATTATCCAATTAATACTGCTCGCCTCCCTCACCCTCTCATCCGGATGGACCTTCCGCCAGGAACGATTGCACAATTGGCACCATGCCACAGTGCCTGGAACAGTACACACCGACCTCATGGCCATTGGCAGTATACAGGATCCGTTCTATGGACTCAACGAGCGCGATGTGCAATGGATTGACAAAGAAGATTGGCTCTACGACAACCATTTCACCGTCACACAAGAGCAGCAACAGCGCGCACGGCGTGAGATAACATTCTACGGCCTCGACACCTATGCCGACGTTTGGCTCAACGACACTCTCATCATCACAGCTGACAACATGTTCCGCACATGGCGGGCTGACATCACGCACCTCACACACGTAGGCCAGAACCATTTGCGAGTCAGACTTTACTCGCCCGTCAAGATGGATTTGCCAAAGTGGCAACAATTCCCCAATCAGTACCACGCCAGCTCCGACCAAAGCCAGAACGGAGGCCTGCTCGACCGACAACTATCACCATTCATCCGCAAGGCACCATACCACTACGGCTGGGACTGGGGCCCACGTCTTGTCACATCCGGCATCTGGCGGCCTGTGGTGTTTACTGCGTGGGATGACATCATTATACGCGATGTCTTCGTCGAACAGAAACAAGTGACACACAAACGCGCCGTCATCACACACCACGTCACCATAGAAGCCGACCACGACGCGGCGGCTACAATCACTGTCACTGATTCTGCCACACAACGCACACTGGCCACTCAACAAGTGCTGCTGCACAAAGGCAACAACGAAATAGCACTCCCATACACCATCAACAACCCCAAACTCTGGTGGACAAATGGCCTCGGCCAGCCACACCTTTATACTATTCAAACAAAAGTAGAAACAGTGTGCCCAGCGGTTTCCCATACGGGATTACATCGCACACATCTCCCCTCCCCCGCGGGAAAGGCTACGGCTGGAGTATGTCTCCACTCAACAAAGACAGGACTCCGCTCCATCAAGCTCCACCGCGATCCTGATGCCGATGGTGAAGCTTTCTATTTCACATTAAATGGTGAAAAGGTATTCATGAAGGGAGCCAACTACATCCCGTGCGACATCTTCCTGCCACGTGTCAACGACTCAATATACCGACGCACCATTGCAGATGCCGTAGCCGTCAACATGAATATGATTCGCGTCTGGGGAGGAGGTGTGTATGAGGACGACCGCTTCTATCAACTATGCGACGAAAACGGCATCCTCGTGTGGCAGGACTTCATGTTCGCATGTTCTATGTATCCTGCCAGCGGCGCCTTCCTGGAGAATATACGCAACGAAGCCATAGACAATGTGCGACGACTGCGCAACCACCCATGCATAGCCCTGTGGTGTGGCAACAACGAGGTGCAGGATGCATGGTTTGGGTGGGGATGGAAACGACGCTCCGAGCAACGCGGCGAAGACCAAGCCCGGCGTATGTGGGATGAGTACAAAGCCCTTTTCTTCAAGACACTGCCCGATGTGGTGAGCCAATATGCTCCACAGACCGACTACCAGCCATCATCTCCATTTGCCACCTATGAGGGCAAGAGTGAGTTCGCACGCGGAGACTACCACTATTGGGAGGTGTGGCACGGACGCAAACCAATAAGCGAATACAACAAAGTCCGTGCACGTTTCTTCAGCGAATATGGTATGCAGAGTTTCCCATGCCTCGCATCCGTACGACAATTCTGTCCCGACCCCAAGGACTGGAGCATCACCTCTGATGTGATGATGGCACATCAACGCGGTGGTGAACATGCCAACGAACTAATAGAGAGCTATCTCAACACAGAGTATGGCCACACCACAGCATTCGACACCCTACTATATGTGGGCCAACTCATGCAAGGCGACGCCATGAAGACCGCCATTGAAGCCCACCGACGAGACAAAGGCTACTGTTGGGGCTCGCTCCTCTGGCAGATCAACGACTGCTGGCCCGTAGCATCATGGTCCACACGTGACTACTACGGCAGATGGAAAGCAGCACACTACATGGTCCGGCCAGCGATGGCAGACATTCTCGTATCACCCATTCAAAAAGAGGATAGCACACTGCACGTCTATATTGTCAACGACCGCCTCACACCCGTGAGCGGACAGCTGACCATTGAGATCTGGACATCCACATCAAAAGTAAAAAGTGAAAAGTTGAAAATCAAGGTAGCAGCCAACAGCGCCACAGACGTCTGGCAAAAGCGCACAGCCCAACTGCTCTCTGAAGCGGGCATAACAGCCCAGCAGGCTATCATACACACAGAACTCGATATTCATGGCACAACATACTCCAACTCATACATACTAGTCTATCCCAAAGATTTGCAATTAATGCCACCACACCTGCAATACACTGTTCGAAAAGACCAAAACAATATCATTCAAATCTCAACCGACAACTATGCCAAAGGCATATTCCTGAGCCTCGACGACGATGAGACACACCATTTCTCCGATAACTTCTTCGATCTCATGCCTGGACAGACACGCGACATCAGCGTCACCACCACACTCACAGCACAAGAAATCCAAAAGCGGCTGAAAATGATGGTATATTGCAAACAGTGAAATCGTAAAATTGTGAAATCATAAAAAAATTTTTCCCCGCATGCTTGTTTTTCACAAATAAGTAGTATCTTCGCGCCCAAATTCAAAAAACGTGAAATCCTAAAATCGTGAAATCTTAATCATGTACTGGACACTCGAATTAGCATCAAAACTCGAAGACGCACCCTGGCCCGCAACAAAAGACGAGCTCATTGACTACGCCGTGCGTAGCGGAGCGCCTATGGAAGTCATCGAAAACCTACAGGAAATAGAAGACGAAGGAGACATCTACGAAAACATAGAAGATGTCTGGCCTGACTACCCAACGAAGGAAGACTTCCTTTTCAACGAGGACGAATATTAAAGTAAAAGGCGACGGAAAGTTTTTCCGTCGCCTTTTACTTTTCCGTTCCATTCCTATATTTCAACTGTCAATTGGCCAGTTCTGCCTCAATAGCCTTATAGAGGTCGTCAATCTGTGTGTCGCGAGAACGCAGTTCGCTGCCACGGCCGATGATGAAGAACGTCGGTAGCTTCGTAACCTGATACAGCGACACGATGTCATTGGCAAAACCCTCACTGCAGTTCACACACACCCACGGCAGTGGTTCCGCCATAGTCTTCCAGCGATGTATATCCCCATCCAGCGAAACCTGGTATATCTCAAAACCACGCTCATGATAACGGCTGTATAACTCACGCAGCTGCAATGTGCGCTCCCTGCTGTCTGGCAGCACGTAGGATGTGAAGTCGAGCAACACAACGTTATCATGCAGGGACGACAAACGACGTTCCACCCCGTTGATATCTGGAAAACCCATGTCAATGATGCCTGTTTCCGTAACCTTGTCACCATCAAGTTCTATCTCCACGGGGCGCGGCCGCCTCGTATTGCTAAGCCCTCGCATGGCGATATTACAGATATTCTGAGTGCGCAGAGCAGCAGGGTAATGCTCACTCCACTGTGTGGCCACAGCAGCAAAATACTGAACGTCATTGCGATTGCTCTCAGGGTTGAAGAGCAGCACGCCATCCAACGACTGCATTAGAGCAAAATATGCAGCTGGTGATGATGGATTGGATATTATGAAATCTTGTTTCAGCCGCTGCTTGTAGCCCTCATGCAACTCTCGTGCACGCAGGGCCTTCTCCATATCAGATAAAGTGCCATCTCCTCGCAGCTCATTAAACTGACGCTGAAGCTGTATGTTCAGCAACGCTATTGTCTTCATTGTGCGACTTGCATCGTTGCCCTGAATATCATAGTTCGTGGCCAAACCAGGCATGGATGCCTCAACTGTGATGGTCTCAATGCTATCAACGACAAAATTGACAATTTGATTGGCAATGCGCAGCCTGTAAAACTCCGGTGCCCATTGCTGGCAACCGCTGACAGAATCTGGCTCACCCAAGACAGTCATGTCACGCTTGATGTCGAAAGAAAAAGCGCCTTCATGCTTCAAAATCACCGAATCCAACGGTTCCACACCCTTCAAAGTAACAGCCTCTATGACCAACACAGAGTCTTCTGCATCAGCAATATGACCACTGACGTTGAACGATGGCACATCCCTCGTGCAGGAAACCATAGACAGGAAAAGAAAACATACCAGAAGTACTATCAGGCCCATCGCGATGACACCTGTCATCACCCGACGGTTGAGTTGCGATGCTTGACGTTTACGCATTATTTATTATGAATTGTAAATTATAAACTGTGAAATCGTAAGATGTTAAAACATTTTCAGAGCACGGCGTACATCTTTGTCCCTAAATGCATGATGCTGCATGGCTCCACGCTGATAATAGTAACGGCTAATGATTTCAGTCTCCAACAGTGGCTGTATAAACTTCTTGGCACTGAGTATGTCGGCACGCGTGTCGGTAGACGCGAGTTTGTCTTCAAGCGCCTGCAGCTCTGCCTGCGCCTGCGACAAACGACCCTCAATACTCATAATCTGTCGGAGCTGTTCAAGTGCGGCCTTCGTGCGTGCGTTGTATTTAAAGTCCGAGACAGCGATGGAATCGGCAAAAATAGCATATTCAGCATCCGTCAGCACAAAGTCGTCAGGTTTGGCAATGGTGTCGTGCGTAGCAGCATAATTATTTAAATAATCAAACAAAGCGTCCGACGCCATGAGGTCGTAGACCAGTGTGGGCATAGAATCCACAGCAAGCACACTGTCGGGCATGATACCGCCATCGTCGCGCACAATGCGTCCCAGACGGGTGTGGAACACATGCTTCAGGCTATCTCCCACCGCAGAACTGGTCTTGCGCCCGCCATGACGATAGTCGTATGACTGTATGCAGCGGCCCGAAGGAAGATAGTATCTGGAAGTCGTTATCTTGAGTTGTCCACGATACGGCACATCACGAATGGCCTGCACTATGCCCTTGCCGTATGTTCGCTGTCCGATGATGATTGCCCTGTCCAGATCCTGCAACGCCCCACTGACGATTTCTGCTGCTGATGCTGAACCTCCATTGACCAATACAGCGAGAGGCATGATGGTGTCTATGGGCTCGTCGGGAGTGCGATAGTCATTGCATGTGGCTGGAACCTTACCTTTTGTTGATACCACATGACTGCCCTTAGGCACAAACATTCCCACAATCTCAACAGCCTCGGCTACAGAGCCACCACCATTGTCACGCAGGTCAAGAAGAAAACGCTGCATGCCCTTCTGGCGCATCTCGATGAAAGCGTTCTTCACATCGCGGGCACAATTCTCTGTAATGCTTGAAAGATAAAGATACCCCGTGTGGGCAACAGTATCTATTATGCCATACCAAGGCACTGAGGGAGTCTGTATCTGCCTGCGGGTGATACGGAAGGAGAGAGGCTGCACACAGTTGGGGCGTTGAACACGCAACTCGAATGTGGTGCCGGGCTCACCGCGCAAGGCCTTGCTGACGCGGGCATTGTCCCAGCCTCGTGTGTCCTTGCCGTCGATGGAGAGAATGATATCTCCGGCACGCACACCAGCCTCTTGAGCTGGACACCCCTCGTATGGCTCTTCCACTACACTACGGCCTGCTTTCTTGGAAGCACGTATCACTGCACCTATGCCACCATACTTGCCGGTAGCCATCGCACGCAAATCCTCTTGATTATCATCGGGATAGTAAACGGTGTAAGGGTCAAGGTCATCAAGCATTCCGTTGATAGCCCATCGCAGAGCAGTGTCTGCAGAAAGGGTATCTACATAGAAAAGATCAAGCTGACGGTAGACATCAGCAAATATTTCCAAACCTCGGCTGAGTTGCAGCGGCTCCTGCGCCGATGCGGATACGGGAAGCAGCAACACGAAGAGGAGGTAAAATCGTGAAATCGTAAAATCGTAAAATCGTGAAATCTTCATGGTTGCCACTTACTTGTTACGTCATTCAATGCATCAGGCAGTTGGGCATCATCCACTTTAGTGCCTAGCACCTGTATCACCTTCACTGCCATAATATTACCCATTTCGAGGCAGCAGCGCAAAGACTCGCCACTGACATATCCACGCAGGAAGCCAGCAGCAAAGAAGTCGCCGGCAGCAGTGGTGTCAACAACCTTTTCGCATTCAGCAGCGGGCACGTGCTCCTCGTCTGTTCCCGAGCGCCCCCATGCTCCACGCTTGCCAACCTTGACGACAGCCATCATTGTCATTTCAGCAAGCATTCCCAGCGCATCGTGTGCATCGGTAGTGCCACTGAAAGCCATTGCTTCATCCTCATTGGCAAAAACAATATCGACATATTTGTCCACGAGGTGGCGTACAAAATCAATGTCGTTTTTCACAATATTCCATGAAGCAAGGTCGTAGCTCACCAACATGCCGACAGCCTTGGCCGCCTCCAGCACTGGCAGAATAAAGTCATGGTCTTGAACCAGATAGCCTTCGACGTGCAGTATCACCTTATGTCCCTGCCGGGGTCGCATGTCATGCAGCATGCGCGTAACAGATGCAACATCCATGTTGGGTGCAGCACCGAGATATGTAGCAAAAGTGCGCTCACCATCTGGCAAGATAAATGTTGTGGCCACTCCCGTGCGAATATCTGTGCTCCGAGTGACGGCATCGGTTATACCTCGATGGCGTAACATCCCAACGAAGTAATCTCCAAGCTCATCAAGTCCCACGTTGCCAATATATGCTGTCGATGCTCCGAGGGCTGACAGCGCATGTATGGTATTTGCTGCGCTACCTCCGGTAGCACGTTCAGTATGGACGGTGGTGAGCCACTCTTGCAGTCGTTCAAACTGTTCGAACCCGATATGCCACATGCCTCCTCGTTCGTAACCGAGATGTTGCAGGGCTGAATCATCAGGCAATTGCACCAAAACGTCTACCAGAGCGTTGCCAATTCCTATTATTTTTACCATAACTCGTGAAATTTTCTGCAAAAGTATTGCATATTTTTGAGAAAACCGCTACTTTTGCACCGCAATTCCGAGAAAAAGCTTAAAATTTGCATCTCAGGGTCCTATTTAGGGGTTCTAAAGATGATAAAATAGGGATTATCTCCCGCTTCAGTAGCTCAGTTGGTTAGAGCACCTGACTGTTAATCAGGGGGTCGTTGGTTCAAGCCCATCCTGGAGCGCAAGATTCACATCGGAAGAGCACTGCTTCAGTAGCTCAGTTGGTTAGAGCACCTGACTGTTAATCAGGGGGTCGTTGGTTCAAGCCCATCCTGGAGCGCAGGGCGTTGGTCCGCAACACTCTTCGGAGTTTGCGGGCTTTTTTTATTCATTTACCTTATAATACGACGCATGCAGACAGAGACCATCGCCTATCAGGAGTCAGCACCACAAGCCGAGACCACCTTTACATCTTTTGACCAATTAGGACTTGCAGAACCGCTGCTTCGGGCAATCGAAGAACTGGGCTATGTCAAGCCTATGCCTGTGCAAGAGGCAGTGATTCCCCATCAGCTGACATCAAACCAAGATCTCGTAGCGCTGGCACAGACGGGCACAGGCAAGACTGCTGCCTATGGATTGCCACTGCTGCAGCGGTTGGCAGCAAGCAACGATGCTGCTGAAGCAACACAACCTCGCGCTGTGGTGCTCTCACCAACCCGTGAACTCTGCCTTCAGATTGTGGATGACCTGCGCTCGTTTGCAAAATATATACCCCAGGTGAGCGTTGTGGCTGTCTACGGCGGAGCCAACTTCGAACCGCAGATACGCGCGCTGCGCCACGGCGTGGATATTGTGGTGGCCACACCTGGACGACTTATCGACTTGATGCACAAGGGGGTAGCTTGCTTGGACGAGGTACAAACGCTGATTCTGGACGAAGCCGATGAGATGCTGTCGATGGGTTTCTCCGAGAGCATTGACGCCATCCTTGAGGGAATACCTAAAGAACATACTACCCTGCTCTTCTCGGCCACCATGAGTCGCGAGATCGAACGCATAGCAGAAGGCTATCTGCATGATGCACGTCAGATTGTGGTGGGTTCGCGCAATGAAGGAGCCGAAAACGTGAACCATATATATTATATGGTACGCGCGAGCGATAAGTATCTCGCCCTGAAGCGCCTCGTGGACTACTACCCACGCATATACGCCATCGTGTTTTGCCGCACGAAAGTTGAGACACAGGAAGTGGCGGATGCACTGATACGCGACGGCTACAACGCCGATGCGCTCCACGGTGACCTCTCACAGCAACAGCGCGACCTGACCATGCAACGCTTCCGACAGCACAGGATACAGCTGCTTGTCGCCACAGACGTGGCAGCACGTGGACTAGATGTTGACGACCTGACCCACGTCATCAACTATGGAATGCCGGACGATATCGAGAACTACACACATCGCAGCGGCCGCACAGGTCGTGCAGGCAAGAAAGGCACCAGCCTTTGCATCGTGCATGTGCGCGAACGCGGTCGCATCCGCGACGTGGAGAGAACAATCAAGAAATCCTTCGAACGCGGCACTCTGCCCACAGCGCGCGACATCTGTGCCAAGCAACTTTGGCGTGTGGTGGACGACATCGAACGCGAGGTGGTGGAGGAAGAACAGATTGCGCCATTCATCGACGAGGTGCGCAATCGCCTCGAATGGCTTGACAAGGACGACATCATCAAGCGGGTTGTGAGCCGCGAGTTCGGGCGCTTCCTGCGTTACTATGCCACAGCCCCCGACATCGAAGAGGTGGATGACAAGTCAAAAACGAAAACGAAGACTAAAACACGCGAAGGAGCACGTGCCGAAGGCGACTACACGCCCGAAGCGGGCTACACGCGCATCTTCATCACCCTGGGCAAGGTAGACGGTTTCTATGCCCGTGAGATTATCGGACTTGTCAACAGGCGCTGCGAGGGCCCCAAGGTGGAGATGGGACGCATAGACCTGAGACCTACGTTCTCCTTCTTTGAGGTTCCCAACGAAGAGGCCGAGAGGGTTCTCAAAGCTATGCAAGGCCTCATGGTGAAAGGTCGCCGCATCGGAGTAGACATTGCCGAACCGGCGGGTGCCGGTCCAAGCACCTCACCTCGCGCAGAAGCCCGTTCGAAAGGCAAGAGCCGTGCACAAAAGCGTTTTGAGCAGGCTCAATTTGCACCGGACAAAGGCAGCAAGAAGAGCAAAAGGGATAAAAAACGGTCGGCTGAGACTGCGTCGAAGTCTAAATCCTCAGGCCGCCGTGACGACAGAGGGCCACAAGAGGGCAGACAAAAGAAGAAGGACGACTGGAAACAGTTCTTCAACAAGAAATAAAACAAACAGAATTCATGTTGCGACGAATCTTCTACTTCTACTACGACGGTTTTCGGTCAATGACGCTGGGACGCACGCTGTGGCTGATTATCGCCGTGAAACTGTTCGTCATCTTCGTGGTGCTGAAACTCGTGTTCTTCCCAGACTTCCTGCGACAACATGCGCCACAAGGCGCGGAGGCAGAGTTCGTGGCGACACAACTAAATCAACGCGCAGCAAATAACTAAACCTTAAACTATAAACACATCCATGCTACTAACCATTGACTACGCAGCCATTGATTGGGCTCGCGCGCAATTTGCGTTGACGGCCATCTATCACTGGCTCTTCGTGCCCCTCACATTGGGGCTGGGACTGATTATGTCCATCATGGAAACGCTGTACTACCGCAGCGGCGACGCTTTCTGGCGTCGTGTCACCCAGTTCTGGCAACGTCTTTTCGGCATCAACTTCGCTATGGGCGTGGCCACAGGCATTATTCTCGAATTCGAATTCGGCACCAACTGGTCAAACTATTCTTGGTTTGTGGGCGACATCTTTGGCGCTCCGCTGGCCATTGAGGGCATTGTGGCATTCTTCATGGAGAGCACCTTCGTGGCCGTGATGTATTTCGGCTGGGACAAGGTGTCCAAACGTTTCCATCTCGCATCAACATGGCTCACATGGCTCGGAGCAACCATATCAGCATGGTGGATTCTTGTTGCAAACTCATGGATGCAGATGCCTGTGGGATGCCAGTTCAACCCCGACACCATGCGCAACGAGATGACATCATTCCTTGACGTCGCACTCTCGCCCTTTGCCATCGACAAGTTCCTGCACACAGTAATATCCTCGTGGATCGTCGGAGCAGCCTTTGTCGTGGCTGTGTCAGCTTGGTATCTGCTGAAGAAACGCAAAGACGAGCACCAGCTCGCCGTGAAGAGCTTGCGCATCGCAGCTATCATAGGCCTGTGTGCATCCGTCGGAGCAGCCATCACAGGCGACGAGAGCGCCTACAAGATTGCCGAGGTGCAGCCCATGAAGCTTGCTGCCATGGAAGCACTCTACAACGGCGGCAACGACCAGAGCCTCACCGCAGTAGCATGGGTGAATCCATTTAAGCAGCCCGACTACCAGCAAGCGTCAGGGGCTCCCATGCGCCTTGCCATCCCACACGGACTAAGCATACTGGCCACACGCTCACTCAACGGCTTCGTACCGGGGGTGAACGATATCCTCAACGGCTACACCCGGGCCGATGGCACCGTGGAACCATCCGCCAGCGAGAAAATGGAACGCGGACGCATTGCCATACAGACACTGGCTGACTACCGACAGGCTAAGTCTGAGGGAGCCGACGAGGCTACTCTCAACTCTCAACTCTCAACTCTCAACTCTAATATGCCATACTTCGGATACGGTTTCATCAAGGACGAAGCAGAATTGGTGCCATTCATCCCCGTCAATTTCTGGGCATTCCGCATCATGGTCGGCTTGGGCACACTATTCATCCTCTTCTTCGCATTTGTACTTTATCTGGATTGGCGGAAAAAAGACATCCCCGCAATGAAGTGGCTACTCTGGACCGCCATCGTGCTACTGCCATGTGCATATATCTGTTCTGAGAGCGGATGGCTCGTCGCTGAATTCGGCCGCCAACCCTGGACAATACAGGACATGCTACCTATATCGGCATCCGTCTCAGATATAGGCAGCACAGCTGTGGCCACAACATTCTGGCTCTTCCTCGTCCTCTTCACCACCATGCTGGCAGTGGAGATTAGCATTATGCTCAAACAAATCAAGAAGGGCATTTGAAATCGTAAAATCGTAAAATCGTAAAATCGTAAAATATATCTATGTCTTACGTCTTTCTTCAACAATACTGGTGGCTGCTTGTCAGCCTGCTTGGTGGCCTGCTCGTGTTCATGATGTTTGTTCAGGGCGGCAACACCCTAATATACACACTCGGAGCTGATGACGACCAACGCCGTGCACTCATCAACTCCACCGGCCGCAAGTGGGAGCTCACTTTCACCACACTCGTCACATTCGGCGGCGCAGCCTTTGCAGCATTTCCACTATTTTATAGCACCAGCTTCGGCAGTGCATACTGGCTATGGATGCTTATCCTCGTCACATTTGTTGTGCAAGCCGTCAGCTACGAGTTCCAGCATAAACAAGGCAACCTGCTCGGTGCACGTCCATTCCGCTTCTGCCTCTTGCTCAACGGATTACTCGGTCCACTGCTCATTGGTGGAGCGGTAGCCACATTCTTCGAAGGCAGCAACTTCCTCATTGCCAAGGGCAACATGCTCTCGCCAGATGAACCGTTGGATATGGCTGTATCAACATGGGCCAATGCCACCCACGGATTAGATGCTTTACTCTCGCCATGGGTGCTCGTACTGGGTTTTGCTGTCGTGTTTCTCACTCGTTGTTTGGGTCTGCTCTACTTCATGAACAACGTCGAAAACGAGGACATCCGAAGCCGCGCCAGCGTCCGTCTCGTTGGGCAGGCTGTGGCCTTCCTGATTCTCTTCGTGAGCTATCTTGTACACCTGCTCCTCAAGGATGGCTATGCTGCCAATCCCGTTACCGGCGTGATAAGCATTGAGCCGTATAAATACCTGCACAACCTGTTGACATTATGGCCCTTAGCAATAGTGTTGCTGATAGGCGTGGTACTCGTTCTGTATGCTTTCTGGCGCACCATACGCAGCAAGAACTACATCGGCGGAATATGGCCTGCTGGCGTGGGTACAGTGCTCGTAGTGTGGATGTTGTTGCTCCTTGCAGGCCTCAACAACACAGCCTTCTATCCATCAAACGCCGACCTACAGTCCTCACTAACAATCACAAACGCCTCATCCAGCGAATTCACACTCCGCACGATGGCATACGTGTCACTACTCATACCATTCGTACTCACATACATCGCCTACGCATGGCATTCACTCGACAAGAAGAAGATTACACCAGAAGAAATAAAAACATCCGACCATACATATTGATCCATCAGGCTTAGCAAGCCCAAGGATACACAATTCAAGCACATAGTCGTCTAAAAACCAACATATTAACATTCGGGGCGTTTTGCCCCGAATGTCAGGAGCAAAACATCCGGACGTTAGGAGTTGTCTCACCGGTGAGACGCGCAGGTATCACCGGTGAGACTTGCGAGTATCACCGGAGATACTCATGCGTCTCACCTGGTGATACGACCCCGTCTCATTAGGTGATACTGTCGACATCACTTGTTTTGGTGAATGTGTTGTGTGGATTGTGCAGTTCATGTCACTATTGCTCTTCATCGTTTCTTAGTGCAAAGTTAGTGTTTTTTCCCGAAACCACCAAATTTTCATATGACACCCTATCGGATGTAAGCACCGTCATAACCTACATGCGAACCTACATGGTTCTATCTTCCACATTAACAGCATGTTAGATGACGCTTGTGTAGGCATGTAGGTTCTTTTCTGGAAAAACAGCTGTGATGCGCGCACACGCGCGAGAAAACACTCAGAAAAACACAAAAGACGCAGCACGCACGACGCACGAAAATATGGAGTTGTAACGTGGAATTATTGTGACGAGACAATAAAGGTGCGTATTTTGAGTTAAAGTGTAACTTTAACGCCTAAAAACACGTTAAATCAGGGCGTTGTGAACTTTTTTAAAAAATTTTATTTATTTTATTGTGTGCGTTTCGGATAAAAGGTATAACTTTGCGGCATGGAAACGTGCGTATACCACACTCCGGTGCTACTGGAGCCGTCGGTGGACGGTTTGAATGTTCATGGGAGTGGTGTGTATGTTGACGTAACGCTTGGTGGTGGCGGTCACAGTCGTGAGATTCTGCGCCGTCTGGGTTCTGGTGGTCGTCTCTTCAGCTTTGACCAGGACAGAGATGCCATAGCGAAATGTCAAATGGATAATGGACAGTGGACAATGGACAATGGACAATGGACAATGGTTCACTCCAACTTCCGTTATCTGGGAAACTGGATGCGCTACTATGGTGTTGATAGCATCGATGGTCTGATTGCGGACTTGGGTGTGTCTGGTCATCATTTGGATGCTGGTGAACGTGGCTTTAGTTTCCGTTGGGACGCGACGTTGGACATGCGTATGAACCGTGCTGGTGGGATGACCGCTGCTGATGTGGTTAACAGCTATGACGTAGATGCATTGTGTGATGTGTTGATGTTGTACGGTGAGCTAAAAGGTGCTCGCAGAATAGCAGATGCAATCGTCAAGGCACGTGCACGTGGAGCGATACGTACGACGGGCGAGTTGGCCCGCATTGTTGACCTACATGACAAGAAGGATTTGGCTCGTATGTTTCAGGCTTTGCGTATCGAGGTGAACCATGAGATGGATGCTCTGAGGGATATGCTGATGAGTGCTGTGGATTTGCTGGCTCCTGGTGGTCGTCTTGTGGTGTTGAGCTATCATTCGCTGGAAGACAGGATTGTGAAACGTGTGATGCGCTGTGGTAGCGATAGTGGTGAGATGGAGCGTGATGTCTTTGGCAACAGCCATGCGCCGTTGAGACCGATAGGCAAGGCTGTGGTGCCCACGGCGGAAGAGGTGGCGAGGAATCCACGCAGCAGAAGTGCGAAGTTGCGTATAGCGGAAAAACGCGGCTGCGCCGCAGTTGAAAGTTGAAAGTTGAAAGTTCAAAAAATAAGGAGTAGAAAAAGTTTTTATGAAAATTGATGAGGATTTTGTCGTTGTTGATGCCACAACGAGTGATAAGGACGTGAACGTCAAGGAAGATTTGAACGTCAATGAGGACGCGAACGTCGGTGAGGACGCGAACGTCAATGAGGACGTGGACATGAGTGAGGAGGTAAACGACGACGTGAATGAGAAGAGTTCGGCATGGAGGTTTTTCTCGTCAGAGGATTTGCCTCAGGTGTCGTTGCGTGAGATATTGGGTGGTGATTATTTGATAGGTAGTTTTCTGCGTCGCAACATCTGGTTTATTCTGTTCTTGCTTGCTCTGGGTGTGGGTTATATCACGAACCGCTATCAGGCCCAACAGGAGATCATTGAGGAAGAACGTCTGCGTGCGGAATTGATAGAGAAGAAGAATTATGCTCTGACGCAATATGCTGAGCTGACGCTGCGCTGCCGCCAGAGCAACATTGAGAGCAAACTACGGTCAATGGGTGATACAACATTGATGCCGTCGACGGAGCCGCCGATAAGAGTGAAGAGTGAAAAGTGAAAAGTGGAAAATGAAGAGTGAAAAGTGAGATATGAATTTCAACGGTAAGAACATCATACCCCGATATCTGCTGATTATCATCTGCATGACGCTGTTGGGCGTAGCAGTGGTTGGCAAGGCTGCGTATGAGATGACAGCTCGTGCAGACTACTGGGATAGTGTGCGCAAGCGTTTGGAGAGTCGTCAGAAGGTGATTCCAGCTATTCGTGGCAACATCTATTCGGCTGATGGTCAGTTGATGGTTGGTTCGATGCCGGTGTATAACCTTCGTATGGACTTCGTGATAAGTGACGTGAATGAGCGTGCAGTGGAGAAGATGCGTGTGCGTCGTGACACGTTGTGGCGCAATGAGGCGGACAGTTTCTGCATTGGTCTGGCACGGCTCTTCCCTGAGAAGACGGCGAAGGAATACAAGAGCTTGATTCAGAAGCACTGGGGTGGTAAGAAGCGTAATCTGCTGATTGTACGCAATGTGTCGTACATCCAGTATCGCGAGTGTATGAAATTGCCTTTTGCCCGTCACGGAGCCATCTCCACGGGGTTCTATGCTGAACCTGTTCCCAAGCGTCAGAAGCCTTACGGTTCGTTAGCGAGCCGTGTGCTGGGGAGCTACAATGCGCTGAATGACTCAGCGATGAATGGTCTGGAGTTTGCTTACGACAGCCTGTTGCGTGGCATCAATGGGAGAAGCCACAAGGAAAAAGTGCGTAGTCACTGGATGGACAAGACGGATATCGAGCCTATCAACGGTGTAGACCTGATTACGACGCTGGATGTGGGTATGCAGGATGCTGCCGAGAAAATATTGGAGCGTAAGCTGAAGGAGCTGAATGCTGAGATAGGTGTTGTTGTCCTGATGGAGGTTGCTACAGGCGACGTCAAGGCGCTGGTGAATCTGGAGCGTGTGTCGCCGGGAGTGTATCGCGAGGGTGCGAACTATGCATTGACAGCTCTGTGGGAGCCTGGTTCGACATTCAAGACCGCATCAATGATGGTCGCGCTGGATGCAGGCGTGGTGACTCGTAAGGACGTTGTCAACACAGATGGTGGTTGCTGGAATATGCATGGCCGTCAGATGAAGGATCACAACTGGCATCGTGGCGGCTATGGTGTGATAAGCGTTGACGAGTGTCTGATGTATTCGTCGAATATCGGTGTGAGCAGAATTATTGACGAGAATTTCCACCAGCATCCCGAACGATATGTGGACGGGTTGTATAGGATTGGTGTTGGGGTGCCTTTTGAGATGCAGATTCCGGGTGCTGCCAAGCCAAACGTTCGTCGTCCGCATGCTAACTTGGACAACTGGAGCAAGACGGCGTTGGCGTGGATGAGCATAGGATATGAGACTCAGATTCCGCCGATATACACAGCAACGTTCTATAATGCCATTGCCAATGGCGGCAAAATGGTGAAGCCACGCTTTGTCCGCGAGGCTCAGATGGACGGCGAGGTGACGGAGGTGTTTCCTGTGGAGGTGATTAAGGAGCGTATATGCAAGATGAGCACTCTGCGCGATATTCATGAAATACTGGAGCGTGTCGTGAACGACCCGAAGGGTCTTGGTCGTCGTGCCGGTAGCAAGCTGTTTAAGGTGTGCGGTAAGACAGGTACAGCACAGGTTGCAGACCAATTTGGTGGCTACAAGAGTGGTGAACGTCGCTATATGGTGAGTTTTGCTGGTTTCTATCCGAGTGAGAAGCCTCAGTACACATGTCTGGTATGCATCAAGAAGGCTGGTTTGCCTGCCTCTGGTGGCGGTCAAGCAGGTCCAGTGTTCAGTGAGCTGGCACACTATGTGATGTCGAAAGGTGTGTATCGTAATCCTGAAGATGCGGCCGACAGCACATCTGTCTTCACCGTGGAGGATGATAGTGAACAGATTGCTATTGCTGAGCAGGTGCCCATGGAGAATGTGCCAAACGTGATAGGTTTGGGTGCTCGTGATGCTGTGCGGTTGCTGGAATGCCGCGGTTTGAAAGTTGTTGTCAGGGGGTATGGCCGTGTGCAGCACCAGAGCGTTGCTGCCGGCAGCATCGCCCGTCAAGGAGAGGTTGTGGAACTGACGCTGAAGCCCAGCGGAAAAGCGCTGGACACAAGGGCCGCAAAAGAATAATTGATAATTCACAATTCATAATTGATAATTCATAATGCTACTAAAGGAAATTCTGAGTTCTATTGAAGTGACGGCCATTCATGGCGACACGGACATTGATATTACGGACGTGGTCATTGATTCGCGCCAGACATCGGCGGGAACACTCTTCGTGGCCATGCGTGGTACACAGGCAGACGGACATGATTATATCCAGAAGGCTATTGCTCAAGGTGCGTCAGCCATCCTGTGTGAACACCTGCCAGAAGAGATTAGTGCGTCAACGACATACATCATTGTCCGTGACACAGAAGCCATTGTTGGTGAGGTGGCAACAGCCTTCTGCGGTAAGCCCACGGAGATGCTTGACCTGATTGGCGTCACCGGCACCAATGGCAAAACAACCACAGCCACGCTGCTGTATAATATGTTCAGACGCTTTGGCTACAAGTGCGGCCTTATCTCCACCGTCTGTAACTATATCGACGGTACTGCTGTGCCGACAGACCACACTACCCCTGACGCAATTACCCTGAACAAACTACTGGGACGTATGGCATCCGAAGGATGCAGGTATGTCTTCATGGAGGTGAGTTCGCATAGCGTCGTGCAACACCGCATCGGCGGCCTGCACTTTGCCGGCGGCATATTCACCAACCTCACGCGCGACCATCTTGACTATCATAAGACTGTTGAAGCCTATCGCGATGCCAAAAAAGGCTTCTTCGATATGTTGCCGGATGATGCTTTCGCCGTAATCAACGCAGACGACAAGAATGGCATGTTCATGGTTCAGAACACACATGCACGTGTCGTGACATATTCCCGTCAGAGTGAGGCAACCCACCATGCCCGCATCATTGAGGAGAGCTTCGACGGTATGGATCTGGAGATTGACGGCCGTCAGGTGAGTGTGCCATTCATTGGTCGCTTCAATGTATCTAACCTGCTGGCCGTTTACAGTACAGCCATTGCCATGGGCCGTACGGCAGAGGAGGTGCTGATAGCGCTGAGTGCACTGCGTCCGGTGAACGGCCGCTTTGAGACTATCCGCTCTGCCAACGGTGTGACTGCTATCGTGGACTATGCCCACACCCCTGATGCGCTGGACAATGTTCTGGCAACAATCAATGAAATCCTGCGCAATAGAGCACGGTGCATCACCGTGTGCGGCGCTGGTGGCAACCGCGACAAGGGCAAACGTCCGCTGATGGCCCAGAGTGCCGTAAGAGCTTCGGACCGAGTCATCATCACGAGCGACAATCCACGCTTTGAGGAGCCGCAAGATATCATCAACGACATGCTGGCAGGCATCAGTAAGGAAGACATGAGCCGCGTTGTGGCAATAACCGACCGCCGTGAGGCAATCCGCACGGCGGTGATGATGGCACAACCCGGCGATGTCATACTGATTGCCGGCAAGGGTCACGAGGACTATCAGGAAATCAAGGGCATAAAGCATCACTTCGATGACCATGAGGTGGTGCAGGAAGCATTTGGGGCATAAGTTAAGCCGCTGTGATACAGCGGCATACACAACACAAGAATGATTTAAAGCTTTGGTAATCGATGCTATATTATCTCTTCCGCTATCTCTCTGAGTTCGGCATATCGGGCTCACATATATGGAGTTACATCTCCTTCCGTGCGTTGCTCACGTTGGTAACGTCACTGATTGTTGCGGCCTGGTTTGGCGAGTGGTTTATCAAATACATGCGTCGCCGCAAGCTCAGCGAAGAACAGCGCGACCCCAGCATCGACCCCTTTGGTGTTGACAAGGTAGGTGTGCCAACGATGGGCGGCATCATCATCATCGTTGCTACATTGGTCCCCTGTCTGCTTTTCGGCCGCTTGCGCAATATATACATGCTGCTGATGCTTGCCACCGTGGTATGGTTCGGGCTACTTGGCTTCTGGGACGACTACACCAAGATGCACCGTTCCAAGGACGGCATCCGCCCTATCTACAAGCTGGCAGCCCAAGCCATTTTCGGTCTGATAGTGGGCCTTACGCTTTGGACGAGTCCTGATGCAGTCATACGCGAGAATATCAAGATGGAACGTCAGGGTGGTATGGAGGTCGTGGTCCACAAGAGTGAACCCGTCAAGAGCACACTCACCACAATCCCGTTTGTCAAGGACAACAACCTGAGCTATACCGAGGCGTGTTCTTTCCTTGGAGAATGGAAGAATGCCGCTGGTTGGCTTCTCTTTGTGCTGGTGACGACCTTTGTGGTTATGGCTGTCAGCAACGGCGCCAACCTCAACGATGGCATGGACGGTTTGTGTGCGGGCAATTCAGCCGTGATGTGTCTCACGCTTGGCATTCTGGCATATGTGTCCAGTCATATCAACATGGCAGCATACCTGAATATCATGTATGTCCCGGGCTCTGAAGAACTGGTGATATTCCTTTTGGCCTTTGTCGGTGCATTGATAGGCTTCCTATGGTACAACGCCTATCCCGCACAAATCTTTATGGGCGACACAGGCTCGCTGACCATCGGAGGCGTGATAGCAGTAACGGCTGTGATTATTCACAAGGAACTACTGATACCCATCATCTGCTTCGTCTTCCTGATGGAAAGCCTCAGCGTGCTGCTGCAAACCAATTATGCCCGCTATGGTAACCGTCGCGGACTGAAGCTACGTGTTTTCAAGCGCGCTCCCATTCACGACACATTTCGTGTCAAACAGTTACCATCTGACTTCCGAGTGCTGTTTAACTGGCCAAAAGGGTGTTGGCTTGAATCTAAAATCACTGTCCGATTCTGGATTGTAACAATAATGATGTGCGCCCTCGCTATTGTGACGCTTAAGATAAGGTAGAGTTTAACAAAAGATAATGAAATGAACAAACGCATTGTCATATTAGGTGCCGCCGAGAGCGGTGTAGGTGCTGCAGTTCTCGCACAGAAGAAAGGTTTTGATGTCTTTGTCTCTGACGGAGGCAAAATCAAGGCACACTACAAAGAGATGCTCATTCAGCATGGCATCGAATGGGAAGAAGGTCATCACACTGAAGAACTTATCCTTAATGCTGATGAGATAATAAAGAGTCCTGGTATACCTGACACAGCGCCCATGGTACAGAAGGTGCGCGAGGCAAACATCCCCATTATCAGTGAGATAGAATTTGCTGGACGATACACCAACTCCAAGATGATCTGCATCACCGGTTCCAACGGCAAGACCACAACCACAAGCCTCATATACCACATCTTCCAAGGAGCTGGCTATGATGTGGGATTGGCTGGCAACATAGGTCATAGCTTGGCGCTGCAGGTGGCCGAAGAGCCCCATGAATACTATGTCATTGAGCTATCAAGCTTCCAGTTAGACAATATGTATGATTTCCGGGCAAATGTCGCTGTTTTGCTCAACATCACTCCTGACCATCTGGACCGCTACGACGGCAAGATGCAGAATTATACTGATGCCAAGATGCGCATCATACGCAATCAGACAAAAGACGATGCATTCGTATACTGGAACGAAGACCCAATCATCAGTGCAGAGCTCAAGAAATACAACATCGAAAGCCGCCTATGTCCTTTCAGCATAATAAAGAAAGAAGGCATGATTGGCTACATCGCCGACGGCGAATACGTTATCGAGAGCCCAACGCCATTCAATATGGAACAAGAATCGCTCGCCCTGCATGGTAAGCATAATATGTACAACTCTCTGGCAGCCGGTATCGCTGCAGATGTCAGCGGCATATCCAATGCCGCCATACGCGAAGGGCTGAGCACTTTCCAAGGTGTGGAACATCGACTCGAATTCGTATGCAGGGTACGTGGCGTACAATACATCAACGACTCCAAAGCGACCAATGTCGATGCCTGCTGGTATGCACTCGAAAGCATGACTACACCAACAATCCTTATACTGGGTGGACTGGACAAAGGCAACGACTACTCTGCCATCAAGGACCTCGTCATGCAGAAGTGCAAGGCATTGGTCTTTCTTGGAGTTGACAACTCCAAGCTACATGCGTTCTTCGACCCGCTGGGTATCCCTACCACCGACACACGCTCCATGCGCGAGTGCATGGATGCATGCTACAGCCAAGCGCAGGCGGGCGACACAGTGCTACTGTCGCCATGCTGCGCCAGCTTTGACCTATTCAAAAACATGGAGGATAGGGGCGAGCAGTTCAAGAGCATAGCAAGAAGCCTATAACCCCACTCCACCGCAACAACTTCCCAGACTTTAAACTATAAACTTTAAACTACGACCGAAGGTCGTGTCTTGTCTTTCTCCCATGCTAATCAATAACAAGAATATTAACCTGGGCAACCTCTTCGAAGGAGACAAAGCCATTTGGATGGTTTTGTTCTTCCTTTCCATCATTTCCATTCTCGAGGTTTATAGCGCTTCCAGCACCATGAGTTTTGAGAAAGGGAAATATTGGGACCCTGTGCTCATGCACTCGCTATACATTGCCATCGGAATACTTGTCGCATGGGTCGTGCATCGCATACCATGTCGCTATTTCGGTCTCATAGTCGTCGTGGGCCCCATATTGAGTTTGCTATTGCTAATCATGGTCTACTTCTATGGCAAAATCAACGACACACACCGATTCCTCAACTTCTTCGGATTCTCCATCCAACCTTCGGAGATTGCAAAGGGCACTATCGTCGTGGTCGTAGCGTGGCTGCTTAGTGTTATGCGAACAGAGAACGGAGCCACAAGCCGAGCATTCAAGTGGATTTTGGGCTTCACCGTTGTTTTCTGCGCACTCATAGTGACCGAGAACCTCTCAACAGCACTGATGATTTTCCTCGTTGTGCTGATGATGATGTTTGTCGGCAAAGTGCCTTGGCAACAGTTGGGCGCGCTCATTGGCATATTAGCTGTATCAGGTGCACTGGGATTTGCCACACTCAAATATACTTCCGAAGAGACATTAGATAAAATCAAGGACTATCCTGGCATGGAACGCGTTGTCACATGGGCACATCGCATGCGCAACCATACCGAATTCCCTGCTGACCCAGCCGATTTTGACCTGACAACAAACCCACAGATTGTCCAGTCACACATCGCAATAGCAACATGCAACATCATTGGACGAGGCCCGGGCAACAGCACCGTACGCGACTTCCTCCCACAAGCATACTCCGACTTCATTTTTGCAATCATAATCGAAGAGTTAGGACTCGCAGGAGCAATATTCGTCGTGTTACTATACATCACACTACTTTATCGCTCAGCACGCATAGCGGGGCGGTGCGAAAAAAACTTCCCAGCATATCTCATCATGGGGCTCGCATTGCTCATCGTCACACAGGCACTCGTCAATATGTCTGTCGCTGTCGGACTCATTCCTGTGACTGGACAACCACTGCCATTAGTCAGTCGAGGAGGATCATCAATGATGGTCAACTCCGCATACATCGGTATGATGCTTGCAGTTAGCCGAACTGCACGACAGCAGACTGAGGACAAAGTACCACAAAGCCCACTACTTTAATAATTTCAAGCAAGATATTTCCTTCATAACATCATGTCAGAACCATTACGAATCATTATCAGCGGAGGTGGCACAGGAGGCCACATCTTTCCCGCACTCAGCATAGCTGGCGCAATACGCGCCCTGAAACCCGACACAGAGTTCTTATTCGTCGGAGCAGAAGGACGAATGGAGATGCAGCGAGTGCCTGCAGCTGGCTACAAGATCATAGGACTACCAGTTGCGGGATTCGACCGCAAACACATCTTGCGCAACATCGCCGTACTATGGAAGCTGCTCCGAAGCCGCATCAAAGCACGACAGATTGTGCGCGATTTCCGGCCAAATGTCGTCGTGGGAGTAGGAGGATATGCCAGCGGACCCACACTCAATGTAGCCGAGGCAATGGGCATACCCACACTCATCCAAGAACAAAACTCCTACGCTGGCGTGACAAACAAGCTGCTCGCCAAGCATGCTCGACGTATCTGCGTCGCATATGAAGGCATGGAACGCTTCTTCCCTGCAGACAAAATCATGCTCACTGGCAACCCTGTCAGACAGTCACTTACAGAGTGCAAACTCTCGCGTGCCGAAGCAATAGCCAAATTGGGATTTGATCCCATACGGCCTGTAATCCTCATCATTGGAGGCAGCCTCGGCGCACGTACCATCAATGAGAGCGTACTCTCACAGCTCAGCACCATTGCAGAAAGCCGAGTGCAAATCATCTGGCAAACTGGCAGTTACTACTTCAACGACATCAAGCAACGCCTCTCACAGCAAGGATGCCCACCAAACCTGAAAGTCACTGACTTCATCAGCCACATGGACGAGGCCTATCGGGCTGCTGACCTTGTCATCAGTCGGGCGGGAGCAAGTAGCATCTCTGAACTCTGCCTACTCGGCAAGCCTTCAATCCTTGTGCCGTCACCAAATGTCGCCGAAGACCATCAGACACACAATGCTATGGCACTGGTCAACCGCGAAGCGGCATTACTGGTACGAGATGCCGAAGCAACAAACCAACTCATCCCATTGGCTCTGAAGACTGCAACAGACGATGCCAAGCTCCGTACGCTCGCCAACAACGCCAAAAGCATGGCTTTCAACGACAGTGCAATAGTAATTGCCAAGGAAGTCATCAAACTTGCTGAATTGTGAATTATGAATTATGAATTGCAAATTATGAATTGTGAAATAACATCAGTATACTTCATCGGCATTGGCGGCATCGGCATGAGTGCCATAGCACGATTCTATCTTCAACGCGGACTTTTCGTCGCCGGATACGACCGCGTCGCAACGCCACTCACCACAGAGCTCGAGGCAGAAGGCGCTGACATACACTACACCGACAGCCCCGCTCTCATCCCGCAGCAATGCTGCCAGCCTCAGACCACACTCGTGGTCTACACACCTGCCATACCAGCAGACCATGCCGAAATGCGTTACTTCCAGCAAAACGGCTTCCAGATGCAAAAACGAGCACAGGTCCTAGGACAACTCACCAAAGACTTGCGAGGACTTTGTGTCGCCGGCACACACGGCAAGACAACAACTTCCAGCATGACAGCACACATACTGCATCAGAGCCACCTACACTGCAACGCTTTTCTTGGAGGAATAACCAAAAACTATGGCACTAACTATCTCCTCGCACCAGATAGCCAATACGTCGTCATCGAAGCTGATGAGTTCGACCGTTCTTTCCACCATCTCACTCCATGGGCAACTGTCATAACTGCCACAGATCCCGACCACCTCGACATCTATGGCACACCACAGGCATATCTTGAGAGCTTTAGCCACTACACCAGCCTCATCAAACCTAACGGATTCCTCATTCTCCACAAAGGGCTCCAGTTCACACCACGCACACCACACTCTGTCACTACATATACCTATGCACGCGACGATGGAGACTTCCACGCCACAAACATCCGCATCGGGGATGGCAACATAAGATTCGACCTCACCTCTCCACTTGGCAACATCACAGACATCCAACTCGGAGTACCAGTAGGCATCAACATCGAAAACGGCATAGCTGCCATGGCTCTTGCACAGCTCGCTGGAGCTGCACCCGATGAAATTCGATCCGCAATGGAATCATTCCGTGGCGTAGACCGACGATTCGACTTCCACGTACACACACCGCAACTTGCATACCTCAGCGACTATGCTCACCACCCCGAAGAGATACGCCAGTGCGTCAACAGCATACGCCAAGTCTATCCCAACAAACGCATTGTCGCCATATTCCAACCACATCTCTACACACGCACACGCGATTTTTATCGCCAATTCGCTGATGCACTATCAGGGCTTGACGAAGTTATCCTCACTGAAATCTACCCCGCGCGAGAGCTGCCCATCCCCGGAGTCGACAGCCAACTCATACTCGACAGCCTGCCAACATCAGTACCCAGACGACTCATCAACAAGGCCGACGTCCTCGATATAGTCCGACACCTCGACTACGATGTACTCATCACACTCGGTGCCGGAGACCTCGATGACTACGCTAACGACATCGCAGAGATAGTCAAACAAAAACTTCCACAATGAAGACTACCATAAAGATTCTCGCACTCATCGCCATGGCGGCATATCTCATCTTTGCAATGACGACGTTCAATCGCACTGCTGCACCAAAGATGTGCCAAGGACTCGACATCTGCATAGACGACACAGCATTCCTTCATAACGATGACATCAGAACTCTTTTCGTCCGCGAAAACATCTTCCCAGAGGGACAACCACTCAGCACCATCAGCCTCGCCAAACTCGAATCATGCCTCGTGGCCAGCCCATATATCGACCACGCATTGTGCTACCAGACTGCAGACGCACATATTGCCATACGCATCACACCCCGACGACCCATACTACACGTGCTCAACTCTGCAAGACAGGACTTCTACATCGACAACCAAGGCGACATCATACCAAGAGGCAAACACACTGCCAACCTCATAACACTCACGGGCAACGTACAGCCTGCAACAGCCGGAAAACTATACACACCACTCGGGCTTTTACTCTACCAAGACCCTTTCTGGAAAGACGAGATAGAAGAAATACATGTCACAACCAATGGGGAAATACACCTCACACCACATCGCGGACAACACATCATCATTCTAGGAGATACATCCCAACTACAGTCCAAGTTCACACGACTGCGAATCTTCTATGAACAAGGACTCAACAAAGTCGGATGGAACAAATACAAAACAATAAATCTGAAATTCAATAACCAAATAGTTTGCACAAAATGGGAGTAGAAAAAAACATCGTCGCCATTGAGCTCGCCTCATCGGCCATCAGAGGCATCATCGGACAACGCCGTGCCGATGGCAGCCTACAGATTCTGGGATACGAAAAAGAAGTAGCTCCAGATGCCATACGCAAGGGAACAATCTACAACATTGACAAGACTGTCGCTGCCATCACTGCTATCAAAACACGCATCGAGGAGCGACACAAAGTCTATGTCAATCGTGTCTATGTCGGACTCGCAGGTCAATCATTGCGCAGCGTCGGCAACACCGTCATACGACAGCTCGACACACACGTACCCATCAACGACGACATCGTTGACAGCCTCATGATGGAAAACAGAGCCAAAGGATATGGCGAAGCCGAAATACTCGACACACTGCCACAGGAATACAACGTCGGATCAAGACCAACTAACGAACCTGTCGGCATCATGGCCGACCGCATCGAGGGACAATACAAAAACGTCATTGCACGACGAACACTACGCGAGAACATACACCACGTCATGCAACTCGCACAACTCGAAGTCGCCAACTATTTCATTTCACCACTCCTTCTCGCCGCATACGTACTCTCTGACACAGAGAAACGATCCGGATGCGCACTCGTCGACTTCGGAGCCGAAACAACAACTGTTGCCATATACGAGAAAAACATACTCCGACACCTCGTCGTCATTCCACTAGGCTCACACAATATCACAACAGATATTGCCACAGGCCTACACGTCGACATCGACGAGGCCGAACAACTCAAGCGCACACTCGGATCTGCATGGACCGAACAGGAAGACATACCTGCCGACACCATCGATATTACGGGAAATCGCAAGATACCACACAAAACCATACTCAATATCATTGAGGCACGACAGCAGGAAATACTCGCCAACGTATGGGAACAGATTAGAAGCTACGAAGACAAACTTCTTTCTGGAATCATCTTCACTGGAGGAGGTGCCAATATACGCAACCTCGAGACAGCATTCAACCAGCTCTTCCACTTTGACAAAGTCAAGACACGTCAGATGCCGTCACCAACTGAGTTCCCAACACCACTCAAGATAGACCTACAATCCAACAACATCGCCACACTTATCGCTATGCTACGACGAGGAGATGACCATTGCACCAGTGACAAACCACTCGAACCTGGACTCTTCGACCAGCGTACTACGACCGGCGCTTCTGCCGCCGGGGCATCCACAAACGACCCCAACACACAAATAGGACAGGGCATCGTTAACCACACAACAACCACCAACGACCCCGATGCCACCACCACTGTGCCCGGCGGTTCCGCCACCGGGGCATCCGACCCCGACGACACCACTGCGTCTGGCGGTTCATCAGCAGGTACATCCGCCACCGACGACACACAGCAAACCAAGCAACCCAATGCCCTCTCACGCTTCGGTAAATGGTTACGCTCAAGAGCCGAAGTACTCGTGGAAGCACAATAACAACTACCAACAGTATGGTGTCCGGCAGTTCACCCGCTGAAACATCAACCACCATAAATGTAAAATCGTAAAATCCGTGAAATCGTAAAAATAACTTATGGAAGACTATATCAGCCAAAACGGAGGCATACAATTTGACCTCAAAGTCAGCAGCCCAAGCATAATCAAAGTCGTCGGAGTCGGCGGAGGAGGAGGCAATGCTGTCACACACATGTTCAACGAAGGCATACACGACGTCACATACGTCCTATGCAACACCGATAACAAGGCACTCACCGACTCACCAGTCCCCAACAAATTGCAAATGGGCGAGGGACTCGGTGCTGGCAACCGACCCGCCGTAGGACGACAGGCAGCGCTTGATAGCATTGAAGACATTCGACAACTCTTCACCGATGGCACACGCATGGCATTCATCACAGCTGGCATGGGTGGCGGCACTGGCACTGGAGCTGCACCAATCGTTGCACAATGCGCGAGAGAGATGGACATCCTCACTGTCGGTATCGTCACCATACCATTCCTCTTCGAGGGACATCTCAAAATTGACCAGGCTCTCGACGGAGTCGAGGAAATGGCAAAACACGTCGACGCACTACTCGTCATCAACAACGAACGCTTACGCGAGATTTATCCAGAACTCACCGTACTCAACGGATTTGCCAAGGCAGACGACACTCTCAGCATCGCAGCAAAAAGCATCGCTGAGATTATTACTATGAGAGGCATCATCAACCTCGACTTCAAAGACGTACAGACTGTACTTAAGGACGGAGGCGTCGCCATCATGTCCACTGGCTACGGCGAAGGTGAAAACCGAGTCACAAAGGCTTTCCAGGAAGCACTACACAGCCCACTGCTCAACAACAACGACATCTACAACTCCAAGAAAGTACTCTTCTACATCACATTCTCCAGCGGCAGCGACAACGAACAGCTGACCATGGAAGAGATGAACGAGGTCAACGACTTCATGTCACGATTCCAGCAGGACAACCTCGAAACAAAATGGGGACTCGGCACCGACGACACACTCGGCTCAAAAGTCAAGATCACACTCCTTGCATCCGGATTCGGACTCAAGAACATTCCAGGCATGGACAAGGTCGAGGCACGTCGCAACCATGAAGACGAAGCACAGCAGCGCAAACTCGAGGAAGAAAAGGAAAACCGAGACGAACGACGAGGCAAATACTACGAAAACGACAACGCAAAACCACAGAAACCACGACGCCACATATACATCTTCAGCCCTGACGACCTTGACAACGATGATATCATCTCTATGGTAGAATCCACACCCACGGCCGAACGCAAGAAAGAACAGCTCAACAACATCAAAAACAAATCTGCCGGAGACAACAACCAGACCAACGCCCAACAAGAAACAGACAATACACAACAACCCACATTTACCATCACATTCTGACTGTGTACATACAATTACTCCAGCAGCTCATCGCCACACCACGTACCAGTCGCAACGAAGCTGCTGCTGCAGACATGCTATCAGCATGGCTCACACGTCAAGGCATTAGCCATAACCGGCATAACAACAACATCTGGACCATCGCCCCTAACTACCAACCAGACCGGCCAACGCTACTCCTTAACGCACATATCGACACCGTCAAACCCGCAACTACATGGCAGCGTGACCCCTTCCAGCCAACGCTTGAAGGGGATACGCTCTATGGGCTCGGAGCCAATGACGACGGGGCATCACTCGTTGCACTGCTCGCAGTCTTCCGACAGCTGACAACGCACGCACAACCATACAACCTCATCTGGCTCGCATCGGCCGAAGAAGAAGTATCCGGTAGCAATGGCATACGAAGTGTACTACCACTCCTCCCGCACATCGACGTAGCACTCGTAGGTGAACCCACTGGCATGCAACCAGCCATCGCCGAGAAAGGCCTCATCGTCATAGACTGCACAACTCACGGACGTGCAGGTCACGCTGCACGGGATGAAGGCGATAATGCCATCTATCACGCCATGGAAGACATCAACTGGATACGCAATTATCGCTTTCCGCGCCACAGCACACTCCTCGGAGACGTACGCACAACTGTCACAATCATCAACGCCGGAACACAGCATAACGTCATTCCTGACATATGCCACTACACCATAGACGTCCGTACCAACGAATGCTATACCAACACCGAAATCATTGACATCATACGCCAACACATCAACGCTGACCTCAAACCAAGGTCTACGCATTTGAACTCATCATCCATACCACAAACACATCCACTCGTACAGCGAGCCATCGCACTCGGGCGAACCCCATTCGGCAGCCCAACACTATCAGATCAAGCACTCATGCCATTCCCATCACTCAAGATGGGACCCGGGCAAAGTCAACGAAGCCATACAGCTGACGAATTCATTCGTATCTCAGAAATAAACTTGGCTATCACAGACTACATTACAATGCTTGACGGATGTGACCTAAGCCGCGCAGTTTAAACTGTGCGGCTTTCCGTTTCTGTTATCTCTTCATGCCCGTCCACGACCAGCCAAAAGCCACAATCCGCACATCTGGTACATCACAGAGCGTGGTTATGGCTGAGAACATCGTTGCCCCCGTGGTGATGACATCATCGACGAGCATCACACAATGACCACGCAAAACTTCAGCAGCCCCTGGGCGAAGTGCAAATAAATCTGTTGGCACCTGTTGTCGCTCCAAAATGGAGAAATGCGTCTGCGACTCCCTGTGACGACGACGATAGATAAGGTCTCGGCGTACTGGCACCCCTGTTTCAGCAGACAACCCCTCAGCGATGAATTCCGACTGATTATAGCCACGTGACCATCGCCGAGATAGTGCTATTGGGATGGGTAATAGCATCTCCACATCGTCAAATAGGCCCGTGGAACGCAGTTCACGACCCGCCATGCGTCCCATGACCACACCTAATTGCCATCGCTGCCTGAACTTAAGACTGTGCACCATCTGAGCAGCAATATTGTCGCGATGGTATATGGCGAAGGCACCGATACGCAGCAACTGTCGATTGTCCCAATAAGGACGTATGCGAGAATTACTCCACCAGTCACGAACATGTTCGCGAGGTAGCATAATAGCGCAACGCGGACACAACAAACGCTCGCCAGCAGCAAGAACACAGCCACAACCGCAACACTCACGCGGAAACACAAAGTCTTCTATAGAATGTAAAAGACGAGACAAATACATGGCCAAAAACTAACCGATAGATGTCGCAAAGATACAGCAACTTTGTTAATAAAAAATAAGGAGAGAACAAAAAAAACAACATGCTATACTCTTTTTACAAGGTTTTCATAACTTTGCGGCCAAATGAACACACAATATGATGTCATAGTCATTGGAGCCGGACACGCTGGATGCGAGGCTGCGCATGCTGCTGCCACCATAGGGGCGAACACATTGCTCATCACTATGGATATGAATAAAATTGCTCAGATGTCGTGCAACCCCGCCGTTGGAGGCATTGCTAAAGGACAGATTGTCAGGGAGATAGATGCACTGGGTGGCATGATGGGGATAGTAACTGACAGCACATCCATACAGTTTAGGATGCTCAACCGCTCCAAGGGTCCGGCAATGTGGAGCCCAAGGGCGCAGTGCGATAGAGCCAAATTCATCTGGGCTTGGCGAAACGTGATAGAAAACACTCACAATCTCCATATATGGCAGGATCAGGTGATTAGGATTGTCGTGGACAAATGTTCTGCCCAAGACACGTCAAAGGCCACCATAACAGGTGTAGAAACGGCGTTAGGTATGACCTTCCATGCCAAAGCTGTGATCCTAACCGCCGGCACGTTCCTCAATGGGCTCATGCATGTCGGCCGTGTGAAGATTGCTGGAGGCAGATGTGCCGAGCCACCATCACTGATGCTGACAGAGAGCATCACAGCCCATGGCATACGAGTGGGAAGGATGAAGACCGGCACGCCAGTACGCATAGATGCACGCTCAGTAGACTTCTCACTGATGACCGAACAGCCTGGCGACAGCGAAGGGAGAACTTTTTCCTTCATGGGCTCCAATTTCACTTTAGGAAACAGCATTCCTCAGCTGCCCTGCTACATCACATACACCAACGAAGATGTACATCGCAGGCTCAGGGAGGCGCTGCCAGAATCACCACTATACAACGGACAGATACAGAGCATAGGACCACGCTACTGCCCAAGCATAGAGACCAAGCTCGTAACATTTCCAGACCGCGACCAGCATCAACTATTCCTGGAACCCGAAGGAACGAACACCAACGAATACTACCTCAATGGCTTCTCGTCCTCGCTGCCCATCGAGTCACAGATACAAGCGCTACGCATGATTCCAGCGTTCCGCAATCTGGAGATATATCGACCAGGTTATGCCATTGAATACGACTTCTTCGACCCAACACAACTTCGACATTCATTGGAATCGAGGGTCATCAAAGGCCTATATCTTGCTGGTCAGGTCAACGGTACAACTGGCTATGAGGAAGCTGCCGGACAAGGGCTGATAGCAGGTATCAACGCTGCTCGCAGCTGTACAGGACAACAACCACTTGTGCTCAGACGTGATCAAGCTTACATCGGTGTTCTTATCGATGACCTCGTGTGCAAGGGTGTGGACGAACCCTACCGCATGTTCACATCCAGAGCTGAATACCGCATTCTGCTCAGACAAGACAATGCAGACGCACGCCTCACGGAAATTGGCCACAACATTGGGTTGGCCAGCAGCCAAAGATACCAACACTATATTGAGAAGCACGAAACAGTACAACGCATCATACAGTTGGCCGACGAATGCTCTGTGAAGATGAATACAGTAAACAGCATCATGGAGCAGGCTGGAACAGCACCACTCACACGAGGCTGCAAACTGATAGAGCTGCTTGGGCGACCCCAACTCACCATCACCGACCTCGCACCTGTCGTGCCACAACTGCAAGAAATGATAGACAACATAACAGACAGGCGCAACGAAATTATCGAAGAAGCAGAAATAGAGATTAAATACAAAGGCTATATCCAACGTGAGATGGAACAGGCCGAGAAAATGCATCGGCTGGAAGACATACACATAAGAGGACACTTTGACTACAGCACCTTACAGTCAATATCCACAGAAGGCAGGCAAAAACTCACTTCTCACGACCCCGAGACGTTAGCACAAGCATCACGTATACCCGGAGTATCACCATCTGATATAAATGTACTATTAGTATTGTTAGGACGATAAATTAAGCCGATTTCAAGGACGTCCAACACAAATCTAACATCGTTTCACGTGAAACCAATAAAAATTATCTAAAAATAAAAGAGTTACAAAAATGAACAATCCAACGCTGCTCAAACATCTACGCAATGTTCCTGACTTCCCGATACCCGGAATACAGTTTAAGGACGTAAGCACACTTTACAAAAACTCAAAGTGTCTGCGCATCATGGTCAACGAACTCTACGAGTTATACAAAGATAAAGGTATTACAAAGGTGGTGGGCATTGAGAGTCGTGGCTTCGTTGTTGGTGCTGCACTGGCTTATAAACTTGGGGCAGGCTTTGTAATGGCACGCAAACCCGGTAAGCTACCAGCAGAGACACGTAAAGAAAGCTATATGAAAGAATATGGTAAGGACACCATAGAAATACATACTGATGCCATCAACGAGAAAGACGTTGTGCTGCTACATGACGACCTCTTAGCTACAGGCGGCTCTATGCTGGCAGCATATAATCTGGTGAAACAGTTCAATCCGCAAAAAACGTACATCAATTTCATCATCGAGCTAACAATAGAAGGTTTACATGGCAGAGCTGTATTCCCAGATGACGTTGACATAACAACGTTGATAAAAATATAAACGTTGAGAGACGCGAGTATAATAGACTGGACAAACAACAACGGATGAAACAGGCGACGGAAGATAGCACAAGGATGATGCACCTGAGGAGTATTCTGGACCGTCTGCCGGAGGCACCAGGCAGCTACCAATACTTCGACAAGGAGGGGACTGTGATCTATGTCGGCAAGGCCAAGAACCTACGCCGACGCGTTGCAAGTTACTTTAATCGCGAGCATGACTCTCTCAAGACTGCAATACTTGTCTCTAAGATATTCGACATACACTACACCGTCGTCAAGACCGAGGCAGAAGCACTGCTGCTGGAGAACCAACTAATAAAACAATTTCAACCGCGATACAATGTACTGCTGAAGGATGGGAAATCATATCCCAGTATAGCAGTGACAAAAGAATATCTTCCACGCATCTTCAAGACACGACACATTGACCGCAAAGGGGCTATATATTTCGGCCCATACAGTCACATACCGACGCTTATCGGCCTATTAGAGTTATTCAAAAACCTCTACCCTATTCGTCGCTGTCATCAACCGATGACCAAAGAAGGCATAGAGTCCGGACGCTACAAGTTGTGTCTGGAATACCACATGAAGAACTGTCTTGGTCCATGCGTAGGGCTACAGAGCCATGAGCAGTACATGGAGTATATCAACACTGCCATTCGCATCCTCAAGGGCGACACGGCTTCACTACGCAAGGAGATGGTTGCACAGATGCAAGAGTTGGCATCACAGATGAAGTTCGAGGAAGCACAGGTTGTCAAGCGACGTTACGATCTCATCACAGCGCATCAGGAGAAAAGTCAGGTCATCACATCCGCCAATCACAACATAGACGTCTTCAGCATTGACAACGACGAACACATTGCCTACATCAACTACCTGCATGTTGTAGAAGGTGCGATCAACCAGGCTTTCACCTTTGAATACAAGAAGAAGCTTGACGAGTCAACAGAAGAACTGCTTGTACGTGGCATCATGGACATGCGCGACCGATGGGGTTCACAAGCTCGTGAAATAGTGCTACCGTTCCCCGTGGAACTACCACTTAACGATGTGGAAATCACGGTACCTATGCGTGGCGACAAGAGACAACTTCTGGCTCTTTCAGAGCTGAATGTTAAGCAGTATAAAGTAGACCGATTGAAGCAACAGGAGAAGTTGAATCCCGAGCAAAAAGCAGTAAGGCTGATGAAGGAGATACAAGACTACCTACATCTGCCCACGCTACCCTACCAGATAGAATGCTTTGACAACTCCAATATCTCTGGCACCGATGCAGTAGCCGGTTGCGTGGTATTCAAGAAATGCAAGCCAAGCAAAGCAGACTATCGCAAGTATAACATCAAGACGGTTGTGGGGCCCGACGACTATGCATCAATGCAAGAAGTTGTTCGCCGGCGTTATAGTCGGATGGTAGCCGAGGGCACTCCCCTACCCGACCTCATACTCACCGACGGCGGAGCAGGACAGATGAGCGTGGTACGCGCTGTGGTTGAAGGTGAATTGGGGCTGTCAATACCTATTGCCGGGCTGGCGAAAGACAACCGCCACCGCACCCATGAGCTGCTCTACGGCAATCCGCCAATGACGATAGGCATGAAGCAGGACAGCGCACTCTTTCATCTGCTGACACGCATTCAGGACGAGGTGCACCGATATGCCATCACCTTCCACCGTGACAAACGAAGCAAGAGCCAACTACGCTCGGCATTAGACAGCATCCACGGCATAGGGCCAAAGACTAAAGAGGTTTTGCTAAAGCATTTCAAAAGCGTTAAGCGCATCAAGGCAGCTGATGCTAACGAGATAGAAGCAGTTATCGGAAAGGCAAAAGCAAAGGTGCTAATCGATGGATTGACGACTGAAACGATAACAGATTAACACTATGAGAATAGTCATACAGAGAGCACGCGGCGCAAACGTAGTGATAGATGGAACCAGAGTTGCCGACTTTACTGGTTGGGGCTACGTGATACTATTAGGCATCGAGTCCGTCGACACATTAGAGGATGTCGACTGGCTGGTGCGCAAAGTGACAATGTTGCGAGTTTTTGATGATGACAATGGCGTGATGAATCGCAGCATTATTGACATCATTGGGGAACATGATGGACAAGATGGAGAGGTGATAGTTGTCAGCCAGTTCACGCTATTCGCATCGTACAAGAAAGGCAATCGTCCATCATGGTTGCGAGCAGCACCCCACCACATCAGTATACCTCTTTATGAGGCCTTCATCAGCCGTTTAGAGGCTGCCATAGGACATCCTGTGGGCCACGGCGAATTCGGCGCTGATATGAAGGTTTCACTCACCAATGACGGACCAGTTACTATATGCATGGACAGCAGAAACAGAGAGTGACATTAAACAATTAAATAATTCATAATCAATAACAAACTATCTTATGGAAATTAGCAAGTACGAACAGGCATTGTCGCAGTACAACTGCGCAGTCAGCGATGCTGAAGTGGCAGCAGCAGTAAAGAAAATCATTGACGAAAAGGTGCCACAGAACGACAATATTGACGTGAAAAGATTCCTGTTGGGCAGTGTCGAACTCACGACATTGAAGACCACAGACTCCGAAGAAAGCGTACTCGCATTCACCGAGCGCGTCAATAAGTTCGATTCTGCCTATCCTGAACTTCCTCATGTAGCAACGATATGCGTCTATCCATGTTTCGCACAGATAGTGTCTCAGAGTTTAGAGGTTGACGGAGTTGAAATAGCTTGTGTGAGCGGCAGCTTCCCAAGCTCCCAGGCACTGCTGGAAGTTAAAGTAGCAGAGACAGCGTTGGCCATCAAAGACGGTGCTACAGAGATAGATATCGTAATGAGCGTAGGCAAATACTTAAGCGGCGACTACGAGACAGTCTGCGACGAAATCTCCGAATTGAAGGCCGTGTGTGGTACACGTAAGATGAAGGTAATCCTCGAGACGGGCCTGCTGCCCAGTGCTGCAGACATCAAGCGTGCATCAATCCTGTCGATGTATGCCGGTGCCGACTACATCAAGACATCCACCGGAAAGGAGAAACCAGCCGCAACACCTGAGGCAGCCTACGTGATGTGTCAGGCCATAAAGGAATACTACGATAAGACCGGAATCCAGATTGGCTTCAAGCCGGCAGGCGGGTTAAACACAGTACACGATGCACTGGTGTATTACACCATCGTCAAGGAGGTGCTTGGCCCACAGTGGCTGACCAACGAATGGTTGCGCTTGGGAACATCTCGTCTGGCTAACCTGCTGCTATCAGAAATAGTAGGCAAGGAGACAAAGTTCTTCTGAGGCGAGGCACCTCTCTCCTGCCCTACCACTTCATCAAAGCCCCAAAAAACGGGGCAGAAATCGTGCCGTTGGACAGAGAAGTAGAACAAAGTGCTGTTTTTTAAGCATATTTTAGGGGTTAACACTCAACATATCAGAGTGTTAACCCCAATAATTTCTGTATGGATTTAAGGAGCATCCAGAAACAAACAGTTAATTATTGTTGAATTATGTATACAATTCATAATTTATGAGGCATGTCACCGTGAGAGGTCGATGTCGAGGATGATGGGCAGGTGATCGCTGATGCCACCATGATATGCTGGTCCAAGAAAAGTGCGACGAGGGTGTTTTCCAAGTTGGTTGACATTTTTCTCCATCAACCAAGGCAATGTCACCGGTTTGGCAGGTGAACGATAAGAGACAGTTTCAGAGATCATGATATGATCCAGCCATTGCCATACATTACGATAGTAGTATGTTCCTACATGCGCACGTTTATCGTCGGTGAAGCGCAGCGACCGTTTCTTGAATATAGCATCACGAGCCGTGGCATTGAAGTCGCCCATAGCCACGATGCGAGCCTTGGCGTTTACATTTAGGACTGAATCTACTGCATTCCACAGTGTGCGTGCTGCTATCATACGATGTCTGTCGCCCTTCGTCCCGCCACGTCTGCTGGGCATGTGCACGACAAAGACATGCAATGTGTCAATGCCGCTGCCCGTGATGATGCGACCAGCTACATAGAGTATGTCGCGCGTGGGATTCAAACCGTTTGTCCCGTTAGGAACAATAATATTTCTTTGTGTGAAAAGGGCAAATTGTGCTGGCTGGTACAGCAGTGCCACATCAATGCCGCGAGCATCTCGCGAGGCAGTGGAAACAAAGTCGTAGCCGAGATTACGCAATGTGCTACGTCGCGTTAAGTGTACAAGCACAGAGTCATTCTCCACCTCACACAGAGCCACAAGATGCGGCACGCCGTCGTCGGTCGCCGTGGCTGCTATCGTGCGGCTGATGTCCTTCAGCTTACGCAGATAGCGCGCCGAGTTCCAGCGACGCTCCCCCTGCGGCAGAAACTCCTCATCATGGAACCCGACATCATGAACGGTATCAAACAGGTTCTCTACATTCCACTCCATGACCCTCAATGTGCGTCCTCCCCTCCCCTGCCCCATTAAAGGAAATGAGACACAGAAAGAGAGGCAAAACAAGAAGAGTCCGCGCATCACTTGTACTTGAAACTCGATCCTCCAACGAATTCACGCATGATGCTGGTGGGAGGTATCTCCTTGTCGTCGACAGGAATAAAGAAATGTATGAATTTCAGCAGTCTATGTGCCTCGCTGTACTCCGGACAGTTGCGGGGCACAGATGCCAGAATTATCTCAGCATGTGTTCGCAGCACGGCAAACTCTATGTTCAGCGCCGAATTAAACATCGCATCAGCTGTCTCCTGGAACGGCAGAATCCACTTTTCCTCCGCCTCACATACGTTATGCCACTGGCCAATAGTTTGCTGAGCCGTGAAAGCACCTTTGTTGTAATCTCTGATAATGCGTCTCAGCAGACGGTTGTCCTGAGTCGGAATCCAATTGTGGTCATCCAGAGACACACTCGTCAGAGCCGAGACATATATCTTGAACTTCATGCTCTCCTCCACGCGCTGCGTCAACACAGGATTCAATGCGTGGATGCCTTCTATGATGAGCACACAGTCGTTCTGCAGCTTCAGCCGACGGCCATTGTATTCTCGCTTACCAGTGACGAAGTTATAAGTCGGCACCTCAACCCGCTCACCTGCCAACAGACGCGTCAGATGGTCATCAAGCAGCTCCGCATCGACAGCAGAAACGTTATCGAAATCATATTCTCCGCTGGGCAATTTAGGCGTATCCACACGGTTGACAAAATAGTCGTCGGTGGAGAAAATCATTGGACGTAAACCGCAGGCCAGCAGCTGCACCGACAGACGCTTGCAGAACGTGGTCTTGCCCGAACTGGAAGGCCCGGTGACAAGCACGAGGCGGATTGGCTTATCTGGATCGTGAAAGCGCTTGTCTATTTCTTCTGCTATCTGCACTATCTTCTTCTCTTGCAGCGCCTCGCTCACCTGTATGAGCTCCGATGCGTAACCAGAGAGGATTGCCTTATTCACATCTCCAGCGTTAGACAGACGCATGATGATGTCCCATCTAACCTTCTCCGCAAACATACCAAAGGTCTTTGGCTGCTCTATCTTGGGAGCCAGCTGAGTGGGATTGTTCTGGTCTGGCACACGCAATAACAGGCCGTCGAAACATGGCTCGATATCCCACACTTGAAGATATCCTGCCGACGGTACAAGGGGACCATAGTAATAATCCACAGTGTCACCCAGCATATAATAGTCCGTGTATATCTGACCACTACTCTCGATGAGCTTAACTTTGTCGGCAAAGCCTCGCTCACGGAAGACGCGCAGAGCTTCTTCCGTGGTAGCCTCAAAACGGCGGAATGGCATGTCCATACGCACTATCTCGGCCATGCGCTGGCGTATGCTGTCGATGCCGTCCTGGGGGAGGGGTTCGCTTCCACGCAATTTCAGGTTGCAGTAGTAGCCGCGAGACAACGTATGCTCAATAAACAGCTTGCAGCCAGGAAATACATCCGTAGCAGCCTTATAGAGCACGAAACTCAGAGAACGCACATAGACGCGATGCCCAGAACCCGTCGTGGCGTCCATGAACTCCACGTCACGGTTCTGAAAAAGCCTGAATTTCAAGCCCTGAGAGGTGTTGTTGACCTTGGCAGAGACTACCGGGTACGGCATATTGAGCTCTTCGGCAAAATCTTGATAGACCTCGAGTAAGGACGTACCTTCAAGAAAACTTTTTGTTACATTGTTGTTCTTGCAGCGGATTTGAAGCATGGGAGAGGGGGATGAAAGATGAGAGATGAGTGATGGTTTTCGCCGCTAAATTACACATTTTCCGCAGGATGGGCAAAGTCACGACGAGTTTTTTCGGGCTTTTGTGTATATTTTTATCAAAATCAGAGCAAAAACGTTGGACGAAATACGCAAAGCGCCTATCTTTGCAAACTGTGAACATCAATAATTCGCTTCTGAGAATTCTCTTTGCCGCCACGTGGATATGTGCGTCAAACCACATGATGAATGCACGCACCACTAAGTGGCTCATTGCAGCAGAATCACCACAAACACGGGTGATGATGCGAGGCGACACCATAGACATCACCACACCAGCAGGGCTGACACTGTGGTACAACCAACTGCTGACAGCACCTTGCACCATCCACTACCGTGCATGTGTCGTCGTCGGCAATGGGGCCACAGACCGACTATCGGACCTCAACTGCTTCTGGATGGCCAACACAATGCTGCCAGAGGGGCGCTTCGTGGACAACTACCGGCTGCGATGCTACTACTTAGGCTATGGAGGCAATCATAACACCACCACAAGATTCCGTCGCTACACAGCAGACAGCTTGGCTGTCAACGACATAGCACACCGACCACCAGTGCTCGTGGAATACACAGACAGCACACATCTGTTGCTACCCAACCACTGGTATGACATCCATATCACCGTGGCCAGTGACGGCCACACCACATATACCATCGACGGCGAAACATTGGTAGACTACCACGACCCTACCCCACTCCACAAAGGCTATTTCGGACTACGCACAACTTGGAGCCACATACGCATGACAGGCTTCACCATCACGTCAGCACATTGATAGCACATTGATAATAAGACTTTTACACATTACTTGTAAACACCTTTGAACTTCGGACAAAACATCCAGGAGCTTTGCAGTTGTATCACCGGTGAGACTCGCAAGTATCACCGGTGATACTTGCGCGTCTCACCGGAGATACTCATGCGTCTCACCAAGTGATACTCTCGCGCGTTATCTGACACGCAAATATAACATTTTCTGGCAAATATGCAAATGATGTAAGCATCTACATGCTATGCTTACATGAAAACGCCGAACCTACACAACTGCCTACATAACCTACATGGTTGCCTACATAGTAACATCACACTGACAATCAATCAATAACAGCCATCCTATGTAGGCATGTAGGTTCTTTTTTCGAAAAACCCTATGAGAGGCTGTTTACAATAGCGACAATTAATCGCATAATTTTGTTGCACGTATGTCGTCAATGATGCTGAAGAGCTCGTTGACTGTCTCTGCGCGTAGCATGGCGATACGTGTCTGCCGGAAGTCAGGTATGCCCTTGAAGAGTGGTGATGCGGCGAGGTGCCGGCGTGAATGGAGTATACCTCGATATTCGTCGAGGCGTTGGACCGATGTTAGGACTTGCTGCTTGAGTATGTCGATTTTCTGTGCTATGGTGAGTTGCTGTCGCGAGAACACCCAGGGTTGTCCGAATGTGGCACGTCCTATCATGACAGCATCGACGCCATAGGTGTCGAAGGCGTGATCTGCTTCGCTGACGCTGTGTATGTCGCCATTGCCGATGATGGGAATGTGCATACGTGGGTTGCTCTTGACCTGACCGATGAGTGTCCAGTCGGCATGGTCGGAATAGAGTTGTGACCGCGTGCGGCCGTGTATGGTGAGTGCTGCGATGCCGCAGTCCTGCAGCTGCTCGGCCAGTGTGACGATGATGCGATGCTCCTGATCCCATCCGAGACGCGTCTTGGCGGTCACGGGCACTTGATGACCAACGGCATCAACTACGGCGCGCGCTATGGCGAGAAGCTTTGGCGGGTCCTGCAGCAGTCCTGCCCCTGCTCCCTTTGTGGCTATTTTCTTCACCGGGCATCCGAAGTTGATGTCAAGTACGTCTGGGTGGGCATGTTCGACGACGATGCGTGCGGCGTCGGCCATTGTTGCAGGGTCCTTGCCGTAGATTTGTATGGCTACTGGGCGCTCCTCGTCGCACACTTCAAGCTTCTTGAGGCTCTGCTTGACCATGCGTACGAGAGCGTCGCAGTTGACGAACTCGGAATAGACCATTGCGGCTCCCATGCGTCGGCACAGGAGCCGGAAACCGATGTCGGTCACGTCCTCCATCGGAGCGAGTAGGAGTGGGCGGGGACCGAGGTCAACGTTGCCGATCGTCATAAATGGCTTAATTGTTTATTTGCTTAATGGCTTAGTGGTTGAGGTATGAGTAGGGAAATGAAACCGCGCGGCAGAACCGCGCGGCACACTTTTCTATGGATTAGTTCATGGCCTGATTGAGGTCTGCGATGATGTCGTCGGCGTTTTCGAGGCCCACACTGAGGCGTATGAGGTCTGGTGCTACGCCGGCTTCGCGTAGCTGCTCGTCGGAGAGCTGGCGGTGGGTGTGGCTGGCTGGGTGGAGGACACATGTGCGCGCATCGGCCACATGTGTGACGATGCTCACGAAGTCCAGACGGTCCATGAAGCGTATGGCATCCTCACGGCTACCCTTAAGGCCAAAGGCTATGACACCGCAAGAGCCGTTGGGCAGATATTTCTGTGCCAGAGGGTAGTACTTATTGCTGGGCAGGCCGCAGTAATTGACCCATGCAACGCGTGGATTCTTCTCAAGCCACTCTGCCACTCGCTGTGCATTCTCGCAGTGGCGAGGCATGCGCAGGTGGAGTGTCTCGAGTCCGAGGTTGAGGAGGAAGCAATTCTGTGGTGAGGGTATGCTGCCGAGGTCACGCATGAGCTGCGAGACGAGCTTGGTAACATATGCCTTGCGGCCGAAGGCTTTAGTGTAGGTGAGGCCGTGATAGCTCTCATCGGGTGTGGTGAGTCCTGGGAACTTATCGCTGGCTTCCCAGTCAAAGTTGCCGCTGTCGACTATGGCTCCACCGACCTGCGTTGCATGGCCATCCATATACTTGGTTGTGGAGTGTGTGACGATGTCGGCTCCCCACTCAAAAGGTCGGCAGTTGATGGGTGTGGCGAAGGTGTTGTCCACGATGAGTGGCACGCCGTGCTCGTGTGCGAGGCGCGCGAAGCGTTCGATATCGAAGACGTTGCCGCCGGGGTTGGAGATGGTCTCGCCGAAGAAGCACTTGGTGTTTGGGCGGAATGCTGCTCTGATGCGGTCGTCGTCCCAGTCTGGGTCAACGAATGTGCATTCAATGCCGAGCTTCTTCATAGTCACACCAAAGAGGTTGAATGTGCCGCCGTAGATGGTGTTGGATGTGACGAAATGGTCTCCTGCTTGACAGATGTTGAACACGGCATAGAAGTTGGCAGCCTGTCCACTGGACGTCAGTAGGCATCCCACACCTCCTTCAAGAGCATTGATCTTGGCTGCCACTGCATCATTGGTGGGGTTGGCCAAGCGTGTGTAGAAATAGCCTTCGTCCTCGAGATCGAAGAGGCGTGCCATCTGCTCACTGGTCTCGTAGCGGAAGGTGGTGGACTGGTAGATAGGTAACTGCTGCGGCTCGCCCTTTTTGGGCTTCCAGCCGCCATGTATGCAAAGCGTCTCTAAATTAGGCATATTATTCAGCAATTAGCAGATAGTAGTTCTTCTTGCCTTTCTGTACAAGCAGATAACGCTCGTCAATGAGGTCTGCGGTGGTCACGGGCTGGTCGAAGGCTGCGAGCTTTTCCTTGTTGAGGCTCACGCCGCCGCCCTGTACCATCTTGCGCATCTCACCCTTACTGGGAAAGCACTGTGTCTCAGTGGCCATGAGTTCAACAGCCTTGATGCCTTCACCCTCGAGCAGGCTCTTGGCGATGCGGAACTGCGGCACGCCGTCAAAGACGTCGAGAAGTGTCTGTTCGTCGAGTGCGAGTAGGGCTTCCTTAGTGGACTTGCCGAAGAGCATCTGCGAAGCCTCCTGTGCCATGCGCAGGTCTTGCTCGCTGTGCACCATCTTCGTGACCTCCTCGGCCAGGCGGCGCTGCAACTCGCGGCGACCTGGGTCTTCGCGGTGGCGGGCGATTAGCTCGTCGATCTCGTCCTTTGGCAGTGAGGTGAAGATCTTGATGTAGCGCTCAGCATCCTCGTCAGCGACATTGATCCAGAACTGGTAGAAACGGTATGGGCTAGTGTAGCGTCTGTCGAGCCAGATGTTGCCTTGCTCTGTCTTGCCAAACTTGCGGCCATCACTCTTGGTGATGAGAGGGCAGGTGAGGGCATATGCCTCGCCGCCACCCATGCGACGGATCAGCTCTGTGCCAGTGGTGATATTACCCCATTGGTCGCTGCCGCCCATCTGCAGCTTGCAGCCCTTGTGGGTGTTGAGATAGTAGAAGTCATAGCCCTGCAGCAGCTGGTAGGTGAACTCAGTAAAACTGAGACCGTCGCGTGCCTCGCCGTTGAGTCGCTTCTGCACGCTGTCCTTGGCCATCATATAGTTAACGGTGATGTGCTTGCCCACGTCGCGCGCGAAAGCGAGGAAGGTGAAGTCCTTCATCCAGTCGTAGTTGTTGACAAGCTCGGCACGGTTTGGTGCGTCGCTCTCAAAGTCGAGGAAGTGTGCCAGCTGTGCCTTGATGCAGCTAACATTGTGGGCCAGTGTGGCCTCATCGAGCAGGTTGCGTTCCTGACTCTTGCCGCTGGGGTCGCCAATCATGCCTGTTGCGCCGCCTACGAGTGCAAGGGGTTTGTGACCGCAGCGCTGCAGGTGGCGGAGCATCATCACACCGCAAAGGTGGCCGATGTGCAGACTATCTGCCGTGGGGTCGATGCCCACGTAGGCTGTTACTTGTTCTTTCTGGAGGAGTTCCTCCGTGCCAGGCATCATCTGGTGAATCATACCTCGCCATCTAAGCTCTTCTACGAAATCCATGGTTTTATCTTACGATTTTACGATTTTACAATTTGCTATTATTCCATTTTGCGGCGCAAAGTTAGTAACTTAACCGCTTTTGGACAAGTTTAAGCGTCGAAATCTACACAAACTGCCTTTTATGCGGAAAAAACTTTCAACTTTCAACTTTCAACTTTCAACTTTTCACTACCTTTGCAGCGAAAACAGCATCATGAATCGCTCTACTCAAACTCTACTGACAGAGGTGGCTCAGTCTTTGTCGAGCCCCAAGTCGCTCTGTGGACTTTTCCACGAGCATCGCGATGGCGATCCTCTGCCATCTCAGCCTGCCTTGGCTGAGGCAATGGATTTATGCCGCGCTATCCTCTTCCCTGGTTTCTACGGGAAGAGCAATGTCAACAACCAGAATCTTATCTTCCATGTAGGTGTTGCACTGGAACACCTTTACGGCCTGATGAGCAAACAGATTGACGCGGGCCTATGCTTTGCCACAGGCTGGAGCGAGGTGGAAGCCTATGGCAACTCCTACGTGACAGCTCAAGACGTGCGACGCCAGAAGGCCTGCGAGCTGACACGCGAGTTCATCGAACGTCTGCCAGCCCTGCGTCAGACACTGGCCACCGATGTGGAGGCAGCTTATCTCGGCGATCCGGCAGCAGAGAGCTACGGCGAAGTCATCTCCTGCTATCCTGTGATAAAGGCAATTACGAACTACCGTTTAGCCCACGAGCTGCTGCTGCTGGGCGTACCGCTCATACCACGCATTATCACGGAAATGGCCCACAGCGAGACAGGTATTGACATCCATCCTGCTGCTACAATAGGGCACCATTTCACCATAGACCACGGCACTGGCGTGGTTATTGGCGCAACATGTATCATAGGTAACAATGTGAAACTATATCAGGGTGTTACTTTGGGTGCCAAGAGTTTTCCCGTAGACAAAGAAGGCAACCCCATAAAGGGCATACCTCGCCACCCGATACTCGAAGACAATGTCATTGTATATGCCAATGCCACCATTCTTGGCCGCATCACCATAGGTCACGATGCTGTCATAGGAGGTAATATTTGGGTGACAGAAGATGTCGCCCCAGGTGAATTCAGAACGCAAAGAAACCCAATCACAAATTAGATAGATCTATTTTTTCATGAACTTGATTGCGAAGACCTTCCAAGGTCTCGAACCTATTTTAGCACAGGAGCTGACAGAGCTCGGTGCCTCTGATATTCAGATTGGCCGCCGCATGGTGAGCTTCAGCGGAGACAAGGAGATGCTCTATCGAGCCAACTTCTGCCTGAGGACTGCAATACGTGTGCTCAAACCAATCAAACAATTCAAGGCACGTTCTGCCGATGATGTCTACGAAGCCGTAAAAGGCATTGACTGGTCACAATATCTGTCAACAAACGACACCTTTGCCGTAGACAGCGTGGTGTTCTCACCTGAGTTCCGCCATTCCAAGTTCGTGGCATACAAGGTGAAGGATGCCATTGCCGACCAATTCCGGGAGAAGACAGGCACACGCCCCAACGTCAGTGTATCGAATCCAGACATACAACTGCATATCCACATCTCAGACTATGATGCCACATTGGCATTAGACAGTTCCGGCGAGAGCCTCCACCGCCGAGGCTATCGCCACGATGCTGTGGCAGCACCTATCAACGAGGTTCTGGCTGCTGGCATACTTCTCATGGCAGGGTGGCACGGGCAGAGCGACTTGCTGGATCCCTTCTGTGGCAGCGGCACATTCTGCATTGAGGCAGCACTGATAGCATGCGGCATCTATCCTGGTGTCTTCCGCAAGGGCTACGCCTTCGAACGCTGGCGTGACTTCGATGCCGACATGTTATCCAGAATTTACGAAGATGACTCGGCCGAGCGTCCATTTGAACATCATATCTATGGCCGCGATGTCGATCCGAAGGCTGTTGCCATAGCACAGGCCAACGTGCGCGCTGCACGCATGATGCAGCACATCAGCATCGAGGAAGCTGACTTCATGAACTCACCATTGGAACCAAGCAATTCGACAAGCCATCCACTCATCATCACAAATCCGCCGTACGGTCAACGCATAACCTCACCAGACCTACTGGGGCTGTACAAGATGATAGGCCAAAGGCTGAAGCGTGAGCATGCTGGTGGGGAGGCATGGATTCTGTCGATGAACGAAGAATGCTTTGAGGCTATTGGGCTGAAACCATCGCTGAAAACTCCGCTATACAATGGCTCGTTGGAATGCGAATTGCGTAAATATGTGCTCTTCGAGGGAAGGCTGGAGCATCATCGTGCCAGCGGCGGTACAGTGAAGACTGATGCCGAACGTCGCCAAATGGCAACACAAAAACGTCACTTCAAGAAACCCTTCGACAACGAACGTCGCGAGGCTGATGACAACCACTTTAACCGCTTCAGCCGACGCGAACGCGAAGACGATGCAAAGCACCACTTCCGACGCAACGAACGCAATGAAGAACGACGCGAGGATAGACGCGAAGGCAGGCGTGAGGACAGACGTGAGGACAGACGTGAAGGCAAACAATACAGCAACCGCCACGACTACCACCAGCAGGGCGACACACGGGCACAACGTCAGGATGCCCGACGCAAATTCTTTGGCCGCGGAGGACGAAGGGGGAGTTGATAGTTGATAGTTGACAATTGATAATTGACACAGCATGAGAAAGCTGCATATTCTGTTGACTGCAATAGCAGCAGCAACAACAATGATGGCACAAGAGACAAAGAAGAGTTTCACACTCGATGACCTGCTTTCGGGCGGCAGCACATATTGGCAACTTCAACCACAATACATGTTCACCACATGGTGGGGAGATGTCGCCGTAGAGCTCACTGTGGACAAAGCCACGACCATCAAAACTCCAGGTGTCAAAACACGAACACTTTTCACCACAGAAAGCCTCAACGACATCATAGGGCACAAAGCCGTTCACGCCTGTACTGCCGTCACACTACCATATGCAGGACAGCCATTGGTGCGCGTGCAGACAAAACAGGAAATTTTACTTGTGGACTTTGAGAAAAAGAATGTTGCATGGAGAATGACGCTGCCCGAGGGTGCCGAAGAACTCACATGGAGTCCTGACAGCCGTGCACTGGCATTCTGCAAAGGTTCAGACGTATATGTCATCACAGCTGATGGCCAAGAACGACGCATCACCGCTGACGGCAATGATGACATCGTCTATGGCCACAGCGTGAGCCGTCAGGAATTTGGCATCATGAAAGGACTATTCTGGAATGCCGACGGCACCAAACTGGCATTCTACAAGAAAGACCAAAGCCGCATACCATCGTATCCTCAAGTAGATATCACCAAGCGCATAGCAGCAACATACATAGACAAATATCCTATGGCAGGATGCGAGAGTGAGGACGTCAGCGTGGCAATATACGACATCGCGGCAGACAAGACAGTGTGGCTCGACAATCCAAAACCTAAGACCGACTACATGACAAACCTGTCTTGGGCTCCAGATGGCAACACTCTCTACGTATTTGAGCTAAACCGCGACCAAGACCTGATGCAGCTCTTCGGATATGATGCAACCACAGGGCGCAAGAATGCCACACCACTAATTGAGGAACGGCATCCCAAGTATGTCGAACCGATGCACACGTTGTCGTTCCTGCCATGGGACAACACCAAGGCAGTGATGCAAAGCCAACGAGACAACTGGAACCACCTCTACCTCATCGATCTCAAAAAAACTACTAACGGCACATGGCGAGCCGAGTCGGGTGGGGGAGAGGTGATGGATAATATCTCCACTACGCTGCTCACGCCTGGCAACTACGAAGTACTGGAGCTACTTGGATTCAATGAGCGAGACCACAGCGCCATCTTCAAAGCCAACGCCACACATCCGCTGCGAGCCACACTGCACAAAGTGAAGATACAGAAGAACACACAACCAGTGCTCATCTCTGCTGACGACGGCGTACACCACGCCACTATCAGCAAGAGCGGAACAATGGTCATTGACACTTACAACTCACCAACAGTGTCGCGACGCATCAACATCATCAACACAAAAAATGCCAACACAACACAGTTGCTTGACGCACCCGACCCTTGGAAAGACTACAACGTCCCCGAAGTGACATTAGGAACCATCAAGGCGGCCGACGGCACCACAGACCTCTACTACCGACTCATCAAACCTACTGACTTTGACCCATCAAAGAAATATCCCACCGTTGTTTATGTCTATGGCGGACCGCATGCTCACAACGTACAGGCATCGCGCTACTGGGGCTACCGTGGATGGGAGATATACATGGCACAGCAAGGATATGTCATCTTCGTACTCGACAACCGAGGCTCAGAACATCGCGGCCTGGCCTTCGAACAAGCCACCTTCCGCCATCTGGGCCAAGAAGAGATGCGCGACCAGATGTGCGGCATTGAATTTTTGCGCCAGTTGCCATACGTCGACAGCGAACGTATAGGCGTACACGGATGGAGCTTCGGCGGGTTTATGACAACCAACCTCATGTGTACATATCCGGATGTCTTCCGCGTGGGCGTGGCCGGAGGTCCTGTCATCGATTGGAAATACTATGAGGTGATGTATGGCGAACGATACATGGACACACCCGAGCAGAATCCAGAAGGCTATGCAGCCTGCTCCCTGCTGCCAAAGGCAGCACAGCTCAGGGGCAGACTACAAATCATATTTGGGTACAACGACCCCACCTGTGTGCCACAACATACATTGTCATTCATCCGAGCCGCAATAGATGCCGGCACACAACCCGATCTCTTCCTTTATCCTGGTGGAGAACACAATATGTTCGGAACAGACCAGATACACCTACACCAACGTATAACCAGATACTTTGACGACTACCTCAAATGACACAACCCACACAGACAATGACCATACTCGTTCTCGGCAGCGGCGGCAGGGAACATGCACTGGCTTGGAAGATTGCACAGTCAGAGCAAGTAGACCGACTCTTCATAGCACCTGGCAACGGAGGCACAGACAAGCTGCAGCTTCGCAACGGCGGCACATCACAGAATGTCCCGCTCAACCCCAATGACTTCGCAAGTGTTGGCACATTTGCCATCAACAATAACGTTGGCATGATTGTCGTAGGACCGGAACAACCACTTGTAGATGGAATATACGACTATTTCAGCAGCCAGCCACAACTGAAACACATAAGCGTCATTGGGCCATCTGCTCAGGCAGCACAGCTCGAAGGTTCCAAAGACTTTGCAAAACAATTCATGCTGCGCCACGGCATACCAACAGCAGCATACCGCACCTTCACCGCCGACACTGTGGAAGAAGGTTTAGCCTTCCTTACAACCCTTCAACCCCCATACGTACTCAAGGCCGACGGACTATGTGCAGGAAAAGGGGTGCTCATACTTCAGACACTCGAAGAGGCCCAGCGCGAACTGCGTGCAATGCTTGACGGCATGTTCGGTCAGGCTTCAGCACGCGTGGTCGTTGAGGAGTTTCTCAGTGGAACAGAATGCTCCGTATTCGCCATCACAGATGGCAAAGACTACAAACTGCTGCCAGAGGCCAAAGACTACAAACGCATTGGCAACGGAGACACAGGGCCAAACACTGGTGGCATGGGTTCCGTATCACCTGTTCCATTTGCCAACAAAGAATGGATGAAGAAGGTTGAAGAACAAATCGTGCAGCCCACAGTCCGCGGCCTCGCAGCCGACGGCCTCGACTACAGAGGATTTATCTTCTTCGGACTCATCAACTGCAATGGCCAACCAAAGGTGATAGAATACAACTGCCGCATGGGCGACCCCGAGACCGAAACCGTCATGCTGCGCCTCAAAACTGACCTCGTAGACCTACTCAAGGCTGTGGCCCAGCGCACACTCAACAAGCAACAAGTAGAGACGGACCCACGTTCTGCCGTGTGTGTAATTCTCGCCAGCGGAGGATATCCAGGATCATATAACAAAGGATACCAAATCACACACCACGACGACAACTTCGGCCCTGACACAGTAGTATTCCACGCCGGCACAACACACTCCTCCCCCTTGGGGGAGGCCGGAAGGGGGCCTGTCATCACCTCCGGAGGACGTGTTCTCGCCGTATCAAGCTATGGTTCCACCCGCGCCGAGGCGCTCAAGCGTAGTTTTGAAGCAGCAAACACAATACAATTCACAAATAAATACTTCCGCACAGACATAGGAGAAGATTTAGCGGAGCACTAAGAGTGCACCCGGCTGGGGAACCGCCGAGATTGACTATGAGCAGGAGAAGACTGCAAAATAAAATATCTCAGAGCAGTATAACATTACCTCTGGCATGTGTGGCGGTCACTTTATTATGGTGGCTGCCACAAGGTGTTTATACCACCTCCACCATGATGGGATGGATAGCTGCAGCAGTCACAACCATCATTCTTATACTGCAGACCCACAGCTACAACATGCTGCGAGTGCGCTCACAGATGCCTGCAACACTACTTATAATGTTGTTGGTGTGCTATCCACCACTACACGACATAAACCCTGGCACATCAGCCATGCCCATGCTCGCTGCTGCAATATCATTTCTCATGTCCACTACAACAGACAGCAGCAACAGCCGAAATGACAGAAAGAAAACATCAATACAGCTCTCCACACTACACGCTTACACACTTCTGTCACTTGGATCACTTGCATGGCCACCACTGTTGCTCCTCGCACCAGTAATATTGTTTTGTCAGACAATCTATCTGCGCACACTCTCATGGCGTAGCTTCGCAGCAGCATGCATGGGACTGACATTACCATATCTCTTCTGGGCAGCAGCAACACTGCTCATCATTCAACTCTCATATTTCAACTTTCAACTCTCAACTCTCAACTTTCAACTATTATCCTCCCATATTGCCGCAATAGCAGAACCAATAACAAACCCTATCACCAATAAGCACATCATTAATCTGCTAAAATCTTCAATAATCAATGGGCAATGGTCAATAATCAATGATCAATGGTCGATGATCAATGGTCAATGGTCAATGGTCAATGGTCAATGGTCAATCATTCTGACTTTCATCATAGCACTAACAGGTATAATCCATTATAGACGAAACAGCTACGACGACAATATACGTGTCAGAATGTTCTATCAGACATACATCGCGTTACAATTGACGATAGCACTGTGGATGATTCTGCAGCCTGAGCGCATAGACACACTCCTGCCCATATTCATACTCACCACAGCACCCACAGCAGCACACTATGCCACACACGCCACAACATGGCTGTCAAATGCATGGTTCATGCTCCTTTCCATAGCACTTTTTGCTGCAACTGCACTCAATCTGCTATCGCCATACATCAACCTTTCAATTGTGAAATTGTAAAATCGTAAAATCCCTTGTCATACGCAGGTATGCTTGTTGCCGCCTTTCTTGCAGGCAGCATATTCCCATTCAGCAGTGAGGCTGTTTTTTCTGCCTTACTTTTAGCAGGTCTCAGCCCCATGCCACTGTTCGTTTCAGCCACCATCGGTAATGTGGCTGGATCGTTGTTCAACTACGGTCTCGGACGATGTGTGAACATAGAATGGATATACAGTCATCTCCACACTAACCCACAACGCCTGCAGCGAGCTATGCAATGGACTAAGCAATACGGTGCATGGACTGGCGTGCTTTGCTTTCTGCCAGCACTCGGCAGCGCCATAGCAATAGCATTGGGTATTGCGCGAGCAAATCCATTGCACACAACCATAGCAGTCACAATTGGCAAGGCTGCTCGATATGCAGCTCTGCTATATGCACTCGATGTCACGCTGCTATAGCGTCCCAAACTCGTATCCTTCCCCGATAAGCCACTCTATTGCCTGCGGCAATATCTTTCTTAGCTTATCTATGCTCCTAAGCGAATCGTGAAAGGTTATTATGCTGCCGTTACGAGCATAATGCTTGACATTATTCAGAACATCCTCTGCAGACAGACGCCTACTGTAGTCACGCGTCACCAAATCCCACATGATTATGCGATATCCCTGTGCCCGAATGACACGATACTGCATGGGACGCATCCAACCATGAGGAGGACGGAAGAGTGGGGGAGAGGAAGAAATTGCGAGTTGTGAATTATGAATTATGCATTGTGCTAGCTCAGTATTCTCAAGATACTTGTCAGAAGGCCATCTAAAGCCACCTATGTGATTATATGTATGATTGCCTATGCGATGTCCTTCTTCCAGCACTCGCTGGAAGATGTCTGGATGCTTTCTGACATTGTCGCCAACACAGAAGAACGTAGCCTTGATGTCATAGTCGGCCAATACATCAAGTACAAAAGGAGTCGCCTCAGGGATGGGCCCGTCGTCGAAAGTCAGGTAAATGACTTTTCGACGCGGGTCCATTCGCCATACAGCATTAGGATATAACCATCTGAGGAATCGTGCAGGCTGCTCTATAATCATTGTCTGTCGAGCACATTCTGCAACATAGACCCATAGGTACGCATCTGTGCATCAAAAGCTTCTGCCTGCTTCGGGTCACAGAGATCAAGGATACGCAGTGCATCATTGAGCTGATAAGCATAATACATTATCTCGCTCTGTGATGACAGCTGTCTCTGCATCGACAAGCTGGAGTACCACCCAAGATATTCAGCAGCAGTCTGAGCAACAGCGGCAGCGATGTGAGCTGCACGCTTGTTGTCGCCAGCAGTGATCCAGCCTGTTGCCAACTCAAGCGAGCCACCGGCATAGCTATGTGGCACATTCTTCTCGGGAATAGCCTCTTCAGCTTTCTCTAACAAAGCCTTCAAGTTCTCTGTCTTCTCTTGTTTGATGAGCTGAGTGGCCAACAAAGCGAAGATGCGCCGATGAGTGATGCACATGCGCATGACAGTCTCATCAAGATATATGTCATCCTTGTCAATGCCGCCGAAGCGGAAACGGTTCATCAGATTGTCATACATGCGGTCGCAGTCGATGCGCTTACCACTAACCTTAGTGTTGAAAGGAGTAATACGGTTCACCAGGCCCTCCTGCACGAAGTTGTTGCCAAGGTTGCCATAGTTGTCCTGACCCACTGTCATCGCCACATACAGCGGACGAACCCAGTTGCAGCGGGCAAGCATCTCATACATCATCATCTCATTCTTGTATACAGCACGCTTACCCTTCAGACTGATATGCATGACATCTGGGATGCTGTCGGCAGCTATCATCATGCCACTCTTCATTACAGCTTCCTTATCCACGGTTATGACCATACTGTCTGTTGGGAATATCTGCATGTCAGGGTTGTCGTTGAGAATCCACTTGTCGATGATGGTCGACAGTTCGTATGGATTCTCACCCAGCAGCTGACGCGAAGTCACAGGGTCGTCCTTGTAATACTCTATAGCCTGCTCCAGTGTGCGTGGACTGACACGAATGCCTTCGCGCGTGCCAGCAACATACTGAATACGCTTCCAGCTGATTGGCACGGAAGGCGAGTCATAAGCCGGACGACGCATCTGGTCAATGTACCAGTCTGTCTGCAGATAACTGAGGTTGCACACACGGGCATCCGTACGCACACCTTCCGTCTCTTGATTATACCAAAGCGGGAAGGTATCGTTGTCGCCGTTGGTGAAGATTATCGGATTGCCTTCGTCCTGCAGACTCATCAGATAGTTGCGGCCAAAGTCGCGACAAGTATATCGCCCGCTGCGATCGTGATCGTCCCATGTCTGTGAAACCATTTGCACCGGCACAAGCAGACACAGCAGCGACACCAGCGCAGCCAACACGTTCTTGCCAGTCTTTGAACCGAGCCAGTCTGCTATAGCAGCTGCACCAAGTCCAATCCAAATGGCAAACGCATAGAACGAACCAGCGTATGCATAGTCACGCTCACGAGGCTGCTGCGGAGTCTGGTTGAGATATACTACAATAGCCAGTCCCGTCATGAAGAAAAGGAAGAACACAACCCAGAACTGCTTGATTCCAGTACCTTCTTCACGTTCATCACGTCCAGGTACATAAGGTGATTTCATACTTTGCCATATCATGCCCAACAGTCCCAACAGCAATGGCAGACAATAAAACACATTTCTACCCTTGTTGACCTTCAATTCTGTCGGCAGCTTGCTCTGGTCGCCAAGACGCATATTGTCGAAGAAACTGATGCCCGACAGCCAGTTGCCATGTTCCAACTCGCCATTGCCTTGTATGTCGTTCTGACGGCCGGCAAAGTTCCATAGGAAGTATCTCCAATACATGAAGTTCACCTGATACGAAAGGAAGAAACGTATGTTCTCCAACTGAGACGGCATCTTCACCATTATTTGCTCACCACAACGGTCGTATGGCACCTGAGAACCATCTACGCCACCCATCCATGCTTCGTATGCCTCGGCATGGCGGTCGCTGTACATACGTGGGAAGAGCATATTCTGAGCATAGACATATTCCATGTCATAGCGCTGAATCTCGTAACGGTCAGGCTCGTCGGGATTGACCTTCTCCTTGCGCTGATAAACAGGTGCTTCTTGTGTGGAGACAGGTACGCAGTAGCCATCTTCAACGCGAAGCTTGGGTTGCGATGTGTAGGCTTGACCGTAAAAGAGCGGACGACTTCCATACTGCTCACGATTGAGATATGAACCAAGGGTGAAGATGTCTTCCGGCGAGTTCTGATCCATCGGCGTATTGGCTGTAGAACGTATGATTATCAGCGCATACGACGAATAACCTATCATAATCATCAACATACACAGCAATGAAGTATTCATCAGGCGCGCAGACACCACTGGCTGCTCATCACGACGCCATTGCAGTAGTAGATACAAAACAACCAGAATGACTACACCAAACACCACGCTGCGCCAGCCATAGCTATAGAAAGGTATACCCAGCATGGCAACACTGGCAAGATAGGATATGTTCATGCGCAGGCGCGAAGTGCCAATCATAGATTCACGGATAGCCCACACCACCACCGCCACGAGCAGGATGATATATACTATCAAACCTGTGTTGAAAGGCAATGACAAGGTATTCACTGCAAAGAGTTCGAACCAGCCACCAACTTTGACAATGCCTGGCACAATACCATAGAGCACCGCTGCAACAAGCACAAACGAACCCAACAATGCCAAAAGGCTACCCTTCAACGTCGCAACTTTAGCACGCTTATAATAATATATAAGCACCAATGCAGGCAGACACAACAGATTCAGCAGGTGCACACCGATGCTAAGTCCGGTGAGATATGCTATCAATATGAGCCAACGGTCGCTATGAGGCTTATCAGCATTGTCTTCCCACTTGAGCATCAGCCAAAATACCAATGCCGTGAACAGTGAGCTATATGCATATACCTCGCCCTCAACAGCAGAATACCAGAAAGTGTCACTCCAGCAATAAGCCAGAGCACCAGTCATGGCAGCACCCTCAATGGCTATCAGCTGTGCAGGAGTTGATACCCAACCATCAGCACATATCAGTTTTCTGGCCAGATGCGATATTGTCCAATAAAGAAACATTATACACAACGCACTCAGCAAGGCATTCATGATGTTCACCATCAGCGCCACCTGAGCCGGGTCGGATGTCAGTTGTGTGAAAAGGTTGCCCGTGAGCATGAAGAACGGTGCTCCTGGCGGATGACCTACTTCAAGTTTATAGGCCGTGGTGATGAATTCAGGACAATCCCAGAAGCTGGCTGTTGGTTCGACAGTGGAGCAATATGTGAACGCCGCCACAGCAAAGGCTAACCAACCAAGCAGATTGTCGATTAAACGGAAATTCTTCATAAGATATAAGACGCGACTACGCCGCAGTTGAAAGTTTAAAGTTTAAAGTTTAAAGTAATTATGAATTGTGAATTATGAATTGTATAAGTGTACACAAATCGCGGCAAAATTACTCATTCTTAGTGTAACAGGCAAAAAAACACCAATAATTATGAATTTTGAATTGTCAATTGTCAATTATACATTATGCATTATATTATAAAAATGGTGTATAACAATGCCAGCCGTAACACTAACATTAAGCGAATGTTTTGTGCCATACTGCGGTATCTCTATACATGTATCGCAGGCGTCGACGACATCTTGACGTACTCCATGCACTTCATTGCCAAGTATAATTGCTATCGGCTGTTTAGCCGAATACACGTAATCATTAATCATTGTGGAGCCATGACACTGCTCTACAGCGATAATGGAATAGCCTTGCTTGCGAAGGTCTGTGACGGCTTGCATGGTGTCTGCAACACTTGTCCATTCCACACTGTCTTCTGCTCCGAGTGCAGTCTTGTGTATCTCAGCATTGGGTGGGGTAGCAGTGATGCCACAAAGAACTATCTTCCGTACGCGAAAAGCATCAGCAGTGCGGAATACGGAACCGACGTTGTAGAGCGAACGCACATTGTCCAGCACCACCACAAGAGGCAGCTTCTGTGCACTGTGAAATTCATCTACAGTCAGGCGCTGCATCTCAGTAATGCGCAACTTTCTCATATTCCCAATTTGGCAGATATCTCCAACATCCTGTTTATAGGCACTATGGCTTTCTCAGCCACATCGGCAGGCACACTCACCTGTGGCTGTTCGTCACGCAGACATCTGTATACTTTTTCGAGTGTGACGAGTTTCATGTATTCACATTCGTTGCATCCGCATGTGCTGTCATCGGGTGGGGCAGGGATGAATGTCTTCTGAGGAGCTGACTTCTGCATCTCATGAAGTATGCCGCTCTCCGTGGCTACTATGAACTCTTGAGCCTCGTCGTTGATAGCAAAACGCAGCAGTGCAGCAGTGCTACCTACTTTGTCGGCAAGCTTCACCACTGCTCCCTTGCACTCTGGATGAACCAAAACCTTTGCCTGTGGATGCTCAGCCTTCAACTCCAATATCTTTTCAACACTGAACCTGGCGTGCACATGACATGCTCCAGGCCACAACACCATATTACGTCCTGTCAGCGAGTTGATATATGCTCCGAGATTCTGATCCGGTCCAAATATGATAGGTTCTTCTTGAGGCAGACTGTCGACAATCTGCTTGGCGTTGGAACTTGTCACTACGACATCTGTAACAGCCTTTGTTGCAGCAGTGGTGTTGACATAACTAACTACTGTGTGGCCTGGATGCTGCTGTACGAATCTTGCAAACTCATCTGCCGGACAACTTTCGGCGAGAGAACATGTTGCTGTAGGATCAGGCACAAGGACTTTCTTTTGAGGGCAGAGAATTGCAGCTGTTTCACCCATAAAGTGGACTCCACACAGCACTATTATATCTGCTGTTGTCTCAGCAGCCTTCTGTGCCAATGCCAGTGAATCGCCAATGAAGTCAGCAATATCCTGTACTTGCCCATCCACGTAATAATGGGCCATGATTACGGCATTTTTCTCGCGTGCTAATCTGCGTATTTCTGAAACAAGTTCGTCGTGACTCATATTCACGGAAGAATGTTCAGACGATGTTTTTAAATCTTTTGACATGATATATTTATTTTGTTAATTTCTTTTCTGACAAAAAAGAGCTTAATGATTATATTTATTAAGTGTAAATATTGTTGATAACTTTAAATATGCTTTTATTTTCAATATTTTAGCTTGTTAATAATTCTATAGTGTATTATATTTAAATGCTTGAAAACAATTAATAATTTATTTGCATACTAATGAAAAGATGATACGCGTGTATTAGATACACTACAAAAATAATTAGCACATATTTGTGAACAAATACATCTTTAGGTTATCAACAGACTTAATACTTTTGTCTACATGATTTCACTTTAGGTAGTTTCTATTAATTTCATTTTACCATTCTATCTATAGCCGGCTTAATGTCCTTGTCCCAATCAGAACCTAATGCAACTACTCGTCTGCGTGAATCAACGAGTACGGCAAAAGGTATGTTCTTTAATCCCAGCTGTTCAACTACCGGTGTGTGCCATGCCATGCGGTAACATCTTGCAATCCAATCCACTGTGTCTCGTTTCAAGAATGTGTCATAGCTACGCATATCAACATCCAAACTTATGCTTATTGCTTTAACATTTGATGTTGAGTCTGCATGGGCAGTACGTGTGAGGAGCTCGCGTGTTCGCGTGTTGAAACTGTGACTTTGTCCGCTCCATGTTGCCCAGAATACTATTATGAGTGGTTTGTGCTGTAGGGCTTTAGGTTCTTTTCTTGAAGAATATGATATAAAAATAGTGTCCTCGTCAGCATGTTCTGGGTCAGGTGGCAATGAGATTTGCGGTAGCTGTTCTCCTATGCGCATCCTGCTTAGCTGTGATTTGTTCAGTGTGAGCTGACGTTGCAGATATATTCCTACGCGTGTGTCAGGATTAAGCTTTACATATTCCTGCATTGCTTGAGTGAGCTGCAGTGGCGTTGATGATATATGCTGTAGCCTGAATTGTGTAAGTTCTTCATTATCCTTACTACCAGTGATTTCTGTTTGTCTTAGCTGATTGGCATCACCTTTCATTTTTATAACGTCCCCACCCTTTGCAAAGATGACTTGCTCACTGAAGTTTGGGTAGACTACTATCAGTGTTGCCTCATCATTCATTTGTCTTTCCCAGTCGAATTGTCCGTCCAACACATGAATGGTGTCGAGGTTCTGCAGTGTGCCATCTGTTGAGTAGACATAGAAATCAGCTTGCTGCAGATTGGTGAATTTACCCTTTAGCCTGAATTTGTCAGCAGGCTGGCACGATGCCAGCATGACTATCAATGCTGCAAGGATATATTTTGACTTTGTGAACATTTGTATGTGTATAGTGAAATAATCTGCGTGCAAAAGTATCAAAACTTTGTGACAATAAGGTAAATAATAACAGAAAAGATAAGAATATTTAACCCATTGGTAGTATAATACAATATTTTGTGCCATACATCGTTAAATAAAGTAGTAGAAAAATATAGTAATGCGTATAGCAGTTTATTGTGCTTCAAGCACAAAGATACATCCGGATTATTTCTCAGCTGCCAGTGTTCTTGGTAGCGAGTTGGCACATCGTGGCATAGGACTTATCAATGGTGCCGGAAATATGGGCTTGATGGCTACGACGAGCAATGCAGCGTTGTCAGCAGGTGGTGAGGTCACAGGTGTGATACCCACTTTCATGATACATCAGGGCTGGCATCATACTGGTCTCACGCAGTTGATAGAGACAGCCGACATGCACGAGCGTAAGCAGACTATAGCCCGCATGTCCGATGGTTGCATAGCTATGCCTGGCGGTTGTGGCACTCTCGAAGAGTTAATGGAGGTTATAACATGGAAGCAGTTGGGACTGTATCTCAAGCCAATAGTGATTCTCAATATTCGTGGTTACTACGATGCTTTGTTGCAACAGTTGCAGCACGGCATTGACGAGCATTTCATGGGTCAGCGTCATGCTGAGATATGGCGTGTGGCTACAGACCCTGTTGAAGCTATTGATCTGGTGCAATCAACTCCGTTGTGGGATGCCAGTGTACGCAAGTTTGCTGCAATATAAATAATGGACACACTATCCCACATACCGCCTATCACCTCTCACCTTTTCGAAAGAGACCCGTTGCTGTCCGACGACACGTTGCTCTTCCGTGGGGAACCGCCTTGTGCTACGGATATCGTAGGCAAGCAGGGATATGTGATGTCCGACCGCCTTAGTCGAAACGATGTTGTATCGGTGAGCTTAATAGTGTGCTTCGCTATGATGATGATGGTGCTTCGTCTGACCAAACGCACTATCAATCAGCGTTTGACAGATTTCTTCATACCTTCTAACAAAACAGTGTCTGAACCCGTAGAAAAGACATCGCATAGCTGGCTGGTAAGCGTCTTTTTGTTTTTGACCACCTCTGTGCTATTATCCTTGCTTTTCTATGGATATGCTCAGCACAACTACAATCTTTCACTCGTAACACCCCATCTCTCACACTTCACTTTTCAATTCACGCCTCTCACTTTTCAACTCTTATTTCTAAGTATATATCTTTGCATCATCATGCTGTATATGCTTGTCAAGCGAGGTTTGTATTCCTTTGTACACAGTGTGTTTTTCTCACGTAGCCAGCGTGCTCAGTGGATGACGAGTTACGACATGATGCAGTTCGTGCAGAGTGTCTTGTTATTTCCTTTGACTTTGATAGTCGTGTATCTTGATATATCGGTCTTGAACACTGCCTATTGCCTGTTGGGATTGTTACTTTTTGTCAAAATTTTGCTACTTTTTAAGTCATATTCTACCTTTTTTAAAAAAATCTATGGTGTTGTGCATCTTTTTGTGTACTTTTGCGCCCTCGAAGCGGTACCACTTATCGTTTTATGGTCAATTTTGACACAAACAACAGAATATATAGCACAATACTAAGTAGAGATGATTAAGAAGATATTGGTCTCACAGCCTAAGCCCTCTTCGGAAAAATCCCCATACTACGACATAGCGTCACGCTATGGAGTGGATATCGTTTTCAGACCGTTTATCAAAGTCGAAGCATTGACCGCCAAGGAATTTCGCTCGCAGAAGATTAGCATTCTCGAACATACTGCCGTGGTGTTCACTTCGCGTCACGCTATAGACCATTTCTTTCAGTTGTGCAAGGAGATGCGTGTTGTCATCTCCGAGGAAATGAAGTATTTCTGTGTCACTGAGCAGATTGCACTTTATATCCAAAAGTATGTGCAGTATCGCAAACGCAAGATCTTCTATGGCACCACAGGTCGTTTTGCTGATCTCATACCCACGATGGTCAAGCACAAGAGCGAGCGTTACTTCATTCCATTGTCTGATGTGCACAATGATGAGATAAAGAACATGCTGGATGAGCGCAAGCTCAAGCACACCGAAGGTGTGATGTATCGCACAGTGTCAAATGACTTTGCCGACAACGACACTTTCGACTTCGACATGGTAGTATTCTTCAGCCCAACAGGCGTGCAAAGCCTCTTGAAGAATTTCCCCAATTTCACTCAGGGAGATGTAGCAATCGCCACTTTTGGACCTACTACTGCCAAAGCCGTCACCGATGCCGGACTGCGTCTCGACCTGCAAGCCCCTTCACCCAAGTACCCAAGCATCACTGCAGCACTGGACGATTACTTGAAGTCATTGAACAATGACTAATGATCATTGATCATTGACCATTATGAATTATGCATTGTGAATTGTGCATTATGAATTATGCATTATAATCGTTTTCCCAAGTCACAGCGCTTATGCTCCAACAAGAGCATAGAACAGCTTTTTGCCGGCGGTGGCACTGCCAAGTCATTGGCTGCATTCCCGCTTCGTGCCGTTTGGATGCACTCATCCCACATCCCTCAACCCTCATCAATTCTTGTATCTGTTTCCAAACGTCGGCTCAAGCATGCCGTAGACCGCAATCGAACCAAACGACAGATACGTGAGGCGTGGCGCAATAACCGTGATATTCTTGAGGACGTAACTGGCATCAATATTGGGTTTCTCTGGCTCTCAGACACTGTCCAGCCAACGCCATTGGTAGTGCGCAAGATGCGCAACCTGCTACATAATATTTCCGAAAAGACAAGAACTGAAACCACTCAAACCACTCCGTGCGTAAAGTAATTATCGCATTGCTGGTCATGCCAATAAAGTTCTACCAGCGTTGCATCTCACCACTCACGCCGCCATCGTGCAGGTTTACCCCCACTTGCTCACAATACGCGCTCGAAGCCATCATCAAGCATGGACCCATCAAGGGACTTTACCTCGCCATTCGGCGCATTCTCAGATGTCATCCGTGGGGAGGATATGGCTATGACCCCGTGCCATGACTAAGCTGTTTAATCTTCACACACACCATCCACTGCCACCGGACGAGGAAACCATTCGTACGTGTGGCATTCATCCTTGGCGTGTCACGCCCAACTGGCAACGAAAGTTTAACCTGTGCTTCGGACCTCTCAATTTCCCATTCTCATCCGCACCACAACTCCTTCACGCCATCGGCGAATGTGGCCTCGACAGCCTTTGTGATGTGCCTATGGAGCTGCAGGAAGCTGCCTTTCGTGCACAAGTCGGTGAGAGTGAGCTGCGATGCATACCTATGATTATACATTGTGTCAAGCAGACGCAGCAGCTGCTTGATATTCATCGCACCGCTACACAGACATGGGTGTGGCATGGCTTTCGTGGCAAACCACAGCAGATGCAGCAACTGCTGCAGCACGGATTCTACATCAGTTTCGGTATGCACTATAATAGTGATAGCCTTGCAGCATGTCCACATGACCGACTCTTTCTCGAGACCGACGACATACAGACAAGTATCAGACCACTGTACGAGCAGGTAGCACAGCTGCGCTCAACCACATTGGAAGTGTTATCACAGCAAGTGTGGGATAATGCCAAAAGACTCTTTTTTAAGTAGGTGGTAAAAAAACTTTTCAACTAACAAAAAAACTTTCAACTTTCAATTTTCAACTTTCAACTATTTTTCATTACCTTTGCTGCCGAATATTGTACAATCAACAAACATTATATTCTAAATCATTACCAAAATGCGTAAAATCACTATCCTATCCGTGATTGTGGCAGCCGCTGCAATCACGACATCGTGCAGCAAGATGGGAGCATTGAGCTCCGACAACTTCACTGTCACACCCACACCACTTGAGGCCATCGGAGGCGAAGTGCCCGCTACCATCAGCGCCACTTTCCCCAAGAAGTACATGAAGAAAAAGGTCACCGTGCAGGCCATTCCTGTGCTGAAATATGATGGCGGTGAGCTCATAGGCAACGGAGCTACATACCAAGGTGAGAAGGTAGAGGGCAATGCCACCACAGTGCAGTACAAGGTCGGCGGCACCTACACCATGCGCACCAGCTTCCCCTACAGCGATGCCATTCAGCAGAGCGACCTCTACATGCGCTTCGATGCCAGCAAGGGTAGCAAGAAATACAATATCCCCGACGTGAAGATAGGCTACGGTGTCATCGCCACCAGCGAACTGCTCAGCGGCACACTGGCAACAACAAATCCTGCTCTCGCTCCCGATGCATATCAGCGCGTCATACGTCAGAAGCAGGAAGCACAGATCAAGTATCTTGTCAATCAGGCCAATGTCCGCGCCAGCGAACTCAAGACCAACAGCATCAAGGACTTCGTCAATATCCTTAAGGAAATCAACAACAACGCCGAGACACGACAGCTGCAGAACATCGAAGTCAGTGCATACGCTTCACCAGAAGGTGCATACGACTTCAACGAGCGTCTCGCCGAGAAGCGTCAGAATAGCTCCAGCGAATACGTTCAGCAGCAGCTCAAGAAGCAGAAGATGCATGCAGATGTCGACACCAAGTTCACAGCTGAGGACTGGGACGGCTTCCAGCAGCTCGTCAGCGCAAGCAACATCCAGGACAAGGATGTCATCCTGCGCGTGCTTTCCATGTACTCAGACCCAGCCGAACGTGAGCAGCAGATTCGCAACATGAGTGTTGTATATGACGAACTCGCAAAAGGCATTCTGCCTGAGCTCCGTCGCGCACGCCTCATTGCCAACTACGATGTCATCGGACGCAGCGACGAGCAGATAATAGACCAATTCCAGACCGATGCACGACAGCTCAGCGTGGAAGAGGTGCTCTATGGAGCTGCACTTCAGAGCGACAACACACAGAAGAAGACATGGTATGAGCGCGCTGCACAGCTCTTCCCCTCTGATGTCCGCGCCTTCAATAATCTTGCCAATCTCGCTTATCAGTCAGGCGACACCCAGAGCGCCATCAACTATCTGCAGAAGGCTCAGAGCCTTGATGCCAACAGCGCCGAGGTTGCTACAAACCGCGCCCTCGTAGCACTCTCACAGGGCAACGTGGCTGAGGCTGAGGCACTTATTGCAAAGGGAACTGGAGCCGATGCATATAGCGAAGTCCTCGGCAACATCAACATCGCCAAGGGCAACTATGCTGCCGCTGCAGCCAACCTCGCTGGTGTGAACAACAACAGCGCACTGCTCGCTCAGATCCTCAACAAGGACTACGCAGCAGCAGCCAACACACTCGCCAACATCACCAATGTCGACGCATACACCAGCTATCTCAGCGCAATACTCGGTGCACGCCGTGGCGATGCATCTGCTGTCGTCAAGGGACTCACCACTGCAATTCAGCAGAAGCCAGAACTTGCAGCACGTGCTGCCAAGGACATCGAGTTCCAGAAGTTCGCTGCACAAGTAGCTACTGCACTCGGCAAGTAACTCACATATAACCATAAATCCAAACAGCAAAGGCACTACTAACATGTAGTGCCTTTGCTGTTTACTCCCCTCCCTCGCTCGGTCAGAGTAGGTGATACTCCCCTCCCTCGCTCGGGGCCGGGTCGGGGGTGGGGCCACAACATCCGCACGTTTGCACTACAACATCCACAAGTTGCGACCAAAACATCCGGAGGTTTGCGGAAAATGATCCTGGAAGTTTTCCGTGAAAGTCCCGGATGTTAAAGTGTAAACCCCCTGGATCATCAACCGCTAACCCCCGGGCCTTTTACCGCTTTTTTGTTAAAATATGTAACAGGTTAATTTACAGCATGTTTACTGCATTGTAAATTGTATATCGTGCATTGTGCATTATCCCTTCTCCTCTCCCTTGGGGAGAGGCTGGGAGTGGGCCTCCCCTTGCCTACATGCTAACCTACATAGTCCTATTCTACACATTCACAATATGTTAGATACCGTTTATGTAGGCATGTAGGTTGTTTTCGGCGAAAACGCCTGTGGTGCGCGCGCACGCGCGCGATAAACTATAGCTCCCCTTGTTTGGCAGCTATGCGCTTGCGTCGGCCAAGTAGCCAGTAAAGAACAAATGTAACGAATATGCCAGCAATGATGACACCATACAATTGCCATTCCTTAGAAAGATATGAATGAGAAAGGACAAACCAGAGAATAATGACCATCATGTTGAGAAGAATCTCTAACAATGAAGTCTCAAGATGATGGAAACCATATCCTATGAAGGCATGGTGTAGGTGACTTCTGTCTGGACGGAAAGGTGAACGTCCATGCCACATCCTGCCGAACATTACGCGTAGTGTATCAAATACGGGTATGGCCAAAGCAGCCAAAGCAAAGGCTTCTATGCAGGCATCAGTCATGTTTATGAATTGTTCGCATAAGGAATCTTTTGTCAGCATTGCCATCACCATATCACAGATAACAATGCCAAGCATCAAAGTTCCAGCATCACCAATAAACATTTTCGATCTTTCCCCGAACACATTCATAATGAAAAATGGGATGAGTCCTCCAATCAATGTACATCCCAGTGCTGCGTGAAGATAATCATGAGAGTAAAAAAACATCCATGAAAAGTATCCTAAGATAGTGATACACATACCCGATGACAATCCATCCACGCCATCAATCATATTGATAGCATTGATGATGCCGACGCATGCAAAGACTGTCAGTGGCCATGCAATCCATGGTGACAATTCATAAATTCCCCATAAACCATGAAGATAATTAATTGGGTAATTGTTAATTACGGCTAATGCCACCACCACAGCTATTTCAACGAAAAATTTTATATATGGTGACAAGTCTCTTGTATCATCGTATGCTCCAATAAGAAGCATAATAATCATAGCCACCTCAATAGGGATGAGAGATGTGCAATCATGAATAAGCCAATAACTTAAGATACTTACTATGCAACCAATAAAGACTACAAAGCCCCCCATCACAGGAATGGGTTGCCGTTGCAGTTTCCGTTCGTCAGGATTATCATAGAATCTAAATTTCCTGGCAAAGAATATTACGGGTTTATATACAAGTGATGCCACAATAAGTGACATTAAAAAGAAGAAAACTATATAATTAATATCATGCATGTTGAAAAGCTCTTAAGTAAAGCTTGTTCTCGAAAGGATGGTGCAAAGATAGTGTGAAAATATGATTTCAAAAAAGATTTCTTCTTTTTTATTCAAATAAACCAAAAATAGCACATGTTGCCAGAGAAGCTTACGTGTATCTGTATTGTCGTCAACGTTAACTCTAACTTATTTGCGTGAATTATCATATTTTCTCTTCTCATCAAGTAGTAGGCCAGGCAATGTCCATATAATCCAAAAACAACGTTTCAGTTGCTTCTTCGGATCTTGCAATATTCTATATATGAACTCAAGGTGATGACGCTGCATCCATTTTGGGCAACGGTTCTCAGATGTTCCGCTGTAAAACTTAAACGCCGCCCCAACACCAATCATCACACCTTGTTTCAGATGGGGTAATAGAAGGTTCATAAACCGCTCCTGCTTAGGTGCGCCTAAAGCCACCCAGATAATCTTCGCCCCATCGTCTTCTATCATCTGCGCAATTGCTGGATAGTTAAACTCTTCCACATTTAGGAATGGCAACTCCACGAACTGCATATCCTTGACCGCTGGATTCATCTTTACCAGTTCGTTACTCAAGCCATCAAGCGTTGCTTGACTAGTTCCCATGAAAATCATGCGGTATTTTCCACTCTGCACGATGTCCTTGAATATTTCAGAACCGCAGTATTGTTCATACTGTACACCATAAATACGCTTGATGTAAACCGGCACCCAACTGCTGTCGCAAATAGAGAACATGCTTCCGTTTACCACCTTCAGATAGTCTGCATTGCGGTTTGCCGTGTTCAGTACCACGCCATCAGCTACACAAATGTATCCTTTTTGCGCCAACTCTATTTGTCGGTGCACTTCTTGCTTGTCAAACTCGTATGTTATATTGAAATATGTATTCATTGCTTAGAGTTTCTAAAAGCGTTTACATTTTTATCCCTATTATCCAATGATTCATATATCTCTGCCACTTGTGCGGTAATTGTAACAAGGTTGAACTTTTCTACAGCCATTTTTGCGGATGCTGCTGATAGTTTATTCCGCAATGACTCATCGCTCATTATTATGTCAAGTTTTTCTGCCAGAGTTTCTATGTCACCAGGATTGAACAATAGCATATTTTCGCCATCCATAGCTACGTCAGGAATTCCGCCTACAGGAGTTGTAATAACAGGTAACCCGTATGCCCAAGCGTCAAGCACCGCCATTGGAAATCCCTCTGCATAACTGGGAAGGCAGAATACAGAAGCCTGCTTAAAAGCTTTGTCTTTGCTCTCTCCGTTAACCCAGCCCAACAATTCGACCTGATTATCAATGCCCGACTCCTTGGCTAAGGAACTGGCCTGTCCTACCTCCCCATTTCCAGCCAAAATAATCTTCCAGTCAGGATGTTTATCAGCCACTTTAGCAAAAGCGCTTATAAAATCCTTATAGCCTTTACCCTCGTAAAGTGTGCCACTAAAGAGTATTTGATTCTTCTTTTCGTATTGGGTTGTTTTTGCAACAATGGGACAAGGGTTATAGACCACCCTCAGCTTTTCCGATTTTCCGATATGCTCCTCAATTTTCTGCTTTAAACTTTCTGACAAAACTATTCCGCAGTCACATTGCTCAAACATAGTCTGATAGACAGACGACCAAATGGCATCAATTTGCGACCCGCAATGCAAGTGAATGATTGTTTTCTTGCCCAACAGCCTCGCAAGCAGGAAGTACGGGAATTTGCGTTTAGCCGACCTATGCAGACTGAAATGGATATGTACAATGTCGTAGAATGGCAGCAGTACAACATATTGCGCAAAACCTTTTGTCAGATACCACAGTTTCCTGACGACATTTCCATCGCGATGTGTGCCCACCCACTTGCAATGGAAACGGCTCCACATCTCACTTAGCTCATAGAGTGCCAGTACCGATGTGATTCCACCGCGAGTCTTTCTGCTTGTGGCTACTACTAGAACTCTTTTCCCCATCTTATTGATTTGTCTTCGTTTTAGTTTCGGCAAATATCTTTTCCAACTCTTCTCTTGAAAAACGTTCCGATTCTGGATACAAAGCAGCCTCATGTTCCAAAATTTGTTCTATTGTCCATTTGAATTTGATGGGCTTGGCGGGGACACCACCCACGACACAATAAGGAGGAACATCTTTATTGACGACAGCACCTGCTCCTATAATTGCTCCCCGTCCAATTGTGACTCCACTTAGAAGGGTTACATTTCGTCCTATCCATACGTCAGATTCAACAATCACATCTTTGTCATATCCTTTGGGCTTCTCTTGCTCAGTAATGGTGCGATAGAACCGACCAACTATCATGGCGTGATTTCCAGTGGTCACACGCAATCCTTCGGCGGCTCCAGAATGTGGCTTCATAATAAAGCGAGCGTTTGTGACCATTATGTCTGCATTCCTCAATCCGTTGTCTCCATATAGAAACACATTTTGCTGTTTATCAATTCGAAGAGGAGGCATTAATGTCACATTATCGCCACAATATCCGAACTTACTTCGTTTGCAACAACCAAAATAATCTCTCCAGAGGAAGTATAGCCCTCTAATAATTCTGTTCTGCTTAATTCTATTAATGAGAGCCATTTTATATACTTTTATACAATTCAATATATTCTTCCGTCATTCTCTTTAACAAAAACCTGTCTTTTACTGTCTGCGATGCCTTTTCACTCATTTTCGCGAGAACGTCTGGCTGGTCAATCAATTCCGAAATTAAAGCACTTACACCCTCGGGCGTTTGCACGTCTATCAGCCTGCCATTCACCCTGTCATCAATGATTTCAGGCGTGCCTCCACTGTTTGAGGCAATCACGGGTACTCCCCATGCCATTGACTCCATGATGGAATTGGAAACACCTTCTCCATGATTTGAAGTCAGTACAGAAAGGTCGCATGCCTGATAAATCTCATCAACATCATCACGTCTGCCCAACATCTTAATATACTTGCGTTCATCATCGTTAATCTGGTTGTAATAGAAATCCCATTGAGGACCTTTACCCGCAGCCAGGAATGTGATATCTTTTCTTTGTTTTATCATTAGCTTTGCAGTATCTATGTAACACTGCCAGTCTTTTGTTTTCCAAAATGTCGCCACCATCGCAACAACATATTTGCTTTTAATTCCCAATTCCTTCTTTTTTGCCTCTTTGTCAATCAGGTTATTAAAACGAGTTTCGTTAAAACCATTATAAATTAATACCGCTTTTGAAGCGGGTGTTCTGTAGACTTTTAATCCAGCTTTCGAATTAGAAATGATTTTTTCACAAACCTGATTGCAAATTACGTTTATGATTCCATTCATTCCACGTGGACTATAGTTGTCCGCCACGTATGAAGCCATGAACATAAACTTAATAAAAGGCTTTACAAGCAGAGTAACGCCAGCAGACATCAAGCCCCAAGCCTGAACAATATCGGGCTTGAAATCTTTCAGCAAAGCATACAGTGCCTTGGCTGTTTGGATTAGGTTCAAGCCCTTGTCCTTCCTGTCAATGATTTCTATCTTGGCAGTAGTTTCATACAGTTCCCTGTAAGCCACACCATTATTGATAATGACCACTTGAATGTCGTTATAACCCTGCTTGTTCAAGCCTTGGATGACTTGGAGGCAACGCCGTTCTTTGCCGCCACCGCCAAAAGCATCAAGTATATAGGAGATTCGCATATTTATTATCTCTTGTTATTTATCTTCTAGTAACTCCTTGCCGGCCTCCGTCAAACGATACCGTTGCGTAGGACTGTTTGGCGAATCGGGTTGAGTCATCTCCACAACGCCCAATTCAATCAGCGGGTTTAGATAATTATTCTTGAACTTAGTAGCGTTATTCATACCCATTACTGCTCGCAAATCTGTTGCAGATGAAGCACTCTCCAGCATGCGAATCATGAGTTCAATCTTTTCCCACTTCTGATTCAGCATGGTACTTACTTGGTCCCTACTTAGTCCCTTACTTGGTCCCTTACTTAGTCCCTCACTTGGCCTCTTCTCCTGATTCTTCCTCCAAATCACCACCCTGAAATCCTCTTCCTGATGATATTCAGGCGTTTTCAAGCCCTTATCCTTACACAGGTTCACAATATCTTCCGTACCCGTACCCACTTTGTCAACATATCCCGTCCAGAAGAGAGGGTCAGCAATCAGCGGATTAGCGGGAAGCGACTTGTGCGGCTCCAACAGTTTGCTCACCGTTAACCCGTAAGGCAACTGCCCGGGGTTCCAGACCTCCAGTCTGTTGCGGAACAGCATCACCTGCACACTCCCGTTGCTGGTATAATCCCTATGCGCCACAGCATTCACAATGGCCTCCTTCACTGCATCTGGCGGCAGCTCGTAATCCGTGGGAACCGAGGCGGTTTTTCCTTCTGCCCTTGTTCCAACGGCCAAATCAACCCTGTCTATCACAAAAGCCGTGGCTTGGTCAATCATGTCGAACAGCGTTCCGCGGCAAATCTGGTACGACGGTAGCGGTTTTTCCACAACATTGCCAAAGAACTGCACACACTTGACCTCACTCGTGATGAAGAACTTCTGCGGACGCTTGCCGAACAACAGCACAGCCGAGTTCGAAATGCGACCTTTTTCATCCATCAGCGACAGGTGTGTCAGCAATTTCTTGGGTGATGAATTCTCCGCCAATGGGAAATTTCTCTTCGCGCGTGCCATCACGATGAACTCGTGCATCTTATCCTCATCCAAATCCTCCAGCGTTGCATTGGTATCGAAAGCCGCATCAAACGGCTGCCAGCGTATGTACTCTTTCTCCTCCAGATAGCGCACCAGCGATGCGTAAACCGAAGTCCGCAACCCTTCCACATCCACAAAAGTCTTGCGCACAATGTCGCACTCTACTTTCTTGATGAGGGCCGTCTCCTTCGGGTGCCTGTTCTCCTCGTCAAGACTCTTGATGAATATCAGCCTTGTCTTGTGCAACTCAGCCGCACGGTCGTATTCGCGTTCCGTAGGCGAAACGCCCTCAGCATCCTCATAGCCATATTTATTGCCGTAAAGGCCCAGATAGATGTCGCTTATCTCCACCTCGCCCAGGTACACTTGTTGTGGCGAAGCCTCGTTGGCGGGCACGTCCTCAAACAGGAACGTCTCGAAGAACTTTCCCAGCAGTGCATCCCTTCTGATGTACTCACTGAGTATAGCCCGCTCCGTTGCGAACTCGCTCTGTACACTGCTGATAAAGATTCTAATCCTTTTCATAACTTATATCAAGTTCTATTATTTCTTGATGAACATGTCATTAGCCAATGACAGCAACTTTTTTCTTATCTTCCCCGCCAAGGCCTTTGGTATTGACATTATACTTTTTGTTTCGCTCATAGAACTCCTTAGTGTATGGCGTTATTTGAAAATTGTTCCCGATGGTAATAAGATACCCCTCTGATGTCCAGTTACGTGTGCTAATCAAGCAATTCTTCCCGATAGTGACACCAAGATGACGAGCCTGTTTTTCGGGCGAGGCTATATTATGCCAATAGAAATGGGAAAGACTATTTAATATATGTAACATGGTCTTATTTATTGAAGATGATGTTTACTAATTTCTTTGTTTCAGTCAAATAGTTGAAATGCTGCTCGGCAACTATTTTCCCGTGTTTCCCAATAGTCTTGGCTTTATCTGGATTTTCAATTGCCCAACACAATTTGTCGGCAAAGTCTTGGGTATTATTGGGGGCAGCAAGCAAAGCACTCTCCCCGTCTTTCAAAAACAAGGGGATGTCACCCACCTTCGTTACAACCACAGGATTGCCCGTTAAGAGATATTCACCCAATTTAGTTGGAAAGCCATATTTTGCCTGAAGGTTATCAGGACGGTCAAGAGCGAGAATTTCAGCGTTTTTCAACATCTGTGGCATTTGGGTAGCAGGTATTAAGCCTTTAAACACCACACTATCTTCTATTCCAAGTTCTTTTACTAATTGAAAATTGTTGAAGCGTTGTTTCTTTGACGGTGTTCCTCCAATGATGTACAATTTATATTCAGGGTGACGTTTCACGACAAGTGCAAAAGCCTTGATAAGTTGATCAACGCCATCTTTGTTATTTGACGCTGTTCCGCAATAAGCGATATATGGTTCTGAAGGCTGTTTTTGTAGGCCATTGAAACGTTTGGAGTCAACAATCATGTTCACCACATGAACGCGGTCAGGGCTGCAGCCATTATCTATGTAGTATTGTATTAATCCTTGGGAAATAACAATCATACCACTTATCTGTCGGCAGGCTGCCAGAAAAACAGGAATCGTCACCTGTTTTACAAGGCAATGAAACGACACTTCGTTATGCTCTGTGCGTTCCACATATGCAGAGATGTCATTTCGTTTTGATAATGCAACTGTCAATTCAGGGAAGGTATAAACATACACTTTGTCACCAAAATGTAAATTGCGGATGAATCGTTTTATGTACAAACGCGTTGAGATTCTATTTAGCCTTGGCAAATCAATATAACAATTGTCCCATAAGTACACAAAATCTATATTGGGCAATACTTCCTCTACTCTACTGTGATTTTTATCTGGCGCAAAGAATACGACTTTTGTAGTTACGTCCAATTCTGACAATGCTTTAATGATAGCCATTGATCGATTGGTCGGTGCTGTATTTGGTGAATAGGAATAATTGACGAAATAGAACATAATAGGATATAAATATTATGACGTTATACATTCCCTTTTCTTAAAACAACGATAGTATATAACCATTGAGACAAAATAGGCCAGAGATGTCAAAATTTTAGTGATGATTGCTCCCCAAATGTCAAAGAAATACACGCCTATAGTATAACCTAGTAAAGCTATGGTGCCTGAAATAAAGGCACCGTTTCGAAGATAGGTACCCTTTCCATGGGCACCAAGGAAACGATTGAACATATCCCCAAACCCATGGAATGTGAAACCGATGGATAAAATGCATGCATATAAAGCAACATCGGAATAACGTTCATCATAGAGAATCCCCACAATGGGATAAATAAGCGTTATAAAACCGAATAAGGAAACGACAGACATAATGAATGTGTTAGTCATAACCTTGCGGCTAATGCAATTTTCATGGGCGAAACTCTTGAAATAGGTCGTACCAATAATGCTTGGCAGCATTGCAAGAGGTCCGGTCACTGTTAGGGCTAGAGAATAGAAACCTACATTGGCATTGTTTGTTGCAAACATACCAAGCGTGATGCCTGCAATATATTGAACCGATACGCTTGCAAGAGAACCATAGTAAACCTGCAGGCCGTAGGTCTTGTTTTCCTTGCGTAACGCTTTGAAGGTCTGTCGGAGATTCTTGAAAGACGGTTTATTGTACCAGATGATAAAGCTTAGCACAATCAATGCAATGCCATTTTGCAAAAGCAACATCAACCAACTGGTAGCTCCGAGGTGTGTATATACCAGATAAGCGATTACCAAATATACGGTGCTTGGCAACAGCCGTGCTGCTGCAATGGAATAGATACTGTTGTCGCCCTGAGCAGAGGTATTCATGTAGTTGAGCAGAAGCACTGAGCCGCATACAGGAATGGCAACAAAGAAAAGCCAGGCAAAATCACGATGTAAAACAAAATGATGAATAAGACCACATACTACCATACATACCATCATCAGCATAACAGTCAAGGCGAGTATCACCACCAATCCACCTTTTATCCGCGAAGCCTCTTCCTTGTCTTTGGCTATTGCAAGCAGACGGCTGCCAGTGACGAAATAGCCAAACAAGAAAACGCCAGACAGCATCTGAATGATGTTGTTGACATAACGGACATCTCCATATTCGTTTGGCTCAAGATTTCGAGTATTGAGTATGGACACAAACAAACCAACAAGTACTCCCAAGAGGGTACTAGCATACAAGACAAATATTTGTTTGCTGTTCTTATTCAATCTCATAATTGTTATTAAAATCTGCGTATTCGACATCTTCTTCATCTAGCTCCAATTGATCATCTTCTGTGCAAAACAAACCGTAAAACCAAAATGCTGTGAATATAGGAATCGAGAAAATCGGATATGATATAGAAGATAAAAGAAGAGCCATTGCATAAACAAATTTCTGCTGGTTCCAGCATGTCTGACTTATCTTAATAGAAGAATAAAACAAACATGAATAGAGAAGTAAACCTATGAATATACCATATTGACTGATTATTTTCACTAGACCACCTGTTAACCAAAAATTTTTAGAAACGTTTTTTCTAAACCAACTGTGGTCTGTATTCCTACCATAGCCAAGTAGCGGTTCTTGTTGGAAATTTATCCATTCAAAAAAAGCCGACTCAAAACGATCAAGTGATGCAACATATTCATCACCATGAGCTTTTGATTGGTATTTATTCATCTCCACTCGGTCGCGAGTAAGTCCTTCAAAATTAGCACGATCCTGAATCTTCTCACCCATAAAATCCAATGAAAAGATGAAAAATGAAAGAGGTAATGCGATAATAAGAAATGTGAGAGCTCTTTTAGTATTATACACCTGAACCCAATATAAGGCATAAATGAGCATAACAATACTGTAGCCTGTGGTTGACATGGTGCTTGCAAGTGCCAACAACATAATGACAATGTTCTTGTTGCCACGAAATGTTATTCCTTCATGGGAAAGATTGCTGATGATGGCTGGAATTAACATGATTGCAAAACGACCAGGTTCCCAAGAGCAACCGGCATTCCGGAAAGGATTGATTACTTTTGCCGGATCCATCCAATGGAAGAGGAACAATACGTTATTGCCACTACTGGTTTCCGGAAACAAATGGAACAAGTCACTTGTAAGCGGAAATAAGATACCCACTCCCCACAGTACAAGGCTTATTGCAGAAAAAACGACCATAATATGTTCATATAGAGGAAACAAATCACGGCCAAAAACTCTGATATGAATGTATGCTATAAATATAGCGTAAAACAGGAAGAAATAATATGACAGGTTGCTTGAACTAAAATCGTTGAATTTGTAGCATACGGCTACAGACCAAACAGCCATAATGCCAGTCAGCGCCCATAGCTTTATGTTGTCAAAACTGATAGGATTGCGTATAAGCAGTATGATGGTCATGACAATGGGGATGAGCAAAGGTATGGGATTACCGGATAATCCTCCAACCATGCGTCCCGTGTCAGGTGTCATCTGAGCCATATAGATGACCATTACGAATAAATAAATGTATTCGTAAAAGGGATAGAAAAAGTCGTCTCGAATCTTAATCATAAAAGTCTTTCTTTGCCTATTTCATAAAATCAGAAAAAGCTGCCAAACAACTCGCACCACAGACAATCAATTAATGTGCTATCTGTGCGGAGACCTTCCTAGTTGTGCTGAAGATAGGCAGGCAAACCACATTCCCAAGCCTGCTGACGTTGCTTTATATCTTCCATTCCCATTTTCAGTTGTACGAATATCAGCGTGCTAAAGGTTGGTCTTATACCACTCAATGGCTTCATTCAGTCCGCGGGCAAAGTCATACTGTGGGTCGTATCCGAGCAGACGCTTAGCCTTGTTGATGTCGGCATTGCTGTGTTTGATGTCTCCTTTGCGGTCTGGTCCGAAGATGGGTTCAATGTCTTTACCGAGGGCTTTTGTCAGGTCATGATAGATGTCGATGAGGTATTCACGACCGCCGTAGGCGACATTGAAAGCCTCTCCGCTGGCTTCATCTGGAGCCAGGCAGGCTTTGAGGTTAGCTTCTATCACGTTCTCAATATATGTAAAGTCGCGACTCTGACGGCCATCACCATTGATAGTGGGACGCTCGTCGTTCAGTAATTGTTTAATGAACTTAGGGATGACGGCAGCGTAGGCTCCGTGCGGGTCTTGACGACGACCAAAGACATTGAAGTAGCGCAATCCTATGGTTTTGAGACCGTAGTGACGGCTGTACTGCTTGGCCCATTCCTCGTCGGCACGCTTTGTGAGGGCGTAGGGTGAGAGCAGGTTGCCCTCCACGCCTTCCTGCTTCGGCAGATGCGCCTCATCGCCATAGACGGAGCTGGAAGATGCATAGACGAAAGTCTTCACGCCCTGTTGACGAGCGGCTTCCATCATGTTCAATGTGCCTTGAATATTATTGGCGCAGTAGAACAGAGGCATCTCAATGCTACGGGGCACGCTTCCCCATGCGGCCTCGTTCATCACGTAGTCCACGCCTTCGCAGGCTCGCATGCAGGTGTCGAAGTCCTTGATGTCACCACGGACGAACTCGTAGTGTGGGTTGTTGGCAAACATATCTACGTTGGCCTGCTTACCTGTGCTGAGGTCATCGAGACAGCGCACGCGGTACCCCATCCGTAGGATGGCTTCGCAGAGGTTGGAACCTATGAAGCCAGCTCCGCCGGTAACCAAGAATAGCGTGCCCTTTGGAAATTGCAAATCCTTATATTCCATAAAATTACAATCTTCCGTCAATAATGGTCCTGTCCAAAGTGCACTTTACGTCGAAGACTACATGCTTCTCTTTCAGCAAATGCAGGATGTTGAGGCCTTCGAAATTATTGTGAGCCACAGCTGCCACGCATGCATCAAACTTCTGCTGCGGCAGCTCGTTCACAACTTTGATACTGTATTCGTGCCCTACGATGGTTGGATTAGCCCACGGGTCATAGACGGTGATATTGATATTGTACTCCTTTAGAGCATTGTAGATGTCAATGACCTTTGTGTTGCGTACATCTGGACAGTTCTCCTTGAAGGTAAAGCCAAGAATGAGCAAATTCGAACCTACCACCTGAATGCCTTTTTTCAGCATCAGTTTGAGGGTCTGAGTGGCGACGTATTCTCCCATGCCATCGTTCATGCGGCGACCAGCAAGGATAATCTCAGGATTGTAACCGTGACGCTGTGCGCATTGAGCCAGATAATAGGGGTCTACGCCGATACAGTGTCCACCAACAAGGCCGGGACGGAACGGAAGGAAGTTCCACTTTGTGCCAGCGGCTTCAAGCACGTCCAGCGTGTCTATGCCCATCTTGGTGAAAATCTTGCTCAGTTCATTGACGAATGCAATGTTAATGTCGCGTTGAGAGTTCTCAATGACCTTGGCGGCTTCTGCCACTTTGATGGTAGGAGCGAGGTGTGTGCCGGCGGTGATGACCGAGCTATATACCTCGTTTACGTATTTGCCAATCTCGGGGGTTGAGCCGGAGGTCACCTTCTTGATGTGCTCCACGGTGTGCTGCTTATCGCCTGGGTTAATACGCTCTGGACTGTAACCACCGTAGAAATCGACATTGAACTTTAAACCTGAAACCTTTTCAACTACTGGTATGCACTCGTCCTCGGTCACGCCAGGATAGACAGTACTCTCATAGACCACAACATCATCATTGCTGATGACCTTGCCCACAGTGGTGCTGGCTCCAACAAGGGGTGTGAGGTCTGGATTGTTGTCGGCATCAACAGGAGTAGGTACAGCTACAACATAGAAATTGCAGTCGCGAATCTTCTCAATGTCGCTGGTACAGACGAAGCCATGATTCTTGATGGCATCCTGCAGCAGGTCGTCACTCACCTCAAGAGTGGCATCGTGACCAGCCATCAAGGCGTCGCAACGCTTTTGGTTCATGTCGAAACCGACAGTCTGATATTTGGTTGAAAACAGGCGGGCTAATGGAAGACCCACGTAGCCGAGCCCGATAACACAGATTTTGGTTTCTTTCATACGTTATTGTAATTATACTTTCGGGAGTTAACAATTAGGCGAATTTTGCGGTGCAAAATTACAACTTTTATTCCATATAAATGGGCTGTCCTATCAAAAAAATGACAGGGTACGTTGTTTTAGCCTTATTTTATTGCATATATTGCATTTCAGAGTTGATTATTATAAGATTTGATTATGTGGTATGGGAAAGATGAAGTTGGCTGATGAATCCTGCAGATGTATGCATAATTTTGCATTTCTGTATGACATATATGTTTAAAATCACTGGTTATGACCACTTTTTTTGTTCTTGTTGATGCTGTTTCGTGTTTTTTGCATAATTTTGCAGCCTGTAAATGAAAACACAAAATATTCAACATTAAACTGCGGTCGCAGACCGCGATAAAAACAATGGCACAACAAGAAGACGTTTTTAAGAAGATTATTTCTCATTGCAAGGAGTATGGCTTTGTATTCCCTTCCAGCGACATCTACGACGGCCTTGGCGCCGTGTATGACTACGGTCAGAATGGTGTGGAGCTGAAGAACAACATCAAACAATATTGGTGGCAGTCGATGGTGCTGCTGCACCAGAATATCGTAGGCATTGATGCTGCTATCTTCATGCACCCCACGACATGGAAGGCCAGCGGACACGTGGATGCTTTCAACGACCCACTCATTGACAATCGTGACTCGAAGAAGCGCTATCGCGCCGACGTGCTCATTGAGGATCAGATGGCGAAGTACGACGAGAAGATAGACAAGGAGATTGCCAAGGCTCGTAAGCGCTTCGGCGATGCCTTTGCCGAGGCTCAATTCCGTGCCACCAACGGTCGCGTGCTGGAAATCCAGGCCAAGCGCGATGCTCTGCATGAGCGTTTCCAGAAGGCTATGAATGCCAATGACCTCGACGAGTTGAAGCAAATCATCATCGACGAGGAAATCGTATGCCCCATCAGCGGCACACGCAACTGGACTGACGTGCGCCAGTTCAACCTTATGTTCAAGACTGAGGTGGGCAGTACTGCCGAAGGTACATCGACTATCTATCTTCGTCCCGAGACTGCGCAGGGTATCTTTGTAAACTACCTGAATGTGCAGAAGACGGGCCGCATGAAGCTGCCATTCGGCATAGCACAGATTGGTAAGGCCTTCCGCAACGAAATCGTGGCCCGTCAGTTTATCTTCCGTATGCGCGAGTTCGAGCAGATGGAGATGCAGTACTTCGTGAAGCCTGGCACTGAGCTGGAATGGTTCTCTAAGTGGAAGCAGACACGTATGGCTTGGCATCAGGCTCTGGGCTTCGGAGCAGAGAACTACCGTTTCCACGACCACGACAAGCTGGCCCACTATGCCAATGCCGCTACTGATATCGAGTTCCACATGCCATTCGGCTTCAAGGAGGTGGAGGGTATTCACTCCCGCACCAACTTCGACCTCTCGCAGCACGCTAAGTATAGCGGCAAGAAGATCGAGTACTTCGACCCAGAGACCAACGAGAGCTACACTCCGTTTGTAATCGAGACATCAATCGGTGTGGACCGTATGTTCCTCAGCGTGATGTGCCACAGCTATTGCGAGGAGCAGCTTGAGGGCGGCGAGACACGCGTGGTGCTGCGCCTGCCGGCAGCTCTGGCTCCCGTGAAGCTGGCCGTGCTGCCGTTAGTGAAGAAGGATGGGCTGCCCGAGAAGGCACAGGAGATTGTCAACGACCTGCGCTTCCACTTTAACTGCAAGTATGACGAGAAGGATACCATCGGCAAGCGCTATCGCCGCATGGATGCCATCGGTTGTCCCTACTGCGTGACTATCGACCACGACAGCCTCAACGACAATTGCGTGACCCTACGCGACCGCGACACAATGGAGCAGACCCGTGTGCCCATCGCTGACCTCCAGTCAATTATCGAGGACAAGGTGAGCATCACAAGTTTACTGAAGAAGTTGCTTTGACCTGAACACAGGAAATGATAAATAATAAATGATAAATAACAGATAATAAGGATTCTATGAAAATGTTTCTTCATCATCATTCAACCATTTTCCCCACGCCCTCATCTGGTCGCAGGAAATTATCATTTATCATTTATTATTTATTATTTATCATTTCAGCGACGACCATTGTCAGCGCATGTAGCGAGGACGATGGCGAATACGACCCATATTATGATTGGGAGGAGCGCAACGCGGCATGGTACGAGCAGATTGCCGATTCTGCTCAAACGGCCATAGCACAGGCGAGGACGGCATACGGCGATGAGTGGGAGAGCCATTGTGAATGGCGCATGTTCAAATCGTTGCTCAAGAGCCAGACACATCAGAGCGGCAACGTGGCCGACAGCATCTGTGTGCATATCTTGTCATGTGGTACTGGCACTGTAAGTCCAGCTTATACTGATAGCGTGCGGGTCAACTATAGGGGATGGCTAATGCCTACAACAGACGCCAACGGCACGACTTTCGAGACCATCTTCACGCAGACTTATTATGGCACATTCGACCCTGCCACAGCAGCACCTAATCTGGCACCGCCAAGCACATACAACGATGGCATGGCTACAGCGCTGCAGTATATGGTTGAGGGTGACGAGTGGATGGTGTATATCCCTCAGCAGCTGTTTTATGGTGCTGAAGAGAAAGGTGAGGTGCGTGCCTACAGTACTGTGCGCATGAGGTTGCATATGGCTGCTGTTTATCCTGCTGGCACCACTGTGCCAAAGTGGAAATATCCCCGCAAGTGAGTTATGTTAGCTAAGGTCAATAGTGCTACCGTTGACGGCATTGCAGCGTTGTCCGTGACGATTGAGGTTGATGTCTCTCCATCGAAGGGCGACGGTATGCAGCGAGCCGTCATTGTGGGTTTGCCGGACAGTAGCGTGAAAGAGAGCTACAGCCGTATACAGGCAGCTTTGCATAATTCTGGAATCCAGTTCAGCCCGCAGAATATCACTGTTAATCTTGCTCCTGGCGACATTCGCAAGGAAGGCACTGGCTTTGATTTGCCGATAGCCATAGGCATCATTGCGGCAAACAGAGCGTTTGGTGATTTCATGTTGTCGCGATATATCATTCTCGGCGAGTTGGGTCTTGACGGAAGTCTGCAGCCAATACGTGGTGCCCTGCCTATTGCTATCATGGCCCGTGCGGCTGGCATTGAGGGGCTTATTGTGCCAGAGCAGAATGCTCATGAGGCTGCTGTGGTGAACAGGCTGAAGGTCTATGGCGTGAATTCGCTGGCGCAGGTGGTGGCGTTTCTGGAAGGCAGCAAGCAGATAGAACCGATGATAGTCGACACGCGAGCAGAGTTCTTCTCGCACCAGATGGACTTTGAGCTGGACTTTGCCGACGTGAAGGGTCAGGACAGTGTGAAACGCGCCTTCGAGGTGGCAGCTGCAGGCGGGCATAATCTCATCATGATAGGTCCTCCCGGTGCTGGCAAGAGTATGATTGCCAAGCGCCTGCCCACCATATTGCCGCCATTGTCATTGGCAGAGAGCTTGGAGACCACACAGGTGCACAGTGTGGCAGGTCAGCTGAAGGGTGGAACTGGACTTATCACTAAGCGACCATTCCGTTCTCCTCACCACACAGTGTCACAGGTGGCGCTTGTGGGTGGTGGTGCCAATCCCATGCCTGGTGAGATCAGCCTTGCACATAATGGTGTGTCTGGATGAGTTGCCTGAGTTCAACCGTGCATCGTTGGAGGTGCTGCGTCAGCCATTGGAGGACAGACACATAACCATCTCACGCATCAAATACAGTATCGACTATCCGGCCTCCTTCATGTTCGTGGCTTCCATGAACCCCTGTCCCTGTGGCTACTACGGTGATGCCACACATCGCTGTGTCTGTACGCCAGGTCAGATACAGCGTTATATGAACAAGATTAGCGGACCGCTGCTGGATCGTATTGATATACATTGCGAGATACAGGCTGTTCCCTTTGCCCAGCTCAGCCAGATGCAGCCAGGAGAACCGTCTGCTGTTATTCGTGAGCGCGTCATTGCCGCCCGTAAGATTCAGGAGGAGCGCTTCAAACCCTACAAAGGCATCCACTCGAATGCCATGATGACCGAGCGCATGCTCCACGAGTTTGCCGAGCCCGACGCGGCCTCGCTCGACATGCTCCGCATGGCTATGGAACGGTTAAAGTTAAGTGCCCGTGCCTACAGCCGCATCCTGAAAGTCGCCCGAACCATCGCTGACCTCGAAGGCAGCGAGCAAGTCCATAGTCATCATATCGCCGAAGCCATTGGCTACCGCAATCTCGACCGTGGCGACTGGGCAGAACGAGGGATATAATAAAATAAGGTAAGAAATATGGACGAACAACAGAATATCATCATTTACCGAACCGCTGACGGACGTGCATCGGTAGCATTATATGCCAAGGATGGAAAGATTTGGCTGAACCAGCAACAGATGGCGGAACTTTTTGCCACCTCAAAGCCAAACATCAGTATGCATATAGCCAACGTCTTGAAAGAGAAGGAGTTGAACGAAATATCAGTTGTTAAGAATTTCTTAACTACTGCCGCTGATGGCAAGAACTACAATGTGGTTTTCTACTCTTTAGAGATGATAATTGCCGTAGGTTATCGTGTCCGTGGATTGAGGGGGACACAGTTCCGCCAATGGGCAACGGAACACTTAACGGAATATCTCGTAAAGGGATTCACGATGGATGATGCGAGGCTGAAGAACCCTGACGGTCGTCCTGACTACTTCGATGAGTTACTGGCTCGCATCCGCGACATCCGTGCATCAGAGAAACGGTTCTACCAGAAAGTACGCGACCTGTTCAAACTCAGCAGCGACTACGATAAGACAGACAAGGCTACACAGATGTTCTTTGCTGAAACGCAGAATAAACTACTTTATGCTGTCACTCATCAGACAGCTGCTGAACTGATAGTTGCTCGTGCCAAAGCTGAACTGCCCAACATGGGATTGACCACATGGAAAGGAAGTGTAGTACGCAAGGGCGATGTCATCATTGCCAAAAATTATCTTCAAAATGATGAGATAGACTCTTTAGACCGCCTCGTTGACATCTTCCTTACCAGTGCGGAGGAGCGCTTAAAAGGCCGTCGTGACTTAAGACAATCTGCTGACATTCCAAGAGAAGGATATTTTACAAGGTCACGGCTCTATTTCCAATGCTGAGGCAGAGGCAACGGTCAAGCAGGTATATGATGTTTTTAATGCAAGACGCAAACAACTTGAAGCCCAAGAAGCAGATGCAGAGGACATAAAGATGTTGGAGGATTTGGAGAAGAGCATTATAAACAGTGACAAGAACTGAGGTTCATCATGAGGGAAGCCAACATATCGCTGAGGCCATCGGCTATCGCAACCTCGACCGCAGCGACTGGGCAGAGAAAGAGATATAAAAGTCATGTAAAGTAACTTTCATATTAATCTTATAACGTAATGTTTTACTACAATCGATATAGAGAAGGATACAAATTCAGGGAACTAGATTTTAGTGACATCTGGGATGCAGGTAGTTCATATTCTCTTGAGATGAAAAAAGAGATGTATGATATAGAAATAAAATTGGAAGACTTTGATTTAACAAAAGACGAATTAGACGAATACTTGCAAAAATGGGCTCACCAGTAAATCCCTGTGTTTATCCGTATATCATTGATAGCCTATAAAGGAAGAAGTCCACATCGATTACTCCTCTAAGCTGTGCACGAAATT
>CAJOEI010000004.1 GCA_905233465.1 uncultured Bacteroidaceae bacterium | reverse complement strand
TGCGTCGTGACTGTTGACAACGCTGCCGTGCGCATACGCGGTGAGCAGTCATGCGTGGCCGGCATGAAGAACATCGTCCTTGCCAACGGCGTTCAGGCTAACCCGACAGCCAGCAACAAGGAGATTCGCGTCAACCCGTTCGGCACCAAGATTGAGTACAGTGCTTCCGGTGATGTGGTACGCAACGAGTGGATAGACCTCTCCGAGCCATACAACATGTGGATTGGAGACTTCATGCTCACACGTGCATCGGCATTCAAGGACAACACGCAGATTGCTACTGGTGTGAACTTCGACAAGCCGACCCGCACCCTGCGCTTGGAGGCAGCCACCATCGACGGCATCTGGAATGCCGGTGGTCAGGCTCTGAACATCATCATCGACGGCAGCTGCATCATCAACAGCAGTGCACACGGCTCAGGCACCAAGAAGCCGGCCCTGTATGCCGCAGCTGATGTCAACATCACTGCCAACTCCAGCACCAGCACGCTGACCTTGGACGGCGGAACATATTCGCCCGCTATCCTTGGTGAGGGCGAGGCCACTGTAACCATCAGCAACCACCTCACAGTGCTTGCCAAGGGCATGAAGGGTATCACCAGCGATGACAAGCAGCTCACCGTGAACATCGACAAGTCAACATTCATGGCTGAGGTCACTGCACAGTGCATTACAGGCCTGAAGGCCTTGAACATGACCGATTGCGGCATTGTCACACCTCAGGGTGCTGCCTTCAACGCTGCCAGCGGTGCAGTGGAGAAGAGCGGCTCAGCCGTGACACAGTCGCTGGTCATCGACCCGAGTGGCGCATTCGATGCTATCAATGGCATTGCAGCCGACGATGCTGACATCGACGCCATCTACGCTGTCGACGGCAAGAAGCTCGACAAGACACAGACTGGTGTGAACATCGTTCGTCGCAACGACGGCACTGTCACCAAGGTTCTGCGCAAGTAATCAACCTCGCAATAATGGCGATGCCGCATCCGATCGGATGCGGCATCGCTTGGTTTATGGGTTTATGGGCTTAGTGGGTTTAATGGGCTTAATAGGCTTTATGACTCTATAGCTTTCTATAGCTCCAACAAATAAAGAGGCTATGTCCTGTGGAACATAGCCTCTTGAGTGATAGCTGTTAGCTGTTAGATGGCGAGGTCGGCTTGGATGGCCTCTACCTTCTTCATGGCTGCATCGCATGCTGCGTTGTAGGCTGCGGCGTTGGGAAGGTCTGCCGGCACTTCGATGTAGAACTTGATCTTAGGCTCTGTGCCGCTGGGACGCACACTAACCTTGGTGCCGTCCTCGGTGAACCACTGCAGGACGTTGGACTTGGCTGGCATGTCGAGTGGAGTGACGGCGCCGTTAGCATCGGTGACGGTCAGGGCTTGATAGTCCTTGGTGCACACTACCTTCGAGCCGGCCAGTGTCTTCGGTGCCTTGGCACCGCGGAAGTCCACCATCATCTGCTTGATCTCGTCGGCACCTGTCTTGCCCGGACGCACGACGTTGATGGTGTGGTTGAGGGTGAAGCCATACTCGAGATAAATGTCCATGAGCAGGTCGTAGAGGGTCTTGCCGTTGTCCTTGGCCCATGCTGCTATCTCGCAGATGAGGCAGATGCTGGCAGGGCTGTCCTTGTCGCGTACCTTGTCAAACGGCAGGAAGCCGAAGCTCTCCTCGCCACCGCCGATATACTTCTTCACGCCTTCGTTCTCACGGATGAGTGCGGCAATCCACTTGAAGCCCGTGTAGCAGTCCATGAGTTCGACTTCGTTCTTGTCAGCGATGCGGCGGATGAGCTCTGTTGTCACGATGGTCTTGACAAGGAATTCGTTGCCACGGAGCTGGCCGAGCTTCTTCTTGTTGGCGATGATGTACCATGCAAACATCATGCATGTCTGGTTGCCGTTGAGGATTTCCCACTCGCCGGCGCTGTTGCGGCACACGATGGCCAGACGGTCGGCATCGGGGTCGGAGGCAATGACGAGGTCGGCGTTGAGCTTAGTGCCGAGCTTCATGCCCAGAGTCATGGCCTCGGAGTTCTCGGGATTGGGGCTCACCACGGTGGGGAAGTTGCCGTCGATGACCATCTGCTCGGGCACAACGTGTATGTTCTGGAAGCCCCAGCTGCGCAGTGCTTCGGGAATGATGCAGCGGCGTGTAGACGATGTTGAGGTCTTTCTGGCGCAGGATGACATCCTGGTCTACCATTGCTTCCTTCACGGCCTGCAGGTAGTCCCAGTCCATCTCACCGCCGATAATCTGGATGAGGTCGGGGTTGCCTTCCCACTTCACGTCCTCGACGTTGACCTTGTTCACCTCGTCGATGATTCCGGTGTCGTGTGGTGAGAGCACCTGTGCGCCGTCGTCCCAATAAGCCTTGTATCCGTTGTACTCACGCGGGTTGTGGCTGGCAGTGACGTTGACGCCGGCCTGTGCCTTGAGTTGGCGGATGGCGAAGCTGATCTCTGGTGTGGGTCGCAGGCTCTCGAAGAGATATACCTTGATGCCGTTGGCCGAGAAGATGTTGGCCACAGTCTCTGCAAACTCGCGGCCGTGGTTGCGGCAGTCATGGCCAACAACGACACTGAGGTCTTTGCGGCCAGGGAAGGCTTTGTTGATGTAGTTGGCGAAGCCCTGTGTGGCAGCGCCGACGATGTAGCGGTTCATGCGGTTGGTGCCGGGGCCCATGATGCCGCGCAGACCGCCAGTGCCGAATTCCAGTGTCTGGTAGAAGGCATCGACAAGGGCTGTCTTGTCCTCGGCATTGAGCAGAGCTTTCACCTCTGCCTTAGTCTGGGCGTCATAGACTGGTGAGTCTAACCACTGCTGTGCACGCTCGGTGCATTGCTGAATGAGTTGAGTGTCCATAATAATTAAGGATCGCGCGCGCGATGTTATTAAAGGTTTATAGAATTAATTATAAAGTTTTCGGTCACAAAGATATGCAAAATGTTGTAAGTTGATACTATGTAAGTTTTTTTTTCACTATTTTTATCACTTCTTTGCCTCCTTTTGTCTACCTTTGCACAAAATATCTCTCATCTCTTATCTCTCATATACCAATGGTACGAACAATAGTCTTTGACCTCGGCGGGGTCATAATCACTTTGCATCACGCGCGGGCCGTGCGCCGCTTTGAGGAACTGGGCATCAAGGATGCTGCTCGTCAACTGGATCCTTACACCCAGGGCGGGCCCTTCGGTGCTTTGGAACAAGGACATATCACTATGGAGGAGTTCCGGCAGGAGATGTGCCGTCAGACGGGTCGCGAAGTGAGCAGTGACGAGTGTGCCCACGCATGGATGGGTTATATGGGCGAGGTGCCGGCGGTTAAGCTCGACATGCTCGAAGAGTTGCGTCTCAAGGGCTATCGTCTGGTGTTGCTGTCCAACACCAATCCCTTTGTGGCGCAGTGGTTTGAGAGCCCTGCCTTCGACGGCCGCGGCAACGGTCTGGCACATTATTTCGATGCCGAGTATATGAGTTTTGAGCTGGGAGTGATGAAGCCTGATGCACGCATCTTCGAGATTATTGAAGAGCGCGAGGGGCTTGTGCCGTCCGAGACGTTGTTCCTTGACGACGGCGTGCGTAATATCGAAGCCGCCGCCGCAAGAGGGTGGCAGACGATGCAACCCACTAACGGCGGCGACTGGACGGCAGAGCTGAGAGAGAGGCTCAGTTGTTAGGAACCTTGAAGCGCTCTCCTGTGGAGCGGACAATGGCGCGACGATAGCGTTCGGGATAGCCGGGGCGCGTGACGGGAACGTGTTCGCCGCCAGGTGTCTGCAGGAACTGGCCGTCGCGCTCGGGCTTGATGGTCATGTCGTTGTATTTCACTATGATGCGCTCGAAGAGCTTCTGCCAGCTCGACATCATGTGTGTTGCGGCATGATGGCTGGTCTCGTTGAGCAGCTGTTTGGCGGCTTCTGCATCCAATGCTGCTGCTTTAGTGTCGGTGCTGGCAACGATGTCCTCGAAGTTACGGTCAATCATGTCGCGTGCTCTTTGCAGCTCGGGGAAGAGCTGTGAGTAGCGAGGGTAGACGAAGTTGGATAGTGCGTTGGACAGCCAGTAGGCACTTTGCAGCGAGAATCGGAAGGGTGATGCAGTCTTCTCGTCGAAGCATTCGGGGTTGCGCTTGATGCAGCAATAGAGCGGTGTGTAGGGCACCATATTGGCATCATCGCAGCCTACCCACATGATGCCTCCGATGTAAGCGGGGAGCCACGAACGCATCTGGGCGATGTAGGTCACGGCTGTCTGCTGTGTGGAGATGGGACGCTCGTTGAAGTAGCGTACGCTGTCCACCTCGAAGTAGAGCGGGGTGGGGCGGTAGGGCATTTCGTATGGGCCTGCCCCGATGTCGGATGTCATGTCAAGTGGTGTGCCCTCGAAGTGGTCGCGCATGTCGTTCTTCAGCTGTACCAGTGTGACGGGAGCATCGGGACGTATGCACCACGGCATCTCCTCGGTGCATGAGTCAACACCCAGCACATAAGGCAGATAACGGTCCATACCAGCGGCGTGGTGGTTGAAGAAGCTCCACACACGTGCCTCGCAGATGCGTCGTGCGCCGAAGTCGTTTGGGGCGTAGGCATCGCGGAACGAGAAGTCTTTGTCCTTGCCGCTGAAGTAACCGCGTTCGCGTGCCAGCGAGATGACGTCCTTGGAGTAGAGGCATGTCTTCTTGTCCTTGAGCGGGAAGGTGGTGATGCGTGCCTGGTTGGCGTGTGCTGTGATGCAGTCGTCGGGCAGTCGGCGTGCCACCCACACGGCACCCTTGCGGCCCGGACCGCGACCAATCATCTCAAGCACCCACACCTCCTCGGGGTCGGCCAGGGTGATGCTCTCGCCCTCAGAGCGGTAGCCGTATGTCTCAACGAGCGAAGTCCACACGTCGATGGCCTGGCGTGCGGTGCTGGCACGCTGCAGTGTGAGGTACATCAGTGAGCCGTAGTCCAGCAGTCCTGTTGTGTCCACGAGTTCTTCGCGGCCGCCAAAGGTGGTCTCCATGATGCTCAGCTGTTGGTCATTCATCTGTCCGATGACGCCGTATGTGTATTCTGCCTCAGGTATCTCGCCAAGATAGTTGTTGGTCTCGTAGTCATAGAGCTTGCGCATTGTGCCCGGTGCGTGGTGTCCGGCGGGATAGAAATGCAGGTAGCCGTAGGAGCCGTAGTCGTCGGCATTGTAGGTGATCATCACTGAGCCGTCGGCTGAGGCGCGGCGTCCCACGATGAGATTGGTGCATGCCCATGCACCGATGCCCAGTGTGAGGGCTGATAGAGTAAGGATTTTTCGTAACATATACGTGTTTTTGAAGTTGTTTCACATTTTTCGCTGACAAAAGTAGTGATTTTTCCTCAGCATGTAATAACTTTGCACAAAAATTATTGCAATGGGGCACTTGGCATATCTTTTTTTGCAGGTCGCACTCCTGCTTTCGCATTGTCTGGCGGGCAATCCCTCTACACATGCAGGATGCTTCGAGGCTATGGCGTTGCCCGACAGCATTGTGGCGCGCATGCAGGGACGTTCGTTGCCGCAAGGTGCCGATGTCAATCTGGACGAGCTACGCTATCTGCGACTGAGTTACATCGGCTATGACGGGCGCGAACATGTTGGTGAGATGGTGTGCAACAAGCGGATAGCCGACGACCTGCTGTATGTATTCCGTCACCTGTATGAAGAGGCTTATCCGATAGCATCTATTCGGCTCATCGATGACTTTGACGCTGATGATGAACGCTCTATGCGAGCTAACAACACGTCGTGCTTCTGCTACCGTACCGTGGCTGGCAGTGCCAAACTGTCGAAGCATTCAATGGGTTTGGCAGTGGACATCAATCCGCTGCAGAACCCGTGTGTGCGACGCAGGCGCGACGGCACCACAACTGTCGAGCCCGCCACTGCCAAGCCATACGTGCGGCGACGTCCAAGACAGAAGTACATGATAGACACGTCCGACAAGGCATATAGACTGTTCCGCGAGCGAGGTTTTATATGGGGTGGGGCATGGCGAACGGTGAAGGACTACCAACATTTTGAGAAATAGATGAGATAGGCTCTATAGACTCTATAGATGCTATAGAAACTATAGACTCTATAGGAACTATAGTCTCTATAGATGCTATCTATGATAGCTATCATACTTTTTTCAGCAAAAAAAGGTTGAAACGTTTTGTCAACTCACAGGATTGTCGTACCTTTGCGCCCGCTGTCACGAGTTGGCAGCATGAGTTTCAAACCTATATTAATAATTATCAATTTTTTATGGCAACAAAAATCAGACTGCAGCGTCACGGACGTAAGGGCTATGCCTTCTACAGCATCGTGATTGCTGATGTAAGAGCTCCGCGCGACGGTAAGTTTACAGAAAAGATTGGCACCTACAACCCTAACACCAATCCTGCCACTGTAGATTTGAACTTCGACCGCGCTCTGTATTGGGTCGAGACGGGCGCGCAGCCCACAGACACCGTGCGTAACATCCTCTCACGTGAGGGCGTGTACCTGATGAAGCACCTGCGTGGTGGCGTGAAGAAGGGCGCTTTCGACGAGGCTGCTGCACAAATCAAGTTCAACGCTTGGAAGGCTGACCGTCAGAAGGGTCTGCAAGCTGTTGAGGCTAAGGTCGCTGCCGAGAAGAAGGCTGCAGCAGCAGCAGCTCTCGATGCAGAGAAAAAGACCAACGAAGAGATCGCAAAGAAAGTAGCCGACAAGAAGGCTGCTGAGGCTATGGCGAAAGCTGAGGCCGAGGCTGCTGCCCAGGCTGAGGCTGCTGCAAGTGAAACCACCACAGAGGAGGCACCTGCAGAGGCTTAACAACGTATCTCCAAACAATATACTTCTTTCCAAACAAACATAAAGGAAGGCGTGGCTGTGAAGCCGCGCCTTTTCCTATTCTATGAATTAAGATGAGGTGTTATTTCGTTTTCATCACCTTGCGTCCATCAATGATATATATTCCCGGCTTGAGCATGGTGTTGTTCAGTCGACGTCCGCTGAGGTCGAAGATGTGTTTCGAACCTGTCTGCTGAGTGCCGCTTGCGGTGATGTCACGGATGGCATCGTAGTTGGGGTCGGTGCTCATCACTATGGCTGCCACGCGCTCTGTGATTGGATTGGACGATGAGGGCTGATGCTGTGCATCGCTCTTGTCTACAGACAACTTGAGACTGGCCTGTTCTGCTGTCACGGTGCCGATGCGTAGCATGGCTGCCGACTGTCCGTTGTTGCTTTGCAGCTGCACGAGCACGCGTGGGGCGGTGAGTGATGCACCGAAGTCGATGGGCTGGTTGGCCGACTTGAAGGTGAGTTCGCTATCCAGCACGGTGAACAGTGTGCCGTGGCCGTCGGATGTCGTGCCGCGCTCGATGGCCAGATAGGACACTGTGCGTGAGGCCAGTGTCGAAGTTACGCATGTCTCCTGCATCAGCTGCAGCTTGAAGCCCTGCGGAGTGATGTCCGTCACACGCCACATGCATGCGGATGCTCCTGTCGTGGCGAGCATGGGCGATGCAAAGACGATGGGAGCCTCGGCAAAGGGCTGACTAAAGGTCACTTCAACGACATCTTTGCCCACCTTGTCAGGCAGATATGCGGCTTCGTAGTTGAGGCTGCCGATAGTGCCGCGTCCTGCCGGAACGACAATGTAGTTGACATCTTCGTTGTTCTTTGCAGCTACTGAGGCATCGCTCTTCCAGCGGTTGAGGCGGAACTGGAAGTAGTTGTATTTCTGCTTGGACTGGTTCATGGTGAGGATGTTGTCCACCATGCCTGCGGCCATGTTGTGGTTGGTGGGGCAGCCTGTGATGACCACGGGCTGCTCGTCAAACGGATGTATGAAGTAGTTGTAGCTTACCTCAGCAGCCTTGGTGGTGATGGTGCCGTATTGCAGAGCTGCTGTGCCCTCGCTGCCGCCCAGCTTCTGCTGGATGATGTTCGAGTAGATATTCTTGCCCTCATACGACACTTCGTGCACGCGGAAACTGTAGTTGCCGGCTTCTGTCAACTCTTGTGTGAGGGTGAAGGATGACTTCGACTCGTTTTCCGAACCGTCGTACTGCTGTATAGCCTGCCATTGTCCTGCATCCTTGCGGCACTCGAGCGTGATGGTCGTTGCCAACTCGCCATTGGGGTTGTCCCATGTGAGCTTAATAAGGCCGTTGGATGCCGTGAAGGTGCCTTTCAGCGTTGGGGAGTTCAGGCGCCAGACCTTGGGGACATAGTTGCCGTAACCAGTGTAGCTCAGTGGTGTCTTCATTGTTGCGAAGTATTCACCGGCAGGTGTGAGTCTGCCGTCGCGATATATCTTCGAGCAATTGGCTTCGCCGTTCCAGTAGAAGTAGCGCTCGACAGCATTGTTGGCATTCAGGTTCTCGAGGATGCGTCCCACAACAGTCTTGTTCAGCTGCAGGTCAGCGGCAGTCGGGTTGTCGCGGCTCGAAGCCTGAGCGAAGATGCCGGCTGGTCCCCATGATGAACCCCATACCCACTCGCTAATCCACACCGGGCGCTGGAACTTGCTGGCCCATTGGTTGACGTTGGTGGTGAAAGAGCCTTCGTTCCAGTAGCCGTGGAGGTCGATGATGTCGCAGCGCCAACCGCGGGCATCGATGCTGTCGAGGAACTCGGCAAGGAAACCTGTTGCGTTCCAGTAGTCGCTGCCATCCCATGACGATGGTGTGCACAGACGCATGCCCGTGGCCATGAGACTCTCCCAGTTGCTGAGAATCGTCGGCAGGTCCGTAGGCGCATCGTCGCTCTTGTTGATAGGCTCATTGTTGGTCTTCATGTGCGGCGAGTAGTTGGTGCTGCCCAGTTCAGATGCTGTTGGCCAGTTCTCCTTGATGTGGTGGGGCACAACCTCCACGTCTGGCAACATGGAGTTTCCTTTACCCCATGTGAATGTGCTTGTCACGCCCAGTTTGCTACAGACGGTAGCATCCAGATAGTCGGCGATGCCGGCCTTGCTGGTGTCATACCACTTGAAGATGCGATAGCTGGTGATGTGCTTGTCCATGAGCGTAGGCAGCACATTGACTTCGAGGTCGGCCTTGTCGGCTATGAAGCAACGGCTGTAACCGCGTCCGGCGGCCTTCAATGCGAAGGTGACCATATATCCGCGCTTGAGCTTAAAGCTGCGTATGCGGTTGTTCCATGTCTTTGGCAGGTCTTTCATGTAGCCGCTGCCATTGTGGCCCTCGGTGAGGGCATTGGTGCTCTCACCTCCGTAGTTGGGCTCCTCGAAGATGGTCAGCGGCTTGGTGCTCGTGCCGTAAGGAAGGATGATGGTTCCACGGTTGTACATCTTCACCTGGCAGTTGTTGTTATTCACAGCCTTCGCGCCGTTGATCTTCACGTGTGCTGCCAGCAGGCGTGTGGCCTGTGAGGGACGCACTGAGTCGAGGATGACAACAGCATGGTCGGTGTTGATGATATTCACTATGCCTTCATCGCTGAATGGCGTTGCCGACTTGATATGCAGGTCTTCTTCAGCAGAGTGTAAGAACTCGTTGGTGAGTTGGTCCATGTATATCACTCTGTTGTCGGCCAGTGCAGTGAGCATCGTTGCGCTCAATGCGATGACGAAAAGTAGGAGGCGCTTCATGTATTGGAGTTTTTATGTGTTCAGTAGTCTTCGGGGGTAATGACCTGCTCCATGAGTATCTTGCCAGTTGATGCGGAGCGGTAGATGTATGTGAATGTGAAATGGCGTTCTTTGCACTGTCGCAGGCCGATGTCCGAGCGCACGCTCTGCAACAGCTGCTCGTGATAGTCCTGCACCCCACGGCTGTCGGCATAGATGCTGTCTGCATCCATGCGTCCGCTGACGGTGTACCAGTAGTTGAAGCCTACCGGCTCGTCAACAAACACCATCGAGTCGAGGCGTGTGCATTCGTCCAGCTGTCGTGGACATTGCTTCATCGAGTAGTCGCGGCATTCGCGGCGACAACGCTCTTCGAAGCTCTCTGAGCATGAAGCCAGCAACGCTGCTGCGACGAGTGTCGCGACAGCGCTGCTGGTGTATAATTTTCGCAAAAAGGATTTCATAGTGAGATGTGCTAAGCCTGTGGAATGTCAATCTTCAGGTAGAGCTCGTCGAGCTGCTTTTGTTCCAGACGTGCTGGTGCGTCGAGCATCACGTCGCGGCCGCTGTTGTTCTTCGGGAAGGCTATGCAGTCGCGAATGCTGTCGAGGCCTGCAAAGAGGCTCACCCAGCGATCCAGACCATAGGCCAGACCTCCGTGAGGCGGTGCACCGTATTTGAAGGCATTCATCAGGAAGCCGAACTGCTCCTGAGCGCGTTCCTCTGTGAAGCCCAGGATGCGGAACATCTTGTCCTGCAACTCCGGGTCGTGGATACGGATTGAGCCGCCACCCACTTCGACGCCGTTGCACACCATATCGTAGGCATCGGCACGCACGGCTGCGGGGTCGCTGTCGAGCAGGGGAATATCCTCGTCCTTCGGATGTGTGAAGGGGTGGTGTGTGGCCATGAGGCGGCCTTCCTCCTCGCTCCATTCGAACATCGGGAAGTCAATGACCCACAGCAGTGAGAATTTGTTCTTGTCGCGCAGCCCCATGCGGGCACCCATCTCCAGGCGCAGCTCGCATAGCTGCTTGCGGGTCTTCATGGCATCGTCGCCGCTGAGGATGAGGATGAGGTCGCCGGGCTCGGCCTGCATTGCGGCCTTAAGGGCGTTGAGCACTTCGGGACCATAGAACTTGTCGACACTCGACTTCACGCTGCCGTCGTCCTGCACGCGGGCATAGACGAGTCCTTTGGCCCCAATCTGCGGACGCTTGACAAAGTCGGTCAGCTGGTCAATCTGCTTGCGCGTGTAGACGGCCTGCCCCTTGGCACAGATGCCGCCGATGTATGTTGCCTCGTCGAAGACCGAGAAGCCGGGGGCTGCTGCGAAGATGTCCTTCAGCTCCACAAACTTCATCTCGAAGCGTGTGTCGGGCTTGTCGCTGCCGTAGTACTTCATGGCATCTGCCCACGTCATGCGTGGGAAGGCGCCTTCGAGCTCTATGCCGCGCAGCTCGCGGAAGAGGTGCTTGGCCATACCCTCGAAAGTCTGCAGGATGTCCTCCTGTGTTACGAACGACATCTCGCAGTCTATCTGTGTGAACTCAGGCTGACGGTCGGCACGCAGGTCCTCGTCGCGGAAGCACTTCACAATCTGGAAGTAGCGATCCATGCCCGAGACCATCAGCAGTTGTTTCAGCGTCTGCGGGCTCTGCGGCAGGGCATAGAACTGCCCCGGATTCATGCGCGAAGGCACCACAAAGTCGCGTGCGCCCTCGGGCGTGCTGCCAATGAGCATAGGTGTTTCTATCTCAAGGAAGCCAAGGCTGTCGAGATAGCGGCGCACCTCCATCGTCATCTTGTGACGCAGCTCTATGTTGCGGCGCACAGGCGTGCGGCGCAGGTCGAGGTAGCGGTATTTCATGCGCAGGTCGTCGCCGCCGTCGCTCTGGTCTTCGATGGTGAAGGGAGGCGTGACGCTCTCGTTCAGCACACGCAGCTCCGATGCCGTGATCTCGATGTCGCCCGTGGGCAGGTTCTTGTTCTTGCTGGAGCGTTCGCCCACGGTGCCGGTGACTTGCACCACCCATTCGCGGCCCAACAGGTTGGCTTGCTCGAAGCATGGTGTGCCCTCTTCGCACACTATTTGTGTGATACCATAGCGGTCGCGCACGTCCACGAAGGTCATGCCGCCCATCTTGCGGGTGCGTTGCACCCATCCGGCCAGAGTCACTGTCTCGCCGGCGTTGGCAAGCCGCAGCTCGCCACATGTCTTGGTCCTATACATATTTATATTTGTGATTTACAATCTACGCAATTTGCGATATGTGCCTATTCGCGTGCAAAGATAAAGTATTTTATGATTATTGTGACGCAAAAAGATGAAAAACTTTCTCACTTTTGTCCTATTTGGCCGAAAGCTTACACTTTTTTGCACAAAACACTTGCCCGTGTGCAGGAAACGCCCTATCTTTGCACACGCAAAGCGAAAGTGAGCATTTTTGCGATGCCTCTCTTTCCTTCTTTAACCCCTAAACTTTAAACTTTCAACTTTAAACTTTCAACATCACATATGACCATCCCGAGCTTCAACGCTTGTATACAGCAAAGTATTAATGACCATTGGGACCTGCCGGCAATGACCGACTACGGCACCCACACATATCAGTTCAAGGATGTAGCCCGCATCATCGAGAAGTTGCATATCATTCTCGAGGCTTCGGGTGTGCAACACGGCGACAAAGTGGCTATCTGTGGCCGCAACAGCGCACGATGGGGTATAGCTTTTCTGGCTACGGTGACATACGGTGCTGTGGCTGTGCCTATCCTCCATGAGTTCCATCCCGAACAGATTCACGACCTTGTCAACCATTCCGATGCCAAGTTGCTTTTTGTCGGCGATCAGGTGTGGCCAAAGCTCGACGCAGAAAAGATGCCAGGACTGGAGGGCGTGTTCTCAAACAGCAACGACGAATACAAGATTCTTGTGGCACGCACTGATAAAGTAAGGTACGCGCGCGAGAACCTCAACCGACTCTTTGGTGAGAAGTTCCCGATGAACTTCCGTGCGAAGCACATATCATATTACAAGGACGACCCCGAGGAGATGGCTGTGCTCAACTACACCAGCGGTACAACATCCAGTTCCAAGGGCGTGATGATTCCGTTCCGTGCGCTGTGGAGCAACTATCAGTTTGCTGTAGAGGTGCTGGGCAATGAGATTAAGGCTGGCGACAAAGTAGTTTCGCTGCTGCCTATGGCCCACATGTATGGTATGGCGTTTGAGTTCCTCTTCGAGTTCATGCACGGCGTGCATGTTTATTTCCTCACCAAGACTCCCTCGCCAGCTGTGCTGCTCAAGAGCATGGCGGAGATCAAACCCCGTATCGTCATCTCCGTGCCGCTTATCATTGAGAAGATTGTGCGCAAGGCCATCTTCCCGAAGATTCAGGCTCCTGCCATGCGACTCGCGCTGATGACGCCTTTCCTGCGTGATAGGATAAAGATGCAAATACGCCGCAAGATGCAGCAAGCCTTCGGCGACAATTTCTATGAGATTATCGTTGGTGGTGCTGCCATGAATCAGGATATTGAGATATTCCTGCAGGGCATAGGTTTCAACTATACCGTAGGCTATGGCGCTACAGAGTGTGCACCCATCTTGGCATACTCCGACTACCACACCTTTGTCCAGGGCTCGTGCGGACGCGCTGTGCCGCGCATGGAACTGCGCATCGACAGCCACGACCCGCAGCATGTTCCTGGTGAGATACTCGCCCGCGGCGCCAACGTCATGCTCGGCTACTACCACAACCCCGAAGCCACAGCAGCAACGCTCGACAAGGATGGATGGTATCACACCGGTGACCTGGGCATTATTGATGCATCCGGCAATGTCTTCATCAAAGGTCGCTCCAAGAATATGCTGCTTGGTGCCAACGGACAGAACATCTATCCCGAGGAGATTGAGGACAAGCTCTCGTCGCTGCCGTTTGTCACCGAGTGTGTTGTCATCCAGAAGGGTGAACAGCTGCACGGTCTGGTCTATGCTGATCCGGATGATGTTGCCAAGGCACATCTCACACCGTCACAGCTCCAAGACAAGATGGAGGAGAATCGTCAGCAGCTCAACCTCATCGTCCCATCCTACGCACGTGTGCATGCCATTCACCTCATGCCCACGGAATTCGAGAAGACGCCAAAGAAGAGCATCAAGCGATTCAAGTACACCAACTACCTCGACTGAAGGATGGATGCATAACTAAAGAAGCAAATCCATAAACCAAAAATATGCTACCGCATCGGCTCATTTAGAAGCAGGTGCGGTAGCATTTATAGTATGTACACTTTTGTCGTCGGAAGATGCTCATTTTCTTGACGATAGGTACACATCCCCTTGTCGTTGGAGGTGCATCCTCTTGATGTTAATTGTTCAACATCCGCACATTTCTTTGAGTCCGTGCACATGGACTCATGAGCCCATGTGCGTGGACTCATGAGCCCATGTGCGTGGACTCAAGAGTCCATGTGCGTGGACTCAAAGAAATGCCCGGATGATGCAGCAATAATCACTGGAGGAATATGTAGTATTGTCCGAATAATTGCTTGGTTTAGAATGGACAAGGCACGGAAAGAGACATCATTTCGCCTGTTGCAGGATGATGGAAACAAATCTCTTCGGCATGCAGGTAGAGGCGATCGGCAATGTGTCCGTAGAGACGGTCGCCGCGTATGGGCGCATTTAAGCCCTGTTGTGATGCGGCGTGCAGGCGCAGCTGGTGTGTGCGGCCCGTGAGGGGGAACATCTCCACGCGCACCTCTTGTGGTGATGCCGACAGCAGACGGATGCGCGATGTAGCTTCGTGGCCGTGTGTCAGGTCCACATGCTGTCGTGGCAAGTCGTCGCGGCAGGGTGATAATGGCAGTGAGATTATTGTCTCGTCGCCAGGACGTTGCAATGCTGCTGGCTGCTGTTCCAATATCGCAACGTATCGCTTGCTGACTTCGCGTCGCTCAAACTGTCGTTGCAGCAGGTTGTGGTCGCGGGCAGTCTTTGCAATGAGCATGATGCCTGATGTATCTTGATCCAGCCGGTGGACAATGATGCTGCCTTGCGCCTCGGGCCAGATGCGCCGCGCCTCGTCAAGGACGTTAGGTTGGTTGTCTGTGCCGGGGATGCTGAGCCATCCTGTGGGTTTGTAGATTGCGGCCAGATGGCTGTCCTGCCAGATAATGCTCAGCGGCTCGGTGGGTGTGTCATAGTGGATGGCAGGGTCGGGCATAACGTTGAGGCCATGCATCATGTGCTGCAGTATTGGTCGGCACTTGCGTTGGCATGCGGGATAGAACTCTCCTGTGTGCCGCAAGCCGTCGGCCGACGACGGCCCGCACCAGAATTCGGCCATTGCTATCGGTTGCAACCCCTCGCTGTAGGCAGCGTGAAGCAGCTTGGGTGCGCAGCATTCGCCAGCGCCGCTGGGGATAGGACTGTTAGAGTTGGTGGATGCGGCTCGTCTGGCCCAGATCTGTGTCACGCTCAACTGGTTGCCTTCGGCATTGAGAAGACGTGTGTTGTCGAACAGCCATTGCTGCAGTGCCTCGCTGAGGTGGCGATGCTGGTTGCGGAGCTCCTGCAGTTCGCTGTCGTAGGCATCAAGCTTTGACTGTATCTGTTTCAGGGCTTCTTCGTGCAGTCGTGTTGCCCTGCGAATGTCGGCACGTTGGTGCTGGCTCTGGAGTATGAGCGTCTTGTCCGATGAGCTGCCTGATGTGCCGTTGAGACGAGCTGCATCGCGCTCCTGTTTGCCGCGAATGTATGCCTGCCGTGCTGCGTCAATGGCTTGCTGGCGTTCGGATAATAGCTTTTGTCTTAGCTGCAAAGCGTTTTGATAATCAGAAGAATGTAGTATTTTGTTAACGCGTTGGTTGAAGCTTATGATGTGCTGCTGTTGTGTGAGAAAATACCCATTGGGCTGGAGGTAGTCCAGCACGGGTGGCACAAACCATGGATGGGCATAGTTGCCATTGAGTTGGCCAGAGTATGCTGCAAGGAAATATACAGCATCGTCTCGCCGGCACACAAGGACGCCAAACATCTTACCCTCGTTGAGAGCGGCCAATTCGGGACGCAGCTGGACTATCTGTGCTGCGCGGCGGCACAGAGGATGTGCTTCGTAGCGGAAAGGATAGGTGAAGCGCTCGGGCAGGTCAGAGGCTTTGCAGTCGAGAGGGTGAATATATTCCACAATCCACTTATAAGTTCAGGAATGGTCGCAGCTTGTCGAGGTCCATGTGGCGTCGGCGGGCATAGTCGTTGAGCTGATCGTCGCCTATGGGCCCTATGCTGAAATAGCGGGCTTCGGGGTGCGACAGCATCAGTCCGCTGACGGCGGCATGAGGACGCATGGCTCCGCTCTGTGTGAGCGTTATGCCGATAGATGCGAAGTCAAGTATGCGGTCGAGGTCGAAATTAATGCTCTGGTCCGGTAGGGAAGGGTAGCCAACGGCTGGGCGTATGCCCTGAAAGTGCTCTGCGTGGAGCTCGGCTATCGACAGGTGTTCGTCAGGGGCATAGCCCCAGATTTGTTTCCTCACCTGTAGATGCAGCAGTTCGGCAGTGGCCTCTGCCAAGCGGTCGGCCAGCGTCTGGCACAGTAAGTGTCGGTAGTCGTCCTCGCCGGCATAGCGCTGTTCGATGTCGGCATCGGCGCATGTGGCGAACAGTCCGATGTGGTCGGGCGCAGCATCGGCAGCCATAGGCCGCACGTAGTCTGCCAGACAGAGATATGGTGGCCGTTGTTGTCGTAGGAAACATAGGACGGCGTTGTTGAGCACTATGTCGTCGCCATTGGAGTAGCATTCATGAATCTGCACCACGGCGTGCGTGTGACATCCATCGGCAGCAAGCGCGCGCAGCTGGCGTTGTGCTTCCTTATGTAGCTGCATGGCCTCAGCTGCCTTGCCGCGACTGGCTTCGGGGAAGCTGGCAAGCCACATGGCGCGACAAGCGTCGCAGCCGTGGATGTTGGCTATGGCGGCAAAACGAGATTCAAAGCCCCACGTGTGGAAGAAATATAGCCAGTTGATGTAAGGCTCTACCTCATCTATGGAATATTGGAGATGCAAGAGGCGATGACATTTTACAATTGGACAATTATACAATTTGACGATTTGACGAAGGACGTTAACGATGAAAAGTTAGCGCTGGAAGGTCAGACTCTGTGCGTGGCTATTGTCTTGTGCGAAGATGCCGTTGTCGTAGATAAGGCGGCCGTTGCAGTAGGTTTGTGCCACCTGCCAGGCAAAGCGATGCCCTGTGAGCGGACTCCATGCACACAAGCTGTGGATGTTGTCGGCGGTGAGCGTCCAGGGGTGGCGGCGAACGATGACGAGGTCGGCTTGCATGCCCTCGCGGATGAATCCGCGGTCGCGAATGGAGAACAGTTTGGCGGGAGCATGACACATCACTTCCACCATGCGTGGCAGCGACAGCACCCCCTTGTCCACAAGCTCAAGCATGGATACAAGCGAGAACTCAATCATTGGTATGCCAGATGCTGCGCGTGCACAGCCGCCAGTTTTCTCTGTCGGCAGATGTGGAGCGTGGTCGGTGGCTACACATGTGATGCGGCCGTCTGCCAGCGCTTCTCTCAATGCCTGTCGGTCTGCAGCCGTCTTCACTGACGGGTTGCATTTGACAGCAGTGCCCAGATGCTCGTAGTCGGCATCGGTGAAGAGCAGGTGTGGCAGGCATGCTTCGAGGGTTATAGTGGCCTGACTTGTAGCTTGTGAATCATGAATCAGTTCTATCTCGTCCTTTGTCGACACGTGTGCTATGTGCAAGCGTGCTCCCGTCTGCGTGGCCATCTGTATGGCTAAGCGTGTAGAGGTCAGGCATGCCTCGCGCGAACGTATCTCGGCGTGGTGGGTGATATCGGGGTCGTCGCCATACAACTCCTTGGCACGCTGCATGTTGCGACTGATGATAGAGCTGTCCTCGCAGTGCGCCATTATTGGCAGCGGCGAGAGGCTAAAGACATCATGCAGGGATTGGCCGTGGTCGACAAGCATGCCACCGGTGCTGCTGCCCATGAAGAGCTTCACGGCAGGCACGCGTGCGGGGTCCAGTTGTGTCAGGAGATGTGCGTTGCTGTTTGTGGCGCCAAAATAAAAGCTGTAGTTGACAAATGCGTGTTGTCGGCCGAGGCAGAAGCGTTCATCCAGGGCTTCGAGCGTTGTGGTCTGTGGCACCACGTTGGGCATGTCCATGATTGTCGTCACGCCTCCGGCTGCTGCGGCATGAGTCTCGCTGTCGAGGTTGCCTTTATGCGTCAGTCCGGGCTCACGGGTGTGGACGTGTTCGTCGATGATGCCAGGCAGAAGCAAGCTACTGCCCTCAGGCATAGCACCTGACACAAAACTCGCTGTGTCAAGTTCCTCGCGGTCGGCGATATGCTCGATGAGGCCGCCAGAGATAGTTATGTCGGCTCGACGGATGCGCCCGTCACTGACATAGATAATATCATTCAAGCACATCTTTTACACTGTTCTGTTATTTTGTTGTGAATTAGTGCGTTGTTTCGCTTTTCTTTGGGTACTTGCGGAACCATCCGTCCCAACGCAAGCGCAGCACACCAAATGCAGCCTCAGAGAATATTCCGCCGCTCATCTTGCTTGTGCCCAGTTCGCGGTTGACGAAGATGACGGGCACCTCCTTGATCTTGAATCCGCATTGATGGGCAGTGAACTTCATCTCAATCTGGAAGGCATAGCCCTTGAATCGGATGGCATCGAGGTCAATGGTTTCGAGCACTTGTCGGCGATAGCATACGAAACCGGCAGTGGTATCGTGTATGTCAATGCCTGTGACTATGCGCACGTATTTGGATGCGAAGTACGACATGAGTACGCGTCCCATAGGCCAGTTGACGACGTTGACACCAGATATATAGCGTGAGCCGATAGACATATCGTAGCCCTCGTCGCGACAGGCGGCGAGCAGTCGCGGCAGATCGGCGGGAGCGTGGCTGAAGTCAGCGTCCATCTCGAAGATATAATCGAACTTGTGCTCTATGGCCCAACGGAAGCCTGCGATGTATGCTGTGCCGAGTCCCAGTTTGCCGCTGCGTTGCACCAGATGCAGGCGTTCGGATAGCTCTGGGGTCTGCTGTAGGCGCTTGACGATATCTGCGGTGCCGTCTGGCGAGCCGTCGTCGATGACCAGGATGTCGAAACGGTGCTCCTGCAGCCCTGTTACGGCACGAATGATATTTTCAATATTTTCCTTCTCGTTGTAAGTGGGGATGATTACGATACTGTCTGATTGCATGATATTTGTGTGTTGATAGTTTGCTGTTAGTATGTGTCAGGCTTCGTCTAATCGGGTCATCAGCGTGAGCATCTGGTCGCGCAGTTGTGCTGCAGTGATGAACTCGAGTTTCTTGGCAGCGTCCTGCATCTGGCGACGTAGCGTCTCGATGCGTTGTCGCAGTTCTGCTGGCGTGAGGTACTCAGCCTCCTCTTCGGCAGCGATGAGCATTGGCTGTTCGGGCTCGATGTATGCACGTTTGTCATGCTGTGTGGCCTGTTGTTGTGATGCAGCCACCAGGTCAGTCATTGTTCTGGCCTTGTTGATCTGAGTGGGAGTTATCCCGTGTTTGTCATTGTACTGCAGTTGTTTCTCGCGTCGCCGGTTGGTCTCGTCTATGGTTTGCTGCATTGACGGTGTGATGCTGTCGGCATACATGATGGCTTTGCCGTGTATGTTGCGTGCAGCTCGTCCAACGGTTTGTGTCAGCGAGCGATGGCTGCGCAGGAAGCCTTCCTTGTCGGCATCGAGTATGGCCACCAGCGACACCTCCGGCAGGTCGAGGCCCTCGCGCAGCAGATTGACGCCGACAAGCACGTCAAACTCTCCTGCTCGCAAAGCATCCATGATGCGAACTCGCTCCAGTGTGTCGATATCACTGTGGATATAGTTGGCGCGTATGCCGTTGTTGAGCAGATATTCCGTCAGCTCTTCGGCCATACGTTTGGTCAGTGTTGTAACAAGCGTGCGTTCGTTGGCCTCGCTGCGTTGCATGATTTCTTCCATGAGGTCGTCAACCTGATTGGCTGTGGGGCGCACTTCTATCACAGGGTCAAGCAGTCCCGTGGGACGGATGACCTGTTCAACCACCACGCCTTCGCTTTTTGCCAGCTCATAGTCGGCAGGTGTGGCCGAGACGAAGATGACCTGATGCGTCAGAGCCTCGAACTCATCGAATCGCAGGGGCCTGTTGTCCATTGCAGCGGGCAGGCGGAAGCCATATCTGACGAGATTGGTCTTGCGTGCGCGGTCGCCGCCATACATAGCGGCAATCTGCGGTACGCTGACATGACTCTCGTCTACGACAAGCAGATAGTCTTCGGGAAAGAAGTCCAGCAGGCAGTAGGGACGCGTTCCAGCCGGACGGCCGTCGAAGTATCGGCTGTAGTTCTCGATGCCCGAACAATGGCCCAGCTCGCGAATCATCTCCATGTCGTATGTCACGCGTTCGTGCAGACGCTTGGCTTCGAGCATCTTACCATCCTCCTCAAACAGACGGACTTGTTCCGCCAGATCATCTTCTATCTGATGCACGGCAGACATCGTCTGTTCCTTGGATGTCATGAAAAGGTTGGCAGGGTAGATCTTGTAATCCTCGAATGATGCTATGCGTCTTCCCGTGAGGGCGTCGACCTCTTCGAGCGACTCTATCTCGTCGTCCCAGAAGGTTATGCGCAGCAGATTGTCGCTATAGGCGAGAAAGACATCCACCGTGTCACCTTTCACGCGGTATTCGCCGCGGCCCAATGTGAGGTCGTTGCGCGTATAGAGCGAGTCGTTGAGCCGACGCAGCAACATGTTGCGGTCCAACAGTTTGCCGCGTTGCAGTTCTATAACGCTCTCATAGAATGCAGCCGGGTTGCCCATGCCATAGATGCACGACACCGAACTCACTACTACCACATCGCGACGCCCTGAAAGCAACGATGATGTCGCAGCCAGCCGCAACCTGTCTATTTCGTCGTTGATGGCCAGGTCTTTCTCGATATACGTGTCAGTCTGAGGTATGTAAGCCTCAGGCTGGTAGTAGTCATAGTAAGAGACATAATACTCCACCGCGTTCTCGGGGAAGAAACTACGCATCTCGCCGTAGAGCTGTGCGGCCAAAGTCTTGTTGTGCGAGAGAATCAGCGTGGGCTTGTTCATCGCCGCAATGACGTTGGCTATGGTGAAAGTCTTGCCAGACCCTGTCACGCCAAGCAGTGTCTGTGCCGGTGCTCCGGCTCGCAGGCCATCGACAAGCTGTGCGATGGCCTCGGGTTGGTCGCCCGTTGGCGAGTATTTTGATATTAGATGAAAATCTGGCATTGCGAGGGCAAAGGTAAGACAATAAAGTTGAAAGTTGAAAGCAGAGAGTTGAAAGTTACGCATAAAGTTGAAAAGTTTAGTGTTTTTTAATGGTTAAAGGGTGTTTTTCTCTTAAAAATAGTTGTAGCTTTTGGCAGTTTCATCAGAAACATGTAATTTTGCAGCCGTTTTCATTGGAACAAATATTATTAGATGAAGCATAAAATAGTTTGCCTACTTGTGGTGCTATGTGCGATGGCTGGGTGCGGAGAATATTATACTGCCACCAAATATGCCGATGCCGAGTACAAATATGAGCTGGCAAAATCATGTTATACGATGGGGCAGTACACTCGTGCCACAGAGCTCTTCACGGACCTTGTTGTTGCCATGAAGGGTTCGGGTAACGCTCAGGAGTGCCTCTATATGGCTGGGCTGAGTGCCTATCATGCAGGCGATTTGGAGACTGCAGCCCAGACATTCAAGAAATACTATCAGAGCTATCCGCGCGGCATATTCGTAGAGCAGGCCAGATACTATTCAGGTAAGGCGCTGTATGACAATGTGCCCGATCCCCGTCTGGACCAGAGTACCACCAACAGGGCCATAGCTGAGTTGCAAGGTTTTCTGGATGCTTATCCATACACCACGCTGCGAGAGCAGACTCAGGATATGATCTTCAAGTTGCAGGATCATCTTGTGCAGAAAGAGGTACTCGCAGCTCAACTGTATTACAATTTAGGGTCATACGTGATCAACTGCAGCTATGGCGGCTCGAACTATGAAGCCTGCATCGTCACTGCGGAGAATGCTTTGCGCGATTTCCCGTATGCCTCGACAGAGAAACGCGAGCAGCTGAGCATCCTTGTGTTGCGGTCGCGCTATCATCTTGCTCGACAGAGCATTGAGGAGAAACGTGTTGAGCGCTTCCGCCAGACGATAGATGAGTACTATGGCTTCGTTAATGAGTTTCCGGAGTCAGCATATCTCAAGGAGGCCCGCACATATCTGACAAAGAGCGAGAAGGCCGTAAAAGGCCAGCCCTTAGATGATTGAAATAGAAAGAGTTAATTATTGAATTGAAAAATATTTAAAATAATCATCATGGATTACAAGAAAACTAATGCACCCGTAAACACCGTGACACGTGATGTCATGAACTTATGCGAAGACACAGGCAACATCTACGAGAGCGTTGCCATCATCGCTAAACGCGCAAACCAGATCAGCAGTGATCTCAAGGTGGAGCTGTCCAAGAAACTCCAGGAGTTTGCATCCACAAGTGACAACCTCGATGAGGTGTTTGAGAACAGGGAGCAGATAGAGATCAGCCGTTTCTATGAGAAGCTGCCAAAGCCCAGCCTCATTGCAACACAGGAATTCATCGACGGGAAGATCTATTTCCGCAATCCCGCTAAGGAGAGCGACGACGAAGAATTATGATTCAGCGCATCCAGACGGTTTACCTCCTTCTGGCAGCGGCATGTACTGTGGCGTGTCTGTGCTTGCCCATCGGCTCGTTTGTCAACGGTGATGGTGAGACGGCAGCCACATTGTTCAATCTATGGGCCTACCAGCCGCCACAGATTGCCGTGGGGCAAATTGGAGCAGCGCCTGTGTTGGCAGCACAGGCACAGGGAACGCATCTGTTCACACCGTGGGCCCTGTTCGCTATACTTGTCCTGACAAGTGTGATAGTGCTCATGGATATCTTCATCTATCGTGCACGCCTTGTTCAGAGCAGAGTGGCCATCCTTGCTTGCATATTATTGTTGGCTTGGTACGGAGTTTATGCATTCTTCGCATTCATGCTCAAGGAACGTTTTGATGCCTCCTTTATGCCAACGACATGGGCCGCTTTGCCAGCTGTGGCGGCAATATTCTGTTATCTGGCATTCCGTGGAATACTGAAAGACGAGATGCTGGTTCGTTCGCTTGACCGGCTGCGTACCTCCGCCATAGCTCTGCTGCTGGCATCGGCCATGTCTGTGGAGGATGTGGCTGCTCAGCAGTTCAAGGAGCAGACACATATTCATCTCGGCGTGGTGCTTCCCCTGAAGGAACAATCAACACGCGGCCCGAAGATGGTTGAATTCTATCAGGGCGTGTTGCTGGCAGTCGACAGCCTGCGCCGTGAGGGTCTGTTTGTGGATGTTGAGGTGCATGACTGTGGCCGCACTGCCATGCAGATGGATTCGTTGATAGCGTCACGCAGCTTGGCAGCATGTGATGTAATATTCGGTCCCCTCGATGGCGCCCAGTTGGTCACCTTGTCAGATTACTGCAACATCAATGGCATCAGGCTTGTGCAGCCTTTCACCACAGTGACAGCACAACTGCCTTGTCGCCCACGTCAGTTTGTGGTCACGGCACCGCGTGACACTCTACATGCAGCGGCTGCGGACTTTATCCGAAAGGAACTTTTTGACTGTAACTACATTGTTGTAGATACATACGATCAGAATGAAGAGGGCATAGCGTTTGCCAATGCATTGCGCTATCATCTTGGTCGCGACGGTGTTTTCCTCAGACAATTGGAATGTGACGGCGATGAGCTGGATTACTTACAGGCTTTTAACACACAGCGTAAGAATCTGGTAATCCTGAATTCGCCCAGCAACAAGGCGCTGACCAAGTTCTTGCCAAAGCTGAAGAAATTCCAGCAGAAGAATCCTGAATGCCAGATCAGCCTTATCGGTTTTCCTGCCTGGCAGACGTATCTTCAGCAGTTGAAACGTGATTTTCATCAGTTTGACACTTTCATCTTCACGCCGTTCTATCGCAATTCTGACAATCCGGTGACGCAACAACTTGAGCACACCTTCGAGCAGTGGTTCAATAAGTCAATGGCTAACACCTTTCCGCGATATGGCCTTATGGGATTTGACTTGACGATGTATTTCCTTCAAGGTATATCTCTGTTTGCCAACACCTTTGAGGATAGGCTGGCGGATGTGCCTTACCATGCCCTCCAGAATCCGATAATCTTCCATCAGATAGAGAAGGGCAGTGGATTCGTCAACGAATGTGTTGAATTTGTGCATTTCACTCAAGACGGAAAAATAGAGGTGCTTAAACGCACGGAATGATGTTCAGGCCTCTCGTCCTTGCCATGACACTTGCCATTCCCATCTGCGCCAGTGCACAGGTTGGGGAGTTGCGTAACGACTTTGCTATCGGCATCAATGGCGGATATCTGCTCAACCGCGTGGACTTCAGTCCGACAATCAAGCAGACGTGGAAGGGCGGTGAGACATTTGGCCTCACATTCCGCTACACCTGTGAAAAATATTTCTCGGCATATTGTGCCATTCAGGCAGAGGTCAACTACGCCAACATGGGTTGGAAGGAACTCATAGAGACCAGCGACGACAAGTATAGCCGCAATATTAAGTACGTTCAAGTTCCCATACTTGCCCGACTGGCGTGGGGCAAAACGGCTATGGTATTCCTATGTGCCGGCCCACAGGTCGGGTATTACTTAAGTGAGACCGAACATCGTTCTGGGGAATGGACGACAATGAACCTCCTGTTGCGCCCCAACCAAGTTACAGCCCAATATGGCAAAGTTGTTGAGCGCAAGTTTGACTATGGACTCACGGGTGGATTGGGAATGGAGATAAACACCATAATTGGTCATTTCACCCTTGAGGGAAGATACTATTTTGCCCTGTCTGATATGTTCAATAACGGCAAGAAGGACCCATTTGGACGTTCCGCTAACGGTGCAATATTCATCAAGGGTGGATACCTATTCGATATAATAAAGACAAAAAAAAGATAATAACATGCTTACACTAAAACTCATTAACGAGGAAACAGAGCGCGTCATTCGTGGCTTGGAGAAGAAACATTTCAGTGGTGCTGCTGAGGCTATTGCTGCAGTGCAGGCCACCGACCGTCAGCGGCGTGAGGCACAGCAGCAGTTGGACAAACTGCTGGCTGAGAGCAAACAGAAAGCTGCAGAGATAGGGGCGCTGATGAAGCAGGGCTTGCGTCAGGAGGCAGAGAATGCCAAGGCTGTTGTTGCAGAAATGAAGGAACGCGCCAAAGCTTTGGAGGCCGCTATGGATGAGGCCCAGAAGAAGCTCACTGAACAACTTTGTCAAATCCCTAATATCCCTTATGACGAAGTGCCGGAGGGTAGGGCAGCAGAAGATAATGTCGTGGTGAAATCCAATCTGCGTGACTGTCAGTCAGGCGACACCGTAGGCAACTGGACAGCCAATCCTGTTGTCGAGACAGCACGCCTGCCGCACTGGGAACTTGCGAAGAAATACAACCTCATCGACTTCGACCTCGGTGTGAAGATCACTGGCGCTGGCTTCCCAGTATATATAGGTAAGGGCGCACAGTTGCAACGTGCACTGATTAATTTCTTCCTCAACGAGGCCCGCAAGGCCGGCTATACCGAGATTATGCCTCCAACGGTGGTCAACGCGGCCAGCGGCTACGGAACAGGACAGCTGCCAGACAAGGAGGGACAGATGTACCATGCTGAGGTGGATGACTTCTATCTCATCCCCACTGCCGAGGTGCCTGTGACAAATATCTACCGCGACGTCATCCTTGAAGAGAAAGACCTGCCCATCAAGAACTGTGCCTACACACAGTGTTTCCGCCGTGAGGCTGGTTCCTACGGCAAGGATGTGCGAGGCCTCAACCGCCTGCATGAGTTCTCTAAAGTGGAGATTGTGCGTATCGATACACCTGAGCATAGCCGTGAGAGCCACAAGGAGATGTTGCAGCATGTCGAAGGGCTGTTGCAGAAGCTCGAACTGCCGTATCGCATACTTCGTCTTTGCGGCGGCGACCAGAGCTTCACGAGTGCTATCTGCTACGATTTCGAAGTCTACAGTGAGGCACAGAAGCGTTGGCTTGAGGTGAGCTCCGTGTCAAACTTCGACACATATCAGGCTAATCGCCTCAAATGCCGCTATCGTCCTGAAGGCTCCAAGAAGCCAGAACTGTGTCACACGCTGAATGGCTCTGCATTGGCTCTTCCACGCATCGTGGCTGCCCTCTTGGAGAACAACCAAACTGAAAACGGCATACGCATCCCAGCCGCTTTGCAGCCTTACACAAGTTTCGACATCATCGACTAATATCCAGTCTACACAACACATACACAAACACTAAATCATCACAACACATGAATAAGATTGTAGCAAAAGAACAGTTTTCAGAAAAAGTATATAAGCTTGTCGTGGAGGCGCCACTTATCGCCAAAGCGCGCAAAGCAGGCCACTTCGTCATCGTTCGTGTGGGCGAGAAAGGCGAACGCATGCCTCTGACCATCGCCGATGCCGACGTGCAGGCAGGCACCATAACACTTGTAGTCCAGAAGGTGGGTGTGAGTAGCACCAAGCTCTGTGACCTTAATGTTGGTGACGAGATAACTGACGTCGTGGGTCCATTGGGCAAGGCCACTCATATCGAGAACTTTGGAACCGTGGTCTGTGCCGGCGGTGGTGTCGGCGTAGCTCCCATGTTGCCCATCATCAAGGCTCTGAAGGCTGCCGGCAATCGTGTTGTCAGCGTGCTGGCAGGACGCAGCAAGGACCTTATTATATTAGAAGACGAAGTGCGTCAGCACTCTGATGAGGTTATCATCATGACAGACGATGGTTCTTATGGCCAGAAAGGTGTTGTCACAGTGGGAATAGAGCAGGTCATTCAGCGCGAGAAGGTTGATAAGGTCTTCGCTATCGGGCCAGCAATAATGATGAAGTTCTGCTGCTTGCTGACAAAGAAATACGGTATCAGCACAGATGTCTCATTGAACACTATTATGGTTGACGGCACAGGTATGTGTGGCGCATGTCGTATCACTGTGGGCGGCAAGACACGCTTCGTCTGCGTCGATGGCCCTGAGTTCGACGGCCATGAGGTTGACTTCGACGAGATGCTCTCACGCATGACGGCGTTCAAGCAGGAAGAGATGGAGGCGATGGAGAGACCCGTCACCAACCCCTCTTGTGAGGGTGGGGAAGACCAGTCCTCTGACAATCAAGAAAAAGCTAACGCGCAGCCTATTCCCTCCACAGAAGCAATTGAGGGTGGGTCTTTAACTGACCGCAACGCTCCTTGGCGTGTCGAGCTTCGCGCTGCCTTGAAGGGCAAAGAACGCACCGCCATTCCGCGCGTCAAGATGACAGAGCTTGATCCTGTCTACCGCGCAACGACACGCACAGAGGAAGTCAACCAGGGCCTGACACTTGAGCAGGCACAAGCCGAGGCTCGTCGTTGTCTCGACTGTGCAAAGCCGTCATGCATGGAAGGCTGCCCTGTGAACATCAATATCCCCTCTTTCATCAAGAACATCGAACGCGGCAACATCCTTGGTGCAGCCAGCGTGCTTAAGCAAACGTCCGCTTTGCCTGCTGTTTGTGGTCGTGTCTGTCCGCAGGAGAAGCAGTGTGAGGCTCAATGCATTCATGTCAAGACAGGCGGTGAGGCAGTAGCCATCGGTTATCTCGAGCGTTTCGCTGCAGACTACGAGCGTGAGAGTGGTAATGTCTCCATTCCCCAGTGTGCTCCTGCCAACGGCAAGAAGATTGCTGTCATCGGTTCTGGCCCATCGGGTTTATCCTTTGCAGGCGATATGGCCAAGTTAGGTTACGAAGTCACTGTTTTCGAGGCCCTGCATGAGATTGGTGGTGTGCTCAAGTATGGCATCCCCGAATTCCGTCTGCCCAATGCCATCGTTGATGTTGAGATTGACGGCCTGCGCAAGATGGGCGTCACCTTCATCAAGGACTGCATCATTGGCAAGACCATCACTGTTGAGGAACTTGAGCAGCAGGGCTTTAATGGCATATTTGTCGGCTCAGGCGCTGGTCTACCCAACTTCATGAACATCCCAGGTGAGAACCTCAAGGGCATAATGTCATCCAATGAATATCTCACGCGCGTCAACCTCATGGACGCCTCCAACCCCGAGACCGACACGCCCATACATCGTGCCAAGCATGTGATGGTAGTAGGTGGCGGTAACACCGCAATGGACTCCTGCCGCACAGCCAAGCGGCTTGGTGCCGAACGCGTGTTCATCGCCTACCGCCGCAGTGAAGCCGAGATGCCAGCACGTCTGGAGGAGGTGAAGCATGCCAAGGAAGAGGGCATTGAGTTCCTGACGCTGCATAACCCCATCGAATATCTGGCAGATGACAAGGGCAACGTCCGTGCCGTAGTGTTGCAGAAGATGGAGCTCGGTGAGCCCGATGCCAGCGGACGTCGTTCGCCTCAGCCTATCCCAGGAGCTACCGAAACCATTGATATAGACCAGGCTATCGTAGCCGTAGGTGTATCACCCAACCCCATCGTTCCCACCAGCATTGAGGGCCTGGAGCTCGGTCGCAAGAACACCATCGTGGTCAACGACGGCATGCAGACCAATATCCCGACGATCTTTGCCGGCGGCGACATTGTCCGCGGCGGTGCAACAGTCATCCTTGCTATGGGTGACGGACGCCGTGCTGCCGCTGCTATGCACGAATACCTCTCACGCTAACCCAGTGTGCGCCTGCGGCGGTTCGCCGCCGCGGGTACACTTCCCGCAGTTCATCCATTGTCTATGCGAAATCATTACTTTTCTATTTTGTGCCTCATATGCTGTCTTGCTGTTGCGTTGCCCTCTTCGGCACAGCGCCGTCGTGCAGCGACAAAGGCTCCTGCCGTGCCTGTGGAAGAACAGGTCCGGGCAGCTTTTGCAGTCTATGATTTCAGCCGTGCCGAGGAGTTGCTGACTACCGAAATTGCTGCTTTGCAGCGCAAACGTCAGCCAACAGCAGCCCTTGAGCAGCAGCTACGCCTCGCTCAGCAGGGTGTCATCAGGTTGCGGGCAACAGAGCGGATAGTCATCATAGACAGTGTTGTGGTGGACAAGGATGCTGCTCTCAGTGCCATTCGGCTCAGTAGCGAGAGCGGGCGCATAGACACATATTCCAGCACATACCACACCACCGACCCTGCCGGCGCCACCATCTACGAGAACGAACTTGCCAACAAGCGCTATCTAGCAATACCTGCAACAGCGAAAGGCGACGGCACATCTGCTACGTCTCTCCGTCTTGCCTATTCCGACAAACTCGGCGACAGCTGGTCGGCCCCCACATCGCTCACAGGTCTCAACGCCGGTGACATATCACAGAATTTCCCGTTCCTGCTTGCCGACGGCATAACTATGTACTATGCTGCCACCGGCCCCGAGAGCATGGGCGGCTATGACATCTTTGTCAGTCGTGCTGATGGCGAGGACGGCTCGTTCCTTGCCCCTGAGAACGTTGGCTTCCCCTACAATTCCGCAGCCAACGACTACCTTCTGGCCATTGACGAGTACAACCATCTCGGCTGGTTCGTTTCCGACCGCCGACAGCCCGAGGGCAAGGTGTGTGTCTATACTTTCATTCCCAACAGCACGCGACAGCTTTATTCCGAAGATGTAGATGATGATGTCCTCAGGGCACGCGCTATGATATATGCCATACGTGATACTTGGGATGCAGACATCACAGATGCCAAGAACCGTCTTGCTGCTGTGCGCAGCGGACAGACAGAGGTGGCGAAGACAGCCTCTGACTTTGTCTTCCCCATCGACGACACACATACATATACCTCGTTGGACGACTTCCATTCGGCCGATGCAAAAGCCAAAATGCAGAATTGGCTGAGTCTGAAGAAGACAACCGAAACCGATGCCGTGATGCTCGAGCGCCTGCGTGACAAATATGCAACATCAGATGCCCATGAGCGCCAGACAATGGCCGGCACCATACGCCGCCTCGAGGACGCACATCACCTCCATCTCGAAGAACTCCGCATTCTGGCCAAAGACATACGTAATGCTGAACTGACAGAATAAGTTGAAAGTTGAGAGTTGAAAGTCAGTTGAGAGTTGAAAGTTGAATTGTGCATTGTGAATTGTGCATTGTGAATTATATAGGATTGTGAATTAAGATTGTGAACTATGAAGTTTTTTGCACCTTCTGAACTAATTATCAATGAAGATGGCTCGTGCTTCCACTTGCATTTGAAGCCAGAACAGCTTGCCGACCGTGTTATCCTTGTTGGCGACCCTGCCCGTGTTGACACTGTGGCAGCACATTTTGATACTCGTGAGTGCGAGGTCAACAGCCGCGAGTTTCATACCATCACCGGCACATACAAGGGTAAGCGCATCACCTGTCAGAGTCACGGTATAGGCTGTGATAATATCGACATCGTGATGAACGAACTCGACACATTGGCAAACATCGACTACCAGCAACGCACCGAGAAGCCCGAACATCGCACGCTGACATGCGTACGCATCGGCACATGCGGTGGCCTGCAACCGTTCACTCCCACTGGTTGCTTTGTGGCTTCGGTGAAGAGCATCGGTTTCGACGGACTGCTGAATTTCTATGCCGGTCGCAATCAGGTGTGTGACTTGCAGCTTGAGGAAGCCTTCAAGCAGCACATGCAGTGGGATCCCATCAAGGGCGCACCCTACGTCAGTGTGGCCGATGCCGCACTCATCGACCAGGTGGCACAAGATGATATGGTGCGTGGTTACACCATCTCATGCGGCGGCTTCTATGGCCCGCAAGGGCGTGAACTGCGAGCTCCCATAGCCGACCCCCAGCAAAATGCCAAAGTCGAAGCATTCGAATACGACGGCATGCACATCTGCAACTTCGAGATGGAGTCATCGGCTCTCGCTGGACTTGCCTCGCTGCTGGGACATCGTGCAATGACCTGCTGCATGGTTATTGCCAACCGCTATGCCAAGGAGATGAACACGGAGTACAAGAACTCCATCGACACACTCATCCAGAAAGTTCTCGACCGCATTTAATCACGGCCTTTGGCCGTAGTTGAAAGTTGAGAGTTGAACATTGAAAGTCAACGCGCAGCCCAATTGTAAATTGATTTATGGTGAGCCTGTCGAACCAATTGTAAATAGTAAATTGTCAAATTGTAAATTAAATGGGGCCATCTGTGCTCCGGCCACCGCCACCGGTGGTGCTTTAGGAATTATCAGAATCTCAGGTGTCCAGTCGCTTGAGATTCTTTCTCATATATTTACCAAGGACGTCACACAGGCTCTGCCCAACACCATTCATCACGGCCACATTATCAATAAGGTGGGCTGTCCTCCTATTGACGAGGTCCTAGTATCTGTTTTCCGTGCGCCACACAGCTATACTGGCGAAGATAGTGCGGAGATATCTTGCCACGGGTCGCAATATATATTAAATAAGGTGTTGGAGCTTCTCTGCCAGAACGGATGTCGTATGGCGAACCCGGGTGAGTTCACGCAGCGTGCCTATCTCAATGGCAAGCTCGATCTCTCGCAGGCAGAAGCTGTCGCCGACCTCATCGCATCTACCAACCGCGCCACCCATCAGATGGCGATGTCGCAGCTCAGGGGACACTTCTCTTCCAGACTGGCACAACTGCGCGAGCAGCTGCTCAAGCTCACGTCGCTATTGGAGCTCGAGCTCGATTTTTCAGACCATGAAGACCTTGAGTTTGCCGACCGCAGCGAGCTCTTCGACTTGGCCAAGGAAATAGACACACATATCACAGAACTGGCTCGTTCCTTCGAGATAGGCCAAGTCCTCAAACAGGGCATACCTGTCGCTATTGTGGGCAAGACCAATGTAGGAAAATCCACCCTGCTGAATGCCCTTCTGAAGGACGACCGCGCCATCGTCAGCGACATACACGGCACCACGCGCGACACCATCGAAGACACCATAGACATCAATGGAGTAACCTTCCGTTTCATTGACACAGCAGGCATACGCCAGACGACAGACACCATAGAGCAGATAGGCATCAACCGCACATACGCCGCCATCGATAAAGCCCGCATCGTCCTGTGGCTCATCGATGCTGAGCCATCTGCCGCCGAAGTCGAGGACTTGCAGAGCCGTTGCGCAGGCAAATCCCTCATCATTATCCGAAACAAAGCCGACCTTGTAGACAGAACAATGTTCAATGTTCAATGTTCAATGTTCAATGTTCTTAGCATCTCCGCTAAGACAGGCTACAATATTGACAAGTTAGAATCCCAGCTCTTCGAGGCAGCTAATATTCCTGAAATCACTGAGAACGACATCATTGTCACCAATGCTCGCCACTACGATGCCCTCCTCAGAGCCCACGACAGCATCCAGCGTGTCATCGAGGGGATGGGAGCAAAAATGGTCAATGGTCAATGGTCAATGGTCAATCCATCCCTCAGCGGCGACCTTCTCAGCGAAGACCTGCGCCATACTCTTGATATCCTCGCCGAAATCACCGGCGGCCAAATCACCCCCAACGAGGTATTAGGAAACATCTTTAAAAACTTCTGCATCGGAAAGTAGATGCAACGCATGAGAATCTTCCAAAATCAAAAAATGTAATATAATTCACAAAAAGTGGGTGGTTAAGACAGATTTTTTGTGGATTTTTGTTTTACTTTGCACCCCATAAGGAGGTGTTCACAACATCACTTCCCCCATCCCCTGTGACAGAGGGTGTTGGTGCTATCTTTAAGATAAGATAGCTTTTAATGTGACATAAGTCCGATTTGAACACATTGTCTAATGTGGAAACTCGACGAGGCGAGTTAAATCCTCCAAGTGTCAGGCTTGCACCTGATACTATCCCCGAAGCTGTATGCTCAAAAACAGGGGTGTCGGTAGACTATGGACAATCGATAATGGATGGTGTAAAATGTAAAATGGAGAATGGGGGGTGTAAAAAATGGTACGTACTTCGAGCTTCCTATGGAAGAGAAGACAAGGCTGCGGATTACATCGTTGCCGACGGTACTTATGTCTATATAGCGAAGCGTTATACCCGTAAAGTAGTAAACGGTAAGCAAAAGAAGGTTTTGGAGTCGTTGATTCCTAACCTTCTTTTCGTATATACTACTGAGTCAAAGATTGAGGAGTATGTGCGCCGCACGCCAGCTCTGTCATATCTCACATATTACTATAATCATTTTGCCCATGATGAAACGGGCAAGAATCCGCCGCTGACCATACCATGCAAGGAGATGGAGAACTTCATTCTGGCCACAAGTAATAATAGTGAGCACTTGAGGTTCGTCAATGAATCGCAGTGTCATTACAAAGTTGGTGGCACAGTTGTGATAATAGATGGTCCGTTCAAGGGTGTTGAAGGCAGGGTCGCGAGAGTTGCAGGCCAGCAGCGTGTTGTGGTCTCACTCGCTGGAGTTGGCCTAATCTCGACAGCTTATATTCCCACAGCATTCATAATGGAAAAAGATAATCAATAAAATCATAATTATATGTCAGACGAAAAGAAAATCACCCTCGACAATCTCGAGGACTTATTTGAAGACGAAAGCATTGGTGGCGGAGGTCGTCGCAACCGTAAGCGACCGATTTTCCAGACCATTTATGATGCGTTGGTGCTCAATTGGCACTGGTTCCTGCTGTCACTTGTCTTTTTCGTTGGTGGCGCATACTTCTATCTGCGCTATACAGAGCCTGTCTATCGGGTTTCGGCCCGCATGCTTATCAAGGATGAGAACAAAAGAAGGGGCAATACCAACCAGATGTTTGCAGGTGTGCAGGACTTGGGATTCCTTACCAACTCTACTGGTATTGACAATGAGATGGAAGTGCTGCGGTCACGTGTCTTGTTGCGGGAGGTTGTGAAAGACCTTAAGCTTTACACGGAGTACAGCCTCGAGAATGGGTTGCGTGATATAATAGTGTACAACTACCAGCCCGTCAATATTGACCTCGACCCACTCCATCTTGACTCCCTTGACTTCAATCTTTTGGAGAAGATGCAACGGATTGACATGAAAATGTGGAAGGAGGATACGGTCTATGTGCTTTCTGGCAAATGTATGGATGGCAGAAACGAAGGGCTTCCGTTCGAGCACCGCATCGACTCTCTTCCTGCCACTTTTGACACAGAGTTGGGGACAATCACTATGACACTCAACCCAGAGCGAAAGTGGGTAGAAGGCGCTACTTATCTTGTCACCATACGTCCGCCAATGGCTGTGGCTACTAAATACCTGTCTCGCCTTGCCGTTGCACCCACATCCAGGCTCACATCCATTGCTGCGCTGACCTTGACGGACAAGAACTATCGCAGGGGAATGGATGTGCTGCGTCAGCTGACTATCTGCTACAACCGTCAGGCCAATGCCGATAAAAACGAGGTTGCCATGCGCACTGAGGAATTTATCAACGACCGCATGTCTAAGATAAATGAAGAACTGGGCAGCACGGAGGGCCAGATACAGCGTTTCAAGCAGCAGAATGCCGTCACGTCCATGGCCGATGCGTCGCAGTCTGTGCAGATGTCTAATCAGTTCTCTAATCGTTTGGCAGAGGCACAATCTCAGTTGCAGATGCTTGACTACATGCGTGATTTTGTCAATAATCCGGATAATAAGTACCAGATTATTCCCTCAAACGTGGGTATTAGCGATGCGGCCTCAACAGCCCTTATTAACAACTACAACAAGGCTGTTCAGGATCGCAACCGTATGTTGAAGGCTGCCAGCGAGCAGGCTCCTCAGGTGCGCACACTCACTGCCACGATTGACGAACTCCAGCAGAGCATTCAGACCGCTCTGTTGCAAGCCCGTCGTTCTGCAGATATCAATCTTCAGGGCATCCAGTCGCAATACGCCAAGTTCCAGGGTCGTATCTCTGCAGCTCCCCTTCAGGAGCGCGTCCTCAATCAGGTAGGCCGCCAGCAGGATGTGAAGTCCACAATCTATATGCTACTTCTCCAGAAGCGCGAGGAAAATAGCATTGAGTTGGCTGCCACCGCTGATAATGGAAAGCTTATTGATGAACCGCTTTTTGAGGGTACGGTCAGTCCCAAGAAACGTTTTGTGTTGTTTGCGGGATTATGCCTCGGTTTCATTGTTCCAGGAATCATTCTATGGCTGATATCCCTGTTCCGCTACAAGGTTGAGGGTCATGAGGACGTAGAGCAGTTTACCGATCTGCCTATCATTGCCGATGTCGCCCTCGCCTCTGAGAGCGCCAAGCAGAAGGCTGGCATCGTTGTCCAGGCCAACAGGAACAACCAGATTGATGAGATATTCCGCTCCATGCGCACCAATATCCAGTTTATGTTGCATGGTAGTGAAAAAGTAATCTGCTTTACCTCCTCCATATCAGGCGAAGGAAAGACCTTCAACGCTGCCAACTTGGCTGTGTCGTTCGCTTTGCTTGGCAAGAGGGTCATCCTGTGTGGTCTTGACATCCGCAAGCCAGCACTCGGTCGGCTCTTTGGTATTGCAGATTATAAAGAAGGTATCACGCAACTGTTGACTTTAGACAATGTAACCAAGGAAGCTCTCTTTTCTAAGATTAAGAAGTCTGAGGTTAATGAGAATCTCGACCTTTTGTTGGCTGGACGCATACCACCTAATCCCACGGAGCTCCTTGCTCGTGAGAACTTTGTTGATGTGGTGAAACTGCTCCGCGAGAACTACGACTACGTTATTTTCGACACTGCTCCAGTCGGATTGGTGACCGATACGCTGCAGATAGGCCAGCAGGCTGACATGACCGTATTTGTATGCCGTGCTGATTATACCCCGAAGTCCTCTTTCGGTTTGATAAATTCTCTTGCCGATGAGAAGAAGATGCCCAAGCCTTGTATCTTGCTCAATGGTATCGACATGTCACGTCGCAAGTACGGCTACTACTATGGTTATGGCAAATATGGCAAGTACGGTCGCTATGGTTATGGTAAATACAGCTCTGGCAAATATGGACAGTACGGCAACTATGGGCAGTATAGCGGGTCGCATTACAGTGACAAGAAAGACGATTCCATAAAGATATAATTCATAATTCATAATTACTTTAAACTTTAAACCTTAAACTTTAAACTACGACCAAAGGTCGTGTCTTTCAATAATGAAGAAAATATTATATTTCATCCTATTTGTTGTTATGACAAGTTTCATGAGCTCCTGCGTCTCATTGAAGGATGTCGCTTATCTGCAGAACAGCGATTCTATCGACTTCGCACGTTCCGAGTACCTCTACGATGCCCGTATCATGCCAAAGGATATATTGACAATCACCGTCAATACAGTCAATCCCGAAGCATCGGCTCCCTACAATCTCATCGTACGTCCTACGATGAACAATACATCCAGTACCATCTCATCAGTAGGAGGCACTCTTCAGACCTATCTCGTTGGCAATGACGGCAAGATAGAATTCCCTGTGTTGGGTACTCTTCAGGTGGGCGGTCTCTCAAAGGCAGAATGTGAGAAGATGATACACGACAAACTGCTCCCTTATATGAATGCAGAGGAGAATCCTGTAGTCACAGTCCGCATGTCAAACTACAAGATTTCTGTTTTGGGAGAGGTCAATCGTCCTGGCATGTTTACAGTTGGCAATGAGAAAATCAACATTCTGGAGGCGTTGGCACAGGCAGGCGACTTAACCATTTACGGCGTACGAGACCACGTAAAACTCATCCGTGAGAGTTCCACGGGAAAGAAAGAGGTCGTCACCCTCAACCTCAATGATGCCGAGATAATAAACTCGCCTTACTATTATCTCCAGCAGAATGATGTCGTCTATGTGGAACCTAACAAGGTGAAAGCACGTAACTCAAATGTCGGCACCTCCACGAGCCTCTGGTTCACGGGAACGTCCGTTCTTATCTCTCTGACCTCTCTTCTCTTCTCAATTCTGAAATTGAAATAGCATTGAAACCTGAAACTTGAAACCTGAAACTTGAAATAAAAAGTACAGTATGCATACAAGAATGGGGAACAGCAATCAAACCAATAAGCTGATACAGTTATTTATTATAGCTGTGGACTTTGTGGTGCTGTGTGTCCTGCTCTATTTCGTGACAGATGCCATTCCTAAGTCTGGAAGTTGGGACGAAGAGAAGGAACGAGCCTTCTTGATAGTTTGCATCTTTGCTTTTATTATTTCCAAGTACTTCTTCCCTTCCGTCATTCATGAGCGTATGGTGGGGGCTGGCGATATCCTGCGTCGAAGCGTGATGTTCGTGATGACGCAGACACTACTTTCATATCTCATGCTGCGTGCCATTCGCTTCCTGTCCCGTATAGGTTGGCATCTGTTTGTGATGGGTCTTGTCATGCTCGTCGTCATCATTCTATTGCGCTTCATAGAGCGATGGATGGTGAAGAAACTCAGACAGTCAGGCTACAACACACGCACCGTCACCTTTGTCGGTTCAGACAGCGAATTGTCCCATCTGTATCACAAACTTACCAGCAATACCACGTTTGGTTACAGAGTTCGCAGCATATACGGCGATATAGATGCTCCCCTCCCTCTTCTCCCCTCCCTTGGGGAGGGGTCGGGAGTGGGCCGGGTTGGGGGCGGTGGCACCGTCAGTGATTTTAAAAACCTCCTGACGCGTCCCGAAGACCTCCGCCTCGGTGATGAACTCTATCTCTGTGTCTCACGCAGTGAACGTGAGCTCATAGAGCGCACGGTCAGTCTGTGTCAACACAAAATGATTAAATTCTACTATGTGCCCACCGCTGAGGAGAAACTCAACCTACAACCCATCTTTATTGATGATATGGAGGTGATGGCCGCCTATAGCAGTCCGTTGGAGGAGCCGCTTAACCGCATGCTGAAGCGATTGGCTGACATATTGCTTTCCGTCCTCTTCCTGATGCCTACAGCCTTGCTGTTACCATTCATTGCCATCATCATCAAGTGCCAGAGCCCCGGTCCATTATTCTTCCGTCAGCGGCGTACGGGTCTTGGCGGTCGTGAATTTTATTGCTATAAGTTTCGCTCGATGCATGTCAATGCCGATGCCGACCGTCTGCAGGCAACCAAGGACGACCCTCGCACGTTCCCCTTCGGCACATTCATGCGAAAGACCAATATCGATGAGCTGCCGCAATTCTGGAATGTGCTGTTGGGCACTATGAGCATAGTTGGTCCGCGACCCCACATGCTGGCGCACACCGAGCAGTATGACAAGCTGATAGACAAGTACATGGTACGCCATTTCGTCAAGCCTGGTGTAACCGGCTGGGCTCAGGTGAAGGGGTTCCGTGGCGAAACCCGCGAGCTGTGGCAGATGGAGGAACGTGTGGAGCATGACATCTGGTACATCCAGCACTGGAGTTTCTGGCTTGATATACGCATCATCTGGATGACAATAAAGTCGTTATTCAAGAAAAACGCTAATGCCTACTGAGATGCTGCTACGCAGCAGTTGAAAGACACGACCTTGGTCGTAGTTTAAAGTTTAAGGTTTAAAGTTTAAAGTCAGTTTGAGGGTTCTTTCTGAGGAAAGCGTCCCTTTGGGTCGAGCGGAAAGTTGAAAGTCAATCGTGAAATCGTAAAATTGTGAAATCGTAAATTTAAATAGGATTGTCCATTGTGAATTGTGCATTATGCGCTCGAACTTGTTCGCTTTGCTCGCAAAGAATTGTGCATTGTGCATTATGAATTGTGAATTATAAATTCACCATATTCGTTTGTTTTCTTTCGTTCCTGCCCTGCTGGGGACAGGAGATGCCTGCGCAGCAAGAGACTGCAACTCCGGCTACACAGTCGGAATTGTTTTGCGGTCTCACCTTGGGCTATGCCGATACAAACTGGCTCCGTCTGTACGACTTGCAGATTGAAGTCACGCCAGGTTTTCGCTGGCATCCGGGGCATGACTGGGAGGTTGCAGCTCAGCTTGCTATTCCCGTTGTCAGCCTTGGCTATACATACCGTGGAAAGATTTATAAATACAATAGGCTCAATATGGCCACTGTGGCCCGTCAGCTGCATTTCGACGGTGCCAACCAGCATCTGCGACTGTCGGCCGGTTTGTTTAGTGCCCAGCGTTACGGACTCGATGTTAGTTGGGCGTGGCCTGTCAATGAGTGGTTCCTGCTGAATGCCAGATTAGGACTTACAGGCTTCTGGGTCATGGGTACGGACTTCCGTGGAAGTAGCGAGGCCAGCTTTCACACAGACTACACACTGACAGGAACTGTTGGAGCCGATGTGTATCTGCGGCCGTATAACGTAGAATTCCGACTGTCTGGTGGACGATACATTGCCGGCGATTATGGTTCGCAGTTGAATGTTATGCGCCATTTTCGTCACGTCACTTTGTTGGCCTTTGCGCGGGTGCGAATAGGTGAGTTGGAGCCTAATCAGTATGACAAACAGAAGTACAGGACTAATGGCGGTTTCGCCATTGTATGGATGTTGCCACCATATAAGAGAAGTAGTCGTAAACTGGTTGTACGTCCGGCGTCAAGCTTCACACTCTCTCATAGTTCGCGTGCCGATGGTCTTTCCATGCAGTCATATATGACAGATCCGGAAGAGAATAGTCGTGAACGTTTGATAGATGTTGACTGGGGTCTGGGAAAGGAGGAGACGCCAGCTAATTGAAAATTGAAAGTTGAAAATTGATATTTGTTTGATGCGGCGAAGAAGAATGCTGGTTCAACTTGCTCACCATAAATTATTGTTTCTTTTGCTGCTTTTCACTTTTGTCGGAAGTAGTGTCATGGCTCAACAATATACTGGCATGACGGGGTTGCTGCATGTGCCGTCGGCAGAGATGGACACCATTGAGAATCTCCGTTTTGGTGTGCATCTGCTGCCCAAGTACATGATGCCCGACGCCATTCGCTTCGAGGGCGAGAAGTATGCTTCTACCAACTGGTATGTTTCAGCTATGCCGCTGAAATGGGTTGAGGTGGGCTATAGCTTTACACTGATGAAATTCCACAAGAACCTGGACAAGAACTCAGAAGAGACGGGATTTTACTCCAAGGACCGTTACTTCTCGCTCCGCCTGCGTCCTCTGCGTGAGGGGCGCTACTGGCCATCGGTAGTAATAGGCGGCAATGATGTGATAGGTCAGCGCGACGGCGACTCATACAGCTTTTATTTCCGTAACTTCTACTTAGCAGCCTCCAAACACGTTGAATTGCCATTTGGAGAAGTTGGTGGACATCTGGCTTATCGCTATTGGACGAAGTCGTATAACAAGCGATGGAATGGCGTGGTTGGCGGTCTTACCTTTCGTCCGTCGATATATCGCCCGTTGCGTTTTATTGCCGAATATGACGGCAATGGCGTCAACATAGGAGCCGACTGCGTGCTGTTCCGCTATGTACAGCTGCAGGCATCTCTGATGAAGTGCCGCTATCCCTCGGTAGGCGGTGCGTTAAGAATAGAATTGAAAGGACGCGGCCCACGGCCATAGTTCTTGAAGTGTCAAGCAATTAAGTTAGGTTAGAAACATTACACTTCGCGCGCAGCGCGGTTAGAAACTTGAAATATGAGACTATGCGCAAGTGAAGACGAGGCCTATCAGATCCGCATAGGCCATGAAATAGTAGCGGCTTATCCTGAAATTTACAATCCTTGGGTTGTTGATCACATTAAGCGACAGTTGGAACTGCGTGCCAAGACCAGACCCGACATAGCGGGTGGCAGGAGCATTGAGGACATCTTTGCCATTGCCACCTACGACTACTGGCAATATACTGGAATAACGGAAACGCCAGGTGCTAACGAGTTTGGAATAATTACAGAGGTACGGAAAAATGCTGATAATCATTTTATAGAATTCACCCGATAGCTGAGTAACGATGAAAAAAACAGACGAGATACTTCAGAAAATGATGAGCAAGGACAGCATCAAGGTGACGTCACCGTTGTTGCCTGATCTCAATGAATTCACAGAACTGCTGAAAGATATCTGGGACCGTAAATGGATTGCCAACAATGGTCAGTATCACCAACAGTTGGAGCAGGCTTTAGCGGAATACCTTAAGGTTCCTTTTGTCAGTCTTTTTACAAATGGCACGCTGCCTCTCATCACTGCATTACAAGCTCTTGACATTAAAGGCGAAGTCATCACCACGCCCTATTCTTTTGTTGCAACCTCACACGCCCTTTGGTGGAATGGTTTAAAACCAGTGTTCGTAGATATCGATCCTACCAATTGCAACATCGACCCTTCGAAGATAGAAGCTGCAATTACCCCAAAGACTACTGCCATCATGCCGGTTCATGTATATGGCACCCCCTGTGATATTAAGGCGATACAGGATATAGCTGACAGATATAATCTGAAGGTCATCTATGATGCCGCCCATGCCTTCGGGGTAGAGAAAGACGGAGAGAGCATTCTTAAAGCTGGTGACATAAGCACTTTGAGTTTTCATGCCACCAAAGTTTTCACGACCATTGAGGGCGGTGCTATGTTCATGCATGATGCCGAGACCAAACAACACATAGACCACCTGAAGAATTTCGGTTTTGCTGGCGAAACTGAAGTTGTGGCACCTGGCATTAATTCCAAGTTGGACGAGGTGCGTGCAGCTTTCGGTCTTCTGAATCTGCAGAAAGTGGATGCCGCCATCGAGGCAAGACATCGCGTAGCTATACGTTATCGCGAAGCTCTGCGCGATGTGGAGGGCATCACTTTCTGGGATGACCAGTCTGGCGTACGCCACAATTACGGATACTTCCCCATCTTCGTCAATGCGCAAGAGTATGGCATGACGCGTGATGAACTGTATTTCCGTATGCAGGAGAGTGACATATACGGCCGGCGGTATTTCTATCCACTCATCAGCACATTTGCGCCTTATCGTAGTTTGGAGAGTGCTTCGCCACAAAACCTTCCTGTGGCAACGAAGATGGCCAATGAGGTCATCTGCCTGCCCATGCACCACGCATTGAGCGAGGAGGATGTTGAAAAAGTGATTAAGTTGGTGAAAACAAACAAATGAAAAATAATAGCCGCATTACTTCTATTGATGCACTTCGGGCCATTACCCTTCTGGGCATCATCACCGTCCATGCCTTCGATGGCTTCGGACGAGGGGTGCTGGAGCCGACCTCTGGCATTGACGAGGGATTGACATGGTTCATTAAAACCTTCTTGTTGGGCAAGTGCAACACCATCTTTGCGATGCTTTTCGGTGTGAGTTTCTTCCTTATTCTTCGCAATCCACAGAACACAAGCGGGAAGTTCCTTTGGCGTTGTTTCCTGCTGATGCTGATAGGCTTGGTTAATAAGGTGTTCTTCACCTATGATGCACTGATGTGGTACGGCATCTGCGGAATGATGCTCGTACCAGTCAGGTACCTGAAGCCCAGATATATTCTCGCATTCTTCTGCCTGCTGATTCTTGTCGCATACGAATTGCATAAGTTCAAAATTGGTAATATCCTGTTTGGCTTGAATACCGTCAACAGGTACGATGGGGAGGGTAGTTTCATGGATGTGTTAAGCTATCCCAACGCTGTGCAAGACTATCTGAGGGGTATCCTGAACAGAGGTATCTTCGGCCCATACGCATTTCTTGTGTTGGGCTATTGGCTTGCAGTCAAGGGGTATATAGAGAAACTTGACAAGGTCGTGACCTGGAAAGTGATTCTGGTATTTTGGGTTATCTATCTGATATCGTTTGCGTTGCCCGACATAAGGAAGTTGCACTATTTTTTCAAACTGTTGAACACATACGCCGCTACTTTTGCCTACGCCTCTACGGTTATCTATGTATATTACCACAGTCAAACTATCCAGTCGATATTGCGTCTGCTGGAACCTTACGGTAAGTTGGGACTCACAAACTATTCCATGCAGGGAATTATCGGTGTCTGCGTGATATGGCAGTTTACCACTGGTGTATTGCCCTATAGCCTATGGGATGTCTTGCTGATTTTTGGAGCAGTCTATGTACGCAAGCCATCTTCAGCTATGTCTGGCTACAGTATTTCTGTTACGGACCGATGGAATATGTGTGGCGCGTGGCAACTGAGAGGAAAACGATAAAATTTAGAAAACAGGGGTAATATCAGATATTGGAGCCATCAAGTATACGAGAATTCTTAATGAAGATATATGAAGCAATGAAAGGCAAACGGCTCGCCGTATTCGGAGCCAACAATGTGACAGAGGAAGTGACAGCCTTTGCCCGTCGGCACGGTATCGTGCTGGTGTCTGTGGGCAATGTGCCAGAGGCTCCGATGCATCAGGTTTCTGACGAACAGTATTATCTGGACTGCACAGACGAGTCCGTGATGCTGCCGTTCTTCAAGGAGAAGCACATCGACGGCCTGCTGTCCTGCTCGGGCGAAATGGTCATCCGAAAGTCAGTGGGCTGGATTGGGAAGACAGGCTTCCACTACTATGCCACGCCCCACCAATGGGATGTGCTGATGAACAAGCAGCACTTCAAAGAGGCTTGCATTCGTTACGGTATGCCCGCCATCCCCGCCTACCGCTTGGAGGATGAAGACATTCCTTTCCCCGTCATCGTCAAGCCTGTCGATAACGGCGGTTCCTTTGGCATCACCGTGTGCCACGACCGCACAGAGATGAAAGAGGCCGTGGCGAAGGCCATCCAGAACTCCACCGTGGGTGAATACCTCTGTGAGAAATTTCTCGAGGGTCCTTATTTCCAGTTTGAGATATGGCGGCAGAACGGGAAGTCGTATTTCCCCTATACCAAGGGACGTGTGTTCTACCCGGCAATTGGCCAGTCTCCCCGCCAGCCCTTCCTCGACCTATACCCTTCGCCTGAGGCTGACATCATCAACACTCTATATCAGCCCATGTCGCAATTGTTTGATGATCTCGGCGTGAGCAACGGTTCCTGCATGTTCCAGGGCATCATCAGCGATGGCGTGCCCTATATCATGGACAACGCCTTCCGTCTCAGCGGCGGTATGGACTTCCGTGTGGTACATGAGGACAAGGGCATCGACCTTGTGGCCTGCTATATGCAACATGCACTGACAGCACAATTTGGAGACGACTTCTCATCGCTTGCAGAACCTCTTCACGGTTGCTATGCCACCATCTGCATCGGTCTGAAAAATGGTCATATCCATACCATCAGTGGAATAGATGATGTGAGGCAGTTGCCGCATGTCTATAGCTTGTACCAATATTACTATGAGGGTGATACCATGCAGTACTCCGGCATCTTCCTGCAAGTGCTATGCCGCATCTTTGTACGAGCCAGCAGTCAGCAGGAACTATACCAGCATATCAACACCATTCTCAGTATCCTCGAAATAGAGGATGAGAATAAACAGTCGCTATTGCTGGATTATCCACGCACATTAAATATAAACTAATCCTTTATTGTTATGATTGACGGAAAACGTTATATCGCCATCATGCAGCCGTACTTCTTTCCGTACATCGGCTACTGGCAGCTCATCCATGCTGCCGACATGTTTGTTGTTGGCGACAGTGTACACTATATTAAGCACGGCTGGATCAACCGCAACCGCATCTTGGGTGAAGGAGGCCAGCCGCAGTACTTCGGCATCGAAGTCAGCCACGCCTCCTGCAATCACCTTATCTATGAGACGAAACGGGTGGTCAGCCGCAAACAGGCAGAATACCTCTGTCGGGTGCTGAAGTTCTACTATGGCAAAGCACCACACTACAGCGAGGCGATGGAAGTCATCAAGCCTATCCTATTAGATGAGGAACCCGACCTGACGCGCTATCTCGTCAAGCAACTGCAATCCGTGGCCGAATATTTAGGTATCAAGACGGAATTCAGGATGCTCACAGAGGTGTCAGACCGCTGGGAGTACCGTGCTCCTGAGATTATCAGTCGCACTTGCGAACACTTCGGCTTCACTGATTACATCAACCCCTCCGGTGCCGGCATGGGCTACTACGACAAGGATGCTTTCCGCGAGATGGGCATCAACCTCAGCTTCCTGCGTCGTAACGAGGACATCTGCTACAAGCAGTTCTCCGATGAGTTCATTCCCGACCTGAGCATCATCGACCTGATGATGTTCTGCTCTCGCGACGAGTTGCACGACATGCTGAACCGTTATCATTTCTTATGATCAGATGTCAGAATCGCTGAAACATAAAACGGTGAAGGGCTTAGGGTGGTCAGCATTAGATAACGCTGCCCGCTACGGTATGCAGTTTTTCATTGGCATCGTGCTGGCCCGACTCTTGTCACCCGATGACTATGGGCTTCTGGGACTCGTGAGCATCTTCACGATGGTCTGCACAGCCCTTGTCAACGGCGGCTTTACCACTGCTTTGATACGCAAGAAAGACGCTACCGACGATGACTTCAACACGGCGTTCATCTGCAACCTTGGCATGAGTTTGCTGCTCTATGTCGTGGTGTTTGTCTGCGCCCCGCTGATAGCCGACTTTTTCAGTCGGGATGAACTCATACCTCTGGTTAGGGTTTCATCGTTAGGTCTAATCATCGGGGCCTTGGGCATGGTACAGCAGACACGCCTGACCAAGCGCATTGACTTCAAGACGCAGACCAAGATTACGCTTGTGTCAACAGCCATTAGCGGTGTGACAGGCATCATCTTGGCTTTGATAGGTTTCGGCGTATGGGCGTTGGTGGCCCAGCAACTGATGTCTCATGCATTGCGAACAATACAACTATATATATATAATAGGTGGTTGCCACGGCTGCGTTTCTCTACCGAAAGCTTCCACAACCTGTTTGGCTTTGGATGGAAGATGATGGTGAGTGCTCTCTTGGATACCGTGTGGAAGGAGTTGTATCAGGTAGTAGTAGGTAAATTCTATAATCCAGCCACCTTGGGGCAATATACCCGCGCTCAACACTATGCAAAATTGTTCTCGTCGAACTTGACAACGGTAGTCCAGCGCGTCACCTACCCCGTGCTAAGCAGCATACAGGACGACAAGGGGCGCATGGTCAGCGCCTATCGTCGCATCATCCGCACCAGTATGTTCATCACCGCCGTGACGCTATTCTTCCTCGGTGCAGTCAGCGAACCGCTCATCTATTGCATGATAGGCCCCAAATGGCATGAGGCATCCACCTATCTGCCACTTATCTGCTTGAGCAGCACGCTCTATCCGTTGCATGCCATCAACCTGAACATGCTACAGGTGCAGGGGCGCAGTGACCTGTTCCTTGGTCTGGAAGTTGTCAAGAAAGTGATTGCCTTGGTTCCGCTGTTCGTCGGTGCCTTCATCGGTATTATCCCCATGCTCTGGGCAAACATATTAGTTGGCATCATAGCCTATTTCCTCAACTCCTACTACTCAGGCCGTCTGTTGGGTTACAGTTCATGGATGCAGTTGCGCGACATTGCCCCCTCCTACACTTTGGCAACAGTTATTGCCCTGTCGGTATGGTTCTTGAAATACCTGCCACAGAGCTACTGGATTATCCTGCCCTTGCAGCTTGTTGTGGGAACGGCTGTGTTCTTCACCCTCTGCAAGTTGTTCAAGATGAATGAATATAAAGAAATCAGGGAAATTCTAAAAAAACGGAAGAAGAAATGAAGTATAAGGTCTGTGTGAAATGTGCCACGTTTAATCATGCGCCATACGTCACGGATACGATGAATGGTTTCATCCTACAGAAGACCAACTTTCCTTTTGTCTGTGTCATCTTTGATGATGCCAGCAAGGACGGCAACCAAGCCGTCATCGAGCACTATTTGCTTGAAAACTTTGAAAAGGCAGAAGAGAGCGTAACAACTGATTATCGTCAGTTAGTAGCCCGTAGTATGGAGAATCACAACTGTCACTTTGTGGTGTATCTACTAAAGGAAAACCACTACAGTCAGGGCAAGATGCCGCTAAAGTATGCCGAGCCGTGGATGGAAGAGTCAGAATATGTGGCCTTATGTGAAGGTGATGACTATTGGATAGACGAACACAAACTGCAAAAGCAGGCCGATGCACTGGATGCCAACCCTCAGGCGGTAATGGTCTATACCAACTTTCTGGTTATTGATGGTGAAGGTAATCCGATAAGCAGACCGATTATAGAAAAGTTTCCTGGGTGTTCCCATTCTGGCGACAACCTGCCAACCTTGCTCCGTTATGGGAACTACATCATGACGCTCACTACCATGTACCGTTATAAAGTGTGGGAATCCGAATCATACGCGAATCGCCCTGTAAAGCTGGATTTTGCCCTTACCATGAGTGCCGCCCTGATGGGTGACTTCATCTGGTTGCCGGAACAGACGTCATGTTACCGATCGCTTGAGAGCGGAATGATCGCATCGGGTCTGCGGAAAGGGGTACACTGGGCTCAGGATATTTACCGTTACTATGCCGGATTAGTGATAAACGGGCAGTGCAAACCGTTGTCGATAGGTCAACGCTTTCATCTCACGACACTTATCCTCAGGAGGGCTCTACAGAAAAAAGACAGGCAGCTTAGAAAGGACACGCTAAAAGCCAGTCCTCTTTCCTACTTATTGCTGCCCGTAGCTTTTATAAAGTTGAAAGTTGAAAAGTTGAAAAGTTGAAATATGAACACAACCATCATTATTCTCACTATATTGATCTCACTGCTCTACTTAAAGTGGGTGCTGATCATCGCGGTGTTCCCCTTCCAGGTTGTTCATGGACGTATCCTGAAGAAATGGGGGAAAAGTAAAGATGCCCCTCTGCTAATTAGAACCTTAGATAAACCATACATCTATTGGGAAAAGTTATTTAAGAAAGGATGGCAAAGGTATATGCTTTTTCAAGTTGGACTTGTCCCTTCGCACCATATACGGAAATTTGTATATAGAGCGCTTGGTGCTGAGATAGGCAAACATGTGGTGTTCCATTTCCGCACAGAGGTGCGTGGTCTCCATCGTTTAAAGATAGGAGACGGCACCATCATCGGAGACAACGCATTGCTGGCAGCACAAAGGGGACTGACCATTGGCAATAATGTCAATCTGTCATCAAACGTGTCTATCTATTCTGGGGCACACGATCACCGAGATCCATACTTTAGAAGTACTGCTGCCACGACCCGCCCGATAACTATCGGTGACAGGGTTTGGATTGGCAGTAATGCGATCATCTTGACTGGCGTGAATATTGGAGAGGGTGCTGTTGTCTGCGCTGGTTGTGTTGTCACAAAGGATGTGGAGCCATATTCTGTTGTTGCTGGTATTCCAGCAAGAAAAGTCAATGAGCGTCCGCGCGACCTAAGATATGAGTTTAAAGGTAAGTCCCAAAGGCTGTATTAAGAAATTTTAATGGCTAAAATGCTGACGAAAGTACAATGAAGATTATTGCCATCATAGTTACCCTGGTGTGTTGTGGACTGATGTTCTTCGTTAAGCGAGAATGGAAGGCGGCTCTGCTCGTCATGGGAGCTATGACGCTGACGCTGGTGAAAATACCCGGTATGCCATTGCACAATGCGAACTTCTTGCTACAAGCGTCTTTCCTATTATCAGAATGGAAACAATTGCAACAACATGCCAAGAAATTGTGGCGAATGCCTTATCTTGTGGGGCTGCTTCTTCTGGTTAGTGTATCTGCACTATTAGCTGCATTGACCAGTCAATACACAGGAATCAAAGAAACTATACGATCGGAACTCCTGTTCAAGTATTTTGCCCTCGCCTATGCTTTCTGGGCTGTCAAGGATGAAAAGTCATTAAAGCCTGTATTGGAGGTTTCGCTGTATTGCCTGATTGTGCTGACTTTCTTTGGTGTGCTTAATTACATAGATAAGAATGCCATGTTTGTCAATGCCTTGACCGAAGGCAAGACTAGTATGATATATGAGGGTGTCGCTCTTGGTGATGTTTTTACGGAAAGTGACAGATTCAGGGTACAGTCAATGTTTAAGTCACCTTTTGATTATGGCTATATATGTGCTGCCATGTTAATACTTCATTTGCATGGTTGGTATCGGCATTTAGAAAGCAAAAAGGCATTTGTTATAGCCCTTACGTGTTGTTCATTTGGAATATTGATATGTGGATGCCGCACAGTTTGGATGGGCACTGTGTTTTCAATAGCTTGTTACAGTATGTGGGTTTTCCAGCTGGACAGAACAGTGATATATGGCATGATAGCTATGATTCTTATGATTATGTCATATTATACTGTTCCTGCTGTTGAAGATAAAGTCAATAAGGTGACTGATGTTTTTATTGAAAACAGCGAGACAGCAGGAAGTTCCATACAACTGCGAATGTCCCAATATATGCTTGTACTTTCCCGCACAGAAGGACATGAATGGTTAGGGTTAGGAAAAGGATATTGGAGCAGTAATTTTGCTGAGGATAAAGAGTCAATCCGTGGTCTCTATGGTGTAGAAAGTGTTATTCTTGGTTATCTGCTTGAACGCGGCATTATTGGGTTTACTTTATGGGCGACTTTTTATATAATCATTCTCCTCTATTTTTGGAGAAACCGTAAAAGAAGAAAGGCTTTAACAGGTTTGGGCGCTTCAATCCTTACGCTCTACCTTGCATTCTCAATTGGCACAGGAGAGTTAGGTTCTGTATATCCTACCATGCTTCTGTTTGGCATGACCATAAAGATGATAGAATCTGAAAAGCGGAGGAAACTGCTATATGCCGTGTTGCTGAGCATTATGAAGCGTAAGAATCGGACTCGTAAACAACAACTTGGTCTAATTCTGAAAGCCATTAGGAAGTGATAGATGAGTTTAAGAGTTTAAAGGTTTTAGTGGATTATAATGGAACATCGACTTGCGATTATCATCCCTGCCTATAAGGCGACATTCCTGCCTGCTGCGCTCGACTCGATAGTCGCACAGACATGCAAGGACTTCACATTGTATGTAGGTGATGACTGTAGCCCTGAGCCGATAGGTGATATCGTTGAGCAATACAAAGACAAGATAGAACTGGTTTACCAGCGATTTGATTCCAATCTGGGTGGCAAAGACCTTGTTGCCCAATGGGAACGATGCATTGCCCTGAGTCAGGGAGAGCCTTACATCTGGTTATTCTCTGATGATGATGTGATGGAACCTAACTGTGTGGAAGAACTTTTCAAGACCATTGACTCCACGCAGGGAATTTATGATTTGTATCACTTCGATGTGAAAGAAATCAACGAGAAAGGCGAGGTGACGAAAGCACTACCAGAATATCCGCAAGTACTGAGTGCCTACGACTTCTACAAGGGCAAAACCACTGGTCGCTATCGCAGCTATGTGGTGGAGAATGTCTTTTCGCGCAAAAAATATGTGCAATCGGGAGGTTTCATGAACTTTGACCTGGCATGGGGCAGTGATGTAGCCACATGGTGCATCTTCTGTGGTAATAAAGGCATGTATAAGATTCCAGATGCACACGTCCGTTGGCGTCGTAGCAGTCAGAATATTACGCCAGACAAGTCGCGGCATACAGCTGAACGTAAACTCATGGCCGAATGTGATTTCCTAAAATGGTCATACAATTATTTCAAAAAAGAATCTGACATCAAACTGGTGAACAAAAATATATTTATCAGCAAGATGATGCAATACAGAAAACGTGTAGGGTGGCAATGTTATCAGACTGCTTTTACCACTTTCTTTCGAATGCATGGCCATCGCAAGAAAAAGATGCTGTTATGGTTATTCCTAAATCTGACTCCGATAAAATTATATCATCTCTTAAAGAAGAGCAAATGAAAGTCTATTTTGTTGTCAAGGAACCTTCTGAGCGAACGATCAATCATTTTGTGTCTTCGCTTGGCAACGCCCTTCAGAAGCAGGGGTGCGAGGTCGTCTATGGCCTTAAGCTGCTGTGGACAGATGATGTGTTTAATTGTAATATTGTTCACTTCCAGTGGCCGGAATATGTTTTTGGCAATCAAAAAAAGGAATTCTCAGACAATGATATAACTCGCATGAGTCATCGTTTGATACAACTGAAGGAAAAAGAAATCAAGATCTTTGTTCAAGTACATAATCTGAAACCTCATGCGAATAAGGATAAAAATGTTTCGCGGATGTATGAACTGCTCTATCAGCACGCAGACGTAATGGTACACATGGGAAACTACAGCCGTGAGCTATTACAATCCCATTATCCTAATGCCCAGCATGTGGTCATTCCTCATCACATTTATGACGATGTTTATAGTTTCGGCATCTCGCAGGAGGAAGCGCGACAGCGTTTGCACCTTCCAACAGATAAGAAGATTATCCTCAGTTTCGGAAAGTTCCGTAACAATGAGGAACGCCAATTTATACTAAACCTCAAGAGCAAATGTATCTACTCCCCTCCCTATGGGGGAGGGGCTGGGGGAGAGGCTCTATTTCTCATGCCAGGCTTCTATCGCGAGACTTTACACACATGGAACCCTAAGAAACTGGCAGTACGGCTATATAACACCTGTAAGTATAAACTCAAAGGCATCAAATTCTGTAACGACGTAATTCCCGATGACCTGATGCAGTGCTACTTCTGTGCTGCTGACGTAGTACTTATACAGCGTCTTGACATCCTAAATTCAGGCAACTTACCTATGGCCTTCCATGCTGGAAAGGTGGTGGTAGGACCTGATGTAGGAAACGTAGGAGAGATATTGCGTGAAACAGGTAATTTCACCTTTGACCCACATGACTTTAGTAGTGCTGTAAGTGTTTTGCAAAGGGCATTGACGGAAACGACACAAGGTAAAGAAAACAGAATATACGCCATAGAACACTGGTCATCTGACATTATTGCAGCATCATTATTACGCTATTATCACCAAGCCCCAAACTCAGCCCCCACCCCTAAAGGGGGCGTAAACGGTAAACAGTAACCATCATGAAAACAAGCATCATTGAGAGAGCAAAGCAGTGGTGGGCTAAACGCAACAGCCAATCATATATAAAATATTTGCGAGGTAAAGGCGTGAAGATAGGAGAGCACACCTTTATTCGCGACCCTAAGACCTTTGGCATTGACTTGCAGAGGGCACATCTGATTACCATTGGCTCGAATGTAAGGTTCAATTTCAATAATCGCCTCATAGCCCATGACGCAACGGCAAAGGTTTTCAGAATAAAATACAATGATTACTTACCAAGCAATGGGCATATTACAATCGGCAACAATGTGTGGTTTGCCCGTGATGTGAGGGTATTGAAGAACGTAATAATAGGCGATAATTGTATTATTGGTTTGGGCTCTGTCGTTACTCACGATATTCCTTCCAATTCCGTCGCTGTTGGTGTGCCAGCAAAAGTCATCTGTACTATTGATGATTATTATGAGAGACGAAAGAAAGAAGCTCTTCAGGAATCCTTTGCATATGCAAAGGGAATCTTGGAACGTTATCATCGGAGACCCGTCCCTGAAGATTTTCGGGAAAGTTTTGTCTGGTTTGTCAATGGAAAGGATATGGATAAGTATCCCGAGATACCATTCAAGCATCAGTTAGGTCCTGCATACGACCATTACAAGGCACATCATGTGGCAAAATTTGCTTCATTTGATGAGTTCCTACAAGCAGCAGGTATTGAATAAAACTTTCAATTTTCAACTTTCAATTTTCAATTCATGAACAGCCCCCTCATCAGCGTAGTGCTACCCACCTACAACGTAGCGCAGTACTTGCAGCAATGCTTGGAGAGTGTGTCAGCACAGACCTATCGGAATATAGAGGTTATTGTCATTATTGATGGAGCCACCGATGGGTCGTATGAGATAGCTCAAGAATTCTGTAAGACAGACAGCCGTTTCTCTGTTTATTGGCAAGAGAATGCCGGCAGTGGCCCAGCACGCAATGCAGGACTGGCACATTGCCAGGGAGAGTTGGTGATGTTTGTCGATCCCGACGACTGGATAGAACCGCAGCTGTTGGAAAAACTCTATGAAGCACAAAGTGAAGGCGATTACGACCTTGTGGCTTCTACGAGAATCAAGGTGGAATGTGATTCAAAGGGGCAAGTGAAAAGGATTTTGCCCAAGCATTTGGCCGACGAGACCATTGTCGGACAAGAGGCTGTGCGCCATGCCTATATGCAGATGCTCCGCACGGGAGTGGTCAGCAACCCTACACAGAAACTCTTTAAGTTGTCTGTCATTCGTGATAATCAGGTGGAGTTTCCCTCGCTGAAACGCTCGCAGGATATTGTATTTAACTATCGCTATTATAGCTGTGTCCAGTCCCTGCGTCTCATATCCTACAGCGGTTACTACTACCGCGCCATGCCTACACAAACGGCAGGCAAGTCGCATGCCGACTATTACAAGACCATCATATTCCTCTATAAAGACCTTCGAGCTATGTACCAATCATGGGGTATGACGTTTCCCGAACAGGAGATGTGCAATTGGTTCTTCCGCGTGCGCATCTATTCCAACTTGCAGAAATCCGTGGCGCAGGGATGGGACATGGCCTGCCTTTTGGACGATCCCACCATCCGGCACATCGTGCAGACAGCGAAGCCCTCTGTATCCTATCTTAAAATGACACGGCAGCTTGCGTTGTCGCGCTCATACAAGATGCTAAAACTATTACTGAAACTTATACTATTCATAAAATGATAAAGTCTAAAGAAGATCTTCGAGCTTATCTGAAGGCAGATCAACAAGCGTACGGACACCCTAATCACCTGTTCATAAAATGGATAACCAGAAGTGACGAATATTACATTCGGGCGTTCATGGTGGCATTGCGCCACTATGAATATTGGCTAAACAAGAAAAGGAACATATTGGAGCAAATCCCATACCTCTTCTGGTGGTGGAATTATCGGAGACTAAAACTGAAATCAGAATTGTTTATTTATCCCAATGTGGTAGGACCTGGGTTCTATCCTATCCATGCAGGCTTCAGGAGATTTGGGAAATATGTGAAGTTAGGTAAAAATTGCAGTGTTCTGCCTATGGTGGTGATAGGTAAGAATCATCCAGGACCGTGCTATTTTGAAATCGGGGACAACTGCCTCGTCAATACAGGTGCCACTATTATTGGCCCTGTGGTCATAGGCAATAATGTTACTGTCGGTGCTGGGGCAGTTGTTACCAAGGATATCCCAGACAATGCCATCGTGGCCGGAGTGCCAGCCAAGGTTATCAGAATCAAGAATTGACAAATCAAAAAAAACAATACATTAACAAAGACTGTGAAACGGAGATTTCTTATTCTATTTCTTGTTCCTTTTTGCTGCACGCTTGCTGCTGCACAAGGAAGACTGCTTATCAATGAGATGATGCAGTCGAATGTGGACTTTATGATGGTTAACCATGATTTTCCAGATTCATGGGTGGAACTATATAACGGAAGTGACCAGGCAGTTGCCCTCAAGGGTTACCGCATCGGTCTGACAGATGTGTTTGCAGAAGCTTATCCGTTGTCGTCAAGTGCCGTTGGTATAGAGCCTGGTGCGCATCTGATGCTATACTGCGATAAGACAACAGGCACACCCTTCCATTACAACTTAAATCTGGAGGCAGGCAAGGGCGAACTCTTCTTGTTTGACAACACGGGTGCACTTGTCGATTCCGTCTTTTACAAGAAAATGCCTGCACCTAACATTGCATACGGTCGAGTGACCGACGGCAGCGACGAGTGGCAGTATGAACTGACACCCACGCCAGGAGCGTCCAACAATAGCGAGGGGTGCGACGAGGTGTTGCCAGAACCGCTCTTTTCCGTCGAAGGACATGTGATGACAAACGGCCCAGAGTCCGTCACCGTCAGCATGCCTGAAGGTGTGCCAGAGGATACGCGCATTTATCTTACCTTGAACGGTAGCGAGCCTACATGGGAATCTGACAACGACACCCACTTCACAATCAACGTTGATAGAAGCATGGTCATCAGAGCCAAGCTGTTGTCAAGCCGGATGCTGCCTTCCCGTTCAACAACCCATTCCTACATCTTCCATCCCCGGGAAACCAAGTTGCCCATTGTCTGCATCACTACAGACGAAACTTTCCTCTACAGCAGCGAGAAAGGAATCCTTTCGAACGACAGCACCGACGGAATGCCCAACTATAAATATGACTGGCGGCGTCCTGCCAACTTTGAGTATTTCAATACACAGAATGGCATAACAGTTTTTAACCAGAGTGGAGAAATGGCTGTAGGTGGTGCTAAATCACGTGAGATGCCACAGAAGAGCATTAAATGCTATGCCAAGAACCGTTTTGGCAAGAAAAATTTCAAGGGCGATTTCTGGCGTGATAAACCAGAGGTGACCAAAGTGAAGTCCTTCATGCTGAGAAACGGAGGTACTAACTGTCTGAGAGCTCGCATTGAGGATGAAGCCATACAGAAATTCTTCGGAACAAACATTGACGAGATTGACTGGCAGGCCTACGAGCCCGTTATCGTTTACATCAATGGCGTTTACAAGGGTGTCTATGGTTTCCGTGAGCGCTCCAACGAGGATTATGTCGCTAGCAACTATGATATAGATGACAAAGATGTTGAAATTGCTATTGACAATAATTACAGATCTTCAAACTATGTCAATACCCCATATTTTAATTCTTTCTATATACTCTACCATAGAAGCGATGTTACATACGAGGATATGACTGAAACCATGAACATTGAGAATTTCATGAATGCCTTCATCGCTGAATGTTATAGTTCAAACACTGATTTTCCTCAAAATAATGTAGCAATTTGGAGACAGAATGGCGATGGGCACAAGTGGCATTGGATCGTAAAGGATTTAGACTATGTTGGCAACCATAATGCTTCATGGAATATGTTTAAATATATGCTGGGCACAGACAACCCCGATGACGCGGAATATGCAAGTTCCCATGTTGAAAAGGTGGTTTTGTCGAGATGCCTCTATGAAAAGATGATGAGTTTCCCAGAGTTCCTCAACCGTTTCCTCGCCACATACGCCACTTACCTCGGTGACTTTCTGCGTCCCGATGTCTGCAAGCCCATCATTATGGAAATGTATGATGAGATATTGGACGAGATTACACCAACCTTTGCTGCATATAATAACATGTCAACACTTAACAAATTCCAGAATCGCGTCAATCGTCTATTGACTTATGTTAATGATCGTCCAAAACAGGTCTATCAGCAAATGGCCGGCTATTTCTCGCTTGGTCATGTCATCCCCGTCAGCATCCTGAACGATGAAGATGACAGCAGAAGCATCTTCATTGGTGACACCCCATTGCGAACAGGACGATTCAGCGGTGCATGGTTTACGTCGTTCCCCCTCTCGCTCCGCGCCGAAGGTAGTAATGCCGCATGGACGATGACAGTCACCCATGAAGATGGAAAGACAGACACTTACACCTACGACACGGCAGAGATTCTGCCCAGCCTCACTGCATGTGGGCCTGGCGACTCCGTCACATTCATGATAGCTGAAGCTACCATGGTTGATAATCTGTCAGTCAACAGAGGCAATACTGTTGAAGCCATCTATGATGTGTCAGGTAGAAAGTTACCCGAGAAGCAACGAGGCGTGAACATCATCCTCTATTCTGACGGAACTCGCAGGAAGGTCATCATTAAGTAACCCATAAACCAAATGAAGAGCATCATTTTTGTCGGCTGGGTGAACCTGGGGAAAGCACCTGTTGATGGCGAGACGACCAAGAACCAATACATCATTGCGGAACTGAAAAAGTACTGCAAGGTGACGGTCTTGGACTTCTTTGAGAAACGTCGCCATCCGTGGGTGTATGTTCAAGCTTTGTGGGCATTGCTTGCCAAGCCCAAGGCCACCATTATCTTCTCAACATCGGCAAAGAATGTCTATTCCATTCTGCGGCTGTTCAAGGGTCTGCATGTCAGGCGCGACATCATCTACTGGGTTATTGGCGGTGCTTTTGCCAAACAGGTCAGAGACGGCAAATTTAGGGCTGATGTGTTCAATTACATCAAATACAATCTCGTGCAATGCCATAGTATGATTGACGAGTTGAAAGAGGCTGGCGTGACCAATGCCCGCTTCGTCTCTAACTTCAAACCCATTCCCTATTATCCCGATATGGAGAAGGCTCTGGCATCGAGGGCTGAGAGCGAGACCATCCGTTTTGTGTTCCTCAGCCGCATCATGCCAAGCAAGGGCTGCGATTACATCATAGAAGCTGTTCGGCGCCTCAATTCTAAAGGTCTTCAGTCTCGTTTCTCCGTCGACTTTTTTGGAAAGATAGATGCTGACTACCGCGAACAATTCCTGAAGGAAGTTTGTTTACTGGAAAATGTAAGTTGGCACGGTCTGCTGGACCTTCGCACCAATGAGGGTTACGACACCCTGGCCTCATATCACGCCATGCTCTTCCCGACATTCCACCCTTCCGAGGGGTTCGCTGGCGTATTCATCGATGCATTCATTGCCGCTTTGCCGGTGCTGGCTTCAGACTGGGCACACAATGCCGAGGCCATCACCGACGGGAAGCTTGGCATCATCTATCCTGTCCATAACGTGGAGGCATTGATGAACGTTATGGAGAAATGCATCTCAGGACAAGTCGCCCTACCAGCGATGGCACGCAACGCCCGGGCTGAGGCAACAAAATATGAAGCAAAGAATGCCCTGTCGGCAGATTATCTGAAAAATATAGGATTAATAGAGGAATGAAAGGGAAAGTACTTGCAGTTGCCTCGATAGGCGGGCACTGGATACAGTTGCTGAGGATAGCGCGGCCTGTCTCAAATGTGAAATATGCTTTTTATAGATCTGATAACATAGATGAACAGATTAAAAAACGTTATTTTTAGCGAAAAACGAAAGAAAAAGGAACATTTCCGCTAGTTATAAGAATATTTTCAATATATTTGCAGCGGATTTGTAATATAGCAAGTGTGCATCTATGATTATCGGACGCGAAAAAGAACAACGGGAATTGCAAGGACTTCTTGAAAAAGAGGAGTCACAGTTTTGTGCCGTCTATGGCAGGCGACGTGTAGGAAAAACGTATCTTATTCGTGAGACTTTCAACTATCAGTTCTGTTTCCAACACACAGGAATTTCAAAAGGAACGCTTCGTCAGCAGCTGACGGCATTCCGTAACTCCTTGGTGGCAGCAGGAATAAAGTGCGCCATTCCCAAAAACTGGATTGAGGCTTTTGAATTGCTGAAAGTGCTAATTAATCAAGCCCCGGCTGGAAAGAAAGTTTTGTTTATTGATGAACTTCCATGGATGGACACACCTAAGGGTAACCTGATTGGTGCGTTGGAAAACTTTTGGAACGGATGGGTTACGGCACGTCGTGAGAAAGACATCGTACTCATCGTGTGCGGCAGTGCCACCTCGTGGATTAGCAAGAAACTACTGAAGGACAAAGGTGGCCTTCGCGGGAGATTGACCAACCGAATTAAACTTGTTCCCTTTACGCTCCGTGAGTGCGAACTTTTTGCAAAGAGTGCGAATCTTGCTCTTGGAAGAAAGGATGTGCTGGAACTCTACATGATTCTTGGTGGCATACCTTACTATTGGAGTTTCCTCAAAAAGGGCTTGAGTGTGGCACAGAATATTGACCAACTGTTTTATACAGAGACAGCTCAACTCCGTGATGAGTTTGAGGCTCTTTATGCCATCCTTTTCAAACGTCCGGAGAATTATCTTAAAGTTATTGAGTGCTTGAGTGATGGAAGAAAGTCGGGGATGACCAGAGAGGAAATACTGAAGGCAAGTAAACTCTCCGATGGAGGTACTTTCTCTACGATATTGGAAGAACTGGAGGAATGTGGATTTATCCGCCGTTTTGCTTCTGCTGATACTACTGAGACAAATGCCATGTATCAGCTTATAGACAACTACACCCTGTTCTATTATCTCTGCATTAAGAAAAATGCCTTTAACGATGAACGTTATTGGTCGAACACCTTCACCTCGACATCCCATAACACATGGAGGGGACATGCCTTTGAGCGAATATGCCTACAGCACATTCATCAGATAAAATATGCCCTTGGTATTTCGGGTGTTCAGACAAACGTGTGTTCCTGGTTTGCCCGTGGGACGGATGAGAGACGCGGGGCACAGATTGACTTGGTGATTCAGCGGGCCGATGGCTTTACTGATCTTTGTGAGATGAAGCACTCTGATTATGTCTTCACAATCGACAAAGACTATGCGAATGACCTGCAAAACAAACTTGGCGCATATCAAGAACATTCGAAGGACAGACGCACCCCCCATCTTGTAATGGTGACAACTAATGGTGTTACTCACAATAACAACTACAACCTCATTCAGAATGAGATAACCATGGGCGATTTGTTTGCCGTTTAATATTCTTTAATCATGAAAAAAGTACTTGCAGTGGCCTCGATAGGCGGGCACTGGATACAGTTGCTGAGGATAGCGCGGCCGATGGAGGAGCACTGTGAGATGGTATATGTCTCAACCCATCCCAAATGTGCCACGATGGTGGAGGGGCAGAAGTTCTTTCAGACATCCGATTTCAGCCGAACGGATGTATGGAAACTGATACCGTCGTTTTTCAAGGCTATGAAAACGATACGGCAAGAAAACCCGGATGCCATTATAACTACTGGCGCTGCTCCTGGATTTGTCTTTCTACTGGCAGGGAAATTGTTAGGACGAAAAACAATTTGGATTGACAGCATCGCCAATGCAGAACATCTGTCGGCAAGCGGACGCATGGCATCAAAGTTTGCTTCACGCACCTATACCCAATGGAAAGACCTTGCCACGGAGAAGATACAATATGCCGGCAATGTCTTTGGGAACAATATATAGAATTTAAACCGTAAACCGTAAACGTTAAACCGTAAACTCTCTATGATCTTTGTCACTATAGGCACGCAGCTCCCATTTGACCGTCTCATCAAGATTATCGATGAACTGGCGCCGCAACTGAATGAGGAAGTTGTTGCGCAGGTTTATCAATGTGGTTTCACTCCTAAAAACATAAAGACCGTCGATTTCCTTGCCCCTGACGAGTTTAACACACTCTTTGACAAGGCACGTCTCATCATATCTCACGCTGGAATGGGTACAATACTATCAGCCCTACAGCAGGACAAGCCCATCATCGTTTTCCCACGTATCGCCGCCTTAGGAGAGCACCGCAACGAACACCAATTGGCAACGGCACGGAAATTCAAGGAAATGGGAGCGGTCAACGTGGCAATGGACGAAGAAGAACTGACCTCTATGCTGCTGAATGGGCATCAGACAACGCTCCAGCATATCGGTAACAGCGCATCATTATCCCTAATCCAATCAATTGAGGATTTTATAGACGATAAGACCTCCAACGCATCATAGCGCCACACTTGCTAATTCCTCCTAAGCACGACCCAGCTGCATCTACTGTTGATGCAGCTGGGTCGTGCTATACCCCCCACCACAATAATGCCTCTAATTGGACATCGCACCGGCTTGCTGACACGAGAAAGTTACATATATAAATCTTGGTATCGCAGAAACATCCAGAGGTTAGGACTACAACATCCAGAAGTTGGCATGAAAACATCCGGAGGTTGGCGGAAAATGATCCTGGAACTTTTACGTGAAAGGCCCGGATGTTTTAGTGCAAACCTCCTGGATCATCAACCGCTAACCCCCGGGCCTTTTGCCGGTTTTGCAAAGCGCTGCAAATGAGTGTGTTAAGCGCAGTTGGAGACCAGAGGCCGAAGGCCAATTGATAATTGACAATTGACAATGGATAATTGAAAGTTCTTGCTTAGGCAAGCGACCAGCGGTTGAGCGGACAATTGAGAATTGAAAGTTGACAATTCATAATTCATAATTCACAATTCTTGCTTAGGCAAGCGATCAGAGTTCGAGCGGAGAATTGAAAGTTGAGAATTGATTTATAGTGAGCCTGTCGAACCAATTGAAAGTTGAAAATTTAGAATTGAGAATTAGGAAATAAAAAAAAGTGTGTACATTTGCAGTCGTAACGTCACACTGGTATGCGCACGTATATAGCCATTGACTTGAAGTCGTTTTATGCTTCGGTGGAGTGTGTGGACATGGGGCTGGACCCTTTGTCCACAAATCTCGTGGTGGCTGACGTGAGTCGCACAGAGAAGACGATATGCCTGGCGGTGTCGCCTCCGCTGAAGGCCTACGGCATAGGTGGCCGTGCCAGGCTGTTTGAGGTGGTGCAGAGGGTGCGTGAGGTGAACAATGAGCGTCAAGGGCGCGCACCTGGGCACAGGCTGACGGGCCGCTCTACATCTGACACGGAACTGAAGCAGCATCCGGACTGGGCTGTGGACTACATCACAGCCAGGCCCAGGATGGCACGCTATATTGAGATGAGTTCAAAGATCTATGAGATATACCTGAAATACGTTGCGCCGGAGGACATTCATGTCTATAGCGTCGATGAGGTGTTTATGGATGTGACTGACTATCTCGGGTTATACGGGCTGACGGCTCACGAGCTGACAATGAGGATGATTCGCGACGTGCTGTCGCAGACGGGCATCACGGCCACGGCGGGCATCGGCACGAACATGTATCTCTGCAAGGTGGCAATGGATATCGTTGCCAAAAAGATGCCAGCCGACAAGGACGGAGTGCGCATTGCCGAACTTGATGAGATGAGTTATCGTCGCGAGCTGTGGGACTATCGTCCGCTGACGAAGTTCTGGCGTGTAGGCAATGGCATAGCGAGCAAACTGGCTGTGTATGGTATCGACACTATGGGCAAGTTGGCGCGTTTGTCCTTGCAAAATGAGGAGTTGCTATATCGGCTCTTTGGTGTGAATGCGGAGCTGCTGATAGACCACGCCTGGGGTTGGGAACCGTGTACTATGGCTGCCGTGAAGGCCTACAGGCCTGAGACCAACTCGCTGAGTAGCGGCCAGGTACTGCAGGAGCCATACGTCTTCAAGAAAGCTCTCGTGGTGATACAGGAGATGGCCGAAGCTATGGCGCTCAAGCTGGTGTCTAAGCGGTTGGTGACCGACCAGATGGTGATGACGGTGAGCTATGATGTCGAATGCCTGACGCGGCCGGAGATACGGGCCAAATACCACGGCGAGATTACTACCAACTACTACGGTAAGCCTGTGCCGAAGCACGCTCATGGCACATTTAACTTCCCGCGTCAGACGTCGTCGTCAAGGCAGATTATGGGTGCGGCCAGCGAACTCTTTCACCGCATCGTGAACCCGGACCTGCTGATACGGCGGTTGAACATCGCAGTTAACCACGTTGTGCCCGAATCAGCATGTGCCGAGCGAGTGGTTCCACGGCAGCTGGACCTCTTCACAGACTACGAAGCACAACAAAAGCAGAAGGCCAAGGAAAAGGCGGCACTGGAGAAGGAACGCCGTATGCAGGAGGCTCAGCTGTCTATCCGACGACGCTTCGGAAAAAACGCCCTCCTCAAAGCAATGAGCTATGAGGAGGGTGCTACTGCCAAAGAGCGTAATGCTCAGATAGGGGGACATAGGGCGTAAAGGGGGCCCACCCCCGGCCCCTCCCCAAGGGAGGGGAGAGTTGAAAGTAGAAAGTTCTTTCTAAGGAAAGCGTCCCATTGGGCCGAGCGGAAAGATGAGAATCTAATTTAATTTACAATTTGACGATTTACGATTTACAATCTATTTACGATTTAGCAAATTTACAATTTTCTTTAAACTTTAAACCATAAACATTAAACTGCGGCGTAGCCGCGTCTCATGGAAAAATACGAAGATATCATAAATCTGCCACATCATGTGTCAACACGTCATCCACAGATGCCGATGTGGAGCCGTGCAGCGCAGTTCGCACCTTTTGCGGCATTGAATGCAGGCGCCCCCACCGGCCCCACCCCCGACCCCTCCCCTGTTAGGGAGGGGAGTATGGAGGGGAGTATGGAGGGGGAAATGTAAAGAATGGAGAATTGAGAATGGACAATGGACAATGAAAAGTGAAAAACAATTCACAATTCATAATTCACAATTCGCAATGTTCAATGCTCAATGCTCAATGCACAATGTTCAATGTTCAAGCGAGTTTGTTGAGCAGTGGGGTAGCGTAGATGCGCAGGAAGATGTCGCGCAACACGCTTGGCTCCGGCACATTGAAGAGCTCGAGTTTGGCCAGATGTGCGTTGAAGTCTTCTCGCTGCTGGCTCGTTGGTTCGACAAGCTCACCATAAGTGGGTTCGACTTGATCACCATGAATGGGCAGTGTGTCTAAGAGGGCAATCTCGTCGGGCGTGAGCCGGTCTTCGTTGCGGAGTATCTCTGCTGCAATGTAGTTGTTTGGCGTTAGCTTGTATGCTGCTATTATGCGTTCGTCCATCAGCGATGCTATGGCCTTGACATCGATGGCGGGCCTTCGAGCCGTGGTTTGCATAGCAGGCTGTATGTCTTCGGTTGTCAGTGGCTTACAGCATACCATTTGAACTTTTCCTTTAGGCTGTAGGACACCTGTGAGGATGCTCTGCAAGTCCTCTCCGGGCTGCTTCACGTAGGGCGCGTTGCGGCTCTTGTAGAGCTCCAGCGCCTTGTTTATGTCGCACGATTCCCACTCGTAGCTCACCGCAACAGGGACGATGTTCAGCTCTGCGAGAGCTTGTACAGGGTCGTCGGTGCGGCTCATGCCAAACATGCGAATGAGGCCCGGGTCGGTGCGGTCGTTGCCGTCCTTGGTGCGTCCGTTGCGCTGGGCAATCCACACGGATTGATGCTTCTCCGTGATGCAGTGGCGAATATATTCTGAGAGGTGCAATGAGGATGCATAGAACTCCTTTGGCGTTCCTCCGCGCTCGACACGGAACATCTTGTTGGCCTTGCCGATGTCTATGACGAGTGGTGTGCTCATCAGATTGGCTCCGAAGGTGATTTCGGTCGTCTCGTGGCCGTGCTGCCACAGGGCATACTGCAGCAGGCATGCATCAAGCATGATGTCGCGGTGGTTGCTCACAAAGAGGTAGCGGCGGGCAGGGTCGAGTCCTTCCAGCCCCTCGCATGTGAAGCTGGTGGTGCTGCGGGCAATGACTTGCTCGTTGACGCAGCGCATCACCTCATGCTGGAAGTCATAAACGTTCTGGAATTGCCGCATCACATTGCGTACGCGGTCTATGTCCTGGCCGGGATAGACGTATTGGGCCAGAAGGGGGAAGTGCGGTGAGTCGGCGATGCGCTGCATGGCAGCAGGTATCTCGTCGTCGCGATATGGGCGAATGTCGTCAAAAGAATTCATAATTCACAATTTGTGGGGTGAATGGGCTTAATGGGTCTAATGGGCGATATGACCGCTACCTAAGGTCTACAAACTTGATGGGTTTGCGGCTCTTGGCGGGGAAGTTGCGCTTTTGAATCTCTGCCGGGTCGAGCAGTTGGATGTTGGGAGCCACGCGAATGCGGGAGCGGAAGCGGTCCTTAAGGTCCTTAATCGGGTCGAAGTCAGTCTGCCGTTTCAGGCCAACGCACACGTCAACCTGATCTGTGCCGGCCTCGGATTGGCGCACATAGACGATGTAGTTCTGCACATAGTCTGTGTTGTCGAGCACGTCGTTGATGGCAGGAGGGTAGAGGGTAGTGCCCTTGACCTTGAGCATATTGTTCTTGCGTCCCACGAGTGGGGTGAGACGATATGACCAGCGTCCGCAGCGGCATTGCTCAGTGCGCTTGGCGGCCATGTCACCAGTGCGGAAGCGCAGCAGGGGCATGGCTTCCACGCCGAGCGTGGTCACCACCACTTCACCTACCTCGCCATCAGCCACAGGACGGTCGTCGTCTCCAATAATCTCTACGATAATCAGTTCGGGGTGGACATGACCGCCAAGACCATATTCGCATTCACTGAAGGTGGCACCCATCTCTGTGCTGGAATATGTGGCAAAGAGGTCAACATCCCATTTCTCCTTGATGCGGCGGCCAAGCAGATTGAGGTTGAAGTCCTGGTCGCGCAGGCCCTCTCCGATGCCTATGATGCGTCGCACGCTGCTGTTGCGATAGTCGATGTCGTGCTCCTCGGCATATTCTATGAGGCGGAGGATGAACGACGGCACACACATGATGGTGTCGGGGTGCAGGCGCTGTATGGTGTCCCACTGCAGTTCGGGGATGCCGTTGCCCACACGGATGATACTTGCTCCCAGGCTGCGTATGCCCAGGAAATATGCCAGCCCGGCCATGAAGCGCTTGTCGATGGTCGTCATCAGTTGGAGTATGTTGCCCGGACGCAGGCCGGCGCAGGCAAAGGATTTCTTCTCGTTGTAGGCCAGACGGTCGAGGTCGGCATCAGTGCATCCGAAGGTAACGGGTTCGCCCAGTGTGCCTGATGTCGTGATGTAGTCTACAATCTTTTCCTTGGGGCAGCAGAGGAAGTCGTCGTTGTGTAGCTGCAGGTCGCGCTTCTCTGTGAATGGCAGACGCTGGAGGTCGTCCAGTGTGTGTATGGTGCTCACGTCAATGCCTTGCTCCGCAAAGATGCGACGGTAGTATGGTGAGTTGGCAGCAAGATAGTCGAGCGCCTTGCGCAACAGCTGCTCTTGAAAGGCCTGTATCTCGGCCGGAGACTGGTATTCTATGTCTTTCATTGAGAGTTGAAAGTTGAGAGTTGAGAATTGAAAGTTTTTGGCTGAGCCAGCCATTGCATGAAAAGTTCCTTCCACTGGCGGGTGTTGTCATCAAAGCGTGTGGTGTCGGCACCGAAGCCGTGGCCGCCGGTGGTATAGCGTGTATAGGTGTGAGGAACATTGGCTGCTGTGAGCGCGCTGTCCAACAGGACGCTGTTTTGCCACATCACAATGGGGTCGTCCTCGCAGTTGAGTAAGAATACCGGTGGACATGAGGCTGGAACGTGGAGTTCGAGGGAGAGCGAGTCGCGTAGAGTGCGGTTGCGTTTGCGGTACTCTCCAAGCAGTGCGCGGCGGCTGCGCTTGTGCACGTATGGCGGCCGCATAGTGACGACCGGATAGATAGGTGCAACGAAGTTTGGTCGGAGGCTGACGCTGTGGCTTATGCCCAGTGGAGCGAGGAAGTCAGTAGCGGAGTATGCTGCCGCGCTCATCACGAGATGTCCTCCTGCCGAGAAGCCCATAGCACCGACGCGCGCAGTATCTATGCCGAACTCCGACGCGCGCTCACGTACTATCTGAATGGCTCGCTGCAGGTCGCTGATGGCATCGGGATGGCGATGCCCACGGCTCACCAACCGCGTATGGAAGACGTATGGACCAATGCCCTGAACGCGGTACTTGAGCACGAAGGCTGCTATGCCTTCACTCTGCAGCCACTCAGCCACACTGATGCCCTCGGCTTCGTAGTCGTGCCAGCAGTAGCTGCCGCCGGGACAGACGATGATGGCAGTGGAGTGCTGGGCGTTGCTGGTGTCTTTTGTGGGCAGATATGGTACAAGTGTCACGCTCTTAGCTCGCACATCAGTGCCTTCCCAGATGCGGATAGCAGGGAGTATGCGGTCATTGTCCTCAGGGAAAGCTGATGGCACAAGACCCACAAAAAGGGCGAGGAGCAGGAAGAGCCTTTTCATTTAAGGAAGCGATGCACCTCTTCCGTGGACAGCTGTGTGTAGGCCGGGCGTTCGCCGCTGAAGTCCACGCGGAAGTATTCCTCGTCGTAGAAAGATAACTTACTGTTGGTGTTGGGCGTGCATTCGAGATACACGATGTCATTAAGGTTGAAACCTTTAGCTTCACAGATCTGTTCTGCCAGGCTCTTGCCGGCGTATGTAACGCTGGTGCCGGGGTTCTCCTGATACATCTCTGTGACGACAACCACAGTCTGGCCATCGACCTGACGAATCTTCAGTCCGCAGGCCGAGGGCATATCCCACTGGCCACGAAATTCAAATATCTCGTCGTAGTATTCTTTGGGTACTTTCATTTTAAAGATAAAAGTGAAAAAGATAAAAGTGAAAAGTGAAAAGTTTATAGATTCACATTGCGTTTGCTGCGATCCACTACGCGGCCGAAGCTCTGGTTCATCAAACGGCGGTCGCGGGGACGATAGGTGCCTTCGTTCATCTCGCGCAGAGCCACCTGACAGAAGAGATTGAACATCTTAGCCTCTTGGGTTTCGTCCTTGTAGAAGCTCTGCCATGCATAGTCGTACAGCTCCTGCAGACGTTCGGGTGACATGTGCTTTGGCTGGAAGACGACTTGTCCGGCATTGTAGTGATCCCAGTCGAAGTCAAAGATGCGTCCCTGTCGCAGCAGGTCGTCGTAGCCCTTGGTATGGGGGAAGGGAGTCATCACTGTGAACTCGGCCAGATCGAGGTCAATCTCTCCAAGGAAGTCGATGAGTCGCTTGATGTCGTCTTCAGTCTGATTGTCGAGTCCGAGCAGTATGGTGCCTTCGACGCCGATGCCGTTGTCGTGGTAGCGTTTCACACGCTCCTTGATATAGTCGCTGGTGTCGTACACTGCTTGGTAGACATACCATGCTCCGGCCTTGGCAGCGAGGTCGAGTATTTCGGGGTCATCCTCAATGGTGTGGCTGATCCATTTCTTCTTCAGTGGGGCAATGGCCTTGAAGAGCTCTCGCTCCCAGTCTTTGTTTTGTGCCAGTGAGTTGTCCACGATGAAGAGGCGGTTGTTGTCTATGGCCGCCATGTCCTCCACCACCTTGTCGATGGGACGCGGGCGGAACTTGCGTCCTCCCAAGTAGCTCACGGCACAAGGGTAGCAACTGAATCGGCAACCGCGGCTGGCGTGGAAGAGGTCTACCATCGGCACACCCTTGTGGTTGTAGAGGTCGCGCTTGTAGAGGTCGCGACGACATGGACCTACGTCCTCAATGGGAGGCTGATTGCCCATATAGTTGTATATCTTCTTGAGCTGCCCGTTGAGGAAGTCGAGCATCACCTGTTCCGAACGTCCTTCGCTCTCGCCGAGGAAAAGGCTGTCGACATGCTTCACCATGTCTTCGGCATGCAACATTGCCGAGATGCCTCCTGCTATGACGGTCTTACCACGCCGGTGGTATTCATCGGCTATGGCCCAGGCGCGCTTCACCTGTGTGGAGAGCATAGTGGACAATGCCACTATGTCGCATGGCTCATCAAAGTCGATGGGCTCGACGTTCTCATCGGTGAAGCTGATATCCACCCACTCCGGCAGTGTGGCGGCAAAGGCCACGGGGCCGTGAGGCGGCAGGTTGAAGGTTGTCTGCCCACGCAGCTTCTGCCACTTTGGGTAGATGAGTTTCATCTTTAAAGTCTTCATATCTGTGTATGTTGTTGGTTTATCTTGTTGACAATGGTGTTCAGGCCGGTAATGGCTTCGACGGTGTTGATGGCAGTGAGCGGCACGCCACAGATGCCGTGCAGGTTGACGCACTGCCCGGAGAGGTAGAGGTTGCGAACACGTGTGACGGGAGCAATCAGTGTGCGAGCGGGGTCAAGCCCGTCTTTCTGATATCCGTAGAGTGCGCCTTCGGGCGAGGCATAGTAATCGCGTATGGTCAGTGGCGAAGCAGTGTAGTAGGTCTTTATGCATCGACGGATGTCGGGATGCACACGTTCCAGTTTGGCTATGATGCGCTCGGCCTGTTCGTGTTTCCAGGCTTCGTAGTCTGCGCCGCGATGTCCGACGCTGGTGTTGCGCCAGCGCTGTACCTGATCCATCTTCATTATGCAATTGACAGTCATGCGCACGGCCCACGGTCCTTGGTCGTCAGTGGGTGGCGTGAGATACATCATGCCGCGAGGCCAGTCGTCGTCATAGTCTGAGTGGTTCCATATCTGTCCGTAGTCGTCCTGGATATAGCAGGTGTGGTTGATGTACGGGAATGAACCTGGATGGAACACCAGATAAAGAATGAATGCCGAATAGGTCACGGGTGCATCCATGAGTCGTGTGGTGTAACCACGTGTTAGTGCGCCTTCCGGCAGCATCGGCAGGAGCTGTTTGGTGTGTATCGTGGAGATGTAGTAGTCGGCTGTGAAGGTGGCACCTGTCGTTGTCTCAACACTTACCACACGTTTGTCCTCCACGTTTATTGCGCTCACAGTCTGACCTGTGAGCACCTCGCCGCCATTCTTGTAGATGACGCTCGAGAGCAGTTCGGCCATGTGCTGGCTGCGTCCGCGGAAATGGTATTGTCCACTGATGTACAGCACGTTGATGAGTGCGTGTATGTATGCTGGTGTGTGTCCTGCCAAACCTCCGTACATGGGGTTCATGTATGCTAACAGGTCGCGCAGCCGCTCGTCATGGATGAAGTCTGCAATGAATTCATCGACAGGCTGCATAAACCGCTCAGTGTGTACAGTGAAGGTGGCTTCAGAAGGACGCAGGTAGAAGATGCCGACCTCATCGGTGAGGTCGTAGCATGCTTGCAGATAGCGTCGTATGCCTTCGGCCTCATGGGGGAAGTAGCTGCACAGAGCTTGTGTGAAGGCCTCACGACCCTGTGGCAGGCGGTAGTTGTCACCAGTGCTGAGATACGTCACCTCATCCATGCAATGCATATCACATCGCTCGATGCGCAGTTGGTCCATGATACCGAGGTACTCGAAGATGCGTCGCACGCTGCCCCCTTCGGCCAGACCGCCAAGGATGTGCATGCCTGTCTCGAAGTAAACACCTTTGCGTGTGAAGCTCTGCAGACCTCCGCCGATGGTGGTGTTCTTCTCCAGCACACGCACGCGGAATCCCTCTCGCGAGAGCAGTGCTCCCGTGACAAGGCCTCCAAAGCCTCCGCCTATAATGAGTGCTTTTTTCATGTCTATGGTTAAAGACTTATGGGTGTTGCTGCTTCGTTGCTTGCAGCTCTTATCTTGTTGAAAACGTATTCTGTGCCAAGGATGTCGGAACAAGTTACCACTGTCCCGACGAGTACTCCCAGAATGCCGTGGGAGTTGATATTCTGACCTGTCAGGTAAAGGCCTGGTAGCTTAGTGCGTTGCGGCACGTGTGTGGACACACCGAGCCCGATATCCTTTGCCAGACCGTAGGCGCTGCCTTGTGGTGTGCCGGTATAGTCTAAGTAGGTCAGTGGGGTAGAGGTGTAGTAGTGGCTTATGCTGTCGCGCAGGCCTGGATGGTGGCTCTCGACAATGTCTATCAGATGTTCGGCACGATTGCGCTTCATGGCCTCATAGTCGACTCCACGATGTCCCACTGTTGTGCCCACCCATTGCTGAACCTCATCGAAACGCATGTAGCTGAGTATGACACCGGCACGGGCATATTGCGGCGACAGCTCGTGTGCATGGTGCATGTACAGGTAGCCTCGTGGCCAGTCCTGTGCTGTGTAGTCCTCGCAATCCCAAGGCGAGAAGCCTGGACGGTAGGCATAGTAGTTGCTGGCCAGATAGGGCATGGCTTGGTCGCGGAAATGCAGATATACAGCAAAGATGCCGATAGTGTTTGGCAGCGTCTGCATCCTCTGCCTGAAGGCACGCCGAATAAGTGGTGTATCGGTCATGGCCAGTGTGGGCACAGGATGTATTGCGCTAACGACGATGTCGGCTTCGTAGCGCTGACCATTGGCAGTCTCAACGGCGCGCACCTGGGTGCCGTCGTCGATGATGCGTGTGGCGCGACTGCATGTCAGCACGCGGCCGCCATGCCGCTCCAACTGCCTGACCAATGCCTGACCGATATTGTCGCTGCCACCTGCCACACGGAAACTGCTTTTGTTGTAGAAGTCGACAATGAAGGCGTGTGTGGAGAATGGCGTGCGATCGCGTCGGGCTGCATACAGTGGCAGGTTACCAACAAGCACGTCACGCAGCGTCGGGTCACCGATTAGCGAGTTGATGACTTCGTTGATGCTGCGCAGCTGGTATTCGGTGCTCAATGCTGCATTGGCGTTGTCAAGGTCCAGCGTGTGGAGGCTTGATGCGCTGGCCACGCTCTCCACACAGCGGATATATTCTTGTATGCCGCGACGCTCGTGGGGGAAGTATTCTGTCAGCCGTGATGCCAGAGCCTCAGTGCCATTGGGGAAACGGAACTCGTTGTCACCCATTCGCACTATGTCGTATGCATCCGTAGCGAGCGGACTTAGGGTGATGTCGTCGGCGATGCCGAGGAAGCGCAGCAGGCGGTCCAATGTCTGACCGCGTCGGGCACTGCCAATGAAGTGCATGCCAGTCTCGAACTTGGCACTGCGCCGCGTGAAACATTGCAGGCAGCCACCCACCTGAGCTTCTTGCTCTAGTATGGTCACGTCGAAGCCCTCGCGAGCGAGTACCACGCCCGTCGAGAGGCCGCCGAGGCCGCTTCCTATGATGATGCAACGCTTCACTGTTCCTCTGTTTTTTGAACCTCGAAACGCAGGTTGGGGAGGTTGATGTTTATATTACGCGCCACAGCGATGTTGTCGGCATCGGGGTCGGTGGCCAGCACCTGCACGTCGGGGTGCACCAGTGCGAAGACGTATGCCAGCTCGCCCTGTCCGCATTGTGGCAGGTGGCATGTGGTGCCTTCTGCCCATGCATCAATGTGTTCCGCTTCGCGAAGGATTTTGTCCAACCGGCGGTTGGCTTCTCTCTCGCACGCGCGTACCTTATATTTATATTGATATCTGACGTATGGCACCACGTCGGCAGTGCGTTCGTGTTGGCGACGTAGTTCGGCATAGTGGCTAACGAAGAGCTGATGGAAGAAGCGTGTGGTCTCGCGACTTGTCTCTCCCAAGGCGTGATCACTTATGCTGTAGCGCTGTCCAATCTCCATATACATATTACCGCGTCGGAATGCCAGTTCGTCCTTCGGCAGCACGCGGCCCAGACCGGTGAGATATACAGGAAGGATGTCCACTCCGTGGTTGCGCGCGAACTCAAATGCACCTTTGTGGAAACGGTGTATCTGGCAGTCGCGTGAGCGAGTGCCTTCGGGGAAGATGACAATGCTGTAGCCGCGACGGATGAGGTCTGCAAGATGTCGGTCGGTCTCTTCCACGCCCTCGCTGACGGGATAGAACTCTGCCGCACGCAGGATGAGGCTGTACAGGGGGTTGCGCCAAACCCATTTCTTGGTCAGTATGCATACCTTCGGTGCTATGCTCAGCACTGCCACGAGGTCAAGCTGCGACTGATGGTTGCAGACGATGATAGCTGGACGCTCAAGGCGTTCGTCATGGGGATTACTGACGCTCCATGTTGTGCCTGGCACATGTTCGATGCAGAAGCGCGAGATGCGGCACAGTGTGCGGTGGAAGAACAGTCGTCGTGCTTCAGTGTAGCGTCCTGCGTGACTCCATACGAAGGCAAAAATCTGATAGACGCTGGCAACAACAAGGTAGAACACCGATGCAAAGACGGTGAATGCCACGCGTTCGAATGTCAATGGCACCTCACGCAGCTGACCACCTTCGCGGGTGAGCCAGCGGAATACCAGCGGAGGCAGATAGAACGCCATGACGACCACCGTGGCCATACCCACAATGACCACTTCGGCCAGCGAGTGCATGGCCGGATGACGAGCAAATATTAGCGTGCCGATACCCACAAACATGATGATGGCCGAGAGAAGCACGCTCTGACGATATGAGCGCAGCACACGTCGGCCATAGGTGTGCTCGTAGATGAGTCCGTCGGTGATGAAGATGGTGTAGTCGTCGCCCTGACCAAAGATGAATGTGGCCAGAATGATGTTGACGATGTTGAACTGTATGCCAAGCAGCTGCATGATGCCGAGAATCCACACCCATCCCACCGCGAGAGGCAGGAAAGACATCAAGCTCAACTCGATGCTGCCGAATGAGAACCACAGGAATGCAAAGACAACGAACCCGCAGACAAATCCGATGTAATTGAAGTTATCAGACAGGGTGCGTGTGAGCGAGTTCTGGAGGTCGGCACTGTCAAAGAGGAAACACTGGTTGCCCAACCGCTCGCGCCAGTTGTCTTTGACCTCATCTGTCAGTGGGTGTTGTGCTGTGGCATAGGCTATGACCTGTGCATGTGTGCTGTCGTCGCTCAAAATGTACTGTGCTGCCACCATGTCGGCCAGCGGCTGGCATATCTGGTCTGCAGCATCTGCAGTATAATCGTTTTCAACGATGTAAGCAAACGGCCCGAAGGCATTGGCGGCGAAGCCCATCTTGGCAGCGCGGCGGGGCAGCTCGTGGCGCAGCAGTTCACCGTGCTTGTTCAACAGTGCATTCCATCTTTGCAACGAGGCTTCCTGACTTTGTCGCGATGGCATTAGGCCGGCGAGCGAGCGCACGTTCAGACCGCTGTTGCGCAGGCTGTCGACCATGTTCTCGGCTCGCGCCAATGCTGCATCGGTGGTGCTGTCTTCGGCAACAAAGAGCATGCTGCCTGCTGCTGACGATTCCAGTCCGATGCCCAGCAACGACAGGTTCTCGCGCTGAACAGGTGTCATGTAGTTGATGTGCTGCATGTTGGTGTCGAACGTCGTCTGCAGACTGAAATATCCCAGAACGACGGTGGCAGCGATAACCGCCCACAGCACTATGGCCGAACCCTTGCGGGGCGTGTCTTTTATATCCGCTGTTTCCTCTGTATCTTCTTTCGTGACCTTGCGTTCCTTGACCATCACTGGCAGGACCACAAGCACGAACAAGATTGTTCCCACGAGTACCAATGCACCCATGATGCCCAAGTCGCGCATGGCCTCAGAGTCCATCCACGCCAAGCAAGCGAATGCCGATACTGTTGTGATGTTTCCTGTAAGCAGTGGTGGCACCATGTCGGCCAGTGCGCGGCGTCGGTCGGGTTCGTGACGCAGATGGTCGAGGAAATGCAGTGGATAGTTAGCCGCAATACCTATCAGCACAGAGCTTGTGCCAAGGACTATCACCGAGAGTTCGTCACGATACAGTCCGATGATGGCTATGGCAATGGCATATCCGGTGATGAGAGACACCAGCATCCACAGTATGTCGCTGGCACGCCGGAAGACGTACCACAGTATAAGTGCGATGAGAATGACGCTCAGTATGCCGGCGATGAGGCCGTCTGTGCGGATGCGGTCGGCGTTTGTCACGGCAATGAGCGGTGCACCCACGGCACAGATGTTCACCGATGTATGTTGTCCCATCAGACGCTCACAGACCTCATTGAGCAAAGCCCCCAACATGCGGTTGTTGCCGCTGTCGCTGGATGCAAACGGGCTGCGCACGAAGCCCACAGCAGCACGGCCGTCGGACGTGAAGATGATGTCGTCGCGCACCACGTAGTCGTTGCCTTGTCTGAGTGTCCCCAGCCGTTGCAGCACAGGAGCAAACAGATGCAACGGATCGCGCCGCAGGATGGGTGTGGTCAATGCGCTGGTGGGGAGCGACAATTGTTGACGAGCCTCCACCAGTGCGCTGTCAAGGTAACCGGTTGTGCTTAGCAGACTGTCGGCACGACGATAGTCGGCTTCGGTGAGCAGTAGTGGTCCGGCATCGAGCAATGATGTCACGACGTTCAGCATCTCTGTTTCGTCGGTCTCTATGGCCACGTCACGCACTATGCCTGCTGTGTCAATCTCGGCCAGCACAGCCTCGAAGTCCATCATGGCAGCTTCGATGGAGTCTGTACGCACATCGCCTTCCAGTTCCGGAGCCGTGACAATGATTGCTATGCGGTCTTGTCCGCCAATCTTCTGGTAGACACCCATATATTTAGCCGCAAGGCCGTCACGTCCAAGGAAATCCCCAATGTCTTCCTTCAGACTGATGTGTGTGGCCAACACCACTGCTACGCTTAACACCAAGTACCAGACGACAAAAAGCAGCGTCTGACGGTGGCGGAGCCTATCGTATAGCCAGAGGAACATGTGGCAGGTGTAGTAGTGGTTGTTATATGGGGTTGATGTACAATTTTAGCTGCAAAGGTACACCTTATTTATGTATCTGCGAAATGATTGTGCTTTTTTTTCCACTTCAAGCTGTTTTTCTTTGTCTTTGTGGCATGCGAATCGCCGCTTTTGTTTAACTTTGCCATGCAAACAATGCATAACACACCTATTGACCACGCTTTGAATGCCTTCAGTTGCCGTTCTCATAGCAGCATACAATGCAGCCGACACATTGCCGCGCTGTCTGGACTCGCTGTGCAGCCAGACGCTGAGTGACATAGAGCTCATCTGCATCGATGACTGCTCCACCGATGCCACTCTCACGCTGCTGCAGGAGCGTGCCGCCGCGGATCCGCGTATTGTTGTGATTCGCACGCCGCACAACAGTGGTCAGGCAGTGGCGCGCAATCTGGGTCTGGAGCGGGTCATAGCGCCGTATGTGTGTATGGTCGATGCTGACGACTGGTTGTCGCACGACTGCCTGCAACAGGCGCTTGATGTCATTCAGGCCCATCCGCAGACAGACTGTGTGGCCTTCAGCGTCGTCATGCACTACGATGACGATGGCGGCCGTGAGCAGGACTACGGCCTGCCAGCACCTCTCGTTCAAGGGACGGCGCTTAGCGGCATCGATGCTCTTCGCTATTGTGCCGACGGCTGGGCGCTGCACGGGCTCTATCTCACGCGCACAGAACTGCATCGTCAGATTCCATTTGACACCACGTCGCGTCTCTACAGCGACGACAACACGTCACGCCTCCATTATCTGCATTCCCGTGAGGTGAGGGCGTGCAGCGGGCGTTACTACTATCGCCGTCACGCGCAGTCGCTCACAACAAGCTTCAACATCCTCAGCTTCGACTTCATGGAGGCCAATCTCTCGCTGCGTCGTGCGCTTCATGAATATGAACTCACTCATTCACCGCTGCCAGAGGACATCAAGCAGATGTTGGAGACTCAGCGATGGTCCATCTTCTTGCGTTGTTATAGACTGTATATTGTCCATCGCGACGAACTCACTCCAGAGCAGCAGCGTGATGTCAGCCATCGTCTGACCACCACGCTTGCTACCTTTTCAACGGCCACACTGCCTGCCAGCCATCGTCGGCGCTTCGGATATTTGTTGCTGCGCCAGCCTACGCTCTTTGCCCTGCAGCAACGTCTTTTTGTTGGCATGCGACGACTGTTGCACAAGCCCATTGACAAATAATTTGCAGTTGGACATCGAAAATTATTGCAATTCTGTCGGAGCATTACATTATATTTGTTAACTTTGCCGCGGCTTCGTACATCGAGGCCCATATAAACGTGCGAATATATAACTAATATCTCATATCAATAAGAACATGAAAATCAGGTTACTGATGCTTGCCGCGCTGCTTGCGACGGCACTCACACGAGCCAATGCCGCACTCACGGCTGGCACAGAGTACTACATCTGGCTGAACATCTACGAGAAGCTGCTCGGCAGCAACGAGGCTGGCGACGGTCCGTCGTTGTCTGCATGGGGCGTCAACACCGATGGCGATTCCTATGTCTTCGTTGCCGAAGACTGCGGCAAGAGCGGATATGTGCTGCTCAAGCAGAAGAGCTCAGGCAAGTATCTTGCTGCCAGCGGCAGCAACGGATGGAGCATGACTCTGGAAGACCGTTCCACCGACGACCGTTTCTGCTGGAAGGCTGATGCAGGTGTCTACACCTATTTGCAGAACAAGAAGAACAGCAAGTACATGGGCATCGACGGAGCTCAGAAGGGTTCCAAGTATGTTTCCGTGTACTATGACAAGCCCAGTGGCAGCCATTCGCAGCTGACCATCATCCCCACCGCCGGCGGTGACTATGATACTGCTCGCGCAGCATACGTGAGCGCTCAGTATGTCAACAAGCAGGGCGTGCAGGAGGTGGACTACATCCGCCTTGTAGGCAAGAACATCAGCCGCAACGATGCCGTGGATATTCACCTCACCGCCAACGAGGACCCCATGGACGAGTCATCACGCGTGAACCTTGGTTCCGACCGCACATGGCTGATCTTCGACAACGTCACGCCGAAGAATGTCAAGGACAACTTCTTGCAGTATGTTACCATCAACGGCAGCGCTGCCAATGCCGACTCCGATGGCGGCAACTGCCGCGTGGCCATCTACCTCAACGGTGCTGCTGTGATACCCATACCCGCTACCATCTTCCAGGCCAGCGGCAACAACAGCTTCACTCTGGGCAAGGGCAGCCACACCGACCTGGCTGAGAACAGCAACAGCATGACCAGCTTCACCCTGCGCCGCGGCTACATGGCGACCTTGGCCACCGGTCGCAAAGGTAGCGGTTTCAGCCGTGTCTATGTCGCCGACCACGCCGATATCAGCGTCTCGCTGCCGCAGGGGCTGGCACAGCGCGTAACTTCAGTGTATGTCAAGCCCTGGCATTATGTATCCAAGAAGGGTTGGGGCAACACCGCCGGCTCCTCTGGCGGACCTGGTCTACGCGCTACGTGGTACTGGTCATGGAGCGCCGATTACTGGTCCACATCCGACATGGAATATGTACCATGTCGCCAACACCGTTGGTGGCCGAGCGTTAGCCAGGTGAACGAGCATGCCAGCTCGGCAACGATGTCCATCAACGAGCCCGAACACAGCGAGCAGCACAACAAGAGCGACTGTGCATGCAGCGACAACTGGACTAACTGCACGCTCATGCCAGACTATCAGGCCTCGGGAGCACGTATTGGCTCATGCCAACCCACTGACTTCAGCTACCTGAACACTTTCTTCGGCCACGTCGATGACATGGCCTACCGATGCGACTTCGCCATCACCCACGCATACTGGGACCTTGGCGGACGCGATGCCAACACGTATGCTAACTGGTTCTGCGATACCCAGTGCAAGAGCATCTGGAACAACACCAAGCGCCCTGTGTGGCTCACAGAGATGGAGGTCTCTGCATCGTGGAACTCCAACAAGATCGACAGCTACGAGAAGAATCGCCAGTACCTGCAAGCACTGTTGCAAAAGATTGACGAGTGTCCGTGGATTGAGCGCTACGCTATCTATGGCACAGATATGTGGCAGACATACATGTATTATGATGCCAATCCCAGCAAGGGCCTGACCCCTGCCGGCCAGGTCTATCGCGACCATCGCGCCACATTTGCCTATGATGCATCCTATACCAAGGAGCCCATATGGTGGGCACCGAGCATTAAAAAGCCCAGCATCAGTGCCACATACGACAATGCTGCCGGAACAGCCAACTTCACCATCAACAATCCCAACACTGATGCTACGCAGTCGCTCATCGTGGAGATGTCCACCAATGGCACCTCATGGCAGCAGGTGGCCTCCATCACCGACCGCGTGACGCTGGAGGACACCAACCTCAAGCTCAATGATATAGCCATCAGCGGCGTGGGCATGGGTACCAAGTTCCGTGTCAAGGTAAGCACTCTCTTTGGAGGCAGCTCTGAGAGCGATGTATTCGAAATCGGTTCGCTGGTCAACGGTAGCATCAATGCCACCAGTCGCACCGACATCTACGGCTGGACATGCGTGCGCTCGGCCGACAATGGCTATACCAAGGGTGAGTCGGGCGACACCTATTTCGAGGCATGGAGCGCAAGCACCGAGGGCGAGACCTTCGACTACTATCAGGAGCTCACCGGCCTGCAGGACGGTGTCTACAGCCTTCAGGCAAAGGTCTTCAACAGCACTAACGGCGTATCAGGTGCTTCCATCAACGGTGCCGTGGGCCTCTATGCTCAGACAGGCAACACGATATGGTTTGCTCCTGTGACCAAGGACAGCGAGATGGCTGCTGCCGACCTGCTCAAGCTTGATAAGATTGTTGTCCGCGACGGCAAGCTGCGTCTCGGTGTGCGCAACCTCAAGGCCATGACAGCCCGCTGGGCCGGTGCCGACGACTTTGCGCTGACATATCGCGGCACGGTGGAGGATATCCTCAGCACCACTCCCGAAGAAGCCATCATCGCTGCCCGTAGCGCCTTTGCCGAGCAGATGGAAGAGATGGAGTCCGGAGCCCGCAACCTGTCGTTCATGCTGCACAACCCAGACTGTGCGCGCAACACTGATGGTTGGACGGCCACGAATGTTGAGGTCAAGAACGGCCAGGCATACGATGGCCAGAACGATAATCCCAAGAACACATATTTCGACCGCTGGGCAGCTGACGCTTACGAGTCGTCGCTCACGCAGACCGTGGACAACCTCCCGCCCGGAAAATATGTGTTGAGTGCCATCCTGCGCAGTGCATCGAGCTTTAGCCTCCAACTGTCGGCCACCAACGGCACCGACACTGCATCGAAGGACTTTACTGGTACGGGAGACTCTGGCGGCCTGGCCAACAAGGGATGGGTAGTGGTCACTCTCGATGAGATTACTCTCGAAGAGGGACAGTCACTCACCGTTAGCCTGACAGGTTCTGGCACATCATGGTGGAGCGCCGACCACTTCCAGCTGGCATACACGCCCACTGGCTTGCCGCAGGCCGCAGGTCTGGCCTTCAGCGCTGAGACAGCAACGGCCGTCCTTGGCAGCGACTTTGAGGCACCAACTTTGGATAATCCCAACCAGCTCGCAGTGACATACTCGAGCAGCGACGAGGCTGTGGCTACC
>CAJOEI010000003.1 GCA_905233465.1 uncultured Bacteroidaceae bacterium | reverse complement strand
TATTCTATCCCAAATGTCAGATTAAACTATATATTATATTTGTTCCACTGAACCTTTCTGATATGTCATGATTCAAAAATGGAGACTGAAACAAAATGTTTACGCATTGTTTACGCAGACATGAAAAAAGCACTTGCGAGAAACTCGTAAGTGCTTGACTTTCAGTGTGGACCAGCTAGGGCTTGAACCTAGGACCTCCAGATTATGAGTCTGTTGCTCTAACCAACTGAGCTACAAGTCCAGAAATTTACGATTTGACGATTGTACAATTTTACGATTGCACTATATCGTGGTAATGCGGCGCAAAGATACTACAATTTTACGATTTCACAATTTTACGATTTCACAATTTTACATTATCGATAAATAATTAGCGTTTATTAACGTTTTGGCCATTGAACATTGAACATTGACCATTGAACATTAATTCTCTCTACTGCAGCGCGTCCATGTGTGCGAGTGTCTGTAGTCGACGCATTGCTGCGGGGTCGTCTTTGGGGCAGATCATTATGATGCCTCCTCGCTCGGCGATGACGTATCCCTTGAGGCCGCTGATGACAGCTTGCTGTCCCGAAGAGAGGCTGACGATGTTCTCCTCGGCATTGTCAAAGAGGGCTTCGCAATGCATGGTGATGTTGCCTCGCCCGTCAGCTTTGACATCTGATGCCGGCCGCGGGTTGTTGGCAAACTGTGTGTGGGTAGCTGTGATATCAGAGCTGAGGCTCTGCCAGCTGCCGACGTCAGCCCACCGGAAGTCGCACTTGAGGAGATAGTTGTGTCCCGTGCGCTCGAGCACAGCGTATTCCATAGAGAGATTGGGCAGTGCGCTGTAGAACTTGGGAACGATGTCTGTTGCAGCAGACATCCCGAGGTCAGCGAGCTCGGGAAACTCATCGCGGTATTCGGGCACATGCTTGATAATGTTGTGGAGCATATAGTGGGCTCCGAAGAGGAACAAGCCAGTGTTCCAGAAGAACTCACCACTCTCTGTGAACATCTGTGCAAAGTCGCTGTTGGGCTTCTCAGTGAATGTCTTGACGCGATGTATGCGAGCTTGCTCATCAACAACTTCTCCGGCCTGAACATAGCCGTAGGCAGTCTCGGGCCTGCTGGGGCGGGCGCCGATGGTGACGACGCCGTCGTGTGTGCCGACGAAGTCCAGCCCCCGCATGATGTCCTTGTCAAAGATATCGGGGTCGTAGATTATTTGGTCGGCAGGGGTGATGATAATTCTGGCATCAGGACAGATGCGACTAATGGCGCTGGTGGCCCACGCCACAGGCGCCAGCGTGCCACGGCGTATGGGTTCAGCCAGCACCTGTGTGCGTGGCAACTGCGGCAACTGTTGGTCTAAGATGGGAAGATAATCCTCGAGTGTGGATACGAAGATGTTATTGGGGTCAATGGTGCGGCTTATGCGGTCGTAGGTCTGCTGAATGAGCGTTCTGCCTGCGCCACCGATGTCGAGAAACTGTTTTGGCAATGTACTTTGGCTAACGGGCCACAAGCGTGACCCAAGGCCTCCTGCAAGTATTAGGCAATAGTTGTTAGGATTCATGGTAATGTTACTAAATCGAGTGCTAAGGTAGTGTTTTTTGGCGTATGTGCAAGCGTTGGTAGTCTTAAAATATCGTAAATGCCGACAAAAAGGCCTTGAAACCGAAAAAAATGACTACTTTTGCGGCATTATGGAAGTACGTATAGAAGAATCTTGGCGCAGACGCCTGTCAAGCGAGTTCGAACAAGAGTATTTCGAAGCGTTGGTACGCTTTGTGCGCGCAGAATACCAGTCATGGGAATGTTATCCCCGTGGCGGACTAATCTTTAACGCCTTTGCCCAGACACCATTTGACGCAGTGCGTGTGGTGGTGCTGGGTCAGGACCCGTACCATGAGCCTGGTCAGGCAATGGGTCTGGCGTTTTCGGTGCCGGAAGGTGTGATGTTGCCGCCTTCGCTGCGCAATATCTATGCTGAGGTGGAGGCTGAGAAGAGCCCCCTCCCAGCCTCCCCCAAGGGGGAGGAGAGTAACTCCCCATCCCTCCCTGCCTCCCCCAATGGGGAAAGGGAGAATGGCGACCTGACTCGCTGGGCTCGACAGGGAGTGCTGCTGCTGAATGCCACGCTCACCGTGCGTCGTGGCCAGGCTGGGTCGCATCAGGGTCGTGGCTGGGAGCGCTTCACAGATGCAGCCATTAGCGCATTGTCACGCGAGCGCGAGCATCTGGTGTTTATGCTATGGGGCGCATACGCAGGCCGCAAAGCTGAGCTGATAGACAGCCGGCGTCACTTGGTGCTGCGCTCACCTCACCCGTCGCCGCTGTCGGCACATCGCGGTTTTTTCGGCAACAACCATTTCCGGCTGTGCAATGATTATCTCACGGCTCACGGCCTGACGCCGGTGGAATGGTGAATAATGCATTAATGCATGCATTAATGTAAAATGTAGAATGTAAAATGGACAATGTTCAATGACTTTAAACACTAAACCTTAAACTTTAAACTGCGGCACAGCCGCGTCAATGAATAATTCACAATGGTTCCTCCGATATTAGACATTGGTGGTGTGTTGATTTCAGGCGAGATACTGTCGGAGTATTTCGCATGCGATTTGGCAGCCTGTCGCGGTGCATGCTGTGTTGAGGGCGATGCCGGCGCTCCTGTGGCTCCATCCGAGGTGGGAGCCTTGCGCGAGGCCGCCGATGCAGCATGGCCGCTGATGTCGGCCAGCGCACAGAGCGTGGTAGACCGTCAGGGTGTGGTGTACACGGATGTCGAGGGCGAGCTGGTGACCAGCATCGTGCGTGGACGCGAGTGCGTGTTTGTGTTTAACGGGAACATTAACGATAACGAAAACGATAAGGGCGGGTGCTACCTGTGTGCAATGGAGCGTGTGTGGCGGTCGGGAGGCTGCTCGCAGCCCAAACCTATCTCATGTGCGTTGTACCCCATCCGCGAGAAGCACTTCGACGGTGGGCTTGTGGGTCTGAACCTGCATCACTGGGACATCTGCCGCGCAGCCTTCGAGCGCGGACGCCGCGAGGGCATTCGCGTTTATGAGTTCCTGCGCGAACCTCTGATCAGACGCTTCGGGCAGGCATGGTACGACGAACTGGTGTCTGTAGCACAGCTAATCGATGCTTCGGGCAGCGTCGATGCGTAGTGCGATGAAGAGGAGAATTGTGAAGCCCCATAGCGACGAACCGCCATAGCTGAAGAATGGCAGGGGTATGCCGATGACGGGCATCAGGCCGAGCACCATACCCACGTTGATGAGCACGTGGAACAGGAAGACGGAGAACACACAGTAGATGTACACACGGCCAAACGCTGTGCTCTGGCGTTCGGCCAGGTGCAGCAGCCGCAACATCAGCATGAGGAATAACACCAGCACAGCGGCAGAGCCAATGAAGCCCTGTTCCTCGCCCACAGTGCAGAAGATGAAGTCTGTCTCCTGCTCGGGCACATATTTCAGCTTAGTCTGTGTGCCGTTGAGGAAGCCTTTGCCCTCAAGCCCACCCGAACCGATAGCTATCTGTGCCTGAATGACATTATATCCAGCACCCTTGGGGTCGTCCTTCAGGCCAAGCAACACCAGCACGCGTGTGCGCTGGTGCTCTGCCAGATGGTCGAGCATAGCGTTGGCCGAGAAGAACATGGCCAACGACCCCAAGGCAAACAGTGCGATGTAGGCATAGCGGTAGATGCTGCTGGCGAATGCTATCCACAGCAGACGTCCTGCCAGCAGTACGATGATGATGATAAGGGGTAAAGTGAGATCGAAGGGATGAGGATTGAGGGTTGAGAGTTGAAAGTTGAGAGTTGAAAGTTTGGAGCTGATTTCCGGCAGATGCGCCAACAGCCAGTCTACTCCCACCAACAGCAACATAGCAGGCAAAGCATAACCCAACGTGGCAACCATAGCATCGCGGAAGGCTATCGATGCCGTCCGCTGTTCGCCCATCAGCTGTATGTCAGCAGCACGAGGCGAAGTATATACAATCAGCAGCGCCACCACGAATGACAGAATCAGGGCCAGCACCAGTAACATACCCATGCTGGTGCTCTGTCCGACAACCATTATGTCGGCATAGCGCAATCCCACGACAAAATAAACAACAGCCGCGATACCCGAGAAGAGTATGCTGCCAGGCATGCCCTCGCGATAGAGCATGAGGAAGAAGCTGAAGAACACCAGTGCCGAACCGGTCTCGTGCTGCAACACGATGAGCGCCATTGGCGTGAAGATGAAGGCACAACAAGCCATGAAGTTGCGCCACGAGCCCTGCAGCTGGAAACCGTAGGTGCTCATAAACTTGGCAATGGCCAGAGCTGTTGCAGCCTTAGCGAACTCGGCACTCTGGAGACTGAAGGAGCCTATCTTAATCCACGAGTGGGAACCCTTGATGTCCCGCGCCAAGAAGGGCGTGGCGGCCAGCAGCACCAATACCAGAGCAAAGATGACATACGCAAAGGTGTCGTAAAGGCGGTCGTCGAGCAGCAGCAACACCGTGCCGAGCAACACCGATGTGCCTATCCACACTATCTGCATGCCCGAGCGCGTCGACAGCGCAAAGAGGTTGGGCGTATCGCCGTAATCGTAGCACGCACCGCAAATGCTCATCCACCCCATTGCCAGGAGGATGATATATATGAGTATCGTGAGCCAGTCAACGCTGGCCACCAAGCTGCGTTTAGCGTTCGTAGGTGCCATAGGTTATGGTTGCGTGTTCAAAGGTGTCGGCTTTCTTGGCACTGGCCTCAGAGAGGTGGCCATTGATATACTGCTCCATCATCAGTGCGCCCAGCGGCACACCGTATTTGGCTCCCCATCCGCCGTTCTCGACATACACGGCAATGGCTATGCGTGGGTTCTCGCGCGGAGCGAAGCCCATAAACACCGAATGGTCGTGACCGCGGTTCTGGGCCGTACCGGTCTTGCCACATGTGACATACCAAGGGTTGTTGGCTGCCGTGCAAGTGCCGGCTCTGACGGCCTGAGCCATACCATCTACGATGTACTCATAGTTTGTTGGCGACACCATAGTGTAGTTGCGGCGTGTGTAGAGCGTGTCAATGGATTCGTCCTGTATCTCGCGCACCACATGTGGAGTGATGTACCATCCGCGATTGGCGATGGTGGCGCCGAGATTGGCAATCTGCAGGGGCGTGAGGTTGACCTCACCCTGTCCGATGCTGATGGAGATGACGGTGAGCCCCGACCACTGGCCCTTGTATGCCTTGTCATATAGCTCGGCATTGGGGATGAGGCCGCGCTTCTCACCCGGCAAGTCCACACCCAGCTTGTAGCCGAAACCCATCGACACCATATAGTCCTTCCAGCGTGTCATGGCCTCCTGTGTGGAATGATAGTGCTCGCGGTTGCCGAACATGTGATAGAGTCCCCAGCAGAAATAGGCGTTGCACGACGTGCCGATAGCATACTTCAGGGCCAAGGGCGAGCCGTGGCCGTGGCAACCTACCTTCAACCCCTTGAAGTGGAAGCCGTGACTGCACGAATACTGCGTCTCTGGGGTGATGATGCCTTCCTGCAAGAAGGTCAGTGCCTGTGAAGTCTTGAATGTCGAGCCAGGAGGATATTGTCCCATGATGGCTCGGTTGAGCAGCGGCTTCATGGGGTCGCGTGCCAGCATCTGGTGCTGACGGCCGCGCTGTCGGCCAACCATCGTGCGCGGGTCAAAGGATGGCGAGCTGACCATGCAGAGAATCTCTCCTGTCGACGGCTCGATGGCAACGATGCTGCCCAGCTTGCCTGTCATCAGTCGCTCGCCCAATGCCTGCAGCTCGAGGTCGATGCTCAGCGTGAGGTTCTTGCCTGGCAGCGGCTGCTGGTCGAAGCGGCCGTCCTGATAGCGTCCCTTGATGCGACCGTGGACATCGCGCAACAGTATCTCTGAACCCTTGATGCCTCGCAGCTGACGCTCGTAGCTGCGCTCCACCCCCTGCTTGCCGATATAGTCGCCACTTTGGTAGTAGTTGTCCTCTTCGATGTCGGCTGGGCTAACTTCGCCGATGTCACCGAGGATGTGGGCCGCATGCGGCGTGGTGTACTGGCGGATGCTACGTTTCTGTATGTAGAAGCCCGGGAAGCGGAACAGCTTTTCCTGGAAACTGCTGAACTCCTCCACCGACAGCTGGCTCATGAAGAGCTGCTGGGTGTGGCGGCTGTAACCACGTGTACGCTTGATCTCGTCCATGCGGCGAACGTACCACTCCTTGTCAATGCCCAGACTCCTACACAGATCCAACGTGTCGACGCCCAGCTGCTCCTGCATGACAACCATGATGTCATAGGCGGGCTGGTTGTAGACGAGTAGCTTGCCATTGCGGTCGCTGATGGCTCCGCGCGCAGGGAACTGTATGCGTTTCATGAAGGCATTGCTGTCGGCACGCAGCTTGTAGTCGTCGCTCGTGAGCTGCAACGTGAACAGTCGCAACACATATACGGCGGTGATAACCACCGCCGCCAGACCAAGCACATATTTGCGATAGGCCAATGACATCTGTGGATCAGACGGTATCATTTGCTACGCACGGATTCGAAGAGCAAACACAGCACCAGAGTGAGCAACCAGCTCGTGACACATGCGATTGCGACATCACGTATATGGAAGAAATTGAACACTGCCAGCAGGAAGTAGGCCAGCGTGAAGACAGCAGTCACCATAGCGGCATAGCGGACGTAGACCCACAGCCCCATCGCCTTGGGTGAGGCCTGCATGTCCTCAAGTGCATCCTTTGGGGCCATCAGCTGCAGCAACGGAGGCTGTATGAACGCGGCCAACGTCATCGCGCCCGATGCCACACCAGGTGTGAGCGACACAATATCCACCATCAAGCCGCAGACAAAGCCCCACAGCATTGCCGTCCACCGCTGTGTGCCCATCGGGAAGAGCAGCAGCAGATAGACAAATGGCAACGGCGTGGCATAACCCCACAGATGAATGTGATTGAACACAATCATCTGTGCAGCCACGAGGACTACCACCCACAATGAGCGTTGAAGAATGGTCTGTAGCATCCGTCAGTCTGATAGTGTGAATGAATATCAGTGCGTTTGTGCAAAGGTTGAATCGGCTTGAGACTCCAGTTCGTGCACCTCGGGCTGGAAAGCCTGACGTATCACGCTGACGTCCTGCATGCGTGTGAAGTCGATGCCAAGGTGTATGCGCAGCTTGTAACTGAGGCCGTCATCACTATTCTCAATGGCAGCCACCTTGCCCACAAAGATGCCTCGTGGGAAGACGCTGGTGAAACCGCTGGTCTCGACGATGTCGCCCAAGCGGAAACGTGCGTGGCGGGGTATGTCATCGAGGATGGCGAAGAAAGGACTTTTGCCGTCCCAGCGCAGGAAGCCGAAATAGCCGGTCTTGCGCAGTCGGCAGCTGATGCTGGAGTGGCTGTTGAGCAGAGGCATAACGATGCTGAAGTGCTCCGATGTGGTGTGGATGATGCCCACCACTCCCGTGCCACAGATGACACCCATCTCAGGTTTCACGCCATCGGCGCTCCCAACGTTGATTGTGAGCAGGTTGTCGCGCCGCATGACGCTGGAGGTGACAATCTTGGCGTGCACCATATCGAAGCCTGCCGTGCGCTCGGCCTGCAAGCGCTCAGTGATGGTGGAGTCGTGTGTCAGCGAGTCCAGTTGCTGGCTTAGGAAGGCTATGTTCTGTTCAAGGATGATGTTGCGTAGCGCCAAATCGGCATTGGCCTGACCAAGATGGATGAATTGCGTTGCCTGATGCTCCCAGGCATTGATGCGCGCCAGTGCCGCATTGGCTGTTGTAACCCACACACTGCCCTGATAGCGGTTGAAGCTGACGAGCATGACAATGCTGACCACCTCCAACGCCACCAGCATGAACCAATGGTAGTACTTCGCTATGAATTCAAGCAGCGCGCGCATGTGCTACGCGATTACATCAAGAAGCTGAAATTGTGAATGTTCTTCAGCGCTACACCTGTACCCTTGGCCACACTGTGCAATGGATCATCGGCAATGTGGAAGGGGATGTTAATCTTGTCGGTCAGACGCTTGTCCAGTCCGCGCAGCAGCGCGCCGCCACCAGTGAGATATATGCCATTCTTCACGATGTCAGCATAGAGCTCGGGCGGCGTCTCCTCGAGAGCTGCCAGCACTGCTGTCTCAATCTTGGCAATAGTCTTCTCCAGACAATGGGCGACCTCCTGATAGCATACGGGAACCTCCATAGGCAGAGCCGTGATGCGGTTTGGGCCGTGAACGACATAGTCCTCCGGTGCTGCCTCACCCAAATCGGTAAGTGCCGCTCCGACATGAATCTTGATGCGCTCGGCCATGCGTTCGCTCACCTTGACGTTGTGCTGACGCGACATATACTCCTGAATGTCGGCTGTGAGATCGTCGCCGGCGGTGCGCAGGCTCTTGTCACAGACTATGCCGCCAAGCGAGATGACGGCAATCTCTGTCGAACCGCCACCGATGTCGACAATCATGTTGCCCTGAGGTGCCACCACATCCAGACCGATACCAATAGCAGCAGCCATAGGCTCATAGATGAGGTATACCTCGCGTCCACCGGCATGCTCGGCAGAGTCACGCACAGCACGCAACTCGACCTCTGTGGAACCCGATGGCACGCCGATGACCATACGCAGCGAGGGCGTGAACAGGTGTGTGCCTGTGTGGACCATCTTGATGAGACCACGCATCATCTGCTCACAGGCATTGAAGTCGGCTATCACACCGTCGCGCAGCGGACGGATGGTGCGGATGTCTGGATGTGTCTTTTCGTACATCTGCTTGGCCTTCTCGCCCACGGCTATCATCTTGTCGCTATGGCGGTCGAGAGCCACCACAGATGGCTCGTCCACGACCACCTTTCCATCAGAGATGATGATGGTGTTAGCCGTGCCCAAGTCCATTGCTATTTCCTTAGTAAAAGAGAAAAATCCCATTTTAATTTACAATCCTATTAATTTTACAATTATACAATTTACAATTGGGTGCAATTTACGATTTCTGTTAGCTCGCAAACCACGCGTGAATAGCAGTGTCGTAGTGGCTGCTTGTGGCAAAGGCCCGCGTGGCAAAATGACGGCGTTGCTCCAGCGTGGTGGCTGCTCCCTGGGCATTGATGATGTCCAACAACGGCTGGTAGTCGTCCTTGGACGGGATGATGACGACATCATTGAAATTCTTGGCCGCAGCCCGAATAAGGCTTATGCCGCCAATATCTATCTTCTCGATGATGTCCACTGGCGATGCGCCAGAGGCCACAGTCTGCTCAAAAGGATAGAGGTCGACTATGACAAGGTCTATCTCGGGTATCTCATACTGTGCCATCTGCTGTCGGTCGCCCTCCAGCTCGCGGCGTCCCAATATGCCACCAAAGATCTTAGGATGCAGGGTCTTGACGCGGCCGCCAAGAATGCTGGGGTATGTGGTGAGGTCTTCAACCTTGGCGCAAGGATAACCCAGGCTCTCAATGAAAGCCTGCGTGCCGCCAGTGGACAAGAAGGCAACACCTTCTGCATTGAGCTTTGCAAGCAATGCGTCGAGGCCATCCTTGTGAAACACTGATATGAGTGCTGTCTTAATCTTCTTCATTGCTTTACTTGAGTTTTGCCAGAGTTTCTTTGATTCTCTTCATTGCCTCGCGAATATTGTCGTCGCTGGTGGCATAGCTCATGCGGAAGCACTCAGGGCTGCCGAATGCATCACCACCCACAGTGGCCACATGTCCCACCTCGAGCAGGTACATTGCAAAGTCGGTGCTGTTGTTGATAACACGGTCGCCGTCGCGCTTGCCGAAGTAGCTGCTGCACTTGGGGAACAGATAGAAGGCACCCTGAGGGTCGTTGACCTCCAAACCGGGTATCTCGCGTGCCAGACTGACGATGAGGTTCTTGCGGCGCTCAAAGGCCTGACGCATATCCTCAACACACTGCTGCGAACCAGTGTAAGCAGCCTCGGCTGCCTTCTGGCTGACGGAACACGGACCGCTGGTGTACTGTCCCTGCAATTTGTTGCAGCCCTTGACCACCCATTCGGGTGCGGCGATGAATCCAATGCGCCAACCTGTCATGGCATAGGCTTTGCTCACGCCGTTGATGATTACCACGCGGTCGCGAACCTCGGGGAACTGTGCTATGCTCTCATGGCTGCCGACATAGTTAATGTGCTCATAAATCTCGTCGGCAAGGATCATCACGCGCTCATGACGTGCAAGCACGGCTGCCAGCGCACGCAGTTCGTTGCGTGTGTAGACCGAGCCAGTGGGGTTGCTGGGTGAGCACAGAATCAGCGCACGTGTGCGAGGGGTGATTGCAGCTTCCAGCTGCTCAGGAGTAATCTTGAAGTCCTGCTCGATAGGTGCATTGACATACACTGGTGTGCCTTCGGCAAGCAGTACCATCTGGGGATAGCTCACCCAGTATGGCGCAGGAATGATGACTTCATCTCCGGCATTAATGAGGGCCATGATAGCGTTGCACACGCTCTGCTTGGCACCGTTGGAGCACAGAATCTGTGCAGGAGTATAGTCAAGATTGTTCTCTGTCTTGAGCTTGTTGACTATAGCTTGGCGCAGTGCGGGATAACCTGGCACGGGGGAATAACGTGAGTAGTTCTCCTCTACAGCCTTGATGGCGGCAGCCTTGATGTGGTCTGGGGTGTTGAAGTCCGGCTCACCAACGCTCATGTTGATGACATCTATGCCGGCAGCTTTGAGCTCACTGCTGCGCTGCGACATAGCGAGCGTGGCGGAAGGAGCAAGACGATTAAGACGGTCTGAAAGCATTTTAACAGTTGATTCGTTGAAAAATATAGACGGCGCAAAAATACTATAAATTGTTGATATCGTGGTAAAGAATAACTAACTTTCTTCGGCGCACCACCCATTTTTTGACACATGCCGCAGGATGGTCTTCATGGCATCTCTATTCGTGGGAAAGTATTGATGGCTTGTGCTACCGTCTCTATATAGGTTGCGTAGAGGTCACCCGCGCGCAGTTCTTGCATAATTCACAGAAATAAGCCGCTGGAGACCAGCGGCTTATTTAATCTTAATGTGATCCGTTTGGGGCTCGAACCCAAGACCCCAACATTAAAAGTGTTGTGCTCTACCTGCTGAGCTAACGGATCTGTTGGTATTTGCGGCTGCAAAAGTAGTGCTTTTGACCGTACTGTGCAAATTTTTGCCTCTTTTTTTGCAAAATCCCTCCCTCGTTCTTCCGCAAAAATATATTGTGCAGCAAGAACGAGGGAGGGTGATAATGTTTATTTGAGCTACCTCAAATGGTGGAGAATTAGTTACGCCTTGTAGCTGAATAATTTATCTTCAGTGCCCAAGATTTGCGTAGCACCTCCTTGATATCAGTGATGATACCCATTTGTGTGCTCTGGTCAATCTTCATCGACATAACCTGTGATGCAGGGTCAGGCATTGTGGTACGTTCCTGTGCCACGAAGTCCATCACCTCGCGAGGCTCGGCATAGCGGTCGTTGAGCTGGATACGTGTACCCGAACCCATCTGCGCGCGGAGCTGATCCGTGGGAGGACCTACATAGATGAACGACACACATGACTTCTTCTCCAGCTTCTCAAGCTCCGTACCCGATGGCACGGTGAACTTCACCTTCAGCGTCACCTCACGCATGGTGGTAACAATCATGAAGAAGAACAGGATGGTGAAAATCAAGTCGGGGAGAGACGACGTGTTCATCTCCGGCATTTCGCGTTTTCCTTGTTTCTTAGCCATAGTTAGTTTCCTCCATAGTTTTTAGGTTCAGCCTCAGATATCTTCTGGGGATAGTACGTGCGTATTGCCACCTGATCATCCTCAGAGAGTCGCTCATACGGCCGACCGAACTTGGCTATTGACAGTTCGTCGCGCAGCTCATTGTATGCAGCCACGAGCTCGTTTTGGACGAGGAAGTAGACATTGTATGGTGTGCCACGGTCGGTCTGAACCGAGATGACGTGCTTATCAGTCACGTAGCATTGTCCCAGTCCTTCGATATTCTTTGCATGCTTCTCCGGGAGCGTAGAGAGGTTGTTCTTGTTCTCTATGAACTCCTTGGCACGTGCTCTGAGCTGGTTGATGTCGATGAAGTCGTGATTGACCATTAGGTTCCCGGCTGCGTTGAGGCGCACGTTGAGAACGTTGCGCTCCTTGACATCAATCTGTGCGTCTTCCTGATTAGGTTCTGGCGGCTGCGGCAGGCGTCGTGCCAAACCCATGTCGGTGTCCATAGATGTGGTCACCAGGAAGAAGATGAGCAGGATGAAAGAGATATCGGCGGTTGAACTTGAGTTCAAACCAGGCACCTTTTTCTTCTTTCTTGCCATATTTGGGAATGGTTTAAAGTTTTACTTTTAGTGTTTGATTTGTGGAGTTCAAATTATTCCTTGGGCATTGCGCTCTTAGTGAGCCAGCCACTCATGCTGACCACAACAGCCAGAATAGCAGCGATAGCCAGAATGTATATAGCCCAAATCCACATGTCAACCACGGTGACCATGCCGGCAGCAGTGGTCTTGCCAGAGACGGTAGTGAAGTCTTCCTCGCCGAGACCGCAGACAACACCGATAATCAGCGCCACGATGACCAGTCCCCAAGTGCAGAGAGTGATCTTGCCACTGGCGATGCCGGTGGGATTGGGCCCTGTGTTGCCAGAATTAACGGATGCTCCGCGAATGAGGCTCCAAATGGTGAGGCCAGCTGTGACAGCCAACAATAAATAAATGAGGATTATCACAAGGTCCGTCAGCGCAGGCGAAACGTGTACGCCGTCGAAGTCCATGTTGCTGTAGTCCACCAAGAAGAACAGGAGGAAGCAGACAACACCGATGCCGATTGTGGTGTACAGCGCGATATTTGACAGCTTTTCGAGTTTCATAATGTAATTTACGATTTTACGATTTACACTTTTACAATTTCAGTGAACCATCATGAATGGTCCAATTGTAAATGGTCAAATTGTCAAATGACCTTACTTCTTGCACTTGGGGGACTTGACGCACATGTCGAGCAGGCTCATAGCAGCCTCTTCCATGTTGGAGTTGAGAGCCTCCACACGGCTAAGGATGTAGTTGTAGAAGACCTGCAGCACAAGTGCTACGATAATACCGAAGATGGTTGTGATAAGAGCGACCTTCATACCTCCGGCAACGACTGTCGGGCTGATATCGCCGGCGCGCTCGATGTCATCGAATGCCTGCACCATACCAATCACAGTTCCCAAGAATCCGAGTGACGGTGCCATTGCGATAAACAGTGTGATCCATGAGCAGTTCTCCTCGAGGTAAGCGCCCTGAACTTCGGCCTCAATATTGATGCTGCGCTCAATTGTAGCGATATCATTCTGGTCGTCGCTGTTGAGGTTCAGCATAGCCTTCTTTGAGATTTGTGCTACGGGGCCTCTGGTCTTAGCGCAGAAGTCAATAGCTTCATCAATCTTGTTTGCCTTGACTTTCTCAGCCAGAGTAGCCATGAACTTACGTGTGTTGACCTGAGCCAGAGTGAGATAGATGACGCGCTCAATGCAGAATGCCAGACCAAGAACCAAAGCAATGGCAACGAGGCTCATGAAGCCAGCATCACCCTCGATGAACTTTGTCTTGAGAGTCTTGTGGAGTCCTTCTTCCTCCTCCACGGGAGCTACTGTCTCTTCCACAGCGGGAGCATCAGCTTCGACGCTGTCGACTGCGATGCTGTCTACGGCAGCAGAATCAACCTGCTCTGTTGCAGCAGCCTCATCAGCTGCTTCGTCCTGAGCCATCACTGAGGGTGTCATGCCAAAAGTGCAGGCAGCCACCATTGCAACGATTGCAAAATACTTTTTCATTTTGTTCTTGTTTTTAAATGATGAATGGATTTATTGTTTTCGTTTTTTAATATATATCGGCCATTTTTCGCTACAAAAATAACATCTTTTTTGCTTACAGCCGCTATTTTTGTGAGAAAAAATTACTTTTTAATGAAAATTGTTACTTTATAAGGCCAAAAATGGCTTTTTAGCATGCCTTATTGAAGATTTTTAGTGCATTTTCGGTCGTTATATGGTCTACTTCGTCGAGTGTGCAACCATAAATCTCCGCCAACGCCATTGCGACGTCTCTGACGTAGGCACTTTCATTGCGTTTGCCCCGATGTGGGACGGGTGCAAGATATGGGCTATCGGTCTCAAGAACGATGCGTGACAGTGGCACGCATTGACGGAGAATCTGGGGCAGATGGCTCTTCTTGAAAGTGACCACGCCACCAATCCCCAGCATGAAGCCTTCAAAAGAGAGAAGCTCTATTGCCTCATCTGCTGTGCCCCCGAAACAATGGAAAACCCCTGTTATTAGACGATTTGACGATTTACCATTATCGATTTGGAGTTTGATGATGTCGAGCATATCTCGATGGGCATTGCGGCAATGAATCATCAGGGGAAGTCCATAGGCCATAGCCCATTGCACCTGACGAGCGAATGCAGCTTTCTGCTCGTGGGCATAGGTATTGTCCCAGTAGAAGTCCAGGCCTACCTCGCCTATTGCAATGAAAGTATGATTGGGGTGGAAGAGCATCTTCTCCATCTCATCGAGCACAGAGCTCCAGTCTTCGCGCACATCCTCGGGATGTAATCCTATCATGGGATAGCAGAAGTTAGGATTGTCGCGGCACAAAGAGAGCATGGGTACAACGGTGGCTACACTGATGTTTGGCAGAAACACCTTATTTATACCCGCGTCACGTGCGCGCGCGAGGACTTCATCACGGTCTGCATCGAAGGCCTCGTCGTAAAGATGTGTATGGGTGTCTATCAATGTTGGACACGGCCTGAGCCGTAGTTGAAAGTTGAAAGATGAAAGATTAGGCGTTCCGCTCCATGAGTGATAGAGCAAGCTGATGCAGTGGCAACTTGCGTTCTTCTGGTAGATTAACGCTGTCAAGGCACTGCAATGCCTTGTCACAATATGAAGCAATCTTCTTCTCTGCCAATTGCCTGATTCCGAGCTGGTCATAGATACATGTCACAGCTGTTATCTTCTCTTGTGGATTGCCATCTTTCTTGTTCAACCATGTTTCAAGAGCGTCGCGCTGGCCGGCATCCGCTATCTGCAGAGCATTGATGAGCATGAATGTCTTCTTGCCCTCGAGTATGTCACCTCCGATGCGCTTGCCAAAGGTGGCAAAGTCGCCATAGACATCCAATAAGTCGTCCTGCAACTGGAAGGCTATCCCAAGGTTGACACCGAAGTCGTACAGACGGTCGGCATCCTCGGCGGGAGCACCTGCCTGGATAGCACCCAACTTCAGGGCACAGGCCAGCAGGACAGAAGTCTTCAGACGTATCATCTCTATGTATTCTTCCTCACGCACATCCATGCGTGTTTCAAAATCCATGTCATACTGCTGGCCCTCGCCGATCTCGAGTGCCGTGGTTGTGAAGAGTTCAAGCACGGGTCGCAGAACATCATCTTTGGCCTGGCTTATCAGCTGATATGCCAGGACGAGCATGGCATCTCCACTGAGTATGGCAGTATTCTCATTCCAAACTCGGTGCACTGTGGGCTTGCCACGCCGCACATCTGCATGATCCATGACGTCATCGTGCAGAAGCGTATAGTTGTGATAGGTCTCCAAGCCAAGGGCCGCCGGCATAATGCTTTCGATGTCATCGTGATACAGTTCATAGGCCATGAGCATAAGCACGGGACGTATACGTTTGCCTCCGAGTGAGAGCACATATCGCACAGGCTCATATAGTCCTGCTGGCTTGCGGTCGAGTGGCATATCAGCCAGGAAGCCGTTGAAAATGCCTAATAGTTCCTTTGGAGTATGCATGCTTCTCTTCTTTATTCTTCGATATTTATTTTGGTCACCGTGAACTTGCCATTGCTGTCAGTGCCAGCGATTTGATAATAGCAATCGGATGTTATGCCAGTGATGTCCACCGTTTGTGCTGCCGACGATCCTTGCGAGAAGATTATATTCATCGAATAGGTATCTTCTGCTGAGACGTTGAAGGTACGGTAGAAGTATCTTTGTCCGCTGATGTCACGTGTGGCAGTCACTCGCAAACCGGGCCACGAGTCATCGATATACATTTGGCCATCCCAAGCATAGAAATACACATCCTGCCATCCCGGATCAAGTAGATAGACGGTGATATCGTGACGAGGCACATTCTGCTCCTCGAATGTCGGCACGTCCAACCGCTGCCACTCCGCAAGCAGGTCGCTGTCAATCCAGTAGCTGTAGTGCTGGCCAGATACTATGCATTGCATTCCCTGCAGGGCTGCATCTGTGGCAGCACTCTCCTGATTGCCGAGCCAGACAACGAGGCGTCCTTTGCTGCCCTGTGTGGAGGCAGCGTAGTATGTGTTGGTAGATCGCACGAGCGATGTGCTGCTGGTATTAGTGATGCCACATAATTTGCGAGCCTGTATCATACGGGCAATCTGCGGCTTGTATGCCTTCCAGTGTTTGTAGAAGACACAGGGTGTGCCCGGCATTGCAAGCATGTAGGCATTGGCGGCCAATGTATCCTTGCGTATGGGATCCTGTTGTGCTGTAGCCGACCGATATTCAGTGTCATGATTCTCGACGAACGTCACAGCCCACTGACGATAGCGTCCACTGGAATAGTTCTTGCTCACCAGTGGCCAGTTGCCATCGTTCTGCTGGCCCAGGCGTGCCCAGTTACCGCTGCTCACGGCATTACGCACGGTGTAGCGGAACTGGAAGTCGAAGGCGGCACTTGTGCGTCCCGTAGCCTCTATCCATCGTGAGATGGTACTTGTGCCATCCCAGCACTCACCCACGGAGAATGCCGGCTTTGCATCCTCATTGTACATCTTTGTATATGTGCCAGCATACCCTTTGACCATATCATATCGGAATCCTGTGTAGCCGAGGTCGCTAAGGAGGAAGTGGAGATATGCCTTGACATTGTTCTGCACGTTTGCTGAGGTGTGGTCGAGGTCGCGCATGCCGCCCCACCCTTCACCAGTGTCATTGGCCGCGCTGAGCCTGTAGCCATTCTGCGCAGCCCATGATGCCGTAGCACCATCATCGTCATTGGCACAGATGTCTGTTGATGTGAGCTGATATGTGACACCGTTATACTCTTCTGCAGGGAAGTCCACCCAGTTGCTTACATTCTTGCGATGATTAATAACGACATCGGCTATCACACCTATTCCAGCATCCCGGAAGGCACCAATCATTGCGCGCAGCTCTGCCTCGGTGCCGAATGAGCTGTTGTGGTCAAACCAGTATAGGTCATCATATCCCATGCTCAGTCCACCGCAGTTGCCACTCTGTGGTACCCAGACGAGTGAGAAATATGGTGAGAGCTCATTAACTTGACGTGTCAGTCGTGTCCATTGTGCATCGGCAAAGCCGTCCCAATAGAAGCCTTGAAGCATCACACCATCGTAATCTGCCGGCCAACCGACATAATCATCGACCGCAGGATCGACGGGGTCTACGGTTGTCGTGTCAACTTGTGTGGTGTCGGTTGGTGTGGGGGTGGGAGTAGGTTCGGGAATAGGACTGTCGTCACCACAGCCGATACATAGAGTAATTATGCAAACAATTATAATGGATAATGGGAAATGGCGATGGAGCATAGGGGAGGGGGAGTTGAAAGTTGAGAGTTGAAAGTCAGTTAAAAGTGGAAAGTGGAAAGTTCTTTGAGAGCAAAGCTCGTAGTTGAAAGGTTTTGCTGTGGAAAAGGACAAATGGAGGACGGAGATGTGTATAGAAAAGAGAATTGAAAATTGATTTCGGCACACATGGCACCAGTACAATTTTCAATTCTCTTGTTAGTAGTAGTTTAGTAAGGATTACTTCTTGTTCAGTGCGAGGTCAATGGCCACGGCAATAGCGACAGTTGCGCCCACCATTGGGTTGTTGCCGATGCCGAGGAAGCCCATCATCTCGACGTGTGCGGGCACAGAGCTTGAGCCAGCGAACTGAGCGTCACTGTGCATGCGGCCCATGGTGTCGGTCATACCGTAGGAGGCGGGACCTGCTGCCATGTTATCGGGATGCAGTGTGCGACCTGTTCCACCACCGGAAGCTACGCTGAAGTAGGGCTTGCCAGCAAGGACGCGCTCCTTCTTGTAGGTTCCTGCCACGGGGTGCTGGAAGCGTGTGGGGTTGGTGGAGTTACCAGTGATAGATACATCAACGTTCTCCTTCCACAGGATTGCCACGCCCTCGCGAACGTCGTCAGCGCCATAGCAGCGCACCTTCAGACGGCTTGGGTTGTTGCCATAAGGCACTTCCTTCACAATCTTGAGCTCTGAGGTGTAGTAGTCGAACTGTGTCTGCACGTATGTGAATCCGTTTATGCGGCTGATGATCTGTGCAGCATCCTTGCCGAGACCATTTAGGATGACGCGGAGGGGTTTCTTGCGTACCTTGTTTGCCATCTCAGCGATCTTGATAGCTCCCTCTGCAGCAGCGAAGCTCTCGTGACCTGCGAGGAATGCGAAGCACTCGGTCTCCTCGCGGAGCAGACGTGCTGCGAGGTTGCCATGACCAATGCCGACCTTGCGGTCGTCAGCCACGGAGCCTGGGATGCAGAAGCTCTGCAGGCCGATACCGATAGCCTCAGCAGCGTCGGCAGCTGTCTTCACGCCCTTCTTGATGGCGATTGCGGCACCGCAGACGTATGCCCACTTGGCATTCTCGAAACAGATGCGCTGTGTGTCCTCACACATCTGGTAGGGGTCCACGCCAGCCTTTTCACATATCTCGTTGGCTTCTTCAATACTGTTGATACCATTCTCCTTGAGGGCTGCCAGCACCTGATTGATGCGGCGCTCCTGACTCTCGAAATATACTTTACGTATCATAGTTTAATTTGACGATTTTACGATTTACAATTTTACGATTCTAATCTTTCAATTTGTCCAATTGTTCAATGGTGAAATTGTTCAATTAAACTACTCTTTGCGTGGGTCGATAGCCTTGACGGCACCCTGTTCCTCAGAGGTACGGCCATAGCTGCCAGTGAACTTCTTCATTGCCTCGTTGGCATCCATACCACCCTTGATGGCTTCCATCATCTTGCCGAGGTGAACATACTCGTAACCGCAGACCTCGTTGTTCGCATCGAGGTACTGTTTGGTGATGTAACCCTCTGTGAGCTCGAGATAACGTGTGCCCTTGGCGACTGTGCCATAGAGTGTACCAGTCTGTGAACGCAGGCCCTTGCCGAGGTCCTCGAGACCAGCTCCGATGGCGAGACCGCCCTCAGAGAATGCGCTCTGTGTGCGTCCATAGACAATCTGGAGGAAGAGCTCACGCATAGCGGTGTTGATAGCATCGCAGACGAGGTCAGTGTTGAGAGCTTCAAGGATGGTCTTTCCGGGCAAAATCTCGCTTGCCATAGCTGCGGAGTGTGTCATACCCGTGCAACCGATGGTCTCGACGAGAGCTTCTTGAATGACTCCGTCCTTCACGTTCAAGCTGAGCTTGCAAGCACCCTGCTGAGGAGCGCACCAGCCGATACCGTGTGTGTAGCCGGAAATGTCCTTGACCTCTTTTGCCTGAATCCATTTGCCCTCTTCGGGAATGGGTGCAGGTCCATGGTAAGCGCCTTTGCAAACGCTACACATGTTCTTCACTTCTGTTGAATAGATCATATTAGCTTGTTGATTAAAAATGAGTATGATTGGTTTTCATTGCTTGCAAAAATACCTTGATATTCCGAATCCCCCAAACCTGTCTTTTATTATTTAAGAACAATTAACAATATCTACTTGAATCGTCCTTGTGCCTTAAGGGTTTGCGCCTCGTGCTGTCCTGCTAAGCGTTTGCAGTGCCGCACATCAGCACGGCTATGAATATAAACAGAATCTTTTTTCATTGTGGTTGTTTTCTACGTGGCTCACGCACAGCTTTATTCTGTCTTCTTGTTGATGCGTTTGGTGATCCCAATGGCTTCTGTGGGACATACAAGACGGCAGAGATGACAGCCGACGCATTTCTTGCCGATGATACGTGGCTGACGGCTTTCGTTATCGAATGAGATGGCTTGGTGCCCGCCGTCCATGCAGGAACGGAAACAGCGTCCGCACCCTATGCACTTCTCACGGTCAATCTTGGGATATACCATCGTATCGCGGTCGAGGTCGGATGGCAGCACAAAGTTGGGCAGTTGTTCACCCACGAGCTCCTCTAACTGCTTGATGCCCCGTTCTGCCATGTAGGTCTGCAAGCCCAGCACGAGGTCGTCGATGATGCGGTATCCGTACTGCATCACGGCTGTACACACCTGTACGTTGCGGCAGCCGAGCTGTATAAAATCCAGCGCGTCACGCCACGTCTCTATACCACCGATACCGCTCAGTTCCACGGGCTTGCCGTGGGAACCATTGATGACTGGGTCCATCGACATCTCCAGGATGTGACGCAGGGCTATGGGTTTCACTGCACGTCCGCTGTAGCCCGAAAGCGTCTGCTTGCCGCTGACCTCAGCCAAAGGCGACATAGTCACACTTTTGATGGTGTTGATGGCCGAGATCGCGTCTGCCCCGGCAAAGTAGGCACCCATCGCGGGTCTGGTCATCTGCGTGATGTTGGGTGTCATCTTCGGTATGACGGGAATCTTCACAGCACGCTTCACGTAGGAGGTGTAGAAGTTCACCAGTTCCGGGTCTTGTCCGATGTCACTACCCATGCCTGCCAGACGCATCTGTGGGCATGAGAAGTTCAGCTCCACGGCATCACAGCCAGCCTCTTCGGCCATCTTTGCCAGCTCCATCCATTCCTCCTCGAACTGTCCCATGATGCTGGCCACGACAATCTTCGATGGATAGTCCTGTTTCAGGCGGCGCAGGATGTCGAAATCCACATTGTAAGGGTTCTCCGAAAGCTGTTCCATGTTACGGAAGCCTGCAAATGTGGTGCCTTCCTTTACCGCATCGAAGCGTGGCGACACCTCATGGATATCCTGCTTGCAGATGGTCTTGTAGAAGACGCCTGCCCAACCGGCTTCAAATGCGTTTGCCACCATTTCATAATTGGTGCATACCGCCGACGAGGCAAGGAAAAACGGGTTTTCGCAGGGTATGCCGCAGAATTGGATGTCCAGAGATGGTAGCGCATCGCCTGCCAGCGTGGCTACTGTCGGGTCTGTTGTGAATGCGGAACGTAGCAACTCGCGGATGCGTATCGGCATATCGTAGTGGATGCAGGCTTTTTCGGCACGCTCGAGGTCAGCTTCGCTACACATTGAAGTCCATTTCTGGGCATTCTGGGCGTTGTCAAAACGAATGGCTCGTATGGCTCGTGCAGGATCTCCAGTCTTGCACGCTTTTGTGCAGGGTGCGTCCTCACACAACAGGCAGCGTACAGCCTCTTCTTTGATGTGTAGCATATCGGTAATCGTTATTTTGTTTGCGCTGATAGCCTTGATGAGCGTTAATGGCTGCAAATATACTTATTTCCCGTGAGAATGAAAATATTTTGCTCATTATTTCCTTTTTAGTCCTAAAAAAAACCACCTTTGCTGGCAGATAAGACAGAAAAACAGGGGGACACGATGGAAAAGTGTGATATAAAAAAGCTTTAACCATAGTTGTGTTTTGTGTTAAAATGTTAGAAGAATGTGTTGATGTGATTTTGCTGCATAAAATACAGCGGTTTGTCGGGAAGTGATCGGGAGGAGGTCGGGAGGTGAGCGGATGCATCAGCGCGGCGAAACCGCGCTGCACACTGACGCGGGGGGGACGACTACCGATTTTCGAGTGCAAAGGTAATGCGGGCGAGCATGATTGTCAATAGCGCGCGGTTATTTTTATGTCACAAAATGTGACAAATGAAAATGACCGTTCATTTTGTTAATTTTGTTACCGTTCATTTTGTTCAATTTCAATGTATTATGTATAAATCTCTTTTATAATAAGGTATTAAAATCATATTATACACCCCCGCGTATATATATTGGCCCCGTGTGATTAACGAAATTAACGTGAACAAAAGTAACATCGTAAACACCAGATAAGCGTAGCTTGCCTCATGTACGCGCGCGTACATATATATAACAGAAATAAACATATTTTAACAAATGTGACAAGTTTCATATATATAATGTGTAATTGTTAATAGAGTTTAATTGATGTGAAGCCATGTTTCTTTATTGTTTTTTTATGTCAAATCAGCTTGAATTTGTCACAAATTTGACAAAATAGTACCATTAAACCCAAATCGTTCATTACACGGCCTGCTTACATCACATAACAGCAGGTGTGTATCTTGTCATTGTTTTATTCATTGGGGAGGTTATTACTCAACTAAACACATGAGAACAAGCGTAATACCAGGCAACCAGAGAGCGGGATGTGTGAGCGTGATACGTTCATTTTGTTACTTTTGTTACCGTTCATTTTGTTCATCGTTCGAGATTTTTGAAAAAAACAATGCCATTTTGTGTTTTTATCCACAAAATGGTATTTCTGCTACGTCAATGCTCTTGTTCCCATCCACTGGAATAATGGAGGATGTGGCCCCCGGCGGGAAAACCGCCGGGCACACGGACGCAGGGGGATTGATATTTAGAAAAATTGACATTCAATCGTTGTGTTTTGCTCATAAAAAAGTATCTTTGCGGCGCAAACGATAACAACAACGAAAACGGAAATATGAGAACAGAAGAATTGGACGCTCGTGTGGAGCGCGCTGTGGACAACTTCATGGCGGGTTATGGCTGCTGTCAGAGCGTGGTGGCTGCTTTTGCGGACCTTTATGGTTTGGATGATGTTATGGCTAAGCGTATTGCAGCGGGTTTCGGCGGCGGCGTGGGACGTCTGCGGATGATGTGCGGTGCGGTGTCTGGCATCGTGATGCTGGTGGGGCTGGACTGCGGACAGACGGAAGGCAGCGACCGCGTGGGCAAGTCTGCTTGCTACAAAGTAGTACAGGAGCTGCTGGCGAAGTCGCAACAGGAGAATGGGAGCCTAATATGTGCTGAAATATTAGGCCTAAATGGATGCGAAAAGGCGAAGTGCACGTATGAGGCATCGCCACGTACGGCGGAATATTACAAGACACGCCCCTGCGCCGCCAAGGTGGAGAGCGCTGCTAGAATCTTTGCGGAATACCTGAAAGGAAGGGGATAGGGGAGGATGAAACCCCGGCGGGAAAACCGCTGGGCACAGTGCCTCAGGGGAGGATGGATGGGGGCCCAGCGGGAAAACTGCTGGGCGAACTGGGCTGGAAGAAGGGAACGACGAAGGGAGGGAGCAGCAAAATCAATGGGTGGCGACGATGCGCGTGGCAGCCTGCTCTGCGTTGCGGCGGTCGGTTTGTGTCACGACACGAGCGGCAAGCTGGAGGTAGTACTGCCCTGAGACGGAATCTGGATTGAGGACAGCGGGGGTGCCGGCATCACCGCTCTCGCAGACGCTCTGGACGAGAGGGATCTGTGCAAGCAACGGAACTTGCATTTCTTCGGCCAACTGTTTTGCTCCGTCACGACCGAAGATATAGTAGCGATTATCAGGGAGTTCGGCAGGTGTGAACCACGCCATGTTCTCTACGAGGCCAAGGATGGGAACGTTGACCTTGTCGTTGCGATACATGTTGATGCCCTTGCGTGCATCAGCAAGGGCTACTTGTTGGGGCGTGGAGACAATGACTGCGCCTGTGATGGGTAGCGTTTGCACAAGAGTGAGGTGGATGTCGCTGGTGCCAGGGGGCGTGTCGAGTATGAAATAGTCGAGGTCGCCCCATGCTGCTTCGCCGATAAGCTGCTTGAGTGCATTGCTGGCCATGCCTCCACGCCACAACGTTGGTGTTGCGGGGTCGACAAAGAACCCTATCGACAGCATCTTCACCCCATACTTATCAATGGGTACGATCATGGTCTTGCCATCTATCTCCTCGCTGTAGGGGCGTGCATCCTCCACTCCGAACATCTTGGGCATCGACGGCCCGAAGATGTCGCAATCCAGCAGGCCCACGCGGTGGCCGAGACGTGCCAGGCCGATGGCGAGGTTGGCGGCTACAGTGCTCTTTCCGACACCACCTTTGCCACTGCTTACTGCGATGATGTTGCCGAGACGGGCGAAGGGGAATGAGGAGCCCGACGGAGATGCGTCGGGCACAGTGGCTGCGCTGCGAGTTTTTGTGTTGATTTCTACAGTGATGTCCTTGCTGACATAGGCGTGTATGGCGGCCTCGGATGCCTTGACGAGCGATTTGAGGAAGGGATCAGTGGGACGATCGAAGATGAGTGAGAAGCTGACGTGCAAGCCGCTGATGCGGATGTCATCCTCGAGCATACCTGCTTCTATGATGTCCTTGCCCGTACCTGGATAACGGACGGTGTGAAGGGCATCGATGATAAGTTGTGGATAAATATTCATAGATTTCACGATTTCACGATTTCACGATTTGACAATTTCGCAATTTCACGATTTGACAATTTACAATTTACAATTTCACAGTTTTTGCGGGGCAAAAGTATGAAGAAAAAGCATCAGGCCAAAGCCTTTATGTCAAAAAAATGCGCCAAACGAGTAAAAACAATGATAATATATTGTGATTATTTATGAAAAGAACTACATTTGCACACTTTTGAACACTCATGATATTTTTTCTTATGGAGAACGTTCTGAAAAGATTGGCAACATGGTATTTTAGCAAGAGGGCCATGCCGTATTGGCTTGTGCTGTTCTTTGACAGCACAGTGGTTGTCGTTGCCAACTTGATTGTTTATATATTATACAACGGTGCTACTGCGACAGCTATGGTCTTTTGGCCGTTGATGGGCACGTTGCTGGTGTACCTTATCCCCTATCTTTTTGGTTTCCGCCTCATGCACACCTATTCCGGTGTGATGCGATATTCGGGGTTTGTTGATCTTCAGCGTGTGTCGATTGCCAACTTCATCGGCATCGCGCTTGTTGAAGCATCAAGAATGTTCTTGAATACGGACCGCTGGTTGGTGCCCATTGCTTGGCGCGACCTGTTGTTTGCCTGGTTGCTGGCTACTTTTGTGATGATGACTGCGCGCATCCTCATGAAGTATATTTTTGAATTAGTGGAGTCAGACCGGAGCACGCGTCGCGTCTTCATCTATGGTACCAAGGCAGGTGGTGTGGCCCTGTCCAAGAGCATCCGCATGGAGCGTCCTCAACGTTTCCAGCTGCGCGGTTTCCTGAGCGACTCAGATGACATGCCCGGCCATACGCTGCTTGGCGCCAAGGTGTATCGCAATGATGAGCATATCGTTGACTACATGAGGAAAGAAGGCGCCAACGCATTGCTTGTCTCGCCGCTGAAGGCGGAACGGTTCATGGCTAACTCTGAAATGTCTGAGCGACTTATTGACGCCGGCATTCAAGTCTTCACCCTCGCACAGGCTCATAAGTGGGACGGCAAGAGCGACATCAGCGCTTCGCAGTTGCGTGAAGTAGACATCGAGGACCTGCTACCCCGTGAAGAGATACAGGTGGATCTGGAAGCCGTTGAGAAACTGTTGCGGGGTCGTCGCATACTCATCACAGGTTCGGCAGGCAGCATTGGTTCGGAAATGGTGAGGCAGATTGCCAAGTGGGAGCCGTCGCAGTTGGTTCTCGTGGACCAGTCCGAGACGCCGCAGCATGACATCCGCCTGATGATGGCACGCGAGTTTGCAGGCATCAAGGTGGAAGCCATCGTGACGAACATCGCCAATAAAGCCAGTATGGAGCGACTCTTCGTCGCATATCGACCTGAGTATGTCTTCCATGCAGCAGCCTACAAACATGTTCCCATGATGGAGGACAATCCTTCGGAAGCTGTTCAGAACAATATTGAGGGTACGCGTGTGTTGGCAGATTTGTCTGTGAAGTATGGCGTGCGGAAGTTTGTCATGATATCTACGGACAAAGCTGTGAACCCCACTAACGTCATGGGTTGTTCCAAGCGCATCTGTGAGATTTATGTGCAGTCTCTTGACAAGGCCATCAAAGACGGCAAAGTGAATGGCAAGACACAATTTGTGACCACTCGCTTCGGCAATGTGCTGGGTTCCAACGGTAGTGTGATACCATTGTTCCGTGAGCAAATACGTAATGGCGGACCAGTCACAGTCACGCATCCTGACATCATCCGTTTCTTTATGCTTATTCCCGAGGCGTGTAAGCTGGTGTTGGAGGCAGGCACGATGGGCAACGGCGGCGAGATTTTTGTCTTTGATATGGGTAAGCCCGTGAAGATTGCCGACTTGGCACGCAGAATGATTCAGTTGTCAGGTGCAAAGAATGTTGAAGTCAAGTTCACAGGCCTGCGCGATGGCGAGAAACTCTATGAAGAGGTGCTTGGCGACGAGGAACGCACAAAGCCGACATTCAACAAGAAGATCAAGATTGCCAATGTGCGCGAATACGACTACGCTGAGGTCAATACGGACATAGACAAGCTGTTGAAGATCAGTAAGGACTTCGACAACCTGGGAACAGTGAAGATGATGAAACAGATAGTGCCGGAGTATAAGAGTCAGAACTCAATATACACGGTGCTTGATGAAAAAAAGTGAGGAGAAAAGAGGATTAGAGAGGGAGAGGAAGGATGAAACCCCGGCGGCAAAACCGCCGGGCACACTTACAAGAAAGGAGATATTCCCTATTTGGTGAGCGTTTCCAGCGCCGCCTGCACGACTGGGTCGTGTTCGTAGATAATCTGGAAATACTCTGACATATCCCAAAGGTCTCGAGCTATCAAAGCTTTCAACGTCAGTGCCAATGAAGATATTGTGCGCTGACGTTCGTCGTCATCAGCGGGCTTGAGTTTGTCTTTTGTCTCGGCCTGAGCAATAATTTCGGCCAGATAGTCTTCTTCAGGCGTGAAATTGGTCGCGAAAGTCTCGAAGTCAGGATACCTTTGTCGCAGGGCGTCGCGATGGGCATCCATATATTTCAGGCTGGCATTGATGATATACGAGCGCGCGTTGAGTTCGCGGTACAGTCGCGTGTAGCGCGCTGTATCCAATGGCACGAAGAGGTCTGGCATTATGCCTCCGCCGCCATAGACTATGCGCCGCTGCCTGAGCGTGCGATAGCGCAGGGAATCTGGGAAATGGATGCTGTCGGCGGATGTCAGTTCGCCGCGATTGTAGCGTTCAACGACATCACGTGCGTATGTTTTGGCATCGCCCTTGGAGTATGGTTTCTGAATGCATCGGCCCGATGGAGTGTAGTATCTGGCTATTGTCAGACGTATCATTGAGCCGTCTTCCAGTTCCAGCGGCCGTTGTACGAGTCCCTTGCCAAAGGTGCGGCGGCCAACGATGATGCCACGATCCTGATCCTGAATGGCTCCTGCCAGGATTTCAGCAGCCGAAGCACTGTATTCATCTACGAGCACCACCAGACGGCCCTCGCGGAAGAGACCTTTGCCCTCAGAATGGTATTCGCTTGTCCTGGCACCATCTCGCCCCTGTGTGTAAACGACCATATCGCCTTTCTCGAGGAACTCATTTGCAAGTTCCGCGGAAGCACCAAGATAGCCCCCACTATTGCCTTGCAGGTCAAGCACCAACGATTTCATGCCCTGCTTTTTCAGGCGCTCGATGGCTTGTGTCACCTCTTCATGTGTGGTTGCAGCAAAGTTTGAGAATCGTATCAGTCCAATGCCCGGTCGCAGCATGAATGCGGCATCAACGGAGTTGATGGGTATGCGGTCGCGTGTGATGTTGAATGCCAGCGTGTCGCTGATGCCACGACGCACAACGCCAAGATGCACTTTTGTGCCACGCGGTCCCCGCAGGCGGCTCATGATGTCTTCACGACTCATCTTCACACCTGCAATAGCGGTGTCGTTGACGCTGACGATGCGATCACCAGCCACGATGCCAGCTTTTTCCGATGGACCCTTGGCCACTGTCTGTATGACCAACAACGTATCCTCGAGCATATTGAACTGCACGCCGATGCCGTCGAAGTTGCCCTGCAGCGGCTCAGTCAGGCGTCGTGTGTCGCGCGGGTTGGTGTATGTGGAATGCGGGTCGAGTTTCGAGAGCATACCCGTGATGGCATCCTCCACCTGACGATCGAGATTGACTGTGTCCACGTAGAGCTGATTGATCATCATCGTTGACTGCAAGAGCTTGCGTATGGCTCTTTCACGTGGGTCCGTAACCTGCGCACAAACCATCGCCGGCAGGATGCAAGCGAGTATGAGCGATGTGAGATGTGCTAAGTGGAATTGGTTATTGTGTTTTATATGTGTCATGTGTCGTGTCTATATTGTGTGATTATATCTTGTAGCCTTCGGGCACGAATGCTGTGATGTCGTGTCCGAAGTGCGCCAGCTCGCGCACGACGCTGCTGGATATGGCCGCATACTGCGGTTCGGCAAAGAGGCACACAGTATCGATATCCGTCAACTGTCGGTTGATATCGGCCATCTGGAGCTCGTATTCGAAGTCCTGCATCGTGCGTACGCCACGCAAAATGGCCGTAGCGCCGACCTCACGCGCGAAGTCAGTTGTCAAGCCGCTGTAGGTGACTACGCGCACGCGCGCGTTACCATTATATAATGTCTCTATTGCTTGGAGCCTTTGCTCAGCACTCATCCATCCGCTTTTCCGCTCATTGATGCCTATGGCAATAACAATGTTGTCGAATAGGGCCAAAGCTCGCTGCACAAGCGACTGATGGCCTCGTGTGAATGGGTCAAATGACCCGGGGAAGAGGATTGTCGTCATTGCACTTCGTCAAGGTCTTTGTATTCGTGCTCCACCTCATCATCGGCATCTGCCTTGTCTTCTTCGATGACAAGGTTGTCGATGATGAAGCCCTGTCGCTCCATAGTGTTCTTGCCCATGTAGTATTCCAGCAGCTGTGCCACCTGATCGCTCTTGTGCAATGTCACCTGCTCAAGTCGCATGTCGGGCCCGATGAAAGCGCGGAACTCATCGGCACTGATTTCTCCGAGACCTTTGAATCGCGTTATCTCGGGGTCAGGCCCCAGAGCCTGTATGCTGTCCATGCGCTCCTCATCGCTATAACAGTAGCGTGTGATGAAGTCGCCCTTGTTGTCAGTCTCGCCCAACGCCTCGAGTTTCTGTTTGGAGAGTTTCTTCCGACGCTGACGCACACGGAAGAGCGGTGTCTGCAGGATGTAGACGTGACCTTTCTTGATTAGTTCTGGGAAGAACTGCAGGAAGAATGTTATCATCAACAGACGTATGTGCATGCCGTCGACATCAGCATCCGTTGCCACAATGACACGGTTGTAACGCAGGCCATCAAGGCCATCCTCTATGTTCAAGGCTGCCTGTAGGAGGTTGAACTCCTCGTTCTCGTAAACCACCTTCTTCGTCAGGCCATAGCTGTTGAGGGGCTTGCCTCGCAGTGAGAACACTGCCTGTGTGAGCACATCCCGGCTCTTGGTGATGGAACCGCTGGCCGAGTCACCCTCTGTGATGAAGATGGCCGAGTCTTCCTGTCGGTCGCCCTTTGGGTCGTTGAAGTGTATTCTGCAGTCGCGCAACTTGCGGTTGTGGAGATTTGCTTTCTTCGAGCGTTCGCGCGCCAACTTTGCCACGCCTGCCATAGCCTTGCGCTCGCGTTCGCTGTCTGTGGCTTTCTGCAGAATCACTTCGGCCACGTCAGGATTGCGTCGCAGGTAGTTATCCACCTGCTCCTTGACGAAGTCGCCAATAAACTTGTCTATGGATATGCCTCCGCCACCCGGCTCAGTGGTTGTGGATCCCAGTTTGATTTTGGTCTGACTCTCAAACATGGGTTCCTGTATATTGATACTGATAGCCGCCACGATGCCGTTGCGGATGTCGGTGTAGTCGTAGTTCTTGCCAGAGAAGTCCTTGATTGTCTCTGCGATATACTTCTTGAAGGCACTTTGGTGCGTTCCGCCTTGTGTGGTGTGTTGTCCGTTGACAAAGCTGTGGTATTCCTCACCATACTGTCCGTTGGTGTGTGTGAAGGCTATCTCAATGTCCTCTCCCTGCAGGTGTATGATGGGGTACAGCGGCTGCGTTGTCATCGTGTCGGTGAGCAGGTCCACCAGTCCGTTGCGCGAGGCTATGCGTCGGCCGTTGAACATGATTGTCAGGCCTGTGTTGAGATAGGTGTAGTTGCGCAGCATGGTCTCAACAAACTCCGACTGGAAACGGAAGTTATGGAACAGGCTGCTGTCAGGCATGAACTCGATGAGAGTGCCGGACTCGTCGGCACCGCCTGTAAAGCCATCGGGCACGCTTGCCTCTTGTATAAGTTCACCTTTCTCAAACTCAGCACGTCGAGTATCGCCGTCGCGGAAACTCTGGGCCACAAAGCGTTGGCTGAGAGCATTGACGGCCTTGAGGCCCACGCCGTTGAGACCCACGCTTTTCTTGAAAGCCTTGCTGTCATACTTACCACCAGTGTTGAGCATCGACACGGCTTCCACCAGCTTGCCAAGCGGGATGCCGCGGCCGTAGTCGCGGACGCGCACCAAGCCGTCATCAGTGATGTCCACTTCGATGCGGCGACCGGCACCCATCTTGAACTCGTCGATGCTATTGTCTATGACCTCCTTCAGGAGCACATAAATGCCGTCTTCGGCATGTGTGCCATCGCCCAGCTTGCCGATATACATGCCGGGACGCGTGCGCACATGCTCCATGTCGGAGAGATGGCGTATGTTGTCGTCGTTATATTGTACTATAGCGTCTTCTGGAAGCATCTTCTGCGCTTATGTATGGAACAATCCAAATATTGCCACTGTCCCTGGCTCTTCTCGTTGGTCTCGAGCTGCACATGTGTCTCGCCCCACTCAAATCCCATTTCCTTGGCAATGGGTATGATGTCGGCAAAGAGGAGTGCATTAACGCCCTTCATCTGATAGTCTGGGTGCACTGCCACGAGCAGCAGATCGAGCACTGGCTCGTGCTTGATGTACACAGACTTGAGCAGATGCCACCATCCGAATGGAAACAGTTTGCCATGAGCTTTCTGCAATGCGCGTGACAAGCTGCCCATGCCAACACCCATCGCTATGGGCTGGTTGTCCTCATTCTCCACCACTGTGAGCAGTCGCAGGTCAAGGAATTGCAGGTATGTCTTTGCGTACTGGTCTATCTGACGCTCATTCATCTCGCTGTAGCCATAGAGAGGAGCGTATGCCTTATTGACCACGTCAAACACCTTGTGAATGTATTGCCCATTGTCGGCATGAATGATTTCCTTATGAGTCTTGAACTTGCGCACATGCAGGTTATAGCGTTTGCGGCTCATCTCAGCCACACGCATGTATTTCTCATAGTTACCGTCGTGGGCATGGTCGTCGGTGGGCACCATCACCTTGCGCTCCACCCAGTCCACCTCCTTCTCAAAGCCCAGTGCCTCAAGGTGTTTGGGATAGTAGGGGTAGTTGTAGCTTGACGAGAAGGTCGACAGTTGGTCAAAGCCGTCGGTGAGCATGCCCTCGGGGTCCATATCAGTGAATCCCAGCGGCCCGACAATCTTAGTCATGCCGCGCTCGCGGCCCCACTGCTCCACGGTTGTGAGCAGTGCCTTAGCAACTTCGATGTCGTCCACGAAGTCAATCCATCCAAAACGCACGTTGCGCACATTCCAAGTCTTGTTTGCCTTGTGGTTGATGATTGCTGCCACGCGGCCGACGAGTTTGCCGTCGCGGTAAGCCATGAAGAGGTCGGCCTCGCAGAACTCAAATGCTGCATTCTTGCGACGGTTGAATGTGTCGAGCATGTCTTCGAGGAAGTCAGGCACGGCGTATGTATTGTCCTTATATAAGAAATAGTTAAACCTGATGAATTCCTTGAGCTGTTTGCGGCTCTCTACTTTCTTAATGGCAATCATATTTTGAATTTACAATTTTACAATTTTACGATTTTACGATTTACGTATTTGTGTGTCAATTCATATTCTCCACCCAGCGGAACAGTCGTTTCCAGCGTATATGGCCGTCGCCCCACGAGCGGTCTTTGTCTGTTGACAGCCAAACGATGATGGGCTTGCCTACGATGTGGTCTTCTGGCACGAAGCCCCAATAGCGGGAGTCGGCCGAGTTGTGGCGGTTGTCGCCCTGCATCCAGTAGTAGTCCATCTTGAAGGTGTAGCTCGTGGCAGCCTCGCCGTTGATGCGTATCGTACCGTCGTCATCCACGCTAAGGCTGTTGCCCTCGTAGACGCGTATTGGCCTCTCGTAGATGGGCAGATTGTCCAGTGTCAGCTGCACGCTCTCGCCTTTCTTAGGTATCCAGATGGGGCCGTAGTTGTCACGCGTCCAGCCCAGATGCCCGTTCTGAGGATAAAGCTCGTCGGTAGAGTTGTCTTCCACCAGTGTCACGCTTTCCACGTATTCTGTGGCCTGCTCAAGCGCAGCCTTGGCCTTGGCGGTGAGTGGCAGAATACCTGTCTGATGGAAGCCGTTGGGCCCGAAGAGGTCGTCCTCGGCCAAACCCAGCTCGCGCGTCAGCTGCTGTGGCAGGTCGCGGCCGGCTGTAAGGCGCACGTAGTAATTGTATTGTACGTTCTCGGGCTCCTTACTGGCCTGTCCGTCAATGTAGATGATGCGGTCACGTATCTCCAGCGTCTGGCCCGGCAGTCCCACGCAGCGCTTGACATAGTTCTCGCGACGGTCCACGGGTCGCGCTATGAGCTCGCCAAACTCTTGACTGTTCTGGGTGATATAGCTGCGGCCAATGGCATATATGGCCTCGTAGTAGCGTCGGCGGTCGATGGCCGACAGACTGTCAACGACAGGCTTAGGCTCTGGGCTGGAGGCCACGATCTGGTTGCCGTAGGCGTAGCATAGGCCATAGAAGTCAGCAGCCTGATAGCGCGGGTTGGCCACCACGGTGTCGCCCGACGGATAGTTGAAGACCACAATATCGCCCTGCTGCACGGGCTTAGGCGAGACGCGCTTGTAGTCCCACCGCAGCCATTCGAGATAGCTCTTGGCACCATTGGGCAGCGTGTGCTGCACCAGCGGCAGATGCAGTGGTGTCTGGGGCACGCGTGGGCCGTAGGACATCTTCGATACAAACAGATAATCGCCCACAAGCAGACTCTTCTCAAGTGATGACGACGGGATGGTGTAGTTTTGGAAGAAATAGATGTTTACGAAATACACCGCTACAAGTGCAAACACAATGGCGTCCACCCACGACATGATGGTGCGCGTGACAGGGTTCTCCAGCTCTTTCCACCACGACCAGGGAATCAACTGAGTGATATACGCGTCAAAGATAAACGGCACCACGATGAGTCCCCACCAGGCATCAACCCAAGCAAGGAACCATATATACAAAGCCACCCAGACCAGCATCTTCATCCAGTCACCCCATGTGGCTTTCTTCTTTTGCTTCTTCATTATAAGATTATGAGGTTATATCTTTGTCTTTCTAACAATTATCTCATTGCTCCAAACATATCATCCATTGTCAGCCAGCCGCAATGCGTGGCAGTGTATTCCGCTGCCAGCACAGCCCCCAGGGCAAAGCCCTGACGCGAATGGGCATCATGGGTGATGGTGATGCTGTCGGCCTCACTATCCCACACAATGGAGTGTATGCCTGGCACCTCGCCACGACGTTCGCTGTCAATGGTGATGGTGTTTTTGGCAGCGTCACCACCCGCAGGAGGCTCAATGACTGAGCCGTCGGGCTGTGTCAGTGTGCCGACAGCCCATTTGTCGATGCGGTTCACCTCGTTGACTATGGTCTCAGCAAGAGTGATTGCCGTACCGCTGGGATGGTCAAGTTTGTGAATATGGTGCACCTCCGTCATCGAAGGACTATATTGTGCAAAACCGTTCATGACCCGTGCTAGCTGGCGGTTGATGAGGTTGAAGATATACACCCCCACCGAGAAGTTGGAACTCCAGAAGAGCGTGCAGCCGCCATCGGCACACTGCCGGCGGACTTGCTCGCCATGCTGGGCCATCCAGCCGGTGCTGCCGGATACGACTTTCACGCCCGCGCTGAAACAGCGCTGCACATTGTCGTATGCCACAGCTGGAGCTGTAAACTCGATGGCAACATCCGCACTGCGGAATGCCTCGCTGTCGAAATCCTGTTGGTTATCAATGTCGATACGGCACACCACTTCGTGACCTCGCTGAAGAGCAATCTGCTCTATCATGTGTCCCATCTTACCGTATCCTATAAGAGCTATTTTCATCGTTACACTTTACTTGCGGTGCAAATTTATCACTTTTTTGTCGTTTCAGCGCCAGTTGTTGAGGGATTTTGATGTTTTCACCTCAATTTTAAGATTTTTTCGTAAGTCCATGCAAGGGATGTCGGTGTGTTCAGCAACAAAAGCCCCTCTCGCAGTGAGCGGGAGGGGGCTATACCATACATGATGGCTTATGTTTACTGTTGTGCCTTAATCTCGGCTTGCAGTGCTTTGATCTTCTGCTCTACGAGGTCAAGTTCCTCACGCAGTTTTTCCACCTTGCGGTTCATCTCGGCCACAAGGGTGTTACCACTTCTGCTGGTGGCGTTGAGGAAGTTGAGGTTGTTCTCATAGGTCTGAATCTCGGCCTTGCGGCTCTCGTATATGCGCTGCAGGCGATCCATCTCTCGGCTCAGTGTGCTCTCGCCCTTGGCCACAGCCTGACGAACACTCTTCTGGAATCCCTCAAGACGACGTCTGACCTGATTGGCTCCGAAGTGCTGATAGAGCTCATCGGCAACGGCACGGTACTGCTTGTACAAGGCATCCTTTTCGCGGAAGGGAACGTGTCCTATCTCGCCCCACTGTGCCTGCAGCTGACGCACCTGTTCGATTGTTGCGTTGGCCTTGTCCTGTGCCAGCTGTGTCAACTGCTCTATGATGCCTCGCTTGTCTTCAAGATTCTTGCGTTCCTCGGCGCGCTGGTCGGATGTAGCGGCGTTCTTGGCCTCAAAGAAGTGGTCACAGGCTGCCGTGAAGCGCTGCCACAGCTGTTCGCTGTACTTGCGTGGCACTGCACCAATGGTCTTCCACTGCTTCTGTAGGTTGATGAGCTTGTCGGCTGTCTTGCGCCATTCGGTGCTATCCTGCAGGGCTTCAGCCTCCTCCACGAGCTGACGTTTCTGCTCGAGGTTCTGGTTTTGCTCGTCCTTGACGTTGCGGAAGAAGTCGGCCTTGGCGGTGAAGAAAGCATCACATGCCGAGCGGAAGCGGTCGAAGACGATGGCGTTCTGCTTGTGGTTGGCAAAACCTATGGTCTTCCACTGAGCCTGCATGTCGATGACCTGCTTGGTAGCCTCATCCCACTGTGCAAAGCTCTTGAGGTTGTCGGTCTGTATAGCTTCTACACTCTCGCAAAGCTGGGTCTTGGCTGCAAGGTTCTCTTCCTCTTTGGCCTTGATGCTCTCGAAGTGCTCCTGATGACGCTTGTTGATTATGGTGCTGGCAGCCTTGAAACGCTCCCAGATGGCTTCGCGCTGATCCTTGGCAACAGGGCCTATCTCCTTGTACTCGGCATGCAGCGCCTGCAGCTTTTGGAATGCGGCGATGATGTCAGTCTCGTCAGCGAGTGCCTCGGCCTGCTGGCAAAGACGCTCCTTGGCTTCCTGGTTCTTGCGGAAGTCATATTCGCGAGCTTCGATATTAAGTTTGAGCAGGTCATAGAACTGCTCAACGTGGTGTTGGTAGGTCTTCCATATTTCTGTTGCGCGCTCTGCGGGCACGGCCTTGATTTCCTTCCAGGCGGCCTGCAGCTGCTTGAACTCGTCGAAATGCTGGTTGGCTTCTTCAGGTGAGGTTGCGAGCTCCTTGACGCGCTCGATGATTGCCAGCTTCTTATCGAGGTTCTCAGCCTTGAAACGCTCCAACTCTTCAGCGAGTTCGGCACGCTTTTGGCGAATGGCGAGCATGGCACTCTTGAAGTTCTCCTCGGCAGCATCAATCTCCGGACGCCAGTCTTCGGGCGCACCTCCGCCTTCCACGAAAGCGTTTCGGGCGGCAATCTGTGCGGCTCTGTGCAAACGGTAGAAGACCTGCTTGAGGTAGTCGAGCTCTGCCTTGTCGCCACCTGTGCCTTCGGCCTCGATTGCCCGTGCACGCTCCACAACCTGTTCCTTGGTCTCGTAAAGCGGAGCCTCTGGGGTGAGAGTCTCTTCTGCAGGCTGCTGAGCATCTGCCTCGACTTGTGCCTGGGCTTCTGTTGTTGTGTTCTCGATGTTTTCAGCCTGCGTCACGGTCTCGGGCGCAGGCTCTGTCTGTGCTTCTGCGGCCACGTTCTCCACCTCGGGAGCGGGCTGCAGGGGATTGGTCTCGTTCATACGATGTTAAATGGATAATGGATAATGGATAATGGATTGTATGAAATCCGCTGTAATGGGCTGCAAATTAACGCAAAATTTCGTTTACAGCCTAATAAAATAGGAAAAAAGGTTGTTAAATCCACGTTTTACGCCTCGAATACCACCAGAAGATGGCGGTCAGGGCAACGGAAATGACGATCGCGAGGGGGAATCCGAGCACATTACTTTCCAATCCGTTGATGAGATTCATGCCGAAGAAGCTGGCAACCAATGTTGGCACCATCAGGAACATGGACACAAGTGTGAGGGTCTTCATCACCGTTGACATGTTGTTGTTGATGATATTGGCATAGGTGTCCATCGTGGAATCAAGGATGTTGGAATATATGCCTGTGGTCTCGCGCGCCTGGTTCATCTCAATGCTCACGTCTTCGATGAGGTCGGCATCAAGCTCGTCAACGGGCAGCTTGAATTTCAGTTTGGAGAGCAGGGTCTCGTTGCCCCTGATGGATGTGGCAAAATATGTGAGTGAGTCTTGCAGGCGGGACAGCGATATGAGGTCTGCATTATCCACTTTGCGGTCCAGGTGCAACTTTGCTGCCTCGATGCGTGCATTGATTTGCTTGAGTCGCTTCAGATACCACACCGCTGACGACAGGAAGAGTCTGAACACAAGGTCCACAGCATCGGTGAAGCCAACACCTCGCCGCTGCTGATAGGTGACGAAGTCAATCATCAGGTTTGTCTCGAAATTGCAGACAGTGATGCAGACATCTCCCTTGAGGATTATACCTAATGGGATTGTGGTGTATGGCGTTCGCGAGCGGACTTCCTTGACATACGGTATGCGCAAGATGATGAGCACCCACCCGTCATCAAAGTCATAACGGGCACGCTCATCCGTGTCGGCAATGTCGTCAAGGAAATAGTCGGGAATGTGCAATTCCTGTTGCAGGAAGTTGGCATCATCGTCAGTGGGACATGTGACCTGCACCCAACAGTTTGGCTCCCACTGCTCCAGCGTGTGCAACCCACGCTTGAAATTCCAGAAAGTACGCATAAGCAGAATGATGTTTGGCCCGGAGGCCACTGCTTATGCTTGTGCCCCCAGCCCCTTACTTGGTGTTACGTTGATGATAGTCGTCCATTACGGATGAAAGGGATTGGTTTAACGGGCGCAAAGTTAGGGAAAAAGTTTAAAGTTTAAAGTTTAAAGTTTAGGGTTTTCTTTGGGGGAAAGGGCATTTTTAATCTTTTTTTGCACTTTCGGCCATTTGTTCGTCGTCATCATCGCCTTCATTATCGTCCTCACCACCCTCTTCTTTTTCTGCATTAACCTCTTCATCTTTATTTGCCTCAGCCTTCTGGGGCATGAGGTTTAGACCGTATGTTGTCCTGAGGACACGGAACTCGGTTCGTCTGTTGAGGGCATTGGCTGCTTCGCGTTGCTCTTCGTCAGGCAATGCCATGATGAAGGCCTCGGTGAGCGTGTCGCCTTCATGCAGGAAAGCATATTGTTCGGCTATGCGTTTCTTGATGACCTTCGGGCTGCTCTCGCCATAACCTTTCGGCGTCAGTCTATCGGCAGCAATACCGTGCTGTATGAGATAGTTGACCACACTCTCTGCACGGCGCTGAGACAGCTTCAAGTTATATTCATCGTTACCCCTATAGTCGCAGTGGCTGGCAAGCTCAATGGTGACGTTGGCATTCTCCGTGAGCAGCGCCACAAGGCTGTCAAGAGCTGTGGTGCTGCTCTCAGTGAGTTCGGCACTGTCGAATTCATAAAACACATTGCGCACGAGCACAGGGGCATTGATGCTTGCAAGCGGGAATTGCAGCACATACTCACGACTGACACTGGATGTGTCTGGCGTAAGACGCTCTGCATGATTGAGGTATCCGGAACATGTTGCCAGCATGAGGTAGCTGACACGTGGCTGCACCTCAAAGGTAAATGAACCATCGGTGCGCGGTGTGAGTTTCTGGTTGGTGCCGTCGTTGGCTATGATGTGTATCTGCGCCTGTGGCAGTTCGTAGCCGTCGCGCTCATACACCCAGCCCTTGATGGTCTGCACCACCTCAGGACATTCGAAACTCATCAGATGATCCCAGCCGCGGGCATCACCACGACTTGTGGAGAAGAAGCCACGGTTGTGTGCACCCTCAAATGTCATACCGAAGTCGTCGGCTGCTGAATTCATTGGATAGCCGAGATTCTTGACCGTCCACTGGTGGGTGATGGTGTCCTCGTGGGCACAGAAGAGGTCAAGACCTCCCATGCCCGGATGACCGTCGCTGCTGAAATACAGGTCACCATTGGGCCGGAATGATGGAAACATCTCGTCACCGGGAGTGTTGATGGGCGCTTCGAGGTTCTCGGCTCCACCGAGCTTGCCAGTAGATGTGATGGCTATTCTCCAGATATCCTTGCCGCCGTGACCGCCAGGCATGTCGCTGACAAAATAGAGCCATTCGCCATCGGGCGAGACAGCAGGGTGGGCAAAACACGAGAGCGTGTCTTTGGAGATCTTCAGTTCAGATGGCTTGCTCCATGAAGCATCGCTGCGCGAAGAGGTGAATATCTGTGCATAGCGCGGATAGTCCGGGTCGGTAGTGCAGCGTGTGAGATACATCGTCTTGCCGTCTGGAGAGAAGCTGCATACGCCCTCATCCAGTTCGCTGTTCAGCTCTCCCTCGATAACCTCAGGAGCCTGCCAACGGCCATTCTCGTCCTTCTTCGAAACGAAGATGTCGGCATACTTCGTACCAGTGATGCCGCTGATGTCGTCGCCCGTTGCCTGTTGCCGGGTGCTGGTGAAATAAAGCTGGTCAGCATCCTCGCCAAGCAGCGCAGGCGAAAAGTCGGACCTGCGTGAATTGAGCATTGGCTCCTTACGCACAGTGTGCAACGTCGGTGTCTGCTTCCATCGCAGGGCTGACCGGGCACCGATGAGGCCATTCATGGCCAGTGTGTCGTTCTGCGGCGTGCACACATCGGGGTGCAGCGGATATAGTATCTGGCTTTGCTCAATATATCGTTCGTAGGTCTTGATGGCGTTCTTGTAGTCGCCGTTCTTGTGCTGCAGCCGCGCCAACTGCAGTGTGGATGCCAGCATCGTTGCTTCCGCAATGCTGTCTTCTGCGCTGGCAAAGGTCGTCGTGGGAATTGCGTCTCCATCATTGGTGGACTCATCCGCAGCCTGCTTGCCTTTGCGGCTGTTTTTCTGTTTCTTAGCCTTACGCTCGGCTTCGGCTTTGGCTGCCTTCTGGCGGTCGCTGACAGCTTTCTCGGTATAGCGTATTGCGTTCTGATATGCGCCTACAGCCTTAGCGGTATAGTTGATGCGCCGATAACAGTCAGCCATCTTCAGCGCACGTTCTCCACGTTGGTCACGCTGGCGTATCGGAGTCTTGGAATATGCCTTCTTATATTCGGCTGCAGCATCAAAATACTCGCCGCGAGAATAGAATTGGTCTCCTTTGCGCAATGCGCTTTCGGCATTGCACGAGCCCAGTGAAGCTGTGACGATGGCAAACACGCAGGCACACACACACCACAAGATGACATGCCGAGCATGACATCCGTGGAAATAATGCTTTATGAAATAATGTGTTGCCATTTCAGCTGCGTTTCACGTATTAAAACGCAGAAGACGGCGTTTTATTGTTTTGCGTCTGCAGAAACGTGCCGGTTGCTTTGGTCATTAAGCACGGCAGTAACGATGTCCGTCACCATCTGCTTGAGCTCAGCAATGAATGTAGCAGCATCGTATTCGCGACGTTCTATCTGACGCAGCTTACGTTCCCATATACCTGTCAGCTCAGCGCTCTTGAGCAGTTCCTCATGTATGAGGTCTATGAGCTGTATGCCCGTTGGTGTGGGCGCAAGGCTTGTGCGGACGCGGCGTATGTAGTTGCGTTTGAAGAGCGTCTCTATGATGGCAGCACGCGTTGACGGGCGACCTATGCCGTTCTCCTTCAGGGCGTCGCGCAACTCGTCGTCCTCAACCATTCGTCCTGCTGTCTCCATGGCACGCAACAGCGTTGCTTCAGTGTATGGCTTGGGCGGTGTGGTTTGTTTCTCTGCCAGGTTGGGTTGGTGCGGGCCGCTCTCACCCTTGCGGAAAGCGGGCAGGCTGCGTTCCTCGTCCTGAGTGTCGGGGGCGGCGGAATCTTTCTTTTCCCACAGTATGTGCCATGCCGGGTCTATGATACGTTTGCCTGTGACGCGGAAAGGGATAAAATCATCAAAGGAGCCGATGTGCAACCCTTCGCTGCGCACTTCGCCCATCACCGTTGTCTTCTCAAAACGGCAGTCGGGGTAGAATGCACCTATGAACCGTCGGGCAATGAGGTCGTAGACCCTTTTCTCCATCACAGAGAGCTGCACCGTGGTGACGGGTGTCGGAGTGGGGATGATGGCATGGTGGTCGGTGACCTTTGAGTTATCAAACACAGTCTTGCGTTTCTCCAGCGCCTTGCCGCCATCGGTGAGCGGAGCGATGAAGTTCTGGTATGGTGTCATCGCAGCCAGTATCTGCGGACATTTGGGATATACGTCATCGGGCAGGCAGGTGGTGTCAACACGCGGATATGTAGCCACTTTCTTCTCGTATAGGCTCTGTATTAGCTGCAGCGTCTGGTCGGCCGAGTAGCCGAAGCGCTTGTTGCACTCCACCTGCAACGATGTCAGGTCAAACAAGCGTGGCGGTGATTCCTTGCCTGCCTTCTTCTCCACGCTGGTCACGGTGAATGGCAGCTGACGGATAGCTTCCAAAGCTTTCTGGCCCTGTTCCTCACTGCGGAAACCGCGGTCACCCTCCTCCATCACCGCGGTGAAGGTGGTGTCGCGATACACCGTTGTCAGCACCCAGTATTTCTCAGGTTTGAAGTTGTCTATCTCGCGTTGGCGGTTCACAATCAGCGCCAGCGTCGGCGTCTGCACGCGTCCTATGCTGAGCACCTGACGGTTGGTGCCGTATTTGATGGTATACAACCGCGTGGCGTTCATGCCCAGTGTCCAGTCGCCGATGGCGCGACACAGTCCGGCCTCATACAGGCTCTGGTAGTCATCCTGCGGACGCAACGTCTGGAAGCCCTCGCGGATAGCCTCCTCAGTCAGTGAGCTTATCCACAAACGCTGCACAGGACACTTGGCTCCGGCCTTCTGCATCACCCATCGCTGTATGAGCTCACCCTCCTGACCAGCATCACCACAGTTGATGATGCCGTCAGCTGCCTGCATCAGCTGTTGGATGATGGCAAACTGTCGCTCCACACCCTTGTCAGCCTTCAACCGGATGCCAAAGCGCTGAGGTATCATGGGCAGCTGCGAGAGGCTCCATGCCTTCCACATCGGAGAATACTCCGCAGGCTCCTTCAACTCACAGAGATGTCCGAAGGTCCACGTCACCTGATATCCGTTACCCTCAAGGTAGCCGCCGCGCTCGGTCTTGGCTCCAAGCACGTTTGCTATGTCGCGGGCAACGGATGGCTTTTCTGCAATACAAACTATCATAATTGGCCGCAAAGGTAGTGAAAAGTTGAAAGTTGAAAGTTGAAAGTTGAAAGTTTTTGCTTGAAAGGTACAAAAAGTTTCATGTTTTAGGCTTCAGCTTTCAACTTTTCATTATCTTTGCGCCGCATATATGAATCAAAACGTCATCATAAGCCGCAACATCGCAGCCGACATCACTGCAGCCGTCAGCGCCATCACTCCCGACCGCGTCTTCGTCCTCACCGACCAGACCACGCTCGAGTGCTGCTGGCCGCGCCTGTGCGACGTTGCGTGCCTGTCAGCGGCACAGATGATAACCATCCCGCCCACCGACGCAGCCAAGACACTCGATTCGCTCACACACGTCTGGGCTGCCATGCAGGACGGCGGCGCCACACGCCACTCACTACTTATTAATATAGGTGGTGGCATGGTGACCGACCTCGGTGGCTTTGCTGCCTCGACATTCAAGCGCGGCATGGCATACGTCAATGTGCCCACAACGCTGCTCTCGATGGTCGACGCCAGCGTGGGAGGCAAGACGGGCATCAACTTCCGAGGCCTGAAAAACGAAATCGGGGTGTTCAACACACCCCACACAGTCATCCTCGATACGCAGTTCCTGCGCACGTTGGACACTGAGAACATACGCAGCGGATATGCCGAGATGCTCAAGCACGGCCTCATCAGCGACGAGCAGACTCTGGCCGAATTACTGCGTTTCGACCTCGAAAACGTCGATTTCACCGCACTCGCCGACATGGTGGCACGCAGCGTAGCAGTGAAGCAACGCATTGTCACCGAGGATCCGCATGAGCACGGCATACGCAAAGCCCTCAACCTCGGGCACACCGTGGGACACGCCTTCGAGAGCTTTGCACTGGCCCAGAACAGGCCAATCCTGCACGGCTACGCTGTGGCCTACGGCCTCATACCTGAGCTGTACTTAGCCGCCACACGCTGCGGCTTCCCCACACAGTGCCTGCATCAGGTCGAGGCCTTCGTGCGAGACAACTATGGCCACTTCAGCTTCGGATGCAAGCATTACGACAGTCTCATCGACCTCATGCGCCACGACAAGAAGAACACCGCCGGAACAATCAACTTCACACTCCTCGCCGCAGTCGGCGACATACGCATCAACCAGACAGCAACTCCCGACGACATCCGCGAGGCTCTCGACTACTACCGAGAGAACTAAGGTGAGAATTCATTGAACATTGAACATTGAACATTGAGCATTGAACATTGAAAGTCACCGCGCAGCCCAATTGTGCATTGTGAATTATGAATTGTGAATTACATAGGATCGTAATAACGTTTAACGTTATATCGAGATGTCGAGATGTCGAACCAAAATCGTAAAATCGTAAAATCGTAAAATCGTAAAATAAAACCATGGATTGGCTCATTAACCTCTTCACCAACACCGACTCAATAGCCCACATCGTGGTGCTCTATTCGTTGGTCATCGCCACCGGCATAGCCCTTGGCCGTTTCAAGATCTTCGGCATCTCGCTCGGAGTCACATTCGTCCTCTTTGCTGGCATCCTCGCCGGACACATCGGCTTCACAGGCACGCCCGAGGTGCTCAACTACGTTCAGGACTTCGGCCTCATCCTCTTCGTCTACTGCATAGGTCTGCAGGTGGGACCGGGCTTCTTCGAGAGCTTTGCCAAGGGCGGCATCACAGCCAACATGCTTGCTATGGGCATCGTGGCCCTGAATGTCGTCACGATGCTGGTGCTCTACTTCGTCCTCTTCTACAACCCAGACATCAAGGGCGGCGACAACGTCTGGAACCTCTCGATGATGACCGGTGTGCTCTGCGGCGCCATCACCAACACTCCCGGCCTTGGTGCCGCATCCGAGGCCGTGGCAACTATCTACAAAAATCTCCCCTCCCTTGGGGAGGGGACGGGGGTGGGCCTCCCTCAGATAGCATCGGGCTACGCCTGTGCCTATCCCCTTGGCGTGGTGGGCATCATCGGAGCCACCATTGCCGTGCGCTACATCTGTGGCATCAGCCTCAAGAAAGAGGCCGAGGACATCGAGCGTGAGATGAATGAGAATCCCCACGCCAAGCCCCACCGCATGACACTCCGCGCCGAGAACAAAGCCCTCAACGGCAAGAGCATACTCCAAATCCGCGAATTCATCGGGCGCAACTTCGTCTGCTCGCGTTTCCTGCATAACGGGCACGTCCTCATCCCCAACCGCGACATCATCGTCAACGTCGGCGACCAGATGTACATCACCTGCGCCGAAGACGACTGGGAAGCCATCTCAGCCTTCATAGGACCTGTGGATAATGTCGAGTGGGAGGAGCAAGATGTTAAGATGGTGTCCAAGAACATCTTGGTGACCAAGCCCGAAGTCAACGGCAAGACCTTCGGACAGATGCACTTCGGTTCGGTCTATGGTGTCAACGTCACACGCATCCACCGCAACGGCATGAACCTCTTCGCCGACCGCAACCTGCGCATACAGATTGGCGACAAGCTCGTGTGCGTAGGACCCGAGGATGCTGTCGACCGCATGGCAGGTGTCATGGGTAACGAGGTGAAGCGCCTCGACCACCCCAACCTCAGCGCCATCTTCATCGGCATCGTCGTCGGTATCGTCTTCGGCATGATGCCCATAGCACTGCCTGGCGTGCCCACACCCGTGAAGCTCGGCCTCGCCGGCGGACCGCTCATCATCGCCATCCTCATCGGACGCTTCGGATACAAACTCCATCTCGTCAGCTACACCACCACATCAGCCAACCTCATGCTGCGAGAGCTCGGACTCGTACTCTTCCTCGCATCCGTGGGCATCAAGGCGGGAGCCACATTCTGGAACACAGTGACCGAGGGCGACGGCCTCACATACGTGTGGGCAGGATTCCTCATCACCGTAATACCTATATTAATTATAGGTGTACTGGCACGCCTGCGCTACAAGATGAACTACTTCACTCTCATGGGCCTCATCGCCGGTGCCACCACTGACCCGCCCGCACTGGCCTACGCCAACCAGACCGCCAACAACGACGCGCCAGCCGTGGGCTACAGCACCGTCTATCCCCTCTGCATGTTCCTGCGCATCCTCACGGCCCAGCTCATCATCCTACTCCTCTACTCCATCGTTTAGACGCGGCTGCGCCGCAGTTGAAAGTTCTTTGCAGAGCAAAGCGGCAAAGCCGAGCGCTTGCTATGGCAAGCGACCAGAGGTCGAGCGGAAAGTTTAAAGTTTAAAGTTGATTTATGGTGAGCCTGTCGAACCAAATCGTAAAATTGATTATGAAGAGTCGCTTATTTATCATTTATTATTTATTATTTATTATTTCCATATCCATGTCCGCCGCATCCCCTTCTCCCCGGGCCCAGGATATCCGCAACGCCAACAACTCACAAGTTGCACGCATAGAGAGTAACGGCATCGTGCGCGACCGCAACAACTCCACCATCGGACGCATAGAGAGTAACGGCACCATACGCGACCGAAATAACTCATCCATCGGACGCATAGAGAGCGACGGCACCATACGCGACCGCAACAACTCCACCATCGGACGCGTAGAGAGTAACGGCACCGTGCGCGACCGCAACAACTCCACCATCGGACGCATAGAGAGCGACGGCACCGTGCGCGACCGCAACAACAGCAGCATGGGCAGCGCCAAGGGCGTGCCCCGAACATGGGCAGCAGTGTTCTTCTTCTTCAATTTCTTCTAAGGGCATATATAATTAATTCATCTTTCTGGAGTTATGATGTTCACATTATAACTCCCGAAACTTAAATAATTAAAAAGAGACGAAGCGCGATGGCCTCACGGCTGTCGCGCTTCTGTTTTAGTTGTACCCATCGACCAATTCGGTGATGGTGACAACAAACTCATGAAAGCAGTCAGGCGATTCACATCGGCTGCTGCCAAATTTGAAACAAAAACTACTCACTTTGTGCCACTTTGTGGCACGCCGTAAAGTAATCGGGCGCAAAAGTACAAGAAATTAACAAAAAAAAACAATTCCCGCTATTTTTCTTGGTCAAATGTGAAAAAACGTGTAATTTCGCGGCTTGAAATAAGAAAAACAACACAAACGACGACACAATCACGCCCAATTGGGCATCTGTCGACACCTATATTATATATATATTCACATACCAATCTATATATTCACACCAATTACAAAAACGTAAAATCGCTAATTTGTGAAATAATGAAATCTAATGGATTGTAAATTTGTGAAATAGTAAAATAATCACATTAACATAAACCACAAACAAATGAAACAAAATTTACTTAATTCAATCCGGCTACGCATCGCCCTCCTCGTAGCCTTATTGTGTTCCCTCGGAACAGGAAGTGTGTGGGGACAAAGCGACAAGTCTGCCGTTTATACCAGCAATGTCACGCTTCCCACTTCTGGAACAAATGTAAATACTTGTAAAGTAAAGCTTTCCTCAAGCGGAACTGAATATGATGGTATAAAACTGGGAAAGAGCGGTTCCGGAGGATCCGCTACGATTACAGCTCCAAGTGGAACGAAATACATTCACATACATATTGCAGCTTGGAATGGAAAATCCCCTACTTTAACTGTCAAGAATGGTTCGACAACGCTGCTTAACGCAGAATCCTTAACAGCAGATGATGGAATAAGCGGTTCATCTACAACATTTACTCTATCCACACCTGCAAATGCTACGACAAATTATTATAAAGTAATTACACTTTCGACAGCGTTGACTTCATCAGCTACAATTACTATAACAGCCAATAGTGAACGCGCTGTATTTTGGGGCGTAAATACAGAAGAGGAAACTGCAGCCAAGGTAGATCCTACAATCACTTTCAGCAATGGAAACGTACGCATAGGTAAAACTCTTAACCTCAGCACGCTTTTCGAAAGTAATAGCACGGGGGCAGTTACGTACACCATAACAGATGGAGGCAGCTATGCTACTCTTTCAAGCAGCACGCTAACCGCCATTGCAGCAGGTAGCGTAACCGTAAAGGCAGAGCAGGCTGCAACTGGCACTTATAACGCTGGTGAAGCAACGGCTACCATTACTGTTACAAACCCCGCCTTGAGTAGTATTGCTATTACAACTGCACCTACTAAAACAACCTATACTGAAGGGGAGACATTTGATCCCACAGGAATGGTAGTGACGGCTAACTATTCTGACGCTACTACAGATGATGTTACGGCTTCCTGCACATATAGCCCTTCTACATCCACTGCTCTCTCAACAAGCAATACAGCAATCACTGTAAGCTATACTGAAAACGCTGTCACCAAAACAACCACACAGGCAATTACAGTGAACGAATATGTTCAGCCAACAAGCGTAACGTTCAATATGAACTATGAATGGTTGGGGTCTTCTAATGGAGGAAATCTTAACTCAGGGGCTTTGCCTGTTGTAAAATCTCAGGATAATGTCACAGTGACAATTACCGATGGTACAAACACACGTCCTCGTGGAGATGGTGACTACATTCGTGTATATAATGGAAGTACTATTACGTTTGCAGCCCCCTCGGGTTATGATATAAAAGGAATCACCTTCACTACTGGTGGAAACAACACATGGAATGCCCCTTCTGTAAATAGTGGAACGCTGAATGGGAAAACGTGGTCTGGTTTGGCAACGAGCGTTGAATTTTCATTGAGTGGAAATTGCTTTATTAGTAGTGCTGAGGTAACTCTCGAAAAGCAAAAGACTCTCTCTTCTATCGCAGTTTCTGGTACATATCCCACCGTGTTCGAGACTAACGACGCCTTCTCACATGAGGGAGCAGTGGTAACGGCTACATATGACGATGCTTCTGAGGCTGTTGTTACGAGCAGCGCTACCTTCAGCACACCAGACATGTCTTCTACAGGCATAAAAACAGTTACAGTCAGTTATACAGAGAATGCTGTTGAGAAGACGACAACATACAGCATTACCGTTAAGGCTCCCGCTGCACTTGAGTCTATCGCTCTGAGCGGCACCTATCCTACCACATTCAACGTGGGTGATGCATTCTCGCATGAGGGCATGACAGTAACGGCAACATTCAATGACGAAACTAACGCAGATGTTACAAGTCAAGCAACATTTACAGGCTATAATATGAACACTGCAGGTGTGCAGACTGTCACGGTTTCTTATACTCACAAAGGAACAACCAAGACCACGACCTACAGTATTACCGTGAATACGGTTGCCGTGACAGGCGTCAGTGTAAATAATGCCACAGCATCTGTGAATGTTGGTGAGACAACGACACTCACTGCTACCGTATCCCCCAATAACGCAACGAACAAGAACGTTACTTGGGAATCGGGCAATACTTCCATTGCCACCGTTGATGCAAACGGTGTCGTGACTGGCGTTGCCGTTGGTGAAGCAACCATCACAGTTAAGTCTACCGAAAATGCTTCCATCTATGCTTCCTGCACAGTTACTGTAACTGCTGCTCCAGGTACAGCCGCTCATCCTTATACTGTAGCAGAGGTGAAGAATGGTGCAGAAGGAACCGGAAAATATGTAATAGGTTATATCGTTGGAAGTTATAAAAGTGGATCTAAGAGTAATTTCGGAAGAAATGGAGATTCTAATACGAACTTAGCAATCGCGGATGACCCAGATGAAGACGATGTTGATAATACTGTGGCTGTCCAGCTACCTTCGGGTTCAATTCGTGATAACTTTAATGTGCAGAATAATCCTCATTTTATTGGTGTTGCTAAGGTCGTAGTAAAAGCAGATATTACGGGCTATATTACGACTAAAGGTCTTAAGAACACAGATGAAATGACCAAACTTGCTGAAGTCGTTAAGATTTCTGACGCTTCTGGTTTCGCTACTTATGCAAGCGACAGTCCTCTTGACTTCACAGATAATGACATTAACGCTTATATCGCTATTACCAAAGGCAATGGTACAGGTGTAACATTCACTCAGGTGAATAAGGTCCCTGCTAACACTGGTGTTCTTATATATAATAGTACTGGAGCAAAGACCGAGGAAATTCCTGTCTTTGATGGTACTGGTGCAGAAACAGTTACTAGCAACAAGTTCGTGAAAGGCACTGGTGCAACAGTAGCTACGGACGATGGAACGAACTATAACTATATTCTGAACAAGGTTAACGATAATATTGGTTTCTACAAAGCTAATGGTAAAACCGTTGCCAAGAACCGCGCATACATCAGCATCTTGAAGAGTGAGAGCGGTGTAGATGTAAAGGAGTTCTTCAATATAGACTTAGATGCTGTTGTGGATGGCATTCGCTCAATTGACAATGAGGACAGTTCAATGGTCAATGGTCAATGTTCAATGTCCAACGTCATTTACAACCTCGCAGGTCAGCGCCTGAGCAAGATGCAGAAGGGCATCAATATTATTAACGGTAAAAAAGTATTGGTAAAATGAAAAAGACATATATTATTCCTATGACCATGATGGTGGCTGTGCAGCAACAAATGGTCATCGCTGGTTCGCTCACAGCTAATGGTGCTTCGGGTAGTGCCACGTTCTATAACGCCAATGCCACTGGCGAAGCTATGGTCAAGGGTGATAACGGCAGCCAGTCATCCTACAACGTATGGGATGACGACTGGAGCAAGTAATAATAGAGAATTGAAAATTGACAATGGACAATTGACAATTCAGGTTCTATGATTCTTGAACTATAGCAAGATTCAACTAATATATTATGCAGCAGCTGCAACGAGTGTTGCAGCTGCTACTGTGATGTATGTGCGATAAATATTAATTGAATTTTACGGGCGGAATACCTAATTGCTTGCAGATTGCACGAGCTGTCGGCTCAGCTATGTCGTTATGCATAGGTACAATGGTCTTGTTGCCATTGGTCTGATTCTGAAACTGCGCATGACTGCCTTTCTGCCGTCCAGTGGGGATGCAATGGTTGTCTCGCAGGAAACGTAGGAATTTCTCTTTCTTCATGCATTAACGGCAATACGGCGACGTGTTATGTGACGGCCAGTGTAGAGTCGTCTGATGTTCTCTGCCCTGTCTTCAAGTACAAGCTCTATGGCCTCACGGATGTTGTCCATCAACTCACCTTCTGTAGTGCCTTGAGAGATTGCTTCTGGCAATTGCTGACATTGTCCGCAATAAAGCCCCGTCACAGGGTCGTGTTCAATAATAATTGTATACTCTGCCATATTTCCTACCTGTCAAAGAGAAACTCCATCCTTCAGCAATTAGCTGGGAGAAGCGTCTCGTAATTTGGTTTCAAAGGTACAAACTATTTGGGAAGCAACAACAATTCTACAAAAAATAATATGATTATTTAACTATTCTCTCTCGCGCGCGCGCGCATCACAGTAGTTTTCCAGAAAATAACCTACATGCCATCATAACATGCATCTAACACATTATGACTGTGCATGATAGAACCATGTAGGTTCATATGTAGGCAAGAGGAGGCCCACTCCCAGCCTCTCCCCAAGGGAGAGGAGAGGAAATAATGGACAATGAAAGTTGAGAATTGAGAATTGAGAACACACTTTTGCAACATCTGGAGGTTGGGACAAAAACATCCACAAGTTGGCATGAAAACATCCGGAGGTTAGCGGAAAATGATCCTGGAAGTTTTCCGTGAAAGGCCCGGATGTTTTAGTGCAAACCTCCTGGATCATCAACTGCTAACCCCCGGGCCTTTTACCGCTAAAATGTTAAAAAAGATAACTGCTTCATTTGCACTGCATTGGGCATTGAGCATTCTTGCAGTGCAAGCGACCAGAGGTCGAGCGGAACATTGCGCATAACATAAAACCTTAACCCTGACCATAGACTTTCATCTTAGTCTAAGGTCAGGGTTAAGATTTATCCCCCCTCTGAACAATGAACAATGGACAATGGAAGGGAGGGGCTGGGGGTGATGCTTTTATTTGTCAGTCTTTGATGAGGCAGTGGCCGGTCATCTCCTTGGGTTGCTGCAGGCCCATGATGTGGAGTATGCTGGGGGCGACGTCGGCGAGGATGCCGTCTTGGACTGTGGCGGCGGTGTTGGCGGTGACGTAGATGAATGGCACTGGGTTGAGTGAGTGGGCGGTGTTGGGGGTGCCGTCGGCGTTGATGGCGTTATCAGCATTGCCGTGGTCGGCAATGATGATGACTTCGTAGTTGCCGTTGGCTTTGGCTGCCTCAACGACCTCATTGACGCACTTGTCAACAGCTATCACGGCCTGCTGTATAGCCTGATATACGCCAGTGTGTCCGACCATGTCGCCGTTGGCGAAGTTGACAACGATGAAGTCGTACTTGTCTTGCTTGATGGCTGCTACGAGTTTGTCCTTGACCTCGTAGGCGGACATCTCGGGCTTGAGGTCGTAGGTGGCCACCTTAGGGCTGGCGACGAGTATGCGCTCCTCGCCCTCGTAGGGCTGCTCGCGTCCGCCGTTGAAGAAGAATGTGACGTGTGCGTATTTCTCTGTCTCGGCTGTGTGGAGCTGTCGCAGGCCCTGGCGTGAGATGTATTCGCCGAGGGTGTTGTCGACATTCTCCTTGGGGAAGAGGATGTGCACGCCCTTGAAGCTGGCGTCGTAGGGTGTCATGCAGTAGTATTGCAGGCCGGGGATGGTCTTCATTCCCTGCTCGGGCATGTCCTGCTGTGTGAGCACGATGGTGAGCTCCTTGGCGCGGTCGTTGCGGTAGTTGAAGAAGATGATGACATCTCCCTCCTTGATGGTACCGTCGATGTTGGCGTTGTTGATGGGCTTGATGAACTCGTCGGTGACGCCGTCAGCGTAGGAGAGCTCCATTGCCTCGACCATATCCTTGGCTTGATAGCCTTGTGCTGAGATAAGCAGGTCGTAGGCTATCTTGACGCGCTCCCACCGCTTGTCGCGGTCCATGGCGTAGAAACGTCCGATGATGCTGGCGATGGCAGCGCCTGTCTGCTGGCATTTCTGTGTGAGCTCACGGATGAAACGGATGCCGGAGTGTGGGTCGGTGTCTCGGCCGTCCATGAAGCAGTGGATGAATGTTCGGCTGACGCCATATTCCTTGGATATGTCGCAGAGCTTGTAGAGGTGTTCGAGGCTGGAATGGACGCCGCCGTCGGATGTGAGGCCCATGAAGTGTACGGCTTTGTTCTCGCGCACGGCATACTCGAAGGCGCTCTTGACCTCGCTGTTCTCCATGATGCTGTTGTCGCGGCATGCGCGGTTGATCTTGACGAGATCCTGATATACTATGCGTCCGCCACCGATGTTGAGGTGACCGACTTCGGAGTTGCCCATCTGTCCATCTGGCAGACCGACGTTCTCACCACTGGCCAGAAGCTGGCTGTGGGGATAAGTGGCGTTGAGATAGTCCATATAGGGTGTTGGTGTCTGGGCGATGACGTCGCCCTTGCTTTTGTTGCCGATGCCCCAACCGTCGAGGATCATCAGTAGTGCTTTTTTTGCCATAATTGGACGCGGCCTGCGGCCGCAGTTTAAAGTTTAATGTTTAAAGTTTAATGTTTAAAGTTTAAAGTGTTTGCAAAAGTAATGAATTATGTTAAAGGGGCATAAGGGAAGAGGGAAAAATTAACACCATTTAATGGAAAAGGGATAATGGACAAGCCCCACCCCCGCCCCCTCCCCTGTTAGGGAGGGGAGAGGAGAAGGGAGGACAATGGACAATGGACAATGGACAATTACTTTAAACTTTCAACCTTAAACTTTCAACTGTGGCGTCGCCGCGCTCTTGTAGCGATTGCCGGGGAGGGCGAGGAGGAGGCCTTTCATCTCCATCTCGAAGAGCAAGGGCATGACCCGTGTCACTGGCCATTGGAGGCGTGTGCAGATGTCTGTGAGCGTGGCCTCGTCTGTGTCGCGGAGGGCGTTGATGATGGCTTGTTGGTCGTCGGTAAGCTGCGGCAGGAGCTCTGTCTGTATGCCGTCGGGAGTGTGTGTCTGCGGTTGCCAGCGCATGGTCTCTATGAGGTCGGCTGCAGACTGGACGAGTGCTGCACGCGTGGAGCGTATGAGCATGTTGCAGCCTGCCGATGCTGCATCGGTGACACGTCCGGGGAAGGCGCAGACATCGCGTCCGTAGTCAAAGGCCATATTGGCCGTGATGAGCGAACCGCCCTTTGCGGCGCTTTCGACGACAAGAACGACATCTGCCAATGCTGCTACGATGCGATTGCGCTGTACGAAGTTGACTTTGTCGGGAGTGGTCTGGCTCATATATTCTGTTAAGAGACCTCCTTGCTGGAGCATCTGCACGGCTGTGTCGCGATGCATGCGTGGATATATCTGGTCGAGGCCGTGAGCAAGTACTGCCACAGTGGGCAGGCCGGCTTGCAGCGCGCCGCGATGGGCTGCGATGTCGATGCCGTAGGCCAGGCCGCTGATGATGACTGTGTCGGGCAAGAGCTGCTGGAGCTCAGCAGCAAAGCGTGTGCAGAGCTGGCGGCCGGCCTCGGTGCAACGTCGTGTGCCGACGACGCTGACGACATGCGGGGCATTGAGCACCTGACGCGCGCCCAGGCCGAGTGCGTAGAGCACCAGAGGGGCGTCATCGGCCTGGGCAAGGCGGGCTGGATAGTCGTCATCACCGATAGTGAGGATGCTGATGTTGTGACTGCGACAATAGTCTATCTCTGCCTGGCAACGCCCCAACACGCTGTCCATGTCAGCCAAGGCATCGGCCACGCGCCATGCAGAGCGGCTGAGCAGCTGGTGGAGCTCATGACGATGGGCATAAACCTCGGTTGCACAGCCCAGCTCATTCAGAATGATACGCTGCTCCCTCGATGCCATAGGCATGAGGCGCGTCATCGCCATGCGATAGAGAAGCTCTGACATTTTACGATTTTACAATTTCACGATTTTACGATTTCACGATTTCACGATTTCACGGATATGTCGATATAACGGTATAACGGTATAACGATATAACGACACTCGGCATTATGAAATGTCGACGCTCAGAATCTTATCTAATTCTTCTACGCCGCGCACCAGCTGGCCATTGACGACACAGACGGAGTCGACGGTGGCGCGGAGGCAGAGTGTGCGCTGTGGCAGGCGGTAGATGTCCTGATGGAAGACGTACTTGACGCCGTCCTTTGTGACATTGAGGCATGAGATGAACTCATCTCCGCTGTGCAGTGGAACCTTGAACTGCATTGTTATGCGAGCCACCACAGCATCTATGCCTCGGTTGTGCAGGTCGGCAAAACTGATGCCCTGTGAGAGTAGGAACTCATGGCGTGTGTGCTCGGTGTAGTGCTGGTAGTTGGCATTGTTGACAATGCCCTGAAGGTCGCACTCGTAGTCGCGGACCTTCATCTTCAACTCATATCTATAACTCTTTGGCATAGCGGTTATTTGGATTTCAAGTATTCGTATCCGAATCGGCAGCGGAGGCAGTCGCGGCGGTCGCAGTATTCGCGTTTGAGTTGTATCAAAGCCTGACTGTCGGCTGCAGACTGGGCAGTGATGCCACATTGTTGCCACTGGCGTGTGATGTAGTTCTGTTCGGGCTTCAACTCGTCTATTATCCTCATGGCCCGCTCCTGCAGGGCCTCTTTGTCGTGGGCCATACCCGTAGCGAAGAGGAGCGGAGCGACAGTGTTGATGATGATGAGGTCGCGGCTGGCAGCAGAGAGCCGCTTGCGGCTCGGTGCCGACGGCATGCCGAAAAGATAGTGATTGCGCCAGTATTCGGATGGCTCAGTGTCAAGAGCTTCATGCAAAGCCTGTCGCGAAGTGGCCTCTAAGAGGCGTGAATAGGTGGCCGTCTGGCGGTGGTAGAGCTGTGCCAGCTGTGCGATGCGCAAATGCGGGAAGTTCTGTGGGCGCAGTCGCAAATAGCGCCACAGCGACGGCGACATGGGAGCCGGGAGTTGGAACTTATGTGCCAGATAATCCCATTCAGCACGCAGACGCTGCAGATAATCATCAGCCTCGGGTGAGGAGAGCAGGCCTGCAGAGCCGAGGAAAAGGGCTTCGAGCTGAAAGAGATTGTCGTGATGTTTAGCCGCTGCATGGAGAGGCATGTGGCGGGCCCATGTCTCGAAAGCGTCACCATTGATGCCAAAGCCGAAGTTGCGTGCCAGGGTGATGAATGTTGTGCGCTCCCAATCGCCACCTACGGCCTGCAAACGCTGAAGACAAAGATTGCCGCGCTGCGTCAGACGCTCATAGAGAAGTGCAGAAAGCCAAGAATGTGTCTTCAGCGAGGGCAGGCTGGGTATGATGCGCCAGCAACGGGGATAGTCCTGTGTAGACAAGAGCGAATCATAGTGTTCACGGACAGAAGCAGGCACCGAGAGCTGCAACTGTGGCAGGCGCCGGCCTGACTGAGTATAGACATCCGAATCCACCGTCTCAGCTATGTGCAGGACGACAGAGTCGTAGGCCGGATCCGTGTGATGTCCATGACGCACCCAATCAGAGGAGCGCTGATGTATCTCGACATTGCCCACCCACATAGTCCCGGACAACCGCACCTTGGCATTGAAGAAATCCGGACCTGCATCGGTGTTGTGCAGACCCGGGTCTATCACTTCAACGCTGTCGCCGTCGGTAGTCTTTAGCGGCTCGACGGGCAGCATTCGGTATTGCCAGACATAGTGCAGGAGCTGTTCCATGAGGTGGACTTAACGCTGTTCGACGGCTGTCTGCCTGATGTTGTAGTAGGTATCGAGCAGTTGCTTGGCGGCGACGAATGATGTTCTCTGTCCGTTGAGCACAGATTGTTCTGCCGTCTCGAGCATGGATGCTATTGTCGGGTTGTTGTAGAAGTCATTGCGCAACTGCTCGTTGATGCTCTCGTACATCCAATATTTGGCCTGCTGCGCGCGACGATGCTGGAAGTAGCCATTGGCCCGAGTGAAATCGAAGTAGGCGTAGACCATATCCCACACCTCCTTGATGCCGAGGCCATAGAAGCCGGAGTAGCAGAGGACTTGCGGCGTCCACCCGCTCTCTGGCGCGGGAAAGAGATGGAGGGCGTTGCTGAACTGGCGTGCTGCAAGTTTGCATGGCTCGACATTGTCACCATCACATTTGTTGATGACAATACCGTCGGCCATCTCCATGATGCCTCGTTTGATGCCCTGCAGTTCATCACCTGTACCAGCGAGTTGGATGAGGAGGAAGAAGTCGACCATGGAATGGCAGGCTGTCTCGCTCTGGCCCACACCGACTGTCTCGACGAATATCTTGTCGAAGCCGGCTGCCTCGCAGAGGATGATGGTCTCGCGTGTCTTGCGTGCCACGCCACCGAGTGAGCCTGCCGAGGGGCTGGGGCGTATGAAGGAGTCAGGGTGTGTGCTGAGTTTCTCCATGCGCGTCTTGTCGCCGAGGATGCTACCCTTGGTCTTCTCGGAACTGGGGTCAATGGCGAGAACGGCAAGGCGTCCGCCAGTGCGCTGGAGGACATGCATGCCAAACTCGTCGATGCTGGTGCTCTTGCCTGCTCCAGGCACTCCGCTGATGCCAATGCGGATGGAGTTGCCGCTGTAGGGAAGACATTTCTCTATGACTTCCTGTGCTATGGCCTGATGCTGTGGGTTGGTGCTCTCGACGAGTGTGACGGCTTGTCCGAGTATTGTGACATTGCCCTTGATGATGCCTTCGACATAGTCGGCAGCGGTGAGCCTGCGACGAGCAAAACGGCCTCGCTGGAGATATGGGTTGACAATGGATGGCTGCTCGACACCGCTGTTGACGGTGAGGCCGCGATATTCTTCGTTATTCTCGGGATGGATCATAGTTTGACGTTGATGATGGTCTTTGGGCGTGTGGGGTCGTCGGTGATGAGTAGGACACGTGGGCGTGTCTTGGAGGCCTTTTCGAACTTACGGTTGATGGTGACCTTGAGCTTCACCTGCTGACCTGGAGCTATGACACGATTGGCGAGACTGACACTCAGGACCTTGCCATATACCTGTAGGCTGTTGATGTTGAGCGGCTGACGACCGTCGTTGGTGATGGTGATGACCTGCGATGCCTTCTGCTTGCCCTGGAGCCCTGAGAAGTCAAGGCTGTCAGCACTCAAGCGCATGTGCGGCGCACGCATCATATCCTCTGCACTGAGGCGCGAGAAGTCCGGCAGCAACAGAGCTGATACTTCTATTTCATTGGCCATGCTGACCTTGTCGCCCATGTGGCGGGCGAGATATACCGATGTCTGAGTGAGGCCGTAGTTCTTGAGCTTCTCGGTATTGAGGGCAAGCAGTATGCGTCCCACACGTCCACCAGCCAACTGCTCTGGCTCGTAGGTCGCACTGAGATATGGCGGCAGATGCATGAGCGCTGGCCGGTAGCTGCCCTTTGATGTATTGACGATGGGTATGGCCACAACAGGCTTGTCACCTCGGTTGACATCATCAAACTCTACAACATTGTTGGCAAGTCTCACAGCCCCCATGTCTATGGGGAATTCACCAGTATAGTCTGTTGCAGCCTGCACGACGCGTCCCTGCAGGGTGAGGTACACGGGCTCGGAAGAGGCATTGGTATATACCTCAAGCTCTTTCTGGAACGAGCCCAACATGCGGGCATCGTATGTAGCAGCTATCTCAGCTGTGCCACCCGGCGGCACGGGTTGCTGCGGAAATGTGACCTTCGTACACTCACATGACGGCTGCACACGGCTGATGACGAGTGGGTCGGCACCACGATTGGTGATATTGAATACCACACGACGCGGCGTCTGATAGACCACTTCACCCATATTCATCACGTCGGCTTCGACTATCATGCGAGGCTGCGCAAGGAATGGAGCAGATGACAATAAGAAAGTGATACCTGAAACGACCCGAAGGTCTATAAAGCACTTAGCCCAGGGCAGAGCCCTGGGTATATGTGTGGAATGGTAAATGCGCCCTACAAGGGCAAAAGCATTGGTCATATATTATTCAAAATTAAAAAGCTATCTGCCGCCACCGAATCCAGGGCCACCGACGCTGGACCGGCCACCACCAGATCGCCCGCCAGCAGGTCTGTCACCACCAGGGCCGCCACCGGGACCGCCTGGAGGGCCACCGAAGCCCGGGCCACCCCAACCATCACGTCGCGCTTCCTTGTTGCCAACAAGGTTTAGCTTGTAGATGACGTGGACCATGAGATAGGAATTGATGGCGTTGTTCCATGAGTCGCTACGTTGTATGGCGCTGATGGTGCGACTGATGTTGGAGCGTTGCCGCAGTATGTCATACCACTGCACGCTGAGCGTGAGCTGTTTGTTCTTGAGGAATGAATGTGAGAGCTGGGCGTTCCAGATGAGTTCGTTGGTGTTCATGGACTCATCCTCGTAACCGCGTCGACTCTGCTGAGTGATATCTGTCGCCAGACTTGTTCCCCACGGAGCGTTGACCTGCAGATTGCCACCATATTCATACGTCCATGTGTCAAGGTTGGCGCTCTCGCGTATGCCATTGCGGGCGTGGTTGAAGTCGAAGCCGCCGTTGACACCTACCTCAACGATGTCATTGCGGTAGTTGATGCGCAGGTTGTCGCCGATGCTGGTGTTCTTGGTGGTGCTCTTGACAGAGTTTGATGTCTGGTCAACACTCATGTAGCCCACATTGTTGCTGTAGTTGGTACGCAGCGAAGTGTGAATATTCCAATATTTGCCTTTGTCCAGCGCCGTGTTGAACATAAGGAATGCGCCAGCATTCCAGTTGCCATTGATGTTGTCGGGCGTGGTCTCGCGTTTACCTGTGTCCTGATAGTACACCGTGCGGTTGGAGATGCTGTTGATGGTGTTGGAGAAGTTGAGGTTGGCCGCCCATCCCATCTGTTGCTCTGTCTTGAAGTCATTGTAGAACACAAAGAAGCGGTTTGTCCACGATGGTTTCAAGCCAGGATTACCATGACTGATATTGAGGGGGTCGCTGGTGTCGTCCACATCAAGGAGGTTGGTCATCGACGGCTGTCCCATTGATGCATTGTAGCGTGCACGTAGCTGGCTGGTGTTGGAAATCTTCCATCGCACATCGAGCCTCGGTGCCCAGTTGAAGACCTGGCGGGTGACAGTTGTATCCAGACGGTTCTTGGTGTAGTCCATGTGTGTCGTCTGTGGCTGTACTCCCACACCAGCATTGATGCGGAAGTCGCCAATCTGATAGCGCAGCATGACGTTGGCATCGTGGTTGAATTCATTGTAGGTTGCATACTGCGAGTTCTCGATGTTGCGCAGAGCCTGCAGGATGTCTGCATTGGGCGTATAGCCGAGCACCAGCGCCTGAATGATGTCGTTGTCGGAGATGTATCCGAAGACTTGATTGCGCAGTGTGCTGTTAGTCATCAGCGAATCAATGCTGTACATCGTTCGGTCGCTGTCGGTGTAGCGGCGCTGGAACTGATACGAGAACTGCAAGTTGGCACCCTTGAAGATGGGTTCGCTGTAGCTGACGCGCGCACGCCAATTCCAGTTCTTGGAGGGGTTGTCGTTGTATTGATTGGTGAACGTGAAGGGTCTCTCGGTGTTCTGGTAGAAGTTGACAAGGCTACGGCTCCAACTCTCGCTCGCATTCTGTCCTGTGGCTCCACTCAAGTCGAAGGTGATGTTGCGTCCTGCCTTGTTGAACCGACGGTTGACCTGCAGCGAGCCATTGACATTGTAGTTGCTGCTCTTACTGAGGTTCTCGCGGTTGTTGTCGTTGACACGAATGTCATTGTCGCCATAATCAAATGTCTCGTACTCATTGAGCGGATCCGTCATGCCTGCTTCGTATGGACTATCGTTGAATGTAGCGCTACGGCTTGTGCTCTCGTTTCTGTTGGTCGAGTATGAGTATGCAGGTCGGAAGATGATGTTCGTCATTGAGTCGGGCTGCCATTCGAAGCGCAAGTCTGCATTGACATTGGAGTTGCTACCATAGCTCTGGCTGAGGCGGTTGACAAACTGCGAAGCTGTTGATGTCAGGAACGTCTCGCTGTTGGAGCGTGTCAGATTGTCTGTGGACGTGTGACGGTAGCGGACATTGCCACCAAGCTCCAGACGTCCGGCTTCGTTCTGCTTGAGGCCGTTGCTCCAAGCGAAGTTGGCACCGGTGTTCTTAGTCGCGGTGAGGCCATTGCCGCCACGACCCCATCCACCGAAGCCGCGATCGTTGACGTTGTTGGCAGCACCCACGACGGTGAATTGGAAGTCTTCGAGGAAACGGCTGATGGTCAGGCGCTCGGCATAACGATGCTCTGTGCCGTAGGCAAGGTCGGCATTAATGACCCATCCCTCGCTCATACCAGGCTTGAGTTGCAGGTCAAGTACTGTCTCCTCCTCGCCGTCGTCGATGCCCGTGACGCGGCTGTAATCGCTCTGACGGTCGTAGGCCTTGACGCGGCTCACTGATTTGGCAGAGATATTCTTCAGGCTCATCTTGGTGTCGTTGCCAAAGAACTCCTTGCCCTTAACGAGAATCTTCTTTACTTCCTTGCCGTTGATCTTAATTGTTCCCTCTTCTGTTATCTCTGCACCCGGGAATTTCTTCAAAAGGGCCTCCAAGTCGGCTCCTTCGGGGATGCGAAAGGCATCGGCATTATATACAAAGGTGTCGGCCTTCATCTCCACCTGAGCCGCACGCGCCGTCACTTCAGCCTCACGCATGAGCTTGGCATTCTCAAACAGAGTTATTTGCCCAAGATTGATTTGACGGTTTTTCTTAGTCAGTTCGAAGTTGGCGAAAACGGTCTTGTATCCGATGAATGATGCTCTCAGGATATATGAGCCAAGCTTGATGTTGCCGATGCTGAATGTGCCGTCGGCCTTGCTCTGCTGACCTGTTGTCTGCACACTATCAGGTTGCATGATGACAATCATTGCTCCTGGCAACGGTTCGCCCTCGCCGTCAACAATAGTACCGCTGACGGTACCCTTCTGTGCGCTGGCGGCCGTAGCCAGCGTGAGTAGCAAAAGAGAAATAATGAAGTGCTTCATTGGGTGTTTGTGTCTTGTTTATGCAAAACAAATGACAAACTGGCTAAGGCTTCGTTTAACGGATAAGGTGTAGATTTAACATTTGTTTAGAGCGCTGCCAAGATGAAGAGCAATGACATCACGGCAGGAATCGCCATGAGACTGCTGTCGAAACGATCCAGCATACCTCCGTGGCCAGGCAGGATATTGCCGCTATCCTTCACGCCGAGCTTGCGCTTGAAGAGGCTCTCCACGAGATCGCCCAGAGTGCCTATGACGACCACCGTCAGGGCAAATGCCACCCACTGCCAGGGAGCAAGTGTGGTGTCGACATAGAAGGCCATAATCAGCGCTGCGATGATGGCCAGCACAGCGCCGCCGACACTGCCCTCCCATGTCTTGCCTGGTGAGATACGGGGGAAGAGCTTGTGACGTCCGATGAGCGAACCCGTGCAGTAGGCACCGGTGTCGTTGCACCACAGGAAAAGGAATATGGCCATGACATAGGTCTGCGACGGGAACATTGTCAACAGCGCAAAAGGCAAGGCAACATATATCTGCGCCAACATGGAGTAGGCCCAGTTGCTTAGCGGATCCTCACGTTGCAGGAAGAGCTCCTCAACCATGATAAAAACCATACTGAGCAACCAAGGCACAATCAGCATCCGCGCCTGCAAGATGTCGGTCTGCATCGCTGACACACCGAGAAAAAGCAGCGCGGCAGCTGTGGTGGTGACAACACGGTTCACCTGGACATCAGGACGCGTGTTGACAAGGCCCGTGAATTCCCATGTGGTGAGGACTGCTATCACGAGGAACAAGGCCCAAAGAGTCAATGGGCTATACAATATACCGGCCACCATAACGGCCACAAAGGCCACGCCGGTAATAGTGCGAAGAACAAGATTTTTCATTTTCAATTTTCAATTTTCAACTTTCAACATTAGTCTGCGGCGCAGCCGCCTCCTCTCCTCCAAGCAGTTCCTCTGTCCGACTGGCCCAGGGGCGCTTGCCAAATATTTTCTCAACGTCCTCGGCAAAAATCACCTCCCGCTCCACGAGCAGGTCTGCCAGTTGGCCGTGGCCGTCGCGTTTCTGGAGCAAGAGCGCTTTGGCACGTTCATATTGCTCGGCGATCATACGCTTGGCCTCTTCATCGATAAGGCGTGCCGTCTCCTCGGAATAGGGTCGCTGCCACGAGTATTCGTCATTGTTGTAATAGCACAGGTTGGGCAGTCGGTCGCTCATGCCCATGTATGCTATCATGCCATAGGCCTGCTTGGTGACGCGCTCCAGGTCATTCATTGCTCCGCTGCTGATGTGACCTGTGAAGAGTTCCTCGGCAGCACGTCCGCCCAGTGTGGCACACATCTCGTCGAGCATCTGCTCCTTGGTCGTGATCTGGCGTTCCTCGGGCAGATACCACGCTGCACCCAAGGCACGTCCGCGCGGCACGATTGTAACCTTGATGAGGGGATTGGCGTATTGCAGGTTCCATGAGATGGTGGCATGTCCAGCCTCATGTATGGCAATGGTGCGCTTCTCGTCCTCGGTCATCACTTTTGTTTTCTTCTCCAAACCGCCCACAATGCGGTCCACAGCAGCAAGGAAGTCCTCTTTCGTCACTGCCTCCTTGCCATGACGTGCGGCGATGAGAGCAGCTTCGTTGCAGACGTTGGCAATGTCAGCACCGCTGAAACCGGGTGTCTGACGTGCCAGCAGGTCGATATCCAGCGATGCATCTACCTTGATGGGTTTCAGGTGCACCTCAAAGACCTCGCGACGCTCCTTCAGGTCTGGCAGATCAACGTGGATTTGTCTGTCAAAGCGTCCAGCGCGCAACAGTGCCTTGTCGAGGATATCGGCACGGTTTGTGGCAGCCATCATTATGATGCCGCTGTTGGTGCCAAAGCCATCCATCTCCGTAAGCAGCTGGTTGAGCGTTGACTCGCGCTCGTCATTACCACCCATAGCCACATTGCGGCTACGTGCACGACCCACAGCGTCAATCTCATCAATGAAGATGATGCATGGGGCCTTCTCCTTGGCCTGACGGAAGAGGTCGCGCACACGGCTTGCGCCAACGCCGACAAACATCTCAACAAAGTCTGAGCCCGACATCGAGAAGAAGGGCACATCGGCCTCGCCTGCCACAGCCTTGGCCAACAACGTCTTACCCGTTCCCGGAGGACCCACAAGCAGTGCACCCTTGGGAATCTTGCCACCCAGATCCGTGAACTTCTTTGGATTCTTCAAGAACTCAACAATCTCTTGCACCTCCTGCTTGGCCGACGCCTGACCAGCAACATCCTTGAACGTCACCTTGGACTCGTTCTCGCCTCCCTTTTCCACAAGTTGCGCCCTTGAACGGCCGACATTGAAGATGCTGCCCATGCCACCAAAGCCGCTTGAGCCACCGCTCATGCGACGCATGATGAACATCCACACAAATACGATTACCAACAGAGGCATGATATTCCAGAAGAGCTGCGACAGCGTGTCGTTCTGACGCTTGTAACTTAGCTCACCCGTAAAGTTGCCGAGTTCATGCTGCTGGCTCACAAACTCATCAAGCTTATCGGCAGAAGGATAGTCGGCCTCAACAAAGGGCTGTTTGCCGGTCTGCGCCACACCTGTGGCGAACACGTCACGGATGTGCTCGGGCTTAACATACATACGCACTGAGCCTGCATCCTTGTTGGCTACAATCTTGTTGGCATAGCCCTGCTCAACATATTGCTTGAAAACGGTGTATGTGACATTCTTCGACGTACCGCTCTGCTGGCTATCGCCTCCGGCAAAGAAGAGATAGCCCAATGCCACAGCTATAGCCACGTACAACCATGTGAGATTGAAACGCGGCATCTTATTTTTATTCTTGTTGTTGTTGGGTTCTTGAAGTTCCACGATGATTATTATGCGTTTTCGTTATGGTTTCCGTTATTTCGACATTTCGACTATCAGTCCAAGTCGGGTACTGCCGTCAACTCGGCATCGGCCCACAGATGTTCCAAGTCATAGAATTCGCGCGCCTCACGCAAGAAAATATGTACTATGACATCTGTGTAATCCATCGCCACCCAGATGGCATTGGCCATGCCGGACACGGCCGTAGGACGTGCGTCGCTGAGCTCTCGGGCCTTCTCGCCAACACTCTCGGCCAATGCCTGTACGTGTGAAGGGGAATTGGCCGTGCAGATCACAAAGGCCTCACATATTGCCTCTGTGATGCTGCTTATATCAGCTATAACTATGTCATGACCTTTTTTATCTTGCAGGCCATCCTGTATACTTGTCAATAATTGCTGTGTGGATTGTTTCATTTAGTTGAGTTTGGTTTCAGGCTGCAAAGTTACTATTTAATAACCGATAACTGAAAAAAACATCGCGAAATTACATTTTTTTAGGGAAATGCTTGTGCGTTTCATCAAAAGTACCTACTTTTGCAGCCGCAAATCCGAAGATTGGGCTATGGTGTAATGGTAACACTGCAGATTCTGGTCCTGCCTTTCCTGGTTCGAGTCCGGGTAGCCCAACAAAGGATAAGTTAAGACACTCTTTAATCGTTTCATAAGTTTATTTTGCCCTGAATCTATATATCGTGAAACACATTGGGCTATGGTGTAATGGTAACACTGCAGATTCTGGTCCTGCCTTTCCTGGTTCGAGTCCGGGTAGCCCAACAAGGTAAATCCCTCTACGCGCAAGCATAGAGGGATTTTTGTTACGACAATCATAAAAAAAGATTAAAAAACAAGATAAAGAGCCCTCGCTACTCCACATCTCGCTTTTTTTGCATACCTTTGCAGCCATGCTAAAGCTAAGACATTGTTTATTATTGTTAATGCTGGTATGGTCTTTTGTCGGCGCATGTGCCAAGACCAAGCCCAACCGCGTGCGCTTGGAGACCACAGCTGGCGTGATACGCATAGAACTAAGCGACGAAACGCCTCTTCATCGGGACAACTTCCTGCGACTTTGCAGCGAGGGGTACTACGACGGCACTCTGTTTCACCGTGTTATCCGCGATTTTATGATACAAGGCGGCGACCCCGACAGCCGCGTTCACACAGATGGCGACAGCATTGTCTCGCCACCACGCACAAAGCCATTGGGCGACGGCGGCCCAGCATATACCATTGAGCCCGAGTTCTGTCTGCCGTGGCTATACCACGTGCGCGGAGCCGTGGCCGCAGCACGCGAGGGCGACGACGTCAACCCCGAGATGCGCAGTAGCGGGTCACAGTTCTATATTGTCTACGGACGCTCGTGGGGCGAAGGGGCGCTGGGCAAGCAGCGCGCTGCACTGGCCGAACAGGGCATAGAGATGTCCTATGACATGTGGAACGACTATCTGCAATATGGAGGTACGCCACACCTCGACGGTACATACACAGTCTTCGGCCACGTCATTGACGGCATGAAAGTGGTCAAGGCCATACAAGCCATGCCCACCGACAAGGACGACCGCCCGCTGCAGGATGTTATAATCAAGAAAGCAATATTAGAATAAATCAGCAACAGTATAAACCCTATAATCTCATAACCTCATGCTAAAGCGTTTTCTCTCGCTGCTCCTTGCAGCAACATTGTGTCTGGCCGCCAGCGCCGAAGTGAAGTATGTGTTCTATTTCATCGGCGACGGCATGGGAGTCAATCAAATCAACGTCACTGAAACATATCTTGCAGCCGTGAAAGGGAAGATTGGTTACGAACCCATCCTCATGGCCAGCCTGCCCGTAGTGGGTATGGTAAACACTTACTCCGCCACTAACGGAGTGACAGACTCTGCTGCCGGTGGCACGGCACTGGCCACCGGCCACAAGACAAAAAACGGCGCCATCGGCGTGCTTGAGGATCTCGAGACACCATGCACCAGCATCGCGGCTTGGGCACATAAGGCCGGCAAAGCCGTGGGCGTGGCCACAAGCGTAGCCATCACACATGCCACACCAGCATCGTTCTACGGACATCAGCCCAGCCGACAAATGTACTACGAGCTCGGCAAAGACCTCTGTGCCAGTGGCTATGACTTCTTCGGCGGCGCCGATTTCCACCGTCCATACACCAAGGATGGTGAGCCATCGCTGCACCAGCAGGCAAAGGATGCTGGCTACACCATCGTGAAGAGCTATAAAGAATACACCAAACGCGGACGCAAAGCCGACAAGGTCATCCTCATCCAGAGTGACGCACAAAACGCAAAGCTCGAAAGCGACCACATTCCATACGCCATCGACCAGACAAAGGACGACCTCACGCTGGAACAGATCACACGTGCTGGCATAAACTTCCTGATGTCGAAACAGAAAGACGGCTTTTTCTTCCAGATTGAAGGCGGCATGATAGACTATGCTTGCCATCGCAACGACATCGGCAATGCCATCAACGAGGTGCTCGACCTGGACAAGGCCGTCAAGGTGGCCTACGAGTTCTACGAGCAACATCCCGACGAGACCATCATCGTCATCAGTGCTGACCACGAGACAGGCGGCCTGGTCATGGGGCGCGGCCCGTATGAGCTACACACCGAGTTGCTACGCTACCAGCGCTGCAGCATCGACGAGTTGAAATGGATCCTCAACGAGCAATACAAGCGCTCGCCTAAGAAATTTACTAAGGCTGCCGTAGACAAGCAGCTGCACGAACTGATGGGCTTCGGCACCGGCATCAGCCTCGACGAGAAGCAGCAACAGCGCTTGCAAGGCAGATGGAACAATATTGAGAAAGCCATGAATGTGGTCAGTGGTTTGCCAGCTGACGCTCCCGCAGATGCCCGCACCAAGGCCACGAACGATGTCAAGGGACGCATCAGCGACCTCTGCGAGACCGTCAAGCACATTCTCTCTGAAGTGTCACTCATCAGCTGGGCCAGTGGCGGACACAGCAATGGCTACGTTCCAGTATATGCCATAGGTCCCGGTACGGAGGTCTTCCAGGGCCGCATTAACAACATCGAGATTGCACCCGCCATGGCCCGCATAGCCGGCTACACGGTTGAAGAATAAAGGCCACCTCCACTTTAAACTTTAAACCTTAAACTTTAAACTGCGGCCGTAGGCCGCCCCTCATGCGCATCATCAAGAAACTTGACATCTTCATATTGAAGCAGTTTTGCCTACTCTTTGCAGGCACCTTCTTCATATGCCTGTTCATTTTGATGATGCAGTTTCTGTGGCGTTATGTCGACGACCTCATCGGCAAGGGCCTGCCCTTTGAGGTGTGGGTGAAATTCTTCTTCTATGCCTCAATGACGCTCGTGCCGTTATCGCTGCCGTTGGCACTGCTGCTGGCCTCGCTGATCAGCTTTGGCAATATGGGCGAGCGTCTGGAGCTGCTGGCAATGAAAGCTGCCGGCATTCCCCTCTTGCGCATCCTGCAACCTGTGATGGTCGTATCTGTGATTGTGGCAGCAGGCTCGTTCTATTTCCAGAACGTCATAGCACCAGAGTCGAGCAAGCAACTGGCTGCACTGCTCTACTCCACCAAACAGAAAAGCCCCGAGATGGAGATTCCAGAGGGCATCTTCTATAATGAGATACCAGGCTACAACCTTTTCGTTCAGCGCAAAGATATAGAAACTGGTATGCTATATGGCATACTCATCTACACACAGGGGCGCAACTTCGACGACACACAGGTGGTCATGGCCGATTCCGGCCGCATGCAGACCACAGCCGAGCAGATGCATCTCAAGCTCACGCTCTACGACGGCCGCCGGTTCCGCAATATGCAGAACACAGGCAACGCCCTCGACCATGCCACAGTGCCATACATGCGCGAGACATTCCTCGAGGAAGTCGACCTTATCCCATTTGACAACAACTTCAGCGTCATGGATGCAGAGCTCTTCAACGGCAACGCCCAGACAAAGAATCTTGAAATGCTCACACGAGGCATAGACAGCATCAGCGGACGACTGGACTCAATGGGATTGGAGCAATTCAAGCAATATAGCTGGAGCTTCCTGCAGTGTACTCACCTCAACGGCCGCAGCGATTCTGCCAAAATCATCGCTGCAGCAGCTAAAGCAGATACTCCTTTCGACACCATCTTCGCACGCCTCACCGACAACGAACGCAGCCAGTCAGCACGCGTCGCCGTCAGCCGGGCACAGGCCGGACAGACACAGACAACATCACTACAGGACTTCTACTACGGAATCAACCGCACACTGCGCATACACATGCGCGAACGACACAAGAAGTTCAGCCTTGCACTTGCGTGTATCATATTTTTCTTCATAGGAGCACCTCTCGGAGCCATCATCCGTAAGGGCGGATTAGGCGTTCCAGTCGTGGTATCGGTGGTTATCTTCATCATATACTACATGATCAACGCACTGGGAGAGAAGCTGGCCGAAACCGGCAAGTGGGAAACAGCCTTCGGCCTATGGCTCAGCACAGCGTTGCTCACACCTGTCGGTATCTGGCTCACCGTGAAAGCAAATAAGGACAGTACCGTGTTCAACATGGAAGCATACATACGCTTCTTTAGGCGATTGCTCGGCCTGCGCGAGCGCTTTTACATCGTGGCTCGCAAAGAAATTGTGATGGAAGAGCCGGACTACGCACGCCTTATCCCGGAGCTGCAGACCATCGCCGAGGATAGCACATCATATCTCCACCACCACCACCTGTTGCTCATGCCCAGCTATTTCAGCCTCTTCTTCCGCTACGAGCCAGACACCGAAGTGACACAGCTCAGCGATAGGCTGGATGCAGCCATAGAGGAACTGGGCAACGAACGCGACATACACGTGATAGCACTACTCAACCGTGTGCCTAAACTCATCCCCGACGCACACACGCGTCCCTTCAGGACCCGCAAGATGAACATGGCTGTCGGACTCTTCTTCCCTGCAGGAATAGTGATGTGGCTACGCATCTGGCGATACAGAATACTGCTGGCTAGAGACCTCAACGCTATGCCCACTGCACTCAATGCCATAATAGGCAAAGTAAGCACATTGCAAGGAACTTGAAACAGCAAATAGTAAACTAACTTTCATTTTTCAATTTTCAACTTTCAATTTTCAACTTTCAATGACCCTATCTTCTATAGCCGATGCATTGGAAGACTTCAAGCAAGGCAAATTTGTGATTGTTGTTGACGATGAAGATCGCGAGAACGAAGGTGATTTCATCACGGCAGCCGAGATGATAACACCCGAGAAAGTCAACTTCATGCTCCGCGAAGGTCGCGGAGTGCTCTGTGCACCAATAACCATATCCAGAGCCGAAGAACTGGAGTTGCCACACCAAGTGCAAGACAACACTTCTGTGCTGGGCACACCATTCACTGTCACAGTGGACAAACTGGACGGTTGCACAACGGGAGTCAGCACGGCCGACCGCGCTGCTACCATACGCCATCTGGCCAACCCGCAGGCTAAGGCATCAGACTTTGGACGACCCGGACACATCAACCCACTCTATGCCCAGGACCGAGGAGTGCTTCGACGCGCCGGACATACCGAAGCAGCCATTGACCTGGCACGGCTCAGCGGGCTGCAACCTGCTGCGGCACTGATAGAGATACTCAACCCCGACGGCACTATGGCTCGCATGCCACAGCTGCAGGAAGTGGCACAGCGACACGGAATACGTATAATCACCATACGCGACCTCATAGCATACCGCCTTGAGAGAGAACAGATGGTAGAAGCCGCTCCAGAGGTTGACCTGCCAACAGCATACGGACATTTCCGCGACATCACCTTCCGCCAGAAGTCCAACGGCCTCGAACACGTGGCACTCATCAAAGGGACATGGCAACCAGACGAACCCATTCTTGTACGCGTGCATTCCAGCTGCGCCACGGGCGACATCTTCGGCAGCCAGCGATGTGACTGCGGTGAACAGCTGCACCGCTCCATGCAGATGATTGACAATGCAGGCAAAGGCATCCTGCTATACATGAACCAGGAGGGCCGCGGCATAGGACTCTTTAACAAGATGCGTGCTTACAAACTACAGGAACAAGGCGACGACACCGTGGAGGCCAATGTACATCTCGGCTTTAAGCCTGATGAACGAGACTATGGCGTGGGTGCACAAATTCTGCGGCAGCTTGGCGTGCACAAGATACGACTTCTGACAAACAACCCCGTCAAGAGGGTCGGATTGGAGGCATACGGATTGGAGATTGTTGAGAACGTGCCCATTGAGATACAACCCAACCCATACAACGAACGATATCTTCGCACAAAACAGGAGCGCATGGGCCATACACTGCATTTCAATAAATGAACAAAGTCAGCATAACAGCCATTCGGCAGACGGTATATCCTGACTTGATGTCGCGATATGAGAATCCCATTGAACACACCTGTGATGTCATTGAAGGACAGCAATGGATTGCCGTTGATGGTCAGTGCCCGGCAGGGCTTTGCCCGTCGGCATGGGACTCAATGAAATCATTTGTGCAGGCTTTGGCGGCGGGGCAAGGCAACTTCTATGACGGCTGGATGAAGAATCCCATGAGCGCCATGATCAGTTGCAACGACGGTTTTAGACCTTTCAGCTTCTATCTCGAAGTGATTGATGACTGAAGAACACAGAGGCTGCACCCAAAATGAGTGCAGCCTCTGTGTTTGAATATAGACCTACCTTATTATATATTAGGTCACTATCGTCAAAGCTTTGTGCATTATTGCAGACGGAACATAACGGGAAGGTTGAAGCGTGAACGCACAGGCTTGTTACCCTGACGCGCAGGCTTCCACTTCGGCATCTCCTTGACGACACGCTCTGCCTCCTTGGAGAGAGAGGGGTCGGGTGAACGCATCACTTTAACATCTACAATAGAACCGTCTTTATTGACGACGAACTGCACAAATACTCGACCTTGAATGCCTTGCTCCTGCGCAATGCTGGGATACTTGATGTGCTTCGAGAGCCATTCGTAACATGCCTGATCACCGCCAGGGAACATTGCGTTCTCCTCAACGACTTCAAAGATGCGGTCGTCATCAGACTCCTCACGCACGGGACCCACAGGACCAGGTGCAGCGACAACAGCGGTCGGAGCGCCGTCACCAGTAGCTGTTGTAATGGCCTGATTAACTTCCTCGGAAGTCTGCACCTCTTCTTCGTTGAGCTCGGTCTCGTTGTCCACGATATTCAGAATCTCTGCTACCTTTGGTGCAGCAGCAGGAGGCGGAGCCATGACTTCCTTCTGAGTGGTGATGGGAATCATATCCTCCTCAAAGGCACTCTCATAGATAGGCTCGAATTCCTGAATCTTGATCTCTCGTGTCGTGTACTCAAAAGCCACAAACATCAGTGCGAGCACCAAGACGTAACCCAGCAACAGGCTTGTACCGCGTTGGCCACGAAGCTCGTCTGTCATAGACTTAATCTCTTCCATAGTGTTATTTTTGTTTTATCTTTAATGCTAAAATAAGTGCTATAGGCGCATTTTTTGCGCCTTAACGCGACAAAAGTAGCACAAATTTTCGATAACACGATTTCTTTGCGACTTTTTTTTTAAGAATACGTTGTTTTTTTTCAAAAAAAGCACATCCTACACCTCAAAACGCCCTTTTCGTTCGTTAATATAATGAATTATTATGTATCTTTGCACGCAATTACGACAATGAACATCAAACGCACGATACTCTACACTGTCTTTCTTCTGTCAGCGACTCTTGCAGGACGCGGACAGACGCAGAGTACGTCGGTATTTAATTTCCTGGAGTTGCCAACATCTGCACACGGGATGGCGCTGGGCGGGCAGAATGTCTCTCTTACTGATGACGATGCCTCACTGCTGATGCAGAACCCGGCCTTGATGTCCAACGTAAGCGACCGCAGCCTCAACCTCAGTTTCCTGACATATATGCGTGGCTGTAAGTCTGGCTCAGCATCGTGGGTGATGGCTTCGGGTGAACGGGGCACTTGGGGTGTCGGCGTGCAGTTTGTGGGCTATGGCACACTGCGTGAGACCACCGTAGAAGGCATTGAGATGGGTGACTTCTCAGCCTTAGACATGGCCATCTCAGGCGGATATTCCTATACACTGACAGAGTATTTGGCGGGAGGTGCCACAGGTAAGTTCATATATTCCCACTATGGCGAATTTAGCTCAGTAGCATTAGCCGTGGACCTCGGCCTGAATGCCTACAACGAACAACGCGACCTGTCTGTTTCATTGGTGGCGGCCAATCTCGGCGGCCAGGTGCATCGCTTTGGCGACCACCATGAGCGGCTGCCATTTGACCTGCGGGCAGGCATCACCAAGCGTCTTGAAAGTGCTCCGCTTCAGTTCACTATGACACTTACAGACCTTACACGCTGGCGCGACTCCGACTTCTATAGCAGCAAGGGCACAGTGGGCTTTGGCCGCAAGCTGACAAATCACTTTGCCATAGGATTGGACATCCTGCCCATAGAACAACTATACATCTCTGCTGGCTTCAACTTCCGTAGAGCATACGAGATGAAGGCTGCCGGTAGCAGTCATGGAGCGGGGCTGTGCTTCGGTGCCGGAGTGAAACTTAAACGGTTCAAGTTGGATGTGGCATACGCCAAGTATCATGTCTCAGCTCCGAGTTTCCTTTTCAATGCACAGTACACACTATAGTCACCTTTAACAACATCATTATTAACTACTAATCTGCAACGCTATAATGAAAAAGATTACCATTGCCATTGATGGACATAGCTCTTGCGGCAAAAGCACTATGGCCAAGGATTTAGCTCGCGAGATAGGTTACATATATATTGACAGCGGTGCCATGTATCGTGCATGCACATTGTTCTGCATGCAACACAACCTCGTACTTGCAGACGGCAGTATCGATACTAAGACGCTGGAGCCCTTGATGCCACAGATACATGTCTCATTCCAGCTGAATCCAGAGACCGGACGACCCGAAACATATCTCAATGGCATAAATGTGGAACGTGATATCCGTACGATGGAGGTTAGTAGTCATGTCAGCCCTGTGGCTGCCATACCATTTGTACGCAAGGCAATGACACAACAACAACAGCAAATGGGCATCGAAGGCGGAATAGTGATGGACGGACGCGACATCGGCACTGCTGTTTTCCCACATGCCGAAATGAAGGTCTTTGTCACTGCCTCAGACGAAGTGCGAGCCCAGCGCCGTTACGATGAACTTGTGGCAAAGGGTGAACCCGCCGATTTCGATGCAGTCTTGCAGAACCTGCGTGAGCGCGACCACATCGACTCAACACGTGCCGTAGCGCCATTACGCCAAGCTGAAGATGCGCTGGTGTTGGATAATAGCCATCTCACCATTGAAGAACAGAAACAATGGCTCATTGAGCAGTTCCATAGATTAACAGACTAACGGAATCGTTATTACAATATGACGATTGTTCGCTATTAAGTGACCATGACCATCGAGATTGACACTGGTTCGGGCTTTTGTTTCGGCGTGACACGTGCCATAGGCAAAGCCGAAGAGGAGCTGGCACGTGGCCACGAACTATACTGTCTCGGCGACATCGTGCACAATGGTCGGGAAGTAGAACGTCTGGAGCACATGGGGCTGCGCACTATCGACCACAAGCAATTCAGGATGCTGCATGATGCTAATGTTTTGCTGCGCGCTCACGGCGAGCCGCCATCTACTTACGCGTGCGCGCGCGCAAACAATATTAATATTATAGATGCGACATGCCCTGTCGTACTGCATTTGCAGGAGCGCATCAAGCGCGAATACGACAGCGACCCACAGCACAAACGCCAGATTGTCATATATGGCAAAAGGGGACATGCCGAGGTTTTGGGATTGGAAGGCCAGACCAACGGCACAGCCATTGTCATTGAACATGTGGAAGAAGCAGCGAAGCTGGACTTCTCGCGAGACATTGCACTTTACTCCCAAACCACAAAATCGCTCGAAGGTTTCCGTCAAGTGGTGGAATACATACGAGAACACATCACTGATACTGCAAATTTCACATATGCCGACACCATCTGCCGGCAAGTGGCCAATCGCATGCCGCATATTCGCGACTTCGCTGCACGACATGATGTGGTCTTTTTTGTCTGTGGACACAAGAGCAGCAACGGCCGTGTGCTCTTCGGCGAATGCCAGCGCGCCAATCAACAATCATATATGATTGATACTCCGGCAGAAATAAAGCCAGAGCATCTTGTTATTAACTCCGACATTGCAATCGACAATCTCTCAATTGGCATCTGCGGAGCTACATCTACACCCAAATGGCTCATGGAGCTCTGCCGAGACAGGGTTGAACAACTGATGAGTAGTAAAATAGAACACTAACGCCTAAGGAGTTCTGGCTGTGATAGCTATATGTCAGTTAAAAAAACCTAAAGGTTCTGACATTCTGTGTTGAAGTAGCATGGAATTGCGTACCTTTACGCCGTTTTTGACATTGCATTGCATTTGCAATGCTTGATTTGAGACGAAAGTATACTTTTTTTGACGCAATTTTATTTTTGAATCGTAAGATGAACGTAATCACAAAGACAGTCCAGCTGCCCGATGGTCGTGAAATATCCATCGAGACTGGTAAGCTTGCCAAGCAAGCTGACGGTGCCGTGATGCTGCGCATGGGTAATACCATGTTGTTAGCAACAGTGTGTGCCGCAAAAGACGCTGTGCCAGGCACAGATTTCATGCCCCTTCAAGTAGAGTATCGCGAGAAATATTCGGCTGCCGGACGTTTCCCCGGTGGCTTCACGAAGCGCGAAGGTAAGGCCAATGATGACGAAATCCTCACTTGTCGCCTTGTCGACCGTGCGCTCCGTCCCCTCTTCCCCAGCAACTATCATGCTGAGGTCTATGTAAATGTTAACCTGTACAGTGCCGACGGCGTGGATATGCCTGATGCGCTGGCCGGTTTTGCTGCCAGCGCAGCTCTTAGCTGCTCAGACATTCCCTTCGATGGTCCCATATCTGAGGTACGAGTGATTCGTCTCAACGGCGAATACATCGTTGATCCCACATTCGAGCAGATGAAGGATGCCGACATGGATATCATGGTCGGTGCTACCGAAGAAAACATAATGATGGTTGAGGGCGAGATGAAAGAGGTCAGCGAGCAGGATCTGCTCCAGGCTCTGAAGGTCGCTCACGAAGCCATTAAGCCCATGTGCCGCCTGCAGAAGGAGCTCAGCAAGGAACTCGGCAAGGACGTCAAGCGCGAATACTGCCACGAAGTCAACGACGAGGAACTACGCGAGCAGGTCAACAAGGAGTGCTACCAGCCCGCCTACGACATCACGAAGCAGGCCCTGGAGAAGCACGCCCGCGCTGAGGCATTCGAGAAGATCCGCGAAGATTTCAAGGAACGTTATGCTGCAGCCCATGCTGACATGGAAGCCGCAGAACTCGAGGAGAAGAACGCGCTCGTTGACCGCTACTACCACGACGTGGAGCGCGACGCTATGCGCCGTTGCATCCTTGACGAGGGCATCCGTCTCGACGGCCGCGGCACCACCGACATCCGCCCCATCTGGTGCGAGGTGAGCCCGCTGCCCGGACCTCATGGAAGCTCCATCTTCACACGTGGTGAGACCCAGAGCCTCAGCACCGTCACCCTCGGCACCAAGCTCGACGAGAAGCTCGTGGATGACGTCCTCGACCGCTCATACATGCGTTTCCTCCTGCACTACAACTTCCCGCCCTTCTCCACAGGCGAGGCCAAGGCTCAGCGCGGCGTAGGCCGTCGTGAGATCGGCCACGGCCACCTCGCATGGCGCGCCCTGAAGGGTCAGATTCCCGCAGACTATCCCTACACCGTCCGCGTTGTCAGCGACATCCTCGAGAGCAACGGTTCCAGCTCAATGGCAACCGTATGCGCTGGCACCCTCGCCCTGATGGACGCTGGTGTACCCATCAAGAAGCCCGTCAGCGGTATCGCTATGGGTCTCATCAAGAACCCGGGTGAAGACAAGTACGCAGTCCTCTCCGACATTCTCGGTGACGAGGACCACCTCGGCGACATGGACTTCAAGACCACTGGTACGCGCGACGGCCTCACAGCCACACAGATGGATATCAAGTGCGACGGCCTCAGCTATGAGATTCTTGAGAAGGCACTCATGCAGGCTAAGCAGGCCCGCGAGCACATCCTCGGCAAGATACTCGAGACAATGCCCGAACCGCGTCCAGAACTTAAGCCCCACGTGCCCCGCATCGAGCAGATCATCATCCCGAAGGAGTTCATTGGTGCTGTCATTGGCCCGGGCGGAAAGATTATTCAGGGCATGCAGGAAGACACCGGTGCAACCATCACCATCGACGAAGAGGATGGAGTGGGCAAGGTGCAGGTCAGCGGTCCAAATGCCGAGAGCATCAATGCAGCCTTGGCCAAGATTCGCGCAATCGTGGCCATCCCCGAGGTCGGCGAAGTCTATGAGGGTACTGTACGCAGCATCATGCCTTATGGCTGCTTCGTAGAGTTCATGCCTGGCAAGGACGGCCTGCTGCACATCTCCGAGATTGACTGGAAGCGCCTCGAGACCGTCGAGGAAGCAGGCATCAAGGAAGGCGACAAGATGACCGTTAAACTCTTGGACATCGATCCAAAGACGGGCAAGTTCAAGCTCTCACGCCGCGTCCTTTTGCCCAAGCCCGAAGGCTATGTGGAGCGTCCGCCCCGTCCACGTCGCGAGCGCGGCGATCGTCCCGAACGCGGTGAACACAGTGAGCGTGGAGAACGCCACGACCGCGGCGAACGCCGTAATTGATAAAGACACAAAACATACAGTTACCATTGGCTGCGCAAGGATGATGTTCCTTGCGCAGCTTTTTTATCAAAAAAAAGACTTTATGTGCAGTGCAGTCCAAAAATAATATGTAGCTTTGCACCGTCAAACTCGATAAAACAAATATTCTCAATGCGTATCTTACATCTATTTACACTTTCGTTTGCCATACTGACCGCCACATTGTCTACCTTAGCTACAGACTATACGACCTATGTCAATACAGCTCGAGGGTTCACAGAAGTGACATCCGAAGACGGTATCATTGCCGACCCGCAACAGTGCTACCTCATCACGGCTGCTGAAAACACACAACTCTTTGTCGGTATTGGCCGTTACGAGGCAAAACCCGGATGGGCTGGTGAGGACACAAAGGCCCTACGCTACCGTCAAGCTGGTGACCCTGTCACCGACCTATCGAACTTCTTCACCATAGAGAAGGAGAATGAGTACATAGGTCTGCGCAACGTAGTGCTGCATACAAGCCTCTTCCAGACACACGACAACGCGGGATATATGTATGTACTCACATACACCGAGCCCACAATGTCCGACTGGTGCTATCTCAAACCGACATACCAGAACGGCTATTGGCTCTTCGAGAACGGCAAATACCCCATTTCATCCGACAACTGGGCATGTGGCTACATGGGTCCGTGGAACAACCGTGTGGAGGCCAATGAGCCAATAGCACTGAACCGCCGCAACACCACGGGTGACGAGGCTGGGCACTATCGGCTGTGGCGCATCAGCCGTGCCAATCTACTCAGCCTACAACAAACTATCAGCAACAGCGATGCAACATGGCATGTGCAGAACCCATCATTTGAGACAGGTGACGATACAGGATGGACGCTCAGTGGTAAAGAAGATAGCAACAATGAGTTCATGGTTCGCGGTGATTACGGTATGACGAACAAGGACGGCAGCTATCTGATGAATGCCTACCAGTGGTGGGCACCGTCGCTCAGCGTCAGCCAGACCATCAGCGATTTGCCTGCAGGCGAGTATGAGGTGTCAGGCGTTGTAGCCGCATGGGAAGGCCGCACCGTAACACTTTCCGCCAATAACAACACCGTGACACAAAACGGACAAGGCGACGGCACGGGCATCCGCGTCAACACGTCAGGTACCATCATCACCGACGGTCAACTCACTATTACGTGTGAGAGCACCGGACGATGGTGGGTGGGAGGTCATGAAGGTGAAACTCAAACCTTCTTCAAGTTAGACGACGTGCAGCTGCACTGCCGTTCACTGTATCTCGATGGCGTTGCTGTGCGTCTGCCCAACAACGGGACAAAGCTAATCGCAGGCCAGTGGTACTACTACGACGTGGACTACAACACCGAATACCAGCTCATCGGCCCGCTCAACGAACTCATCTACACAACCAATGGCAACGTTCCCTGCGCCTCCGCCACAGGCTCTACCCCCACACGCACGATGACACTGCCTGTAGGCCGCACATACTTCAAGACAAGTGCTGATAATGCCACACTTGTGATAATGCCATACCGAAATGTCACGGAAGGCACCTTCACATGCGTGGCACTCAACGTTGATGGTCTGCCAAAGGAAATCAATTATGTTGTTGGTAAGTATGAACTGAACCCCGACGGGCCTGGAGCCGAAGGCACGCTCAAGATAAGTCAGTACCTCGCTTCAAAAAACTATGACTTTATCGGTTGCTCCGAAGACTTCAACTACAACGGATCCCTCATGGAGTATCTCAATGACAACTATTCCTGCGGCACAATTAGAAAGACACTTAGCGTCGGCGGACTCGACTATGGAGAACTAATAAAAGGAAATCTCCACGTTGAGACCGACGGCCTGAACCTCATCTGGAAGAACAGCTTCGGAGCCTCCAACGAAAGTTGGACACGCTGGAACTCCACAGAATCAACAGATGGCAACCAATACGTAGAGAAGGGCTTCCGCCACTACGACATGACGCTGCAAGGAGGTATTGTCATCGACGTATATATACTTCACATGGATGCTGGCGACACCAATGCCACATGGTCACGCCACGCTCAGTGGGAGCAACTCTGCGATGCCATCAATGCAAGCGACCTCAGCCGTGCAAAACTCATCATCGGCGACACCAACAGCAGATGGACACGCGAAGACATAATCTCGCATTTCAAGAACCGACTCAGCAGCAACCTTACCATGAGTGATGTATGGGTAGAGTTCTATCGGGGAGGCATATATCCGACAACCGACATGAGCGACCTCACTGATGCCACCGACCCAACAGACTACTCCAAGTACGAGATTGTGGATAAGATTATCTACATCAACCCCACTGCCGCTAACACCGTTCGGCTCACACCACAGACCTTCCGCATTGAACAGGACTACACCTACGGCTATGTCAACGCACTCAATGGCGGAGCCAATGACGACAATACGCCGCTCGGCGACCACCATCCAGTAGTTGTAACTTTCAAGTATCAGTACTCCAACGATGTCACACCCGCCAGCGTCACACTGCTTGACAATTCAGACAATGCCACAACCATCAACAATGCCTATCAAGTGCTCGCCAACGTCACTCTGCAAGGCCGCACACTCTACAAGGACAACAGTTGGAACACCATCTGCCTGCCATTCAGCATGACAGCAGAACAGGTCCAGGCGCAGCTCGCACCAGCAGCACTCAAGCAACTCGACATCAACGGCACATACAACGGACACACCACCGGCATCGAAGGAAACACACTGTATCTCAACTTCAAAGATGCCACAACTATTGAAGCCGGTGTGCCGTACATAATTAAATGGACTGCTGGCGACGACATTGTCAACCCATCGTTCACCAACGTAACACTATCTGACGCCCCCGCCACAGCCGTTACCAGCGTTGACGCCACTGTCTCCTTCCAGGGTACTTACTCCCCCACCCCATTACCCAGCGGAGACAAGTCCAACCTGTATGTCGCTGCTGACAATCGCCTGCATTGGCCTTCTGCACAAGGATATAAGGTCAACGCTTTCAGGGCATATTTCCATATCAACGAAGGAGCAGCCAACGTAAATACATTTGTCCTCAACTTCGACGACACCACCACTGGCATCAATACGATTGGACAATTTGACAATTTACAATCTGACAATTGCTATAACCTCGCCGGACAAATGGTAAATGACAAATTACAACGCGGCATCTACATCGTCAACAAAAAGAAAATGGTAGTTAAATGAAGAGGGACCAAGAGCAGAACGACATGAACATTATGAAAACATACAAACGACCGATGACATGTGTCATCTTACCTTCAACGTACAGCTCCATACTCGTCACAAGCAATATCACTGTTGACGGCAATGCCGGCTTCGAATATGGTGATGGAGCCGACCTGCCTGCACGTGTCAAGGAACAACAGGACGGCAATGACCTCTGGGACTTCCACTGGGACGAATAGCAACACAATCTATACCACTATCAAGTCCGCCGCATTGTGTATCATACACACAGTGCGGCGGAGCTTTTTTGCACAAGCTCAACACGTAACAAGCGATGGCTGCCATCGGCGAGTGTAGTGGCGATGAGATGGGCATCTGGACCGTCAGACAAGTGCAGCTGACGTCTCAGGCTGGCTACGCTGCCAGGAAAGCCACGAACACCAATCTCCGCTGAACGCACACCAGCAAGCATGGAGCGCAATTCTCGCTTACCAAACCCACAATGCCCCACCACACGCCAACAGCGGCCTGGGAACTCTGGCAGTAGTGCAGATGAAGTATATAGATGTGTATCAGTTGCCAGCTTGAGCAGGCCATAACGCAATGCCACACTGCGAAAGGCACCAGCCTTGAGCAACGCCGCATCTGGTTCGTAGACGTACTCGTCTATCCCGTCTGCAAGCAACGGCGACGAGACAGCTTCCTCGGCAGGTGTAAAACTGAAAAGAGCCACCTCCCGACCTCCCCCCTTTGATATCATTGCACAGTGGATGACGATATCATGATGCTCCCTGTCAAGCACAACTATCACTTCCTTACACTCCCCGTCAACGCTCACTACATGCACCTCAACGGCTGCTGGCAAAACGCTCAGGGCAGCCGTAATATCAAGCATCGGAGACAGCTTGATGATGCATCGGCGTGAACGTTGCATCAACAAATCATGCAGTAGAGCTACATCAGGACTGCAGTCTGCAATGAGAGCCACCTTACGTCCGGTTGCATCGCGCCGTGCAGGATCCAAATAGAGCACGTCGACAGGCTCCATTTCACGTAAATAATCTTCTGCTGTGGCACAAACGAAATTGAGGCGTTCCATAGTTGCGCCACCTAACAGCTGAGAAGCGTTGTGACGCGCCGCATCAACCAAAATCGTCTGTCTGTCGACATACGTTGCAACACCAAAGCATGGAGCAAGCGCCATGAAATCCACGCCTAAACCTCCCGTGAGGTCAGCAAAAGCATTGCAGAAGGCTCCCCTCCCTAACAGGGGAGGGGTCGGGGGAGGGGCTGCGTCACCCAGCAACCGTGTCTTGTATTGAGCCGTCGCTTCGCTTGAGCATTGTTCAAGCGCTATCCGTGGCGGATACTTTATGTCGTCGGTCGCAGCCCATGTGGGCAGCTTGCTGCAAGCCAACTGCCAGCCTTCAATCTGCTGCAGGGCATAATGCAGGTCGACGCCCGCCGGAGGCTTGGAAAGAGCCAACCGATGGACGTCGTCTGTTTTATGCGTGCTGATGAATTCGGATGTTGTCAATCTTGTTGCAGCAGTTCTTCGACCTTCTTTGCAAGCTCCGCACCGCGTACATTGCGCGCAACGATGATTCCGTCCTTAATTAACACCGTTGCAGGTATGGCACGCACGCCATAAGCTGCTGCACCGGCACTCTCCCAACCACAGAGGTCAGAGATCTGAGGCCAGGTCATATCCATCTGGTCAATGGCTTCACGCCAGTCGTCCTCGTCGTTGTCAAGGCTCACGCCGAGAATCTCAAGGCCCTGAGAGTGGAAACGCTCATAAACAGCCTTCACATTGGGCATCTCAGCACGGCATGGACCACACCAGCTGGCCCAAAAATCTATCATCAGGAGCTTCACACCCTGACGGCCTACGAAGTTGCTCACGCTGAGAATCTCCGTACCTGGAGTCTCGGCAGTAATGTCTTTGTAAGGCTTTCCAACGGCGGTCTCAGCCTGAATATCTTTAAGTTGTTTGAGCCTGCGAACGGCAGGAATAGCCTTCTGCATGTCTATTGCGTCGAGCTGAGCCTTGACAAAGTCTTCGTCCTCAAGCTGCTCAGCATAGCTGGCAAGCACAAACTGTCCTACGACATTATCGCGATTGGTCTGGATGAAATCCTTATAGAAATCCGTGAGCTCGGCCTCAATAGCATCCAATTGTTCCTTGGCAGCCTTGCGTGCTTCGGGCGTAGCTGCTGTATCGATGCTGGCATAGAAAGCCTTCATGCCCACGCTGGAGCGCTGCTCGTTGTGGCGGGCAAAAGCCGTCCATATCTCGTTAGCATGTGTGCCGCGCACGTCAGCAACAGCTGAGTCTGGATTCAATGTTACGAGAATCTCGGCATTCTCCACGAACAACGATGCCGTGGCATTGCGCTGCATATCGTTGCTTACATAGGATAGGAAAAGCAGACGCGTGGAGTCCTGCTCGCCGGTGATGGTGAACTTGCCGTTCTTAACCACTGCATTAGCCAGCACTTCCATCTCATTGCCTCGGCCCTCAATGAGACTTACGGTGTCGCCGTCAGCGGCACCCACGACAGTTCCCTTGATAGTATAGCCCTTAGCCTTGGTGCAGTTGAATGTCATTGCAGCAACAATCACAATGACCACGATGGAGATAAATTTTTTCATACGTCAAAAGATGAGAGTTGTAAGATTGAGTTTTGCGGGCACAAAAGTACAAAGAATTGTTAATACTCCCAACAAACATCCCACTTTTTCCCGTTCAGCGTGGCAAAAAGCAGCGTTTTTCATTACCTTTGCGCCGCAAAACCAATGACAATCATCTGAAATGCTTGAAATCAGAAATCTACATGCCACCGTTGCCGGCAAAGAGATATTAAAGGGTATAGACCTGACAATTGGCGACGGTGAAGTGCACGCTCTGATGGGACACAACGGAGCCGGTAAATCGACTCTCTCCAACGTCCTGGTTGGACATCCTGCATACACCGTCACCGAGGGTTCGGTGACATACAACGGCCGCGACCTGCTGGCGTTGCCACCTGACGAACGAGCCAACGAGGGTATCTTCCTCTCATTCCAGCAACCAGTGGAAATACCTGGTGTCTCGATGGTCAACTTCCTGCGAACGGCACTCAATGCCAAGCGCAAGCACCAAGGGTTGGAGCCCCTCGATGCCGGAGCTTTCCTCAAGTTGATGCGCGAACGTCGCAAACTGGTGGAACTGGATAGCCGGCTGACATCACGCTCTGTAAACGAGGGCTTCAGCGGAGGAGAGAAGAAGCGCAACGAGATTTTCCAGATGGCTATGCTCGAACCATCATTCTGCATCCTCGACGAGACCGATTCGGGTCTGGACGTCGATGCGCTGCGCGTGGTGGCTGAAGGCTTCAACCGTCTGCGCAAGCCTGAGACATCGGCCATTGTCATCACACACTACCAGCGCCTGTTGGACTATCTGCATCCAGACAAGGTGCATGTGCTCATAGACGGACGCATAGTACGCACTGGCGGACCAGAGCTTGCCACAGAGATCGAGAAACACGGATTCGAACAGTTTCAGGCATGAACCAGTACCTTGATCTACTCAACGAACAACGCGTGCTGATAGATGCCCATTCATCGAGCATCATCAATGCTCGCCGCGACGAAGCGGCACGCGCGCTGCTGGCCAATGGCTTGCCCACACGGCACGTGGAGGCGTATCGCTACACCGACGTGGCCGCAGCACTGGCACCAAACTACGGACTACAACTCCGCAAGGCTCCGCCACAAACCGATGTGCCTGACACCTATGGCACCCTGGCCGACTGCAACACAGATGCCATCACAGCTCTCAACACCGCACTGGCACAGGAGGTAACGGTGCTACGAGCCAAACACGGTGATGCACCAGGCAACCCGATACACCTGCGCTACACCAGTCGCGCCACTGCGCCACTGATGCAACATCGCAGGCTGATGGTCATTGCTGAAGCAGGCACATCGCTGCAGCTTATCATCGACGAGACGGCAGCCGAACAGGAGATGCTCACCACACAGGTGACAGAAGTCTTTGTAGAAACTGGTGCGCATGTCGAAATCTATGACATCGAACAGACACACGACCAATACAGGCGCTTCCACAACCTCTATTCACACGTGGCAAAGGATGCCACATTCACCCACGCTGCATTCACGCTGACATGCGGGCTCTCACGCAGCCAGACACACGTTAGCCTGGCCGAAGAGGGCAGCAGCACCACATTGCTTGGCTGCGCCATAGCCGACGGACATCAGCATGTGGACGCTAACACCGTGATAACTCATGCCGCAGTGGGTTGCCGCAGCGAGCAACTGTATAAGAACGTTGTCGACGACCATGCCGAAGTGGCCTTCGCAGGACGCATACTCGTGCCTGAAGGCTCCGTACAGACCAAAAGCATAGAGCGCAATGCCAACCTCGTTTGCACATCCACGGCACGCGTGTGGTCGCAGCCCATGCTCGAGATATATGCCGACGATGTCGAGTGTTCGCACGGAGCCACGGTGGGACAGCTACCCGCCGATGCTCTATTCTACATGCGGCAGCGAGGCATTGCCGATGCCGATGCACGCATGTTGCTCAAGCAAGCTTTCGCCGCCGAGGTGATTGGCATGATTCCTCTTGAGGAGCTGCGCCCGCGGCTGTCCTGCCTTGTCGAACACCGCTTCCGTGCTTGTGCCGAGTGTCAGCTGTGTGCCAACAAATGAATAACAGCCAATGATCACCTTCCAGACTTTAGACATTGACAAGCCACAGATTGACGAGGACCGTCTGAGGCAATGGATAGAGGCCGTTGCCGCATCACACGGTCGACGCGTGGGACAGGTGAACTATGTCCTGACAAATGATGAACAGATTCTACAGGTAAACCGCCAGTTTCTGGGCCACGACTACTACACCGACATCATCACCTTCGACTACGACGAGGCCAACATCATCTCCGGAGACATCATAATAAGCATCGACACCGTACGCTCCAACGCACAAACGCTGGGTGAGGCATACGACAACGAGCTCCATCGAGTCATCATTCACGGCATACTACACCTATGCAGCATCAACGACAAGGGGCCAGGTCAGCGCGCCATTATGGAGGCTGCCGAGGATGAGGCTCTCAAAAAATTACTGGCCACCTCATAATTTTCACATTTGTGAGCGTCGGTTTCAAGATTAATCTGTATTTTTGCACCAACAAAACCACAATACGACATGCTTCAGAAATGTAATTTGGGGCAGCTCATACACGAGCAGGCCAAAGTATATGGTCAGAAAGTGGCCTTAAGCTATCGCGACTATGCCACATCAACATGGCGCGAAATCACATGGACACAGTTCTCCGAACGCGTGGCACAGGTCTCGCGTGCATTGCTCGCACTCGGCGTGGCCGAACAGGAGAACATCGCCGTCTTCACGCAGAACAAGCCCGAAGGCGTATGCGTGGATTTCGGAGCATACGGCATCAGGGCCGTGAGCATACCTTTCTATGCCACAAGCAGCGAGGCGCAGATTCAATATATGATTAACGACGCATCGGTGCGCTTTGTATTTGTTGGAGAGCAGTATCAGTATAACACAGCATTCCGTGTCTTCAAGATGTGCCCCACGCTGGAACGCCTCATAATCTTCGACCCCACCGTGCAGCGCAACGAGCGCGATCAGGTATCCATGACCTTCGAGGAGTTCCTTGCCATGGGGCAGAGCCTCGACAATGATGCCGAGCGTATCCGCCGCAACGAGGCCGTCCAACCCGACGACCTCATCAACATACTATACACCAGCGGCACCACAGGTGTGTCAAAAGGTGTGATGATTACACAGCGGATGTATTCCGCTGCCATTCCTGCCAACGACAAGATTATGGACCTGACGGAGAAGGATGTCATCATGTGCTTCCTGCCGTTTACCCACGTCTTCGAACGCGCCTGGAGCTACTGGTGCCTCTCACGCGGTTGCCAGCTGGCCATAAACCTCCGTCCTCAAGACATACAGATGACGTTGCGCGAGGTACACCCCACATGCATGGCCGCCGTGCCGCGCTTCTGGGAAAAGGTCTACAGCGGCGTGCAGGAGAAGATTGGCAGCAGCAGCCCCATGCAACGCAAACTCATGCTCGACGCCCTCTCCGTGGGCCGACGCTACAACGTCGAATATCGTCTCAAGGGACTCGTGCCACCGATGGCACTCAAACTCAAATACGCCTTCTACGAGCGCACCATACTATCACTGCTTAAGAAACGCCTCGGCCTCGAACGCGCCAACTTCTTCCCCACAGCTGGCTCATTCATCCCGCCAGCCATAGAGGAGTTCGTGCATTCCGTAGGCATACGCATGACGGCCGGTTACGGCATGACCGAGACCACCGCCACAGTGTCTTGCGACTGGCATCACTCACCCGCAAGCATCGGCTCCGTGGGACGTGTCCTCGATGGCATAGACATCAAATTCGGCGAACAGAATGAGATACTCCTGCGGGGCGATACCATCACACGAGGCTACTACCGCAAAGCCGAAATCACAGCCCAGGCTTTCGACGAGGACGGGTGGTTCCACACAGGCGACTGCGGATACATCAAGGACGGAGAACTCTACCTCACAGACCGCATCAAGGATCTCTTCAAGACCTCCAACGGCAAGTACATATCCCCACAGACACTCGAGTCCAAGTTCGTCGTAGACAGATATATCGATGAAGTGGCCGTCATAGCCGACGAACACAAGTTCGTGTCAGCACTCGTCATTCCTGACTACAAACTCCTCGAGCAATGGGCTACAGACAACGGCATAGCATTTGAAGACCGACAGCAACTGTGCAGCAACCCACTCGTCAACCAAATGGTCATGCACCGCATTGAGACCCTACAGCAGGAGTTCGCACACTACGAGCAAGTCAAATGCATCACACTACTCCCGGAACCATTCTCCATGCAGCGAGGCGAACTCACCAACACACTCAAAATCAAACGACCCGTCATCGCCAAGAACTACAAAGCACAAATTGACGCGATGTATGCCGAGTAACCAACCACGTTGAGTATGTCGCTGTTCACAGCGAACACAACTAAATATATGATAACAACCGAACAACTCAAGGATATACAAGAGCGCACCGCAGCACTCCACCGCTACCTCGACATCCCAGCAAAACAGATGGAGTACGAGGAAGAACAGCTGCGCACACAGGCTCCCGACTTCTGGGAAGACGCCAAGCGCGCAGAAGAGCAGATGAAGAAAGTCAAGAGCCTACAGAAATGGCTCAACGACTACGCCGAAGTTCGCACACTCACCGACGAACTCGCCACAGCATTCGACTTCTATCGCGAACAACTCGTCACCGAGCAGGAAGTCGACGACATCTACGCACGCTGCACCGCAGCACTCGAAGCACTCGAGCTCCGCAACATGCTCCGGCAGCAAGAAGACCCCATGGACGCAGTCCTCAAGATCAACTCCGGAGCAGGAGGCACCGAGGCACAGGACTGGGCAGAGATGCTCATGCGCATGTACATGCGATGGGCCGAGCAGAACGGCTACCGATGCGTCGTCAGCAGCCTCCTGGAAGCCGACGACGCCGGCATCAAGTCATGTACACTCGAGATAATCGGCGAATACGCCTACGGCTACCTCAAGGGCGAGAACGGCGTACACCGACTCGTGCGCGTCTCACCATACAACGCACAAGGCAAGCGTATGACAAGCTTCGCCAGCGTCTTCGTCACACCACTCGTCGACGACACCATTGACGTCAACATCGAACCCGCACGCATCTCATGGGACACCTTCCGCAGCAGCGGTGCAGGAGGACAAAACGTCAACAAAGTCGAGTCCGGAGTGCGCCTACGCTATCAGTACAAAGACCCCTACACCGGCGAGGAAGAGGAGATACTCATCGAGAACACCGAGACACGCGACCAACCCAAGAACAAGGAGAACGCACTACGACTCCTGCGCTCCATGCTCTACGACAAGGAACTGCAGCATCGCATGCAGGAACAAGCCAAGGTCGAGGCCGGAAAGAAGAAAATAGAATGGGGCTCACAGATACGATCCTACGTCTTCGACGACAGACGCGTCAAGGACCACCGCACCGGACACCAGACATCAGACGTCACAGCAGTCATGGACGGCAAGATAGACCCCTTCATCAAAGCATACCTCATGCAGTTTGGAGGAGAATAATCAAGAACTCAACTTTAGGGAGTTATGATGTGGAGTTCTTTTTTAACTCCACATTATAACTCCAAAAACTTGTAAACTGTAAACCGTAAACTGTAAATTATATTATGAAAAAGAAGCAAAACCGCGACGAGCGTCGTGCAGCACGCGAGAAGCAGCAGGCACAACGCGTCATCAACTACATCATCTGGGCCCTCGCAGCCCTCTTCATCATCATGTTCATCAGCTACGTCTTCTGGGGACGCAACTAACAAGCCATTGAACATTGAACATTGAACATTGATCATTGGACATTGAACATTGATCATTGAACATTGATCATTGTGAATTGAACTCCATTTTCCATTGCGCTCATAAAGGCGCCTTCTTCCCCTTGCGGCAGTGTGCAGCGCGGTTTCGCCGCGCTGATGCATTGTCGCGAAATTGTAAAATCGTAAAATTGTAAATTACATAGGTGCATTATGAAATAGAGCGCAAGTTCCTCGTCCTCAGCGACGACTACAAGCGCATGGCCACCTCCAAGGCCGACATACGCCAAGGCTACATCGCCGCCACAGCAGGACGCACCGTGCGCATCCGCCTCCGGTGCGACACACCCCTCACACCAGTTCATGGTGAGCCTGTCGAACCACTCCCCTCTCCCCTCCCTAACAGGGGAGGGGCCGGGGGTGGGGCCGCCCTCTTCCAACGCAAGGAACGGGCTCTCATGCAGATGGTGATACGTCATGGGGAGAAGGTGATGTGCACTGTGGAGGACGAGCAAGGTCAGCCCCGACAGCTCACTGTTACGGACTTCATACGCTTCTCGCTCGATGAGGATGACATCAGCCTGCGTACGCCCATCTACGCCCGCATCCTGGATGAAGCCGTGGAGCATGGCGGCGAAGAGGGCTTCCGTGCCGACCGCTACTTCGAGAACCATCCCGACATTGAGATAGCCCGCATTGCCAACGAGTTGGCACACGACAATGAGACGCTGAGCAAGATTCACAGCCGTGTGAAGACCATCGAGACAGAGGAAGAGCGTCTTGTGGATCTGGTACCCCATCTGATGACAGACTACAAACTGGCCATCATCGAGGAGCGCATATCATCGCTGATGCAGCAGCTGCGCAGCCTCGAAGCTATGGCCGACAGAAACCGTCTGCAGGAGGTTATGCAAGCCATAGGCGAGGCCAAGGCAGCACAGAAAGAACTCGCCCGTCGCTGTGGCGACCGCGTGCTGATGAAATAGAAAAGC
>CAJOEI010000002.1 GCA_905233465.1 uncultured Bacteroidaceae bacterium | reverse complement strand
CGCCCGTTACACCGTCGACTATCCCTGTTCGTTCATGTTCGTAGCCTCCATGAATCCCTGTCCCTGTGGCTACTATGGCGACCCCACCCATCAGTGCGCCTGCACGCCCGGACAGATACAACGCTACATGAACAAAATCAGCGGTCCACTGCTCGACCGCATCGATATCCAGGTTGAGTGCTCGGCACTCAGCTACGACGACCTTTCCAAAGCTCCGACGGGAGAACCGTCTTCCGTAATTCGCGAAAGGGTTTTAAAGGCTCGTCAGATTCAGGAACGCCGATTCCAAGGGCAAAAGGGCATACACTGCAATGCCCAGATGACCGAGCGTATGATTCATCAATACGCCGAACCCGATGAAAGTTCTTTGGACCTCCTTCGGATGGCGATGGAGCGCCTGAAGCTCTCCGCTCGTGCGTACAATAGAATATTAAAGGTAGCCCGCACCATCGCCGACTTGGAAGGAAGTGAGAGAGTTCAAAGCCAGCATATCGCCGAAGCAGTAGGATACAGAAATCTTGACCGAGGCGACTGGGCGGAGAGAGGAATTTAAGACACTGAATGAATAATAATTTAAGTTACAAATGGAAGCAAAGAAAAACAGAATAGTAATTATATTAGGTGCAGGATTTCCGCTCATGTGGGGTGCCCCAACTAGTTCCTCTATCAAGAAAGAAATAATGAAAATACTTCAATCCCATACTGTGGGGAAAGAAATAATTAACAGATTAGAAGTTTCCAAATCTGGTAATTTTGAATATTTATTGTCTGTTATTGAGGCTGTGATAAGTTATTCTACACAACCTTCTGACTTTCAATTTACAAATAAGATTTTTAAAATCAATTTTGATTTTGATGTAAATGATTTATATATACTTTATCAAAAGTGTATTGATTGTATTATTGATTTAGTATATGCTTATGAATTAAAAGTTAAGAGTACAGATTGTATTGCTAATAATTTAAAACTTCTTTTTCATTATTTAGGAGAAAAATACAGTCATGTTTGTTGCTACTCGCTGAATTATGATGAAATTCTCCAAAGATTATTGGGCAATAGAAATCTATATTGTGGTATAGACAAAGATGGTATCTTTGAGTATAACTTTTCTCGGATTAGGACGTTAAATTATTCTTTCTATAATCTTCATGGTTCAATCTATTTACACTACGAATATCGGAATGGTCAATACGAAATCACACATTCATCTATTCCAACTAGTTGCAGGCAGTCAGCAATAGGTACGTATGGAGGAAATCCTGGAGAATATCTTTTATTCTTTCCAATAATTACAGGGCACAATAAGACACAACGAATTCTAAATAAGCATTTTAGCTTCCCATTCTCTTCATTCGAAGAGGATTTAAGCGAATGTAATACTGTTTTAACTATAGGTTATTCATTTAATGACCCTCATGTTAATTCTCAAATTAGACAGTATACTCATAGCCGTAATGTCAACTATCGTTTTATTACAAGAGAGGATGGGAGAGTTAGTGGTTCTTCTTTTGAATGGAGGCTTATCAATGTTATAGGCACAAGTCAATATACATCAGACACAGAACACGATGATTTTTTCGAATGGAAAAACCGACGTATGCAAATTTATAAACGTGGGGTGGAGTGCTTCCTTAATAATCAGTCCCTTTGGCAAATACTTTAATCCATCAATATTAACTTTAAAGATATCATCATGCTGATTAATATAAAAGAGAATGGTAAATGGGGATATTATAATTCTGAAACAGGAACTGTAATACCTTGTAGATTTCGTGACTCTTCAGATTTTATAGATGGTTTTGCCATTGTTCGAATAGATTATAATTCCAGTTACGGCGTTATAGATGAAAATGGTGAAGAAATAGTTCCATGTAAGTATTATAACATTAAGAGACTAAGAAAAGGTATATTTGAATTGTACAACTCGTGTTATGTAAAGGAGAAATGTTTGTGTGACTCAAAGGGAATGCTTTTGGATGACAAAGGAAATGTTCTTTGTGAAGATTTCCAAAAATACGATATTGTTTTTAAATTAGACAACAACTTGTATTTTGTCAGTCAGAGCAAACACAATGGTATTTTATACAACAATCAATTGATTATAGAATATGATGATAATCGACAAGTTGAAGATATTAAATGTGGGTTAATACTCTTTAGCAATGGTAACGGTAGCAGGTGGCTTTACAATCTTAAAGGAGATTTGCTGTTAGAGAACTATGGGTATTTTCATATTACACCTAATTCATTTGTGACATTTTCAGGTCAAAAGGTAGGACATGGAATTGCAGACCATAACGGAAATGTTATTTTGGAGCCTAAATATTGGAATGTTAACTATTTGCATGATGACATATTCAAGTTGATTTACCAAAAAGGCTTTAAAGAAAAATCATACGAAGTTTTGTACGACTCTTCTAAGAACTGTTTTATAGTAGAATCTGATACTGGTATATTGGAAATGCCGACTATCTATGACTGGTGTGGAAATAACTATGGCAATTATACTATTATAGCAAGCAATTATAAGTTCGGTATAATAAAGCAGGATTGTTCTATTATTGCAGATTGTATTTATTCTGAAATAAAAGAATGTGTTGGTGATATAGCAATTGTAAGAAAAGATTCAAAATGGCAACTTTTGAATTTGATCACAGGAAATTTATCTTCAGAGTACGATAATATAAGTCACTTAAAAGATGATTATTTCATTTTTTACTTAAAATATTCTTATGGAATTATTGATAGGAATGATAATCTGATCGTACCTAATAGATTTAACGATGATATAGAAGTTCGTGAAGATGGAACTTTTAAAGTTTCTAAAGGATATAGTAATCGTTTGTGTAGAATAATAGACAGGGAGGGCCGTATAATATTAAAAACAATACAAAGAGATATTATATTGCCTAAGGAAATTGTATGGATGCATGATTTCTCAGAGGGGTATGCTATTGTAGAAAATATTGATGGACTCAAAGGAACCATTGATCTTTCTGGTAATATGGTTATTCCTTTCAAGTATAGAGGTGAACTTTCAGATTTCAAGAATGGTGAAAGCACTATCTCAATAAACTTTGGAAGTTGGGGTAGCAGTAATTATAAGACATCAAAGATTGATATTAATGGCAGATTTATATGTCAGCATAATTCTAAAGATATTCATGTTGACTGTGAATGTTGTCTGGTTTCCGATTTTATCGGCGATAGATCAATCGCATATGATGGGAAATTCTGGGGACTTATAGATACAAATGGAACTAAGATTTCAGAATTTGCATATAATACAATAACATATCTTGATAAAGGCTTTTATAAGGTCGAAAGAAATGGGCGGTGGGGTATCATTGATTATAAGGCGAAAGTCTTTCTTCCTTGCAAATATGTGAATGTTCGGCTTTCAGAGAATGGACAATTCGAGGCTATTATTAAGGAAGAGAGATGGCATGACAAGATTCTAGAGTCAATGATAATTAATCACGATGGCTATATAGTAGTGGAATGTGGCGATTATCAGATAAATGTTCCACAAGAGTATGATTCAATTTCTGCTTTTGAAGGAGAATATGCGAAAGTTGTTTCAAATAACAAATGGGGGCTAATTGACAAACAAGGGGCTAGCGTGTTACCATGTAAATATGATTTCCTTGATGATGTCGTAAATAATCATATCCATGTCAAGGTTGGTAACAAAGATTATATTATATCATTGGATGATAACGATATTTTTGAGATTGGCAGTGTAAAAACTGCAATATATTATGATGATAGTTGCATTGTTATTTCAGATTATCTGGGAGCTTTAAAGGTTTATGGCATAGTCAATAGACAAGGAGATGTCATAAGAAAACGTGACTATGACGAAATAGGGCCATTCAAAGGAGAATATGCGTATTTATCTACAAATAAATATCCCTATAATAACAGAAAATATGGTTTAATTAATAAAAAAGGTGAAATTGTCATTGAGCCGCAGTATTTCTCCCTGGAATTCAATGAACCAAATAGTCTTTTAGTGTCAGAATCTCGTAAAGATAAGAATGGAAAGGCTATATATAAGAACGTTAACTATTGCAATGAAACGGTGCTGATTAACGGAACATCTTTAGTTAATTTACCTGAAAGATATTCAAGAGGAAGAGATTTCAATGAAGGATTAGCTGCTGTCGCTATTATCAAAGAAGAGGAAGGTCCTTTCTCTCCTTATAGAAAAAGGAATATGTATCTATGGGGCTTCATAAATATTAGTACAGATGCAATTATAGAATGTATATATGATGAAGTATCTGATTTTATGTATGGCTATTCAGTTGCTTCGCTATTAAGAAAAAAAGGTATAATTAATAAGTTAGGTGAATCAGTTGTACCTTTCGAATATAATGAAATCGTCATTTTGTCAAAAGATTATATTAAAGTTAGCAAAAACGGCTATACTGGATTGATAAACTTTAATAATGAGCTTGTTGCCCCTATTATTTATTCAGATGTCCTTGAACCAACAGAAGGATTGTTCCCAGTTAAACAAGATAGTTTGTGGGGATTCATAAATAGTCAAAATGAGTTAATCATCGATACAAAATATACGTCTGTACGTCATTTTCATGAAGGTATGGCCGCCGTTTCCGAAAAAAAGAGATGGACATTTGTTAATGCTAAAGGAGAAGAAATTATTCGTTTACCCAACAATCTGGATGTGAGTGATTTTCATGATGATGTTGCTCTTGTCTCGTTTAAGGATAAAGATGAGGTTTTCATTACACATAAGCTATTACGAAATGGGAATTATTTGGTTGATGGAATAGAATTAAATTTGAATTCTAATCGCATAGAAAGGATATGGCATTTTCATGATGGCTTAGCTAAAGTAATAGTTGATGGTTTTTGGGGATTTGTTAACACAAAAGGTGAGATTATAATATCTGGCATTAATGACGAAATAGGAGATTTTAAAGATGGTTACGCTAAGTTTGTAGACAATGAAGAAAAGGATATTTATTTGGACAAGCATGGTAATCTTGCTGTATTTGAAAAAACAGGCATTATAACTTTCTCTAACAATTATAGTGAAGTTAAACGCTTTTATCCTGGCTTATATAAAGTTAGACGGAAAGAAGACGGATTCATTGGAATTGTTGATATATACGGCAAGATTATAATTCCATTCACGGAAGATGATATACGTCTCATTTCTTCCCACAACGATGCGCCACCTTATATCCAGATTCGTGAAGAATGGGATGAAGATGAAGAACGATTTATTTTCTATAACACATCTGGCGACAGGATTATACCCAATAATGGGGCGCCAGTCGTTATAATGCAAGACTATGGTAAGACTGCAGAAGTAATTTCTTCAGGCTTAGCTGCAGTTTCAAAAGATGAACTATGGGGATTCATTAACGAACGAGGAGACGAAGTTATCTCTTGCCAATTTTACAATGTAGAGGATTTTGTTGATGATTATTGTGTTGTATATGATTCTGAATATAACAAATCAATTATAGATAGATCGGGAAAACTTATATTCCCATATCGACAATATGGAACAATCTCATTTGTTAATAATGGGTTTGAAGTAACTCATAAATCATTTGGGCATACTGAAAGGTACGAGTCATATGATGACAATTGGGAAAGTGAATGGATTCCCGAAGAGCGTAACTTAAATAATGATGGAGAATTACAAGTTCCTCTTTATGGTGAAGTCATATCGCTTCCTAAGGATTTTGATTGGTGCGCAACGGAATTTAAAGAAGGTTTTCTCACTGTACACAGCAAAGGGAAATGGGGAGTTGTTGATACAAAATTGAATATGATAATACCATGTATTTACGATGAACCTATACTCTTTAATAATGGTCTTTCTATTGCTAAGAAAGAAGATGAATCATTTGCCTTGAATGAAACAGGTAAAATTCTCTTCCAGGGATATTACAAAAGTGTGAAGAGGTACAAGGATGAACGGATGTTCGTTTGTTTAACTGCTGACCGTACCCATTTTGATATTTATCGTGATTCGGGTATATTGCTTTTTTATAGTAATAATATTAAGTCAAGAATAGAAATGCCAGGAACCGAAAGTCTCTCAACAAACTATTTCTCTCCATGTCGTATCGTGCCTATGGATACTGATTATTTGATATTCTGCATTAGCGTGAAATATAAATCTAGTAAAATAGAAAAATGGGGATTGTGTGATGCACAAGGTCATGTAGTTCTCGAAGCAAGATATGATGATATTAATGGTTTTGGTTCTGGTCTAATTGCTGTATGCAGAAATGTAATAAAAGATAGGTGCAATAACAAGCTTTGGGGGTATGTTGATGTTAAAGGGAATTTAATAATAGACTATCAGTATTCAGAAGCTCAACCTTTTTCTAAGGGCATAGCTATTGTCGCAAAAAAAGAAATCAAAGGAAGTAGTTTTCCCAGTACTAAATATGGCATAATTGGATCTAATGGAAAAGAATTGACGGATTTTGTATATGATTCTGCGAAAAAGATAGAAAATGGTATAGAAGTTTCAGATTATCGTCACAAGAACCAAATCTCTTTGGATGGAGATATACTCTATCGCTATTATGACGACAACAGTGGCTGGACTGACGGTCATGTAAGGGGATATGATTGGTGTAGTGAAGGGCACAAAGGATTCCATGTTGTAAGTAAGGGAAATTCTCAGGGTATAATTGACGATTCGGGAACAGAGACATTTGCACTTACAGATTTGGAGCAAATACAAATAGATTTTGATGAAGAAGAGAATCTTGTCTTCAGGCAATATTATTTAGGAACAAAGCCCATAAACGAGAAAGGACAGATTAAATCAACAAATAATAAAAAAGAAATTCTCTTACCTGTAGGCATACAATGGTGTACTGAATGGCAAGACAACTATATTCCTGTTAGAGCTCATGGCAAATGGGGCCTTTTAAATAGTGATATGAAATGGATTGTTGAGCCATACTATGACAAATTACAGTATGTCCTAAACAAGAAGGTGCTGTGTATAAAGAATTCAGAAGACGGAAAAGATGTTTATATCTATGACATAGTCAAGGATGAATTTAAACAGTTGAATTACGACGATTGTTCCGATTTTGAAAATGGCGTTGCAATTGTATCTAGAAGAAATAACGAATCAAAAAGGGATAGTTATTTTTATGGTTTGATTGATAATAACGGATGCGAATTGTTACCATGTACGTATCAAAATATGCAATTCAAGGAGCCTAAGAAAGAGGAAGACCAGTCCTATTACAATTCATATGATTCATATGAAGATTATCACGACTATGAGCGAGATACATGGGATGCCATGACAGATGGTATGTATGGGGATATGCCCGATGGTTTTGATGGAGATTACAGTTTTTTAGGTTATTAAATCATAAAAACTCATAGTCAGAAAATATAAATCATGGGGGCAGATTCTTGATACTGCAACTCGAAAAAATAAGGTTAATTTGATTGCTTGCTGTTGATAAATTTAAATAAGGTATGGACGAACAAGGAAACATAATCATCTATCAGTCGGAGGACGGAGTTATTCGACTGGATGTTAGATTAGAAGAAAAGACAGTATGGCTGACACAACAGCAGATGGCCGACCTCTTTGGTTCTTCACGAACCAATGTGGTGGAGCATATCAAGCACATCTATGAGGATGAAGAACTAAACGAAGAAGTAACTTGTCGGAAATTCCGACAGGTTCGTCAGGAGGGAAATCGAGAGGTTACCCGCGAGATACCCTATTATAATCTTGATATGATTATTTCTGTTGGTTATCGCATTCGTTCCATCATTGCCACTCGTTTCCGTCAATGGGCAACGGAACGGCTGCATGAGTACATTGTAAAGGGGTTTGTCTTAGACGATGAACGACTAAAGAACCTTGGTGGTGGAAGCTATTGGAAAGAACTGCTTGACCGTATCCGTGACATCCGTTCTTCGGAGAAGGTGCTTTATCGGCAAGTGCTTGACCTTTATGCCACCGCTGTTGACTATGACCCTCGCTCAGAGACATCGCGATTGTTTTTCAAGATTGTGCAGAACAAGCTACATTATGCTGCACACAGACATACAGCCGCAGAGGTTATCTATGAACGGGCTAATGCCGACAAGCCATTCATGGGATTGACAACTTCAAAGGGGAGCTGCCTTGTATCAATGATATCAAGATTGCAAAAAATTATCTGTCTGCCGATGAACTGAAAATACTGAATAACCTTGTGTCTGGATACTTCGACTTTGCGGAAATCCAAGCTTTGAAACATCGCCCCATGTATATGGAAGATTACATTCGTCAACTTGACAACAACATTACGTCTATTGGAGAAGAGCTCTTGATGGATGGTGGCTCTGTCAGTCATGAAGAAGCAATGGAAAAGGCATTGGCAGAATATCGGAAATTCCAGGTGAAGACTCTCTCACCTGTTGAACAAGCCTATTTGGAAAGCATCAAAGGTATTGAGAAAAAGGCTAAACGTGGAGGCAAGAAGCAATGACTATATCAACAATATGTTTAATCGCTGCAATGGTAATAATTCCACTTCTCACAGAGTCAAATTATCGAACGATACGGGGTTACATAATCTTCGATAGTATCGACATCCATTGCGAGATACAGGCCGTGCCCTTTGCCCAGTTCTCGAAGATGCAGCCAGGTGAGTCGTCGGCCGCCATCCGCGAGCGTGTCATCCGTGCCCGCAAGATTCAGGAAGAACGCTACAGCTCCCTTCCCGTCGGAGAAGGTGGGGGGAAGGCCCGCATCCACTGCAACGCCCAGATGACGGAGCGTATGCTCCACCAATTCGCCGAGCCCGATGCCGCCTCCCTCGAGATGCTCCGCAAGGCCATGGAGCGCTTCAAACTCTCCGCACGCGCATATACGCGTATTTTAAAGGTAGCCCGCACCATCGCTGACCTCGAAGGCTCGGAGAAGGTGCAGCGCCAGCATATTGCCGAGGCCATCGGTTACCGCAGTCTCGACCGCGAAACGTGGGGAGAGTGACAATAAACGGTAAATGATAAATCGTCAGATGGTAAATAGACAAACGGAAATTAAATAACTCAACCAATAAGTTACAACTATGAAAAAGACCTTAACTACACTGATGTTGCTCATCTGCGGCATCGTTCTATCATGGGCCGACGGTCCATTCCGTACTGCACGCTATGACGGTTTCAAGGTGTTGTCTCCCAAGGCAGGCAGTATCCTGATGATCGGTAACAGCATCACCGACATGCACATCTGGCAGGAGGTATTCCGGGATGCCAACGGCAACTACCTACCCATCTGCAACCGCGGAAACTCGGGTTCCTACTCCACGGAGCAGAGTGAGAACATCGAGAGCTACATTGCCAACGGACCATCCAAGGTGTTTCTGATGATAGGCACAAACGACATCGCCACCAGCGGCGGCCTCAACTTCACCCGAGCAGGTGCTCAGCTATGTCAAGAGCATGGTGAATCGCATTCACCGGCGTTCGCCAAGCACACATATCTACCTGTACCCGATTCTGAACAACAACACTGGTAATCGTGTTCGGGCAACGTGGCTGCACTACAACGAGATCCTGAAGGACTACATCAACACATCGAACGATGCCCTCCTCACCTTCGTAGATATCTACGACGCACTGCAGAATCTGGCTAACGGCGGAGCCTGGAGCAATGACAACCTCCACCCCAATGCCGCCGCCTATAAGATATGGTGTCACGCCATCCTACCCTACTTAGGCGAGAATGTCACCAGCGTGTACGACGATGTCAACGGAGACCTCACCACCGTTCAGCGTCAGGACGGCCTCACCAGTATGCACGGTGGACGTGCCACCATGTTCTCGGTGATGCCCATCAGCGACGATGACATCATGATATTCGGCGATGCCGAGATCAAGACGGCCGAATGGTGGGAGCTGTTGGGCAACCCCAACGTCAAGAACCGCGGCACGGGCTGGAACAACAGCGGAGACATCGCCACAACCAGCAAGGAAGTGGATGCCACATGGGCAGCCACCGGCGCCGGCAAGTCCGGCTGTCCGAGAGCCATCTTCGTATATACAGGAACGAGCGATGTCACAGGCTCTACCGCCATGGCAACGGTGCAGTCGAACTACACAGCGCTCATCAACAAGCTGAAGGCGAAAGCCCCGACAGCTAAGATCTACGTGATGGCCATCCATCCTCGCTACAACAATGCCTCTCTGAATACAGGCCGCATCACCACCTTCAACAACTGGTTAAATAATACGCTCGCTGCCGGCGACGCGAATGTCAAGTTCGTAGATACTTACACCCCGTTGCTCAATGGTGACAATGCGGATGGCAACCAACTACGTCAACAGCAACCAATACCTCCTCGGAAAAGGTAGTGTAGTCTTTGCCAATGCGATGGCTGCCGCCTACAATGCCGATTTTGACACCAACCAACTGGTTCCCGTATCCGTTGAGACAGGCAACACCAACTATGCCATGGCCACGCGCCGCAACACCATCGGAACAGCCATCACCGCTGGTCGTGACATAGTGGCCGGGACGAAAGTCGGCGACTACACCGAAGCCAGCGTCAGCGCCTTCAGGGCTGCAGAGGATGCCGCATTTAGCGTGCTGGCCCAGCAGACCATCACCGATGCCGAGGTGACGAATGCCGTCAATGCGCTTAAGGCCGGTCTTGAGGTGATTGCCCCCACAAGTGCGAACACAGCAGGCAAGTACTTCCGCCTCTATACTCCCAACCGCGGTTCCCGCTATCTGACAAACAACGGCAGCGGCACAACCATGTCTGGTCTGCCACTAACCACCTTCGACAGTCAAGTATGGCAGTTGGAGGGACGCAACGATGGCTCTTTCGACATCAAGAGCGTCTATGACGACTCCTACATGGCCATGACCTCGCCCATTTCCACGACAAAGGCAAAACCCGCCAACGGATGGTCGTTTGTCGAGAGCAACACCCCCGGGCTGTTTATCATCAAGAGCGGCACGAACCAGCTCAACCAGCAGAACAACACCCCCTACAACATTCTGAACTGGGGCGGCGGCAGCAATTTGAGCGATGACGGCTGTAAGTACAAGATTGAAGAGGTGGACGCTTCCGATTTCGACCGCCTACAAGTTCAGGACGGCCAGCTATATACCATCGCGGGATATGTTGCCCGCAATGGCGGCACCACCAACTACGTTTACTACGACGGCACGACCCGTTCGATGAGCACTACCCCACCTACCGACAGCGACGGCGGTTGGAGGGCTGTGAAGGTGGATGGCGGCTGGAAGTTTGAATCCGCCAAGGCAGAAGGCCGTTATCTGACGTACGAGGGCGTGGATGCCACGGGGGCCGTCTATACCATCGAGCCCGGTGTTGCCGCCGGTTGTCTGTCAATGCGCATCAATGGTGTGTGGTCAGCCTCTTCCGAGAATGGTGATATGGGCGGTAAATACAAAGCATCAAACAACACCGTGCAGTCTGACCAATATAACTGGTCCACCGACTGGAAGATCACAGTCTATGATGTTATCGAGACAGGGGCGAACCGCATCACAGAAGCGGAAACCCACGCTCAGCCTATCTACCACCTCAGCGGCGTGCGAGTCAACAAGGTAGAAAAAGGGAACATCTACATCCAGGGCGGCAATAAGATCGTAGCCAAATAACCCTTCGCAGACATCACCCCATCATCGTGCCAAGGCAGTGGCGCTTGTGGGTGGTGGTGCCAATCCCATGCCTGGTGAGATCATCTGGATGAGTTGCCTGAGTTCAACCGTGCATCGTTGGAGGTGCTGCGTCAGCCATTGGAGGACAGACACATAACCATCTCACGCATCAAATACAGTATTGACTATCCGGCCTCCTTCATGTTCGTGGCTTCCATGAACCCCTGTCCCTGTGGCTACTACGGTGATGCCACACATCGCTGTGTCTGCACGCCTGGTCAGATACAACGTTACATGAACAAGATTAGCGGACCGCTGCTGGATCGTATTGATATCCACTGTGAGATACAGGCAGTACCCTTCGCCCAGCTCAGCCAGATGCAGCCTGGCGAACCGTCGTCTGCCATCCGTGAGCGCGTCATCCGTGCCCGCAACATCCAAGAAGACCGCTTCAAACCTTACAAGGGTATCCATTGCAATGCTATGAATGCTCAAGGAATATGCCACTCCTGATGCGTCATCTATGAAAATGCTGCGATTGGCAATGGAACGAATGAAGCTTTCAGCCCGTGCCTATAGCCGCATATTGAAAGTGGCGCGAACCATTGCTGATTTGGCAGGTTCAGAAAAGGTTGAGTTGCCGCATATAGCTGAGGCTGAGGGGGAGGAGATTATATCAGAACATTTTGCGTACACGCTCGATAGCTGCGACAAGTGTATCCACCTCTGCGCGTGTATTGTAAAGGGCGAATGATGCTCTAACCGTTCCTTCTATGCCCAGTCGGTGCATGAGTGGCTCGGCACAATGATGTCCGGTGCGCACAGCTATGCCCAGACGGTCCAACAGCGTTCCGAGATCCAAGTGGTGTATGTTGCCGACAAGGAAGGAGATAACGCCGGCAGTGGAGGGCCCGAAGATGCGCATGTCAGGGATTTCGCGTAGGCGTTGTATGGCGTATGTCACAAGGTCGTGCTCATGTGCCGCAATGTTGTCCAAACCAATGTCGGTGACGTAGTCGAGTGCTCGCGCGAGTCCTGTGCAGGCAACGTAATCAGGTGTTCCGGCTTCGAACTTATATGGCAGTTCGTTGAATGTGGTGTGCTCAAAGCTGACACGGCCAATCATCTCTCCTCCTCCCATGAACGGAGGCATCTGCTGTAGCAATGCTTCCTTGCCATAGAGCACCCCGATACCTGTGGGGCCATAGATTTTGTGCCCACTGAATGCCAGGAAGTCAACATCAAGGCTCTGCACATCTATGGGGATATGCGGCGCAGCCTGTGCAGCATCCACGAGCACTGGCACGTCATGGTCATGAGCCATATTGATGATGGCGTCAAGAGGATTCACCGTTCCCAAGACATTGCTCACAGCCGTGCATGCGAGCAGTCGCGTTCGTGAGGTGAAGAGACGTGAGAGTGCTTCGAGGTCCAAGTGTCCGTCATCGGTGATGGGACACACCTTAATAATAATACGCGCGCGCGTGCGTAGCAACTGCCAAGGTACGATGTTGGAGTGATGCTCCATCTCGGTCAGGATGATTTCGTCGCATTCGCTCATGAATGCCTGACCGAATGACGCTGCTACGAGGTTGATGCTTTCAGTGGTTCCCCGAGTGAAGATAATCTCTGACGTAGAACGTGCTCCCAAGAATGCCCTTACTGTCTCGCGAGCTTGTTCCATGAGTTCGGTGGCCTGCTGCGAGAGATAGTGCACGCCGCGATGCACATTGGCGTTGACGTTGAGATACTCATCCGTCATGGCATCAATCACAGTGCGTGGCTTCTGCGTCGTGGCAGCATTATCGAGATAGACAAGCTGATGGCCATATATCTTGCGCGAGAGGATGGGAAAGTCTTGCCTGAACACGTTTTTTAAAAAGTTCAAAGTTTAAGGTTTAAGGTTTAAAGAGGTTCGACAGGCTCACCATAAATTAAGTTCAATGTATGAATGCTATCTTTGTTGCCACAGCCTGTTTGCCGTTTGGCTGTGTTGACAACACTATATACACTCCTGATGCCACCCGGCGTCCGCTGGCGTTGCATCCGTTCCATGTGAACATACCTCCAGTGGAGGTTCCGCTCCAGACAATCTGTCCGGTGGACGTGACAATCTTCACGTCGCTGCCTACCGCCAGACCTCGTATTGCTATTGGGCCGTTGTAGTCTGGTGTGACGGGGTTGGGGTATGCTATGACATCGTCGTCTGTTGGGTTGTCGATGCCGTCGCTGGCATCTGCCATGAATGAACAGAGTCCTTTGGCGGTTGCTATCATCACCTGTCCCGTCTCGCCGTTGATGGCTATGTCATTGATGTCATTATTTATGAGTGGTGAGTTGTCGGTGGTGAAGTGGTATATCTGTTCTTGACAGTCGTCGCTGATGAGATACACACCGTTGTTGAGAGTGCCAAACCACTTGCGGTTGCCACCATCAATGGTGATGCATGTGATAGGTAGACCCGCCAACAGATAGTCAGCCAGCCCACTGCCATCCTGCCGTGCCACCTTGACTTGTTCAAACCTGAAATCAGAATCCATGAAATCTTCGGGTGCCGATATCAGGAAGGGGCCCTCAGATGTACCCAGCCATATATTGCCATTGAGGTCTTCGGCCATGCAGTAGTAATAGTCTGGGGCGTATGTGGTGTGGTCCTGATTCACGATTTGCGAGCGCAGGTAATGCCTGTCGTCAGATGATGTCGTGATAGTTCCACCATAATTGAGGCAGAATAGTCCACGCCCTGTTGAACGCCGGCTGTTCATCCACGCCCATCCCCGTCTGTCAAAGATTATGTTGTCCATAGCCGACACGTGGTTTATCTCGCTGTAGTAGAGTGATGTCCATCGTCCGTCGGGCTGCATGATGCGTATGATGGTGTCTTGTGCAGAGTTGAGAATCCACAGATTGCCGTCGGGGTCGTATTTCGTGCTACTACACATGACATACCACAGAGGATGAGCATCGTTGGGCAGCGTGCTCCTCAGCGGACTGTTGGAAGGTGACAGATGATTGACGCATGTTCCATTGCGAAATTCATACACACCGCTGGTTGCTGTTCCGACATAGTGATGTTGGGGGTCTTGTGGATCTTGTGCGATGTCTGTGGCGTTGATAAATCTGCTGTCTGGAGCTGCGTCTATGGCGCTTTGGCTGTCGAAGTTCACCCATGTGCCATCGGGCTCAAGCATCATGGCTGTTCCGGGATTGGTCAGGTAGCCGTAGCTCATCGAACCGCCTGAGACCAACAGTCGTCCTCCTGCTGTGTAGCGAAGATGGTGACTGTAGCTGTGTAGCGGACTGTTGGGGTGTATCTCTGCCTGTGTCAGAGTGAAATCATTGCCATCCAGCCGGTATGCCTGGAGGCCCTTGCTGCCGTCGGCAGCCCAGAAGGTGTTGCCCACGCGACAGACATCATTCCATGTGAAATTGCCCTGATAGCTTGTGCTCTGGTTCCAGGCCGAGAAGATGTCCATGCGCTGGCTTCCAGCAAAGATGAAGCAGTCAGACTGCACATTCACGCTTGTTGGTGCATACAACAGTTTTGCATCAAATCGTTGTCCGTTACCCGGAGACCAGCATAGATAGCTGCCGGATATGGCGAAAACATGTTCGTCGAAGAAGAACATCTTCTGTGGCAAACGAATATTGGTTTGTATGCATGTCCATGATGCAGGATCCTGCAGGTTGTCGCTCATGCGTCCGCGCCAGACACCTGATGTTCCTCCGGCAAAAATATATGTGCCGTCTGATGCAGCTGCTGTCACTCGTTCGCCAAGGTTGTATGTGTGCAGGATGACACCTTCTGCTACGTCTATGCATACTATGCCGAAATTGGTGGCCAGGTATGCTGTAGTGCCAAACATGCTGATGCCATTGACGGTATTATCCTGCATGTTGCTCTGCTTGATATAAGCCAAATTCAGGACATCATCGTCATCGTCGGTGGAGATGAGGTCGATGTTGCTGTTGTCATAGACAAGTATCATACGCTTGGCCTCAGGGCAATATTCCATGAGCGATATAGTGACATCGTTGAGCTGTCGCAGGCAGTCGAAGGTCGTCACGCTCGCATCTTCGGTGTCGTAGGCAATCAGATTGCTCTCCATGAGGCCATAAATGCGCTTTCCAACAGGTATGACCTTAGTGGCTGTGGTGTAGGATGGATATACTTGCCATGAGCCCAGTGGTTGTGCGGATAGTTTTGAAAGATGAAAGATGAAAGTTGAGAAGATAACAAAAATGACAACTGTTCGCAGCGTGTTGGCTCTGCGAAGCACGGTGGGCTTATTGAATATATTGTTCTTCATTATCCGATTTACTTTCATTTCAACTTTTATCTACCCTTAAGAAACTCAACGAGTTTCTGTGTGGCTCGTGCGCGATGGCTAATAGTATTCTTGGCGTCAACGCCCATCTCGGCAAATGAGCCCTCATATCCCTTTGGCCGGAATACTGGGTCATAGCCAAAGCCATCAGTACCTCGACGTTCGGTGAGGATATCGCCTTCCACGATGCCATCGAACAGATATTCTTCACCTTTATATATTAACGCAATAACGGTGCGGAATCTTGCGTTGCGGTTACGCTTTTTTTTCATATTTGCCAACAAGACATCCACATTGGCAGCTGTATTGTGGTCCTCACCGCCACAGCAATAAGCAGCATAGCGCGCCGTATGCACTCCTGGTGCACCGCCAAGGGCATCAACCTCCAAGCCTGTGTCGTCGGCAAAACAGTCGCAACCGAAATGTTCGTGCACATATCGCGCCTTCTGCAGCGCGTTACCCTCCAGTGTGTCGGCCGTCTCAGGGATGTCCTCATGGCACCCTATATCACTAAGTGACGACACCTCGAAAGCATCACCCAATATCTGGCGAACCTCAGAGAGCTTGTGCACGTTGTTGGTGGCAAAAACTAATTTCATAATAATCGTGAAATCGTGAAATCGTAAAATCGTCAATTCTTTATGTGGTCAAAGCCTTCACCATAAACCCCTTCCACCTTACTCTGCGAGACGAAAGCTTTCGGGTCAATATGCTTGATGAGTCGGAAGATGTTGCCGCTCTCACGCCCGCGCGCCATGACAATCAGCACATGGCGAGAGGCTTTGCTATAGAAGCCTTCACCGTAGAGCACCGTTGCGCCGCGACCTATCTCGTCGGAGATAGTCTTGGCTATCTCGTCGTATTTGTCAGAGATTATGGTGAACTGCACGCTCTGTGTAGCCGAGTTCATGGTGTATTCCAGCATCACCATAGAGATGAGTAGCACACAGTAACCTATGACCACCTTGTGCCAGTCGCCAAGTACAAGGAAGCCGCTGGTGACGATGGTGAAGTCCATCCACATGATGATGCGGCCCATAGAGAACGACTTGTACTTGTTCACAATACTGGCTATGATGTCTGTGCCGCCTGTCGAACCATTGTTGATGAACACAATGGCCAAACCAGTGCCCTCGAGACAGCCACCGATGACAGCTGCCATGAAGTCCTCGTCATTTGCCAGTCGCGGTAACGTGCCGTCTGGTAGCATAATGAGATTCTGTATCACTTCCAGCATCAACGTTATGCATAGAACCGCATAGATGGTTTTTGCGAAATACTTGAACCCCAGTATCTTTAAACCAATCAGCAGCAGTGCTACGTTGATGACGAAGTAGGAGTACTGCGTAGGTATGCCTGTGCCATAGTAGATGAGGGCAGCTATGCCAGTGCATCCGCCGGGGATGAATTGGTATGGCAACATGAAGAAGCAGAAGCCGATGCAGTAGAGTGTGCAACCGATGTAGATGAAGATATAGTCCTTCACCTCATCCCAAATGTGGATTTTAGGTAGCGATGACATGGCTGAAAACTATTTAATTACCAGATTCACCATACGTTTGGGGACGATGATGACTTTCACAATCTGTTTGCCTTCCAGATACTTTGGCGTCAGCTCGTGTTCGCGCACCGTGGCCTCAATGGTCGCGTTGTCTGCGTCAGCGGCGAAGTCTATGCCGAAGCGTGTCTTGCCATTGAAGGCAACCATCATCTTAACGGTGTCCTCCACGAGGCAGCTTGCATCGAACGACGGCCACTGGGCATCGCAGACGCTTGTCTGATGTCCAAGAAGGTGCCACAGCTCCTCTGCGATGTGAGGCGCAAAAGGTGCTATGAGTATGACCACTGGTTCCAACACGGCACGTTTCTGGCACTTGAGCTGGGCCAGCTCGTTCGTGGCTATCATAAAGGCGGGGATGCTCGTGTTGTATGAGAAGGTCTCAATGTCTTCCGTGACCTTCTTGATAAGCTTGTGCAGAGACTTTAGTTCGGCCTTAGTGGGTTCGCCATCGGTGACGGCAAAGGTGTCCTTGTCCCAGAACAGGTTCCAGAACTTCTTTAGGAAGCGGAAGCAACCGTCGATACCAGCCACGTCCCAAGGTTTAGACTGCTCGATAGGACCGAGGAACATCTCGTACAGGCGCAACGTATCTGCTCCATAGTGTTCGCAGATGTCATCTGGATTCACCACGTTATATTTCGACTTCGACATCTTCTCAATGGCTTGACTGACAATATACTGACCATTGGCGTTGAGGATGAACTCAGCATCGCGGAATTCCGGTGTCCACTCACGAATCTTGTCCACGTTGAGCACATTGCCGCTCACCATGCTGATATCTGCATAGACTGGATCGGCAGCAATGCCTTGATAGAGGTAAATGCTCTTCTTCTTAGCATCATCGTATTGCTCATCCAGCAGGTCGAAGCTCACGAATTTCTTTGTGCCCCTCAGACGATACACGAAGCTCGACCACCCCTGAATCATGCCCTGGTTGATTAGCTTCTGGAAGGGCTCTTCCTTGCAGCTCACACCGAGGTCGAAAAGGAACTTGTTCCAGAAACGCGAGTAAATGAGGTGGCCCGTGGCGTGCTCCGAACCGCCCACATACAGGTCAACGGCCTGCCAGTACTGGTCGGCTTGCTCGTTCACCAAAGCTTCGTCGTTCTTCGGATCCATATATCGGAGGTAATAGGCCGATGACCCTGCGAAGCCTGGCATTGTGTTGAGTTCGAGGGGGAACACGGTCTCGTTGTCGATTGCGGAACAATCGGCAACAGCTTGATTCTTGGTGTCCCAAGCCCAACGCTTGGCATTGCCCAATGGCGGCTCGCCAGTCTCGGTAGGCAGGAACTTATCCACCTCGGGTAGTTCCAGCGGCAGACATGACTCAGGAATCATGCGAGGCATACCTTGCTCGTAATAAACAGGGAAAGGCTCACCCCAGTAGCGCTGACGCGAGAAGATGGCATCACGCAGACGGTAGTTCACCTTCACGCGGCCGAGCTTGTGGGCCTCAACGAAGCGCTTGGTCTCAGCAATGGCCTCCTTGATGGTCATGCCGTTGAGGATGAGGCGCTCACCATTATAGTCCACACTGCCGTTTTCTGTCCGAGGCGAGTTCATCACAATACCCTCCTTCGCGTCATAGCTCTCCTCGCTCACGTCGGCACCCTCAACCAATGGGATTATGGGCAAGTTGAAGTGTCGTGCAAAGGCGTAGTCACGGCTGTCGTGAGCTGGCACTGCCATGATGGCACCAGTGCCGTAGCCGGCAAGCACATATTCTGCCACGTAAATGGGACATTCCTCGCCTGTGATGGGATTGATGCCGTAGGCTCCAGTGAACACACCCGTGACGGTGTGGTCTATCATGCGCTCACGCTCTGTGCGGCTCTTCACATATTTGATGTATTCATCTACGGCAGTACGCTGCTCCGATGTGGTTACCTGATCTACGAGCTCGCTTTCAGGTGCCAGCACAAAGAAGGTGACACCAAACATTGTATCGGCGCGAGTGGTGAATATGGTGAATGAGATATTTTTCTCTTCTCTCTTTTCACTTTTTACTTTTATCTCAATCTCGGCACCCTCGCTTCGGCCAATCCAGTTGCGCTGCGTCTCTTTGATGCTTTCGCTCCAGTCAATTGTTTCAAGGCCGTCCAGCAAACGCTGTGAGTATGCCGATACACGCAGGCACCACTGGCGCATGCGCTTCTGCTCCACGGGATAGCCGCCACGTTCGCTGACACCGTTGACGACCTCGTCGTTGGCCAGCACTGTACCCAGCGCTGGGCACCAGTTGACCATAGTCTCGGCCAAGTAGGCTATGCGATAGTTCATCAGCACCTGCTGGCGCTCTTTCCAGCTCATGCAATTCCATTCAGCAGCGGTGAACGACAGCTCCTCGGTCTGTGCTACATCAAGTCCCTCAGTGCCAAAGTTGGAGAAATGGTCAATCAGTTTCTCTATTGATTGGGCCTTCTGGCTGCGGTTGTCGTAGTATGAGTTGAACATCTGCTGGAAGGCCCATTGTGTCCAGTGGTAGTACTGCGGGTCGCAGGTGCGCACCTCGCGGCTCCAGTCAAACGAGAAGCCTATCTTATCCAGCTGCTCGCGATAGCGGTTGATGTTTTGCTCTGTGGTGATGGCTGGATGCTGCCCAGTTTGTATCGCATACTGCTCCGCAGGTAGGCCATAGGCATCGTATCCCATAGGGTTGAGCACGTTGTATCCGCACAACCGCTTGTAGCGGGCATAGATGTCGCTGGCGATGTAGCCCAGAGGATGACCCACATGCAGACCCGCACCACTGGGATAAGGGAACATGTTGAGCACATAGAACTTGTTGCGGCTCGCGTCCTCGTTGACTTTATAAGTGCCATCAGCAACCCAGCGTTGTTGCCACTTCTTTTCAATTTCTCTGAAGTTGTATTCCATTATATTTATCTTTATCGTTGACGTTATGTTCTATTTGCGGGCGCAAAGATACAATATTTCAACCGTTTATCCTTTCTTATTATCAACTTTTTATTGTGCCATGCCTGAAAAAGGATATTATCGGACAATATTCGTATATCTGTATACGGCCCAGACCATTATTGTAGACAATACGCATACTATTGCGAAGGCCATACTTATGCATGGATAGACGTTCGTCTGAGTGCTTATACAGAATCCCAGCTTGGTAAGTGCCTTGCCAACAGCCAATGGCACACCTCCAGAAAAGAAGTAGTACACAATCGAATGTCTGCCAACCCACTGCATGAAGTGTGTACGGGGCAGCATCCTGAACACGCTGACAAGGAGAAAGGTGACCAGTAGCAGATCTGCAACAAAGAGGTAATAGTTGGTCACTATGATGGGGCCGAAAATTAGCTTTGCGCCTGTATGTGCTATTACATATTTTATGCCTACGCAGAGTATGAGCATTGTCAATAATGTTAATGGGTGGCGCAAAACCTTATCCAGTGCCTTTTCGTATTGATGAAAGAAATATCCGCATGTCATCAGGAAGAAGCCCAGCATAGACTCATTGACATGCCACAGATTGCATGCATTGTGATATGGTGACAACCTGTTGCCTATTATAGCAGAAGCCAGTAGCATCGCAAGTGCGGCCTAAGCCAGAGACACAGATACTTGACGGACTTTATGCCCAATGTATAATATTGCTATGAACATTATCTCTGCAACAATCAGCGCGCTGATGAACCACGAGGCGTGTCCTGTTAATATTGTGCTAATGTTGGGAGAGACATTGCCGTGTGCCATCGCCTTGGGCACCGCCATTGCAGTCGTGAAGACCAGATATGGTATTATTAGCCACCTCCACACGCCATACAGCTTGTGATGCACATTGAAAGGGTTGCTGGTTATATGAAAGAGATAACCGGACAAAAAGAAGAAGACTGCGAGCACATCGCCGACATAGAATTCATAGGGGGTCACATCCCGGCCAACGTAATACATTTCTGTATGGAACCACAGAATGCACAGCATGCAGCAGCCACGCAGCGTGTCTATCCATACAATACGTTCCTTTTCTGCCACCTAACTCTAACTCAGAATTCTCAAAAATCGCGGAATCGCGTGTCCATCTGCTGGCGTATTGCCACACATTCCATCTCTATGAGCCATGCTGGGCGGCAGACGGGTGCAAGTGTAATCAGGTATGGCGTGCATGGGAAGCGCTGTGCAAACAGGCGCGATACCGTATCGTAGTCTGCCACGTCACGAAGATACACAACAATCTGTGCCACGTCGTCGAACGTCACTTCCGCCTCCTTCAGCAGTGCCTCTACATTCTCCCACATTCGCCAGGTCTGTTGCACCACATCTCCCACATGCACCACTTCTCCGCGGTTGTTGATGCTCGCTGTACCGCTGATGTAAACATGTCTGCGGTCGCCATAGTCCATGCGCGTGCCGCGTTCGAAGGTGACGCCGTACTCGTAGGTCGCGTTGAGGTGTGTTGGGGCATAGAGATAGTGCTGCTGTGCAGGGTCGAATCCTGTCAGGGCATAGGTGCCGAGTTGTATTAGTGCACTTTGCTTTGCCGGCACGCCGCCAATGCCTGTGGATGAGATGAAATGTGTGTGAGGGGTGAGGCCGTGTGCTGCAAAGAACTCGCGTCTGGCTCGCACCATGCCGCTGTATTGTGTGTCAACATCACGCACATAGAACCATGTGCGTATGCAATTGTCAGCGAGTGTTGCTCCGCAGTGCTGCAGTGTCTCGACGTAGCGCTGCAGCAGCTTATTAGTCTGCTTGGCAGAGTCACTCATGCCCTCATCGCATACCATACCCATCATCCATAGGTGGCGGTAGCCGTTGTGCTCTGCTGTGACAAGTCCTGTATCCTCATCTTGCACATCCATGCCATGCACGATATACATCCACACGGCCACCTTGGAGCCGTTCAATGGCGGTTGCTGTATGCATGACACAGAGCATGGGGATGTTTCCTTGTTGTTTATCTCTGCTTGCTGGTTGGCTGCATCGCTGAGGAAGTAGCGTTTGAAGACGGCTGTGCCACCATTGCATAGAGCGCTGTGCATCAGGGCTTCCTCTGCCGCAGCCAAGCGAGCATATTGCTGCTGGAACTGCTCTCCGCGTGGGCTGATATGGATAATGGCGTGCTGCTCAGCGGGCCCCCTCCCGACCTCCCCCAAGGCGGAGGTGAGAGGGGTGAATGTTGCAATCTGAGCACTTGCCCCGAGCTCGGTGTATTCTATAGTGTCGTATCTCATTATGTGACTACATTGCAAAAACGCTGCAAAAGTAATACTATTTTGCTGCTTTTTCCCGCTTTTTCAAATAATTAACTAAAATAAAAGGCCTCCGACTGCTGATTAGCGGTCGGAGGCTTATCTATCTCGTTTGGCCCTTCGTTATCGAGTCATGCTGTAGACAACATCCATGATGTCCTTGCCGAGCTGGTCGGCTGCTTCCATTGTGGAGGCCTCGCTATAGACGCGGATAATGGGTTCGGTGTTGCTCTTGCGCAGGTGTACCCACTTGTCGGGAAAGTCAATCTTCACGCCGTCAATGTCGTTTACCTCCTGCTCCTTGTAGAGCTCCTTCACCTTGGCCAGAATGGCATCGACGTCTGTGTCTGGTGTGAGGTCGATGCGGTTCTTGGCAATGGCGTAGTTGGGGTATGTGGCGCGCAGCTGGCTTGTGGTCATGCCTTTCTTGGCCAGATAGGTGAGGATGAGTGCTATGCCAACGAGGGCATCGCGGCCGCAATGTGCAGCGGGATAGATGACACCGCCGTTGCCCTCGCCGCCGATGACGGCGTTGGTGGCCTTCATCTTTGTCACCACGTTCACCTCGCCCACGGCAGCGGCGTTGTATTCGCAGCCATATTTGCGCGTGACGTCGCGCAGGGCGCGTGTGCTGGAGAGGTTAGAGACGGTGTTGCCAGGTGTGTGCTGCAGGATGTAGTCAGCCACGGTGACGAGGGTGTATTCCTCACCGTACATGGTTCCGTCCTCACAGAACAGGGCCAGACGGTCTACATCGGGATCGACGACGAAAGCGATATCGTAGCCGCCCTTCTGCATCAGGGCCTTGATGTCGCCGAGGTTCTTCTCAAGCGGCTCTGGGTTGTGCTGGAAGTCGCCAGTGGGTTCGCCATATAGGCAGGTCACGGTCTCGACTCCGAGCTGGTTGAGGAGCTTGGGAAGGATCACACCGCCGACAGAGTTCACGGTGTCAAGTGCAACGCGGAACTTGCGGGCCTTAATGGCCTCGACGTCAACGAGAGCGAGGTTCTTGACGAGGTCAATGTGCTTCTGGTCGTAGCTGTTGTCCTCGCGGTACTTGCCGAGGTGGTCTACATCGGCATACTCGAAGTCCTCGGCGGCAGCTATGCGCAGCACCTCGGCTCCTTCGGCTGCGTTGAGGAACTCGCCGTCGCTGTTGAGCAGCTTTAGGGCGTTCCACTGGCGCGGGTTGTGGGATGCCGTGAGTATGATGCCGCCGCAGGCCTTCTCCATTGTCACTGCCAACTCGGTGGTAGGAGTTGTGGCAAGGCCGATGTTCACAACGTCGAAGCCCATGCCCATTAGGGTGCCGCAGACGACGTTCTTGACCATCTCGCCTGATATGCGTGCGTCACGTCCGACGACGATTTTGTTAGTGCCTATCTTGTCCACCTTGCGGATGAGTGTGGCATAGGCAGATACGAATTTGACAATGTCAAGGGGATTGAGTGTGTCACCAGCGCGGCCGCCGATGGTGCCGCGGATGCCGGAAATGGATTTGATGAGAGTCATAGCGATTTGACAATTTTACGATTTACGATTTGACATGTACGATTTTATAATAGATTAGGTTGCTTACGGGCGCAAAGATAATGATTATTTAGTCTTAAAGGCAAAAAGAAAGAGAGAAAAATGTGCGATAAGTTAAAAAATTTTGTGTTATATGCGTCGCCAGAGTGACAAAAATACTATCTTTGTCGCCAGAATTCATAATTCATTTGAGAACGAGAGCGAAAAAACATATACTGTGTTTGCTCGTGCTGTTGGCACGAGTAGTGGTGGCTGCGGCGCAAACGAATGTGTCAGCACCGACAAGCATTGCCGACTGGGCTGAGCGTTTGTCTCGCTTTGGTAGCGGGGTGCCTCAGGAGAAGGTGTTCGTACACATGGACAACACATGCTACTTTATGGGTGACACCATCTGGTATGCGGCCTATTTGCGCCGGACGGATACGGGGAGGCCTTCTGACGTGAGCCGTGTGTTGTATGTGGAACTGCTGAATGAAGAGGGTTATCTTGTTGAGCGTCAGATAGTGAATATGCGTGGCGGACGCGGTCATGGCAACTTTGTATTGGCTGATACGCTCTATGGCGGCTACTATGAGTTGCGAGCATACACCAGATGGCAGCTGAACTGGGGAAGAACAGAGAAGGAGCATACCAGCTATGCCGAGGATTGGTTCTTTTCCAAGCGGCTGGCACATGAATTCTATCGAGACTATGAAAAGCTCTACTCGCGTGTTTTCCCTGTCTATGACCACCCACTGCAAGCGGGAGACTACTATCGTGAGATGACTTCGAGGCCTTTGCGACGTTATTACTCTGATGGGGCCAAGGAGCCTGCGTTGAAGCTGATGTTGTATCCCGAGGGTGGGCATGCGGTTGCAGGTGTACAATGCACTTTGGCATTCGAAGCAGCTACAGAAGATGGTGAAGCGATAGCGGGCAGGCTGGACGCTACGGCTGCTGGTCTGTCACAGCCGGTGGCTACGCGCTCACGCGGGCGTGGTACATTCACATTTATTCCCCGAGCTGGCCAAGAATATACATTTACCTTCACGGCCGATGATGGCCGCATTGCGAGGGCTACGTTGCCCGCAGTCGAAACAGACGGTGTGGCGATGCATGTTAATTTACAATTCACAATTCACAATCCACAATTGACAATTGCGGCAGCGGGGGCTGCGACGCGTCTGCCTTTGGGGCTAAGCATAATGCACGAAGGGCGCGTGCTGGCGTTTACGGAGCTGCTTGGAGAATGTGAAATGGGGAATGGTGGATTGAAAGTGGATAGTGTGCAGCTGAGCTCACTTATTGCCGCCGACTCGTTGCCGATTGGTGTTTTGCAGGCCACCGTCTTTGATGCCCAAGGCCGTGTGTGGGCAGACCGGCTGTTTTGGTCAGCTCCTCGTGGGCTGAAGGATGTTGGTGGTGCAATAGACATCCGTGGGCTGAAGGAAGAATATGCTCCATTCGAGACGACTACCATTGATGTCCGTTGCACGAAGCCTGATGTGGCAGGGCTCTCGCTCGCCGTGCGCGATGCAGCCACATCCGATGCTACCTACGACACATCTGATATTCTCAGCGAGATGCTTCTTGCCTCTGAGGTGAGAGGATATATCCCTGATCCAGCATACTTCTTCGAGGCAGATGATGCAGAGCATCGCGATGCTCTTGACCTGCTGATGCTCACACAGGGTTGGCGTCGATATGACTGGCGCGCGATGGCTGTGCCAGGAGCTTTCACGTTGTCGCAGCCGGCTGAGACTATCACGCCAATCATCCGTGGCGAGATATTGAATTATGAAGCCAGCGCCGAGCAGGATGAGGTGCGCTCGTATAGCGATGTGGCTACGCCTTATCAAATGGAATCCTCTTTGAGCCGGTCAACAGATGCGAGGAAGTACCGTGACAGCTTGCGAACCAGCGGCGACATATCGGCCGAGGACAGCTACACCGGCCTTGGGCAGGGCGAAGTCATAGAGTCTGTAATTGCTCAGACATATGCCCACGAGAACCATTTCCCGGCTGGCAGCTACCGCATGCTTTCTGACATCGCGCGCAGCCGTTTTGCCGAACGCGACAAACCGTTAGAGAATGAGGTGCGTGTGCATGCTGAGTTCACACAGCCCGGCAGCCAAAGCATAGTTGGCGACATGGACACGCGCAACGGAGTATTCTCTATCCCATCGCCAGACTTTGAGGGATATTGCATTTTCTTTCTTGCCGCCTCTGACACCACTAAGTGGAAGCCATCGAAGCGGCACAACTGGGTAGTGATGGAGACAGAGAAAACGGATCTGGCAGAATATTATGTCCGCGTATCGTGGCCCTACCCGCGATTCACACAGCCATATAATTATTATCAGAGCAGAACAGTCCCCAACCCCATTCCCGAGCGAAGCTCGCCTACCCGTAGCCTTTCCAATGAGGGAGGGGAGGTCTCCGGTTGGAGTGGTGGGTTAGCTGGTGGCGGGTCCGCCACCCAGATGCAAACGGTGACCGTCAGAGCGCGTCACGAAGGCCTGCGTCGCTTCCAGAACCTCAAGCCTGCTTTCTGTGCTGATGCCTACGAAGCTTTCAATGCCGCCACTGATGCAGGACTGATGAGCGGTCAGATGCGTGGACGATTCCACTTTATCAACTCCATTGCACGTCTCTATGTAGGCGACATGAATTCGTCTAATGCCTATCTTTTGGAGCCGCGATACAACGGGCGGAATATCAGTTTCAATTTCACGCCAGCGCAGATGAACCGCTTCAACCAGCTTACCAATCTCGACAGTGTGCGTATCTATACCGACTTCCAGCCTCGCAATGGAGCAGACCCACGTGCTACGGAGGACAATATCGATCGTGTGACCATTGATGTATGGGACATGCCCAATGAAGGGCAACGCGTCACCTACCGCGACAGACGTTTTGTGCTACAGGGTTTTGCCACGCCAGATACATTCTACAATCCTGTCTATCATCTACCCTCAGGCGCAACACCACCAGCCGACTATCGGCGCACGCTATATTGGAACCCTGACATGCAGCTCGATGACCAGGGGCATGCCACTGTGACATTCTCCACTGGTTCAAGGCCTGTCATCCTCAACGTCAGTGCCAACGGTATCGCTGCCGATGGTACGCCACTAACAAATTAAACGAATGATAACTTACAACAACCTTTAAAGCTTTTTTATTTATGGACCAACAACTTCTTTCCATTGTCGACCAGTTTGCCATACGCGGCACGGTCGCAGAAATCAAGCCCCTTGGCGAAGGACTGATCAACGACACATTACTCGTCAAGACTGCAGAAGCGGATGCTCCCAACTATGTGCTACAGCGCGTGAACACCAACGTCTTCCCTGATGTCGAGATGCTCATGGGCAACATCCGTGCCGTGACACGCCACATACGTCGCAAGCTGGAGGCGCAAGGTGCAGATGACATCGACCGCAAGGTGCTTACATTCATGCCCACCAAGGCCGACCCCGATCGGCTATATGCTATTGTCGACGGCAGTCCCTGGAGAATGATGATATTCATTGCCGATGCCGTGACAAAACAGGCGGTGAACCCTGAGAGCAGCGAAGCCGCCGGTGAAGCCTTCGGACAGTTCCAGGCTATGCTGGCCGATATACCCGAACAATTGGGTGAGACCATTAAGGACTTCCACAACATGGAGTTCCGTCTCGAGCAGCTGAAGGAGGTCATTGCTGCCGACCCTGTGGGGCGAGTACAGACGGTGCAGACGATGATTGATGAGCTGCTGTCGTATGCCGACGAGATGACGCTGGCTGAGCGACTCGGACGCGAGGGCAAGCTGCCCAAGCGTATTTGTCATTGCGACACAAAGGTCAACAACATGATGTTCGACAAGCAGGACCGTGTGCTGTGCGTCATCGACCTTGACACTGTGATGCCCAACTTCATATTCTCCGATTATGGCGACTTTCTGCGCACTGCCGCCAACTTCACGGCAGAGGACGACCCAGACCTTTCGAAGGTGGGCTTCAACATGGAAATCTTCAAGGCCTTCACACGTGGCTATCTGCGTTCGGCTGCTTCCTTCCTCACGCCAACAGAGCGCCAACTGCTGCCATACGCTGCAACGCTGTTCCCATATATGCAGAGCGTACGATTCCTGTGGGACTATCTCAATGGTGACAAATACTGGAAATGCAAATACCCCGAGCATAACCTCGACCGCGCCCGCAACCAGCAGCAGCTCTTCCTCAGTGCTATGGCACACAAGCCCGAGATGGCTGCATTCATTGACGAGCAATAGCACCAAAACCCTCAGGTGAATAGGAGCAATATCACCTGATGAGACGGATTAGTATCACCGGTGATACACGCAAATATCACCGGTGATACTCGTGCGTCTCACCGGTGATACACTTGCGTCTCACTTGGTGAGACGATTGCGATGTTTGTTTGATGGTTGTTTATGCCTTTGTGGTTAATTGATAAGCGTGATAGAAGCTTATCTGAAAACCTTGTGTATTAACTGATTACCATCCTCGTCCACACGTTGCTCGATGACGAAGCCGTGCGTGGGCACTGTTGTCAGTTGGCGACCTTGAAGGTCGTAATATCGGACTTGGGTGGCTACTCCAGCTTTGACATCGATGATTTCGGTGGCAACAGTCACATTGGTCTCGGCGAATGTGAAAATCATGTCAGCGCGGTCGTATGTTCCCGAACCCCAGAACCAATTATCTCCAAAGCCTTTCGCACGTATTTGATAGTTGCGGTTGCCGGGGCTGTTGATGCGATACATAGATATCTGTTCGCTGATGCCACGCTGTGAGGGGTCGCGGTCGCCGATATAGTTGATGGTCAGGACATCGTTGGCGTCAGTGGGGCCAATACGGTTCTCGCCGTTGATGCTGGCATCGTGTGCCGCTATGTTCTTGCGCACTTTGCGGTTGCGTATGACATATCCGTCGCCAGAGGCCACAAAGTTCCACAGCAGAGCGGGGTCGGTGGGTGAGAAGGCCTCGGTGGTACCAAGTGTGCCGTCGTCGTTGAAGCAAAGATACTTTGGCGTTCCGGTCAAATTGGTGCCGGAGTTGAAGGGGATAGATGCATAGCTGATGATGCGATATGCTCGGTCGGCGGCAGGCACGAAGGGGTTTGTGCCTGCGGGCGTGCCGCCTGCGGGCCGGACGAGTTCGTCGTTGACGGCAACAATGGCCGAATAGGGCGACTCGGCAGATGCTCCCACAGCCTTCAGACGGAAGTAGTAGGTCTGTCCGGCTGTGAGTTGTGTGATGGTGGTTGATGTGGCAGTGGCAGCCAGGCGCTGTACCTCAGCAAAGGTCTGCCCATCCTGTGACATCTCGACCACTATGGCTTCGACATCGGTCTTGTCGCATTGCCAGGTCAGGCGTGCTGTGGTGGCATTGGTCATCGTCACGGTTACGTTTGTTGGAGCCGTGATGAAGGCTGTCTTTGCAGCGAGACTGTTGATGTAGTTCTCGATATTTGTCCATCCGTTGCCAAACTTGCTGCCGTTGGCATCATTGGAGTTCGGGTTGAGGCCGTTGGCGAGCTCCCACTCATCTGGCATGCCGTCGTTGTCGGTGTCTGTGGGGCGTGTGCCGCCAGCTACTGTGCCTATTCCGCCAAGTTCGTCTTCATTGGCGATGAATGTGCCCTTGGTGCCGAGGGATGTCAGCTGGTCTATGAGACGACGGTCGTGGCTGTCGCGTACACGCGAAGCGCCCACCTGCTCCACAGCATTGGCGTATGCCTCTGCTGCACTCGTGAGGTGCATCGGATGGGTGGTGGTGAAGTTGGGGCTCGACATCGGTGTAGCACTGTGGTAGTCTGTAATGAGGCGACCGTCAAGAACTCCGTTCTTGTTGCCGTCGTAGTAGTTCCCTGTGCTGTAAAGATGGTCGGTCTCTGTCCAGTCGTCGAAATACTTGTCGGATGTCGTGCTCGGACCGGCAATGAAGTAGTTGTTCATCACATCCTGATAGTTGTCTGCTGCAGAGTGGCCGCCTATGATGCCCATTGCGAAGTTGTACAACACATTATTATAATATTGCAGGTAGCACTTCATCTTGGGGTTGCGGCTCTTGTTGTTGATCCACAGACAGTGGCAGATGGTCCAGTTGCGTGTGCCGTCGGTGATAGCTCCAAAGCGTTGTGGCTCAATGCCTTCAGAGATAATGCAATTCTGGAATGTGATATTGTTGGCATCAGTGATGTGAACGTTGTCCCATGGTCCCCATGATATATCACAGTGGTCCAGAATCACATTCTCGCAGTTGTCCATCGTCAGCGTGCATTTCTTCTGTGCAACGCTTTTGCCGCCTCGCATGCGAATGTAGCGGATGATAATATTGCTTTTGCCGGATGCTATTATGCGGCCGCCGTAGATGGTGATGCCTTCGCCTGGAGCCGTCTGGCCTGCGATGGTGACGTTGTTGGCAATGGTAATGCTGGAGTTGGTGATGTCAATGACACCGCCGACATCAAACACCACGATGCGATTGGTGTGGCTCACGGCATCGGCCAGCGAGCCTGCACCAGAGGCATTGAGATTGGTGACATGCACCACTGTGCCGCCGCGACCGCCAGTGGCGTAGGCCGCATAGCCCTCGGCACCGGGGAAAGCCAGCTGCTGTGCATTGACAAAAGCGGCTGTGACAACAAGCACAGCCGCGCAAATATATCTAAGCATGATTTAGAACGAGAGAGACAGGGTCAGAGACGGTATGAAGATGTACTTCGACGGTGCGCCGTCTGGGGCAGATGGCTCGCTGGGCTTGCTGGGTTCAGAGGGTTGTGTCTGGCCATTGCCGCCACCTTGTGAGGGTTGGAAGCGTCGTATGTGTGATGGTGCAGATGGCTCACTGGGCTTGGTGGGTTCAGAAGGTTGCGTTTGGCCTTCACCCGGGCCACCGCTGGGGCCACCGCCCTTAGCCCACTCAAACTGGAAGGCAATATCGAAACGCTTGTTGAACATAACGCCGACATCGCCACCATAGAACATGCCGCCATCTTCGGATTTGAAATTGTAAAGATAGCCCAGACGAGCGCCAACCATAGGTGCCACCTTACCGCGGAGGGGAGCTGTGAAGCGTGCTTTCATGAAGCCACCCAGATTGAACGATGTGTTGTCGCCAAAGTCACCGCGGAGCATCGGGCCGGCACCAATGAACAACATCTTACGGAAGTCAAAGCCGAAGCTGGCGCCCAAGCCCCAGATGAACATGTCGTTGCTGTAGCCAAAGCTGGTCTCTAAACATGTGCCAAAACCAGACTTTGGTGTAGAGCTGGAGGAGTAGCTGTCGCGCGACGAACTGCTGGAATAGTTGCTCTGTCGCTGCGATGATGAAGACGATGTAGACGGACGGGTGCTTGTGGTGGAGCGTTGTGTGGTGCCTGTGTTGCCAGAGGCACGCAGATAGTCTGCCTTGACGAAGCACTTGCGGCCGCCGTATTGTATCTCAGCCCAACCGCCTGTGATGCGGTTGACCTTAATTGTTTCGCCACGTGAGAGCGAGCCCACTACGGCTCCATTGGTGGAGGCTGTGGCGCGGACGTTTAGTTTGGATGCCGTGACGGTGTAATTGCTCTGTGCCATCACTGCCAAAGGCAGCAACAGAAGCATGCACAGCGTTGCCACGATGTGGCGCAGTGTGCTGTTAGTGTTGTTATTCATAAGATATAATTTTAGTCTAATAAACTGTTCAGTGGATTTATTTCACATATTCTGCCAGGTCGGTGAGGCGCATGTCTCCCTTGCGGAGGAATGTGTCGTGCATGGCGAATGCAGCGCTGAGGCAATGATGTGTGTGGCCGCTGTACTTCTCGGCATACTTCAAGTAGTCGCGCAGCAGTGGTTGGTAGTCGGGATGAGCCACCTTGATGAGTTCCTCGGCCTTCTCCATAGCGCACTTACCGCGCAGGTCGGCTACGCCGTACTCGGTGATGACAGCGTCCACGAAGTGGCTGGTGTGGTCGATGTGGCTGGCGAATGGCACAATCGAGGAGATGGCACCGCCCTTTGTGGTGGAGCCGCATGTGAAGATGCTCAGGTAGCTGTTGCATGTGAAGTCAGCCGAGCCGCCGATGCCGTTCATCATCTTCGTGCCGCAGATTTTGGTACTGTTCACGTGACCATAGATGTCGGCTTCGATGGCGGTATTGAGCGAGCATACACCGATGCGGGCAATGACTTCCGGGTTGTTGGAGATCTCGGATGGACGAAGCACGAGCTTGTCCTTGAAGAAGTCCATGTCATCGTAGATACCCGTGAGACATTCGTTCGTGACGGTCAGCGAGCAGGCGCTGGCGCTGAGCACGCGGCCCTCGCGCATGAGCTGGATGGGTGCATCCTGAATGACCTCTGTGTAGATGTTGAAATTGGGCACTTCTGTTGAGTGGCCAAGTGCACCAAGCACAGCATTTGCGCCACTGCCCACACCCGACTGCAGGTTCAAGAAGGTAGGAGGTATCTTACCCTCGCGCATGTTCTGCACGAGGAAGTCAGCCACGTTCTGACCTATCTTTGTCGTGATGGGATCCGGATCCTTGAAGGCGCGTGCCTCATCTGGGATGTTGCACTCAATGATTCCCATGATGCGGTCGGCATCGACTTCCACGTAGGGCTTACCGATTCGGTCGCTGGGCTTTGTGATGTTGATAGGGGTGCGATAGGGGTGGTATTCAATCTCATAAACATCGTGCAAGCCTTTGCTCTTCGGGCTATGGAATGCGTTGACCTCCACAAAGATGCCACGCTTAGCCATACGGCATACGGTGGGGCTGATGCCGCCAGCGGCCGTCAAGAAAATATGAGCTTTGGAGCCGTGAATCTCTACGTCACATGCCTCAATGATTCCCCAGTCCGGATAAGGCAGATAACCCTGGCGCATCTGTGTTGCCATATTGCTGAGGTTGAGGTCGGTGTAGCTGATTTCATTGAGATTGACGTGCTTGCGGAAGTCTGGGTTTGTGGTGTAAGGTGCGCGCAGACCTATGGCCTGCTCGTTGGCCAGCATACCGTCGCAGCTCTGTCCAGTGCTGGCACCCGTAAGGATATTGACTTTGAAGGGGCGGCCTGCTTCGTGCTCGACATGAGCCTTCTCTGCAAGAGCTGCCGTTACGCACTTGGGGACGCCGGCAGGAGTGAAGCCTGAGAGACCCAGCGTGTGGCCGTTCTCAATGTGTGCTGCGGCTTCGGCAGCAGTGATGCGCTTAATCATAATTTGATTTTTGTTGTTCTGTATACTATTAGTGGCCGCAAAGTTAGGTAAAAGGGCTGTAAAAACCGATAAAATCGATGGAAAAGTGTTTCAAAACGAAAAAATAACATATTTCTTTTGTGTAATCATTGAAAAAAAGTATTTTTGCACCACTTTACAACAAAACTATACCTAATTATAATTATTAAATCCAAATTTTATGTGGTTAATTGATTCTTCAATTGGAAGAAAAGTAGTCATGTCCATCACAGGTCTGGCGCTTATTCTCTTCCTGACGTTTCATGCAAGCATGAACGTCGTAGCGCTCTTCAGCGCTGAGGGCTACAACATGATTTGCGAGTTCCTTGGCGCAAATTGGTATGCTGTAGTGGCTACAGTGGGACTGGCAGCGCTGATGTGTTTACACTTTGTGTATGCTTTCTGGCTTACGTTGCAGAACAAGAAGGCTCGTGGAGCTGACAGCTATGCAGTGACCAACAAGCCTGAGAAGGTGGAATGGGCCAGTCAGAACATGCTGGTGCTCGGCATTATTGTCTGCTTGGGTATCTGTCTCCACCTCGCCAATTTCTGGTATCACATGATGTGGGCTGAGTTGATGGAGAAGCCTATTGAGTTTGCCGGTGGCAATGCACTGAGTGCAGCTGATGGCTACGGATGGATTGTATACACCTTCCATGAAGCTCCTATGCACATCCTGTTTGTGGTGTTGTATGTCATCTGGCTGTGCGCCATCTGGTTCCACATCAACCACGGTTTTTGGAGCGCAATCCAGACGCTGGGTTGGAATGGCAAGATCTGGTTCCAGCGCTGGAAATGCATCGGTTTCTGGTGGTCAACCATCGTGGTACTGATGTTTGCTGCTGTGCTCATCAAGTTTGCAATCTTTGGCTAACCAAAGTATCAACTATTAAACCTTAATATATTATGGCAACTGAACAAGTAAAAAAGATAAACAGCAGAATTCCTGAAGGTCCCGTTGCTGAGAAATGGACCAACTACAAGGCACATCAGCGTCTGGTGAACCCTAAGAACAAGCTGAAGCTTGACGTTATCGTTGTCGGTACGGGTCTGGCTGGTGCCAGCGCTGCCGCCTCGCTGGGCGAGATGGGATTTAACGTTCTCAACTTCTGCATTCAGGACAGCCCCCGTCGTGCACACTCTATCGCTGCACAGGGCGGTATCAATGCTGCTAAGAATTATCAGAACGACGGCGATAGCGTCTATCGTCTGTTCTATGACACTGTGAAGGGCGGCGACTACCGCGCTCGCGAAGCTAATGTTTATCGTCTGGCTGAGGTCAGTAACAATATCATTGACCAGTGCGTGGCTCAGGGCGTTCCCTTCGCTCGCGAATATGGCGGAATGTTGGCCAACCGCTCCTTTGGCGGTGCTCAGGTCAGCCGTACCTTCTATGCCAAGGGTCAGACTGGTCAGCAGCTGTTGCTCGGCGCGTACAGCTCCCTCTCTGCACAGGTGCAAGCCGGCAAGGTGAAGCTTTTCACCCGCTATGAGATGGAAGATGTGGTGATTGTCGATGGCCGCGCCCGTGGTATCATCGCCAAGAATCTCGTGACAGGTAAGCTTGAGCGCTTCAGCGCCAACGCTGTCGTCATCGCCACTGGCGGCTACGGCAATGCTTACTTCCTCTCCACCAACGCTATGGGTTGCAACTGCACGGCTGCCGTTCAGTGCTACCGCAAGGGCGCTTATATGGCTAACCCCTCATACGTTCAGATTCACCCCACCTGCATCCCCGTTCACGGTGACAAGCAGTCCAAGCTGACTCTGATGTCTGAGTCTCTGCGTAACGACGGTCGTATCTGGGTTCCCAAGAAGCTGGAAGATGCCAAGAAGCTGCAGGAAGGTACACTGCAAGGCTGGGAGATTCCCGAGGAGGACCGCGACTATTATCTGGAGCGTCGCTATCCCGCTTTCGGTAACCTCGTGCCTCGCGATGTGGCCAGCCGCGCTGCCAAGGAGCGTTGTGACAAGGGCTTCGGCGTGAACAACACAGGTCTTGCTGTGTTCCTTGACTTCTCCGAGAGTATCAACCGCCTCGGCCTTGACGCCATGAAGCAGCGCTATGGCAACCTCTTCGACATGTACGAGGAGATTACCGATGTCTATCCCGGCGACCTCGCCAACGAGATCAACGGCGTGAAGTACTACAAGCCCATGATGATCTATCCTGCTATCCACTACACTATGGGTGGTGTTTGGGTTGACTATGAGCTGCAGACTTCCATCCCCGGCCTCTTCGCTATCGGTGAGTGCAACTTCTCTGACCACGGTGCTAACCGCCTCGGTGCCAGCGCCCTAATGCAGGGTCTCGCTGATGGTTACTTCGTGCTGCCTTACACCATCCAGAACTACCTCGCTGACCAGGCTATCTGGCCGCGCATCAGCACTGATCTGCCTGAGTTCGCTGAGGCTGAGAAAGCTGTCGATGACGAGCTGACCCGCCTCCTGAACATCAAGGGCAAGCGTTCCGTGGATTCCATCCACAAGGAGCTCGGCCACATCATGTGGGAGTATGTCGGCATGGGCCGCACAGCTGAGGGTCTTAAGACCGGTATCCAGAAGATGAAGGAACTGCAGAAGGAGTTCGACACGAACCTCTTCGTTCCAGGCTCCAAGGAAGGTCTCAACGTGGAGCTTGACAAGGCAATCCACCTCCGTGACTTCTTCACCATGGGCGAGCTCGTGGCTCACGATGCTCTCTCGCGTAACGAGTCCTGCGGCGGTCACTTCCGCGAGGAATACCAGACGGAAGAAGGCGAAGCCAAGCGCGACGACGAGAACTTCTTCTACGTAGGCTGCTGGGAGTATCAGGGTGCTGACAAGGATCCCGAACTCATCAAGGAGCCTCTGGAGTACGAAGCAATTAAGGTACAAACCCGTAACTACAAGAATTAATCACCATGGCAAAAAATATCAGTGTAACCATTAAGTTCTGGAAACAGAACGGCCCAAAGGAGAAGGGTCACTTCGACACTCACGAGTTGAAGAACATTCCAGACGACACCTCATTCCTCGAGGCCCTCGATATTATGAACGAGGAGCTCATCGAAGCAGGCAAGGAACCTTTCGTCTTCGACCACGACTGCCGCGAGGGTATTTGCGGTATGTGCTCACTCTACATCAATGGCACACCTCACGGCAAGACCGAGCGTGGTGCTACAACCTGCCAGCTCTACATGCGTAAGTTCAACGATGGCGACACCATCACCGTCGAGCCTTGGCGCTCTGCAGGTTTCCCTGTCATCAAGGACTGCATGGTCGATCGTTCAGCTTTCGACAAGATCATTCAGGCCGGTGGTTATACCACCATCCGCACTGGTCAGGCTCAGGACGCCAACGCCATCCTAATCCCCAAGCAGGATGCAGACGAGGCTATGGACTGCGCCAGCTGCATCGGCTGCGGTGCCTGCGTTGCAGCTTGTAAGAACGGCTCTGCCATGCTCTTCGTCTCCAGCAAGGTATCCCAGCTTGCTCTCCTGCCCCAGGGTCGTCCCGAGGCAGCCAAGCGCGCAAAGGCAATGGTGGCCAAGATGGATGAGCTCGGCTTCGGTAACTGCACCAACACCCGCGCCTGCGAGGCTGTCTGCCCGAAGAACGAGACCATCGCTAACATCGCCCGTCTGAACCGAGAGTTCATTTGCGCCAAGTTGGCTGACTAATTGAGCTTGTTTATAAAGAGTTGTGAGGGACAAGAATTCTTGCCCCTCACAACTTTATTAATAAGATGATGCATCCTATGGACGATGCACGTGCATTGTCCGCAGGATGCAGTAGCATCGTCCGCATGATGCAAGAGCATCGACCGGAGGATGTTTGGCGGGAATGAGTAATTGCCAAAAGTGAAATAAAGTTATAATAATCGAGGTTTTATGGGAGGTTAGGGTATTATTCGGAGCTTTGTTGTACTTTTGTGGGCAAAAGAACAATAAACCATTGTATGTTACCTGTAATGGAACAATCCGAAGAGAAGCACTACAGCAATCACGGTGCTGTGCGCAACGAGGTGAAGCCGAGCGGACATCGGCGGTCTTGGGCGCATGACTATAGTGAGGTGGGAACGTATATGGTGACGATAGTCACGGAAGGACGAGCTCGTGTATTCGGACATATTGAGGGGAGTGCGATGGCGACGAAACGGTTGGACAAAGAGGCATGGATGAGGGATTGGAAAGCACCGCACATGGTATTGTCGGAGTTAGGTCGAAGAGTGCTTGAAGAGGAGGTGCCGAAGATTACGATGGTTTATCCACAAGTGGATGTTTGGCGTGTGGCTATGATGCCTGATCATATTCACATACTTATTCGCGTGAAGGAGCGGTTGCCAGAGGGGAAGCATCTGGGAAGCATAATCCGGGGTTTCAAGACGGGCTGCACAAGGGCTTGGTGGGCGCTTCAGAACGCTGTGATAAATCCCGCTGCTGCTGCCAAGAGGCAGCCCAGCGGAGAAACGCTGGGCACTGAGGCCTCGAATGAGGGAACGGAAAAGCAGGCTGCTGTCGTGGTTATTGTGCCCGAGGCTTCTCCTTCGGGATATAATGCGGGGATACCAGAGGAGAAAGGCTTGCGACCCGTGCTTTTCGAATCCGGCTATCATGATCGCATCATCAATCGCCCTGGCATGCTCGAGAATATCAAGCGATATATGTTGGAGAACCCATTGCGGGCGAGGATCCGCGAGGAGTGTCCGCGGTTGATGGAGCGGCAGTTGCATTTATGGATAGGTGGGCGCGAATATGCGGCCTATGGTAACCTATTCCTCCTGAAATATCCGATGAAAGCGCAGGTCTTCTTTCATCGCTTCACGCAGGTGGACGCGGAGGAACGGGCATCAATATTGGCTGCAGTGGCCCTTACTGATAAGGAGCGTGAGCGTATGGCTATTGATTCGCGGGTGGCACCCACTCATCTGACGAAGGCTTATGCCAATGAAAGAGCACAGCTGATACAACAGGCAGATGAGGGAACAGTATTAGTGACACCTGGTATCTCGAGGGGCGAAAGCCTTGTGGCCAATCAAGCCATTGACGAGGGTTATCCTTTGATTCTTTTGCAGGCGCAGCCCATCTCGCGCTATTGGAAGCCATCAGAGCGACGTTTTTTCGCGTGTGCTGAAGGTCGGATGCTCATACTATCGCCTTGGCAGATGGATGGCATTTCAAACTATGAACATTTCCATACCCTCAATGATCTGGCAAAAGAAATATGCGAGGCTACGGAGATGCGTATAATGAACTATACGGAATTGACAAGTAGCCCCAAATAAAAGTATCACTGTTATCATAAGTACACCGTATGAGAGAAATACTCCAAATACATCCATTAGATACAGTTGCTGTAGCACTACAGCCATTAATGGCCAATTCAGAGATGTCATTTGGCGGGCAACATATAGTCTTAGCCGACAACATACCTGCTGGGCATAAAGTGGCGTTGAGAGATATTCGTGAGGGTGAGGATATTATTAAATATGGTTTTCCCATAGGTCATGCCAAGCAGGATATCACCGCTGGCCAATTGGTAGATCACAACAATGTGAAGACAAATTTGGAGACAGCCTCCTCTCTGCCATCCTGTAAGGATGAGGACTTCCCCTTGCCAACGGGACGGCGTGGAGATGATGGAGTCTCATTTCTTGGTTACCAGCGACCTGATGGTCAAGTAGGTATTCGCAATGACATTTGGGTCATACCTACAGTGGGCTGTGTCAATGGCATATGTCGACAAATAGTGGAGCGAGTTAGGGCTGAGATACAGGATAAAATAGTGGATGGAGAAGAATATAACGAGGTAGAGATTAACTACTTTCCGCATAACTATGGCTGCTCTCAGTTAGGTGACGATCACGAGAATACGCGCAAGATTCTTCGCGATATGGTTTTGCATCCCAATGCTGGCGGCGTGCTGGTGGTGGGACTCGGTTGCGAGAACAACCAGCCGCGTGAGTTCGAGATGCTGTTGGGTGACTACGACCGCCAGCGCATTCGTTTCATGATATGTCAAGAAGTCGAGGGTGATGAAGTGGAAGCAGGCCTGCGTCTTGTCAGGGAATTATTCACTCAGGCTCGGACCGACTCTCGCGTGCGTGTACCTATTAATAAATTGCATATAGGGCTGAAGTGTGGAGGCTCTGATGGGTTTTCTGGTATCACAGCCAACCCGCTTCTTGGAGCCTTCACCGACTGGCTCTGCAAGGAGCAAGGCGGCACAGCTATCCTAACGGAAGTACCAGAGATGTTTGGCGCAGAACAACTTCTCATTCAACGCGCTGTATCTTCACAGGTGCGGGAACAGATTTGCCATCTCATTGACGACTTCAAAGATTATTTTCGAAGTCACGGTCAGCCTGTGGGTGAGAATCCTTCGCCTGGTAACAAGGCTGGAGGCATCTCAACGCTTGAAGAGAAGGCTCTCGGATGTACGCAGAAAGGTGGCACAGTTCCTGTTGTGGGAGTGCTGGAGTATGGTGAGAGATTAGAGAAGAGGGAAAAGAGTAGTGAGGTGAGAGATGGGTTGTATCTTCTTTCCGCGCCAGGAAACGATCTTGTTGCAAGCACAGCTTTGGCGGCGGCAGGCTGTCAGCTCGTACTGTTTACAACGGGTCGGGGAACACCTTTCTCCACATTTGTCCCTACTATGAAAGTGAGCTCCAACAGCGACTTGGCCCGTCGCAAGCCACAATGGATTGACTTCGATGCGGGCGCATTACTTAATGGAGCATCGATGGCTGAGCTGTTGCAACGTTTTATCAACTGCGTCATTGACGTTGCGTCAGGCCGCACGCGCACAGCTGCGGAAGTTCACGGCAATGCCGAGTTTGCAATATTCAAGAATGGCGTAACGCTCTGAGTCCCTTATGGCCTAAAATAGCATCTTAGTTGATTCTGTCAAGTTCTCGTTTGATGGACACGAGTTGCTCACGCACGTTCTGCAGGCGTGCCATCAAGTCGGAACTATTGCGCACTCCTTCGCGGTTGCGGTGAAGTAGCTCTCGAGCTGCTGCCAACTTCATATTGCGTCCTTTCACCAAGTCTCGAATGAGCCGCACTTCCTCAACATCCTCGCGTGTGTACATTCGGACATTGTTGTTGCTCTTGCGAGGCCGAAGGCTGGGAAACTCTTTCTCCCAGTAGCGCAACAACGATGCTGGCAGCGAGAACATCTCACTCACCTCTGCTATGGAATAAAACTGCTTGAGGTCCTTCTGTGGGCTTAATGGCATATTCGAAAGTTGAAATTTGAAAGATTCCTTGACAAAAGTACGTCCATTCTGCGACCTAACCAAACATTTGACAATAATTTTGCTATTTTTATACAAATCTTTCAATTCTCAACCATTTACTTCCAACTTTTTCACTACCTTTGCGCCCGCATTATAATTCAGCATTAACAGTCAAATTTAATTATAAAGATGCTCACAGCCAACGAAATTCGAGAGAGCTTCAAAGAATTTTTTGCTAAACAAGGCCACACTATAGTGGCATCTGCTCCGATGGTCGTCAAAGACGATCCCACACTTATGTTCACCAACGCTGGTATGAACCAGTGGAAGGACATTATTCTTGGCCAGCGTGACCCTGAACCTCGTCGACGTGCAGACTCACAGAAATGCCTTCGTGTTAGTGGCAAACACAACGATCTTGAGGAGGTGGGACATGACACATACCATCACACGATGTTCGAGATGCTTGGTAACTGGTCGTTTGGTGACTACTTCAAGGAAGGTGCCATCGACATGGCCTGGGAATACCTTGTCAACGTGTTGGGTCTCGACCCTAAAGATTTGTATGTGACAGTGTTCGAGGGCTCGCCCGAAGATAATATACCACGTGATGACGAGGCAGCCAGCTTCTGGGCAAAACACGTGCCTGCCGACCACATCATCAATGGCAACAAACATGACAATTTCTGGGAGATGGGTGATACAGGCCCCTGTGGCCCGTGCTCGGAGATACATCTCGACAGCCGCACACCTGAAGAGAAAGCCAAAGTGCCTGGACGCGAACTCGTGAACAAAGACGATCCTCAGGTCATAGAAATCTGGAATATCGTTTTCATGCAGTTTGAACGTCGTGCCGATGGCTCGCTTGTGCCTCTGGGCATGAACGTGATAGACACTGGTATGGGCTTTGAGCGACTTGTGCGCGCCATCCAAGGCAAACACTCAAACTATGACACCGATGTCTTCCAGCCCACCATTCGTGCCATCGAACAGCTGTCTGGCAAACGTTATGGCCAAAGCGAGGATATCGATGTCGCCATGCGTGTTATTGCTGACCACATACGCGCTGTGGCATTCTCTATTGCCGACGGCCAACTGCCGGGTAATGCCAAAGCCGGTTACGTCATCCGACGCATTTTGCGTCGTGCTGTGCGCTACGCTTACACCTTCCTCGGACAGAAACGTCCGTTCATGCACCTGTTGCTGCCTACGCTCACCGAGCAAATGGGTGGGGCATATCCTGAACTCGTGGCACAACGCGAGCTCATTGCCAAGGTGATGAAGGAGGAGGAAGAGAGTTTTCTGCGTACACTGGAGACGGGCATCAAGCTGCTTGACCGTGTGATGGCTGATACCAAGGCTGCTGGCAAGACAGAAATCAGCGGCACAGATGCCTTCACGCTCTTCGACACCTACGGTTTCCCGCTTGACTTGACACAACTCATCTGCCGCGAGAATGGACTTACAGTGGACGAGGCAGGATTCAACGCCGAGATGCAGAAGCAGAAGGAGCGCGCCCGCAATGCAGCCGCTGTGGAGACAGACGACTGGGTAAATGTGGTTGACGGTTCTGCAGTTGAATCTACCAGTTTCGTCGGTTGGGACTACACCGAATACGAATGTCGCATCCTGCGTTACCGTCGTATAGTGCAGAAAAAACAGACCTACTATCAGATTGTCCTTGATTACACGCCATTTTATGCTGAGATGGGTGGACAGGTAGGCGATCAGGGTGCCCTCGTCAGCGAGTTCGAGACTATTGATATCATCGACACCAAGAGCGAGAACGGACTCACTGTGCACATTGCCAAACGTCTGCCAGAGCATCCCGAAGCGCCATTCATGGCATGTGTCGACACCGACCGTCGCCGTGCCAGCGAGGCCAATCACAGTGCTACGCACTTGTTGGATCAGGCTCTGCGACAGGTGCTTGGCACACACGTCGAGCAGAAGGGCTCGCTCGTCTCGCCCGATGGTTTGCGCTTCGACTTTAGCCATTTCCAGAAAGTCACTTCCGAGGAATTGCGTCAAGTAGAACGCATCGTCAACGCTCGCATCCGCGAGAACATACCTCTTCAGGATCATCGCAATGTGCCCATTGAGCAAGCTAAAGAACTCGGTGCCATAGCCCTCTTCGGTGAGAAATACGGCGACCGTGTACGTGTGGTGCAGTTTGGCAGCAGCGTGGAGTTCTGTGGCGGTTGCCACGTCAAGGCTACCGGCCAGATTGGTATGTTCAAGATTGTCGGCGAGAGCAGCGTGGCCGCTGGCATACGCCGCATTGAGGCCATAACAGGAGCAAAGGTCGAGGATGTGCTCTATAATTTGCAAGACAGCATTGAGTCCATGCGTCAGCTGTTTAATGGTGTGCCTGATGTCAAGGCTGCCATTGAGCGCCTCGTGTGTGAGAATGCAGAGATGAAGAAGCAGGCAGATGCTTTCATCCACGAGAAAGCTCAGGCTTATAAGCAAGAGTTGCTGCAACATGCTGTTGAACGCAATGGCATATGCCTCATCAGCGGACGCACCATTTTGCCTGCTGAAGCTGTCAAGGACATCGCCTTCCAGCTTCGTGCTGAGGTGGATAATGCCATTGTGTGTATCGGCAGTGTCAACGAGGGAAAACCAATGCTCACTTGTGCCGCCAGCGACATGCTGGTGAAGGAGCACGGTGTGAATGTTGGCAAGATTATTCGTGATGCCGCCAAGCTGATGCAGGGCGGTGGCGGTGGACAACCGCATTTCGCCACAGCTGGCGGACGCGACATCGATGGGCTGAGTGCTGCAATAGATAAGTTCCTCCAAATGGTGATGAATTGACCATGCAGACCTACGAAGAAGCTATGACCCAACTGGAGGACATCGCGCGCCAGATGGAATCTGGCAATGTTCCCATTGACACTCTGGCCGAGAAGCTGGCCAAGGCACAAGAACTCCTTGCTTTTTGCCGTGACAGGCTCACCAAGGTGGACGAACAAGTGAATCAATTGCTTGAGGCAGAAACAGCAAACAACAAAAAGTAATCATTCAACTCTCAACTTCAAATATGCAAGACATTGACTGGAAAAGCATCGGTTTCGGTTACATCCCGACCGACTACAACGTCCGTTGCTACTGGCGTGACGGCAAATGGGGCGAAATAGAGGTCACCTCAGACACAACTATCAATATGAGTATAGCAGCCACCTGCCTGCACTATGGCCAAGAGGCTTTCGAGGGCCTTAAGGCTTATCGTTGTCCCGACGGCAAGGTGCGTGTATTCCGCCCAGAGGAGAATGCAGCTCGCCTGCAAGCTACTTCGCGAGGCATTGTGATGCCTGAGGTCCCTACTGAGATGTTCGTGGAGATGGTGAAAAAAGTTGTTCGTCTGAACGAGCGCTTTATCCCGCCCTATGAGAGTGGTGCCACCCTATATTTGCGTCCGTTGCTCATTGGTACCACGGCTCAGGTCGGAGTGCATCCTGCCAACGACTATCTGTTCCTCATTTTTGCTACTCCTGTTGGGCCGTACTTCAAGGGAGGTTTCTCCACCACGCCGTATGTTATTACTCGCGACTACGACCGTTCAGCTCCTCTTGGCACTGGCTGCTACAAGGTGGGAGGCAACTACGCTGCCAGTCTGCGTGCCAACACTTGGGCACACGAGCAGGGCTACAGTTGCGAGTTCTATCTCGATGCCAAGGAGAAGAAATATATCGATGAGTGTGGTGCAGCCAACTTCTTCGGCATCAAGGACAACACCTACATTACCCCGCTCAGCAGCAGCATCCTGCCTTCTGTCACCAACAAGAGCCTCATGCAGCTTGCTGCAGACCTTGGGCTGAAGGTCGAACGCCGACAGATTCCGCTTGAGGAGCTTTCTACCTTCGAAGAGGCAGGTGCATGCGGCACTGCTGCCGTTATCAGCCCCATTGAGCGCATCGACGACCCCGAGACAGGCAAGAGCTATGTCTTTGCCGCCGATGGCAAACCTGGCCCCATTAGCACCAAACTCTACCAGAAACTCATCAACATCCAGTACGGCATCGAACCCGATGTCCACAACTGGACGACTGTTGTGATTGAATAATATTGTTCAATGGACAATGTTCAATGGCCATAGGCCGTGAAAGATGAGCAAAGGCAAGTTAGCCAAATTCGCCGACATGGCGACCTATCCACACGTCTTCGAGTACCCCTATTCGGTAGTCGAAGACGTGCCATTTGAGATGCGTGGTCATTGGCACGAACAGGTCTTCCACAACAGCAATCCCATCGTGCTTGAGCTCGGGTGCGGACGCGGTGAATATTCTGTGGGTTTGGCACGCCGCTACCCTGACCGTAACTTTATCGGCGTGGACATCAAGGGCGCACGAATGTGGACGGGAGCCACCGAGTCGTTGCGCGAAGGTTTGAAGAACGTTGCATTTCTGCGTACCAATATCGAAATCATCGATCGCTTCTTTGCTCCTGATGAAGTCTGTGAGATATGGCTGACATTCTCAGACCCGCAGATGAAGAAAGCTACAAAGCGTCTTACGTCAACATTCTTCCTGCAGCGCTACAGGCATTTCTTGCCAGATAATGGCATTATCCATCTCAAGACGGACAGCAACTTCCTGTTCACATATACTAAGTTTGTTGCTGAGGTCAACCATCTGCCCGTTGATGCCTGTACCGATGACTTATATGGAGAAGTGATGAGTGATGAGGGAAGTGAGACGTTAGACCTCTCCATCCGCACTTACTACGAACAACAATGGTTGGCGCGAGGTTTGACAATCAAGTACCTTCGTTTACGTCTGCCGGCGGTGGGCGAATTGCAAGAACCTGACGTAGAAATCCCACTTGACGATTACAGGAGTTACAACCGCGACAAGCGTAGCTCTCTGTCCTCGCACCCATAGAATTGGAAGTTTAAGAAGTTAAGGAGGATTATCATTATGAACTATATTTGGATAGCATTTTTTGTCATTGCAGCAATAGTGGCTACAGTTAAGCTGGCTTTCTTTGGCGATGTTGAAGTCTTTCCCGCCATCATGGATGCCACGATGGAATCCGCTAAGACAGGCTTCGAGATCTCCATCGGCCTGACAGGTGTTCTGTCCCTGTGGATGGGCATCATGAAGATTGGTGAGCGTGCGGGTATGGTCGAGCATCTCGCCAAATGGCTGTCACCGCTCTTCCGGCGACTCTTCCCTGAAATCCCAGAGGGTCATCCTGTCGTTGGCAACATCTTCATGAATCTCTCTGCCAACATGCTTGGCCTCGACAACGCTGCCACACCGTTGGGCCTGAAGGCTATGGAGGGCCTGCAGGAGCTAAATCCGCGCAAGGACACAGCCTCCAATTCGATGATTATGTTTCTGGTGATGAACACGGCAGGCCTGACCATCGTGCCTGTGTCCATTTTGGCTTATCGTGCTCAGATGGGTGCAGCCCAGCCCACCGATGTCTTCCTACCCATCTTGCTCACCACACTCATCTCTATGGTGGCAGGTGTGGCGCTCACGGGAGCCATACAGCGCATCAATCTGTGGAATCGTCCTGTGCTCATCACTCTGGCCCTGTTCGCGCTTATCGTTGCCGGCATGGCCTGGGCTGCTCAGGTGCTAAGCCGCGAGGCGATGGGCGTCTTCTCTGGCAACGTGGCCAATATCATTCTGCTCGGCATCATCCTTACCTTCATCCTAGCGGGCTTGCGTCGGCGCATCAACGTCTACGAATCCTTCGTTGAGGGTGCCAAGGGAGGCTTCCATACAGCCATCGGCATCATCCCCTACCTTGTAGCCATACTCGTTGCTATTGCTGCCTTCCGCGCATCCGGCGCTATGGACTGGCTCGTCAGTGGCATAGCATGGTGTGTAGAGGCCTGTGGCGGCAACGGCGACATCGCCGGTGCGCTGCCCACAGCGTTGATGAAGCCCCTCAGCGGCAGCGGAGCACGTGGCATGATGCTCGAATGCATGCAGACATACGGCCCTGACAGCCTTGCGGGTCGACTGTCATGCATCTTCCAGGGCAGCACAGACACCACATTCTACATCCTTGCCGTCTACTTTGGCAGCGTGGGCATACGCCGCACGCGTTATGCATTGCCTTGCGGACTATTTGCCGACCTCGCATCAATGGTCACTGCTATCATTGTGGCAAACATCTTCTTTTAGGCCATGTGAAGGAGTTTGAGGAGTTTAAGAAGTTTAAAGAGTTTAAGTTTATCGTTATCACTCTATGTCAAAGATGAAAGGGCTGTTCAAGGATACAGCCATATACGGTCTGAGCAGCATTGTCGGGCGCTTCCTCAACTATCTTCTTGTGCCCCTCTACACCCACTACATGCCCAAGTCATCTGGCGACTATGGCATTAGCACTAATGTCTATGCCTACACCGCGTTGATTCTCGCTCTGCTCACCTTTGGTATGGAGACATCCCTTTTCCGTTTTGCCAATGATGACAGTGAACGTCCCGACACGGTTTTCTCCACGGCCTTTGCCGTTGTGGGCACCCTCTCGGTTCTGTTCCTTACGGCTATGTTTGCCGGTATAGATGGCATTGCTGCTGCATTGGGCTATGTCCAGTACCCAGAATACCTGCTGATGATGGCTGCTGTGGTGGTTATGGATGCATTGCAGGCCATACCCTTCAGCTATCTCCGCTATCAGAAGCGCGCTATCCGCTTTGCCACGCTGAAGCTTTTGTACATCGGCCTCAGCATTGGCCTCAACGTTTTGTTCTTTGTGTGGCTTGGACGCACATCTGTGTTCTATGTCTTCCTCATCAATCTGATGTGCACGAGCTTCATTAGCTTGCTGTTCATACCCATGCTACTGAAGATACATTGGCAGGTGTCGCTGCCGCTGCTGCGTCGCATGCTCGCCTATTCATGGCCAATCCTTGTGCTCAGTGTGGCAGGCATACTCAATCAGGTGGCTGACAAGATAATCTTCCCGCTCGTCTATCCCGATTCATCTCAGGCCAATGTGCAGCTTGGCGTCTATGGTAGTTGTGTGAAAATTGCGATGATAATGGCGATGATTACGCAAGCTTTCCGCTACGCTTACGAACCTATCGTCTTTGCCAAGGCCAAGGATGCTGACAAGGGAGAGTACTATGCCACGGCGATGAAATATTTCCTTATCTTCACGCTACTTGCTTATTTGTGTGTCATCGGCTACATGCCCGTGCTGCAATACATCATCGGTGCCGACTATCGCGAGGGACTTGGCGTGGTGCCTATTGTTATGGCAGCAGAGATTATGATGGGCATATATTTCAACCTCTCTTTCTGGTACAAACTCATCGATAAGACCATCTATGGCGCCTGGTTTTCTCTCACAGGCTGTGCGGTGCTGCTTGCTGTCAATATACTGTTCATCCCGCGCTACGGCTACTGGGCTTGTGCCTGGGGCGGCGTGGCTGGCTACGGTACATGCATGGTCTTGAGCTATTTTGTTGGGCAACGCAAGAACCCCATTGCGTATCCCATGCGCCAAATGGCAGCCTACACACTGCTGGCTGCCCTCATCTACGTCGCTATGTGTTTCGTGCCTGATGTATGGCCATTGTGGGCACAGCTCTTGGTTAACACGTTGCTTATCTTGCCTTTCGCCGCGCGTATAGTGCAAAAGGAAGTGCCAGCACGTTACCTGCCACTACGCCGATAGTATTCGCCAACAGGTCCATCCACTCCCCACTGCGGTATGTAGTGGCGTAGGCCTGCAACAACTCCAGCAGACCACCCATGACGATGGGGAATACCAAGAATGTTAATGTAGAGGCTCCCTTCTCCCCTCCCTTCTCCACTCCCTTCTCCCCTCCCTTGGGGAGGGGCTGGGGGTGGTCCGGCTGGGGGTGGTCCCTTCTCCTTAGCGTCCATTCAGCCCACATCACTATCACAAATCCTCCATACATGATGCAGTGGGCCCATTTGTCGCTCAGCTGGGCATCCTGCACAACCTCTATCTCGCCCAATGGTGCAAGAGATAGCACCCATATTGCCACGCATGTGGCAACACTGAAAGGGTAGCGCTTAAGTATTTTCGTTATTGTTTTCGTTATCGTTGAGGTTAATGTCAAAAAGTTCCATAGGGATTGGATTAAAAGGTCCAGGAGGTTTGCAGTTGTATCACCGGTGAGACGCACAAGTATCACCGGTGATACTCGCGCGTCTCACCGGTGATACTCATGGGTCTCACCAGGTGATACTTATGGCGGGGTGAAAATGGTATGATAATCACATGATGAAGTCCTTTGCAGAGGCTTCCTTTGGATGCTTGATGCTGATGTGGCGTACGTATCCGATGGTGAATGCTTGTGTGTATGCGTGATGCCGGATGTTGTTGACGTGGCTTTGTCGTATGGCAGCAAGGTATGTTGTGCGTATTGTGGCTCGGCGTATGGGGATGTCCAGGGAGAGTTGGTGGTGTATTGATGGTGCGTTGAATGGATGTGTGGCGCAAATATTGTGGTCGTAGTGACGGAGAGAAAATATCTCGTAGTAGCTTTGCTGGTATGCTGGTGAGAACATTGCTCCTATGAGGGGCAGGTCAGCCTGCTGTCGCAGGTGCAGTGTGTGGCCCTTGATTTTAAAGGTGAGGATAAGTGCTTCCGAGAGCCCGAGATGTAGGTTGGCGATGGCTTGGGCTGGGTTGTTGCCATTGCGTGTGTTGTATATTCCTCCGAGTGTTGTCGCCAGTGTGGGTCCGGCCATGATGCGCCATGTTGGTGTTGGTGTCCAGTTGTAGTGCCATGTGGCGGAGTATTGTATGTTAGCGCTGAGCTGTGTGGCATTGTCGACGATGTTGCTTGTGCTTGCCATGTCTATGAGCGTTGTGCTCTGAAAGCTGACGTGATTCGACATTAGGTGTGTCGCACGCAGTCGTTCGTGCTGTAGGGTGAGTGCGGGTCCGCTGTATTGAATGGGTGACAGGTATGTGTCAAGCAGGCGTGTACGTCCTATGCCGAGGCTGGTAGCCACGGTGGTGTGCTGTGCATCGGCCTGCGTAGTGCATAGGGCGATGAGCGCAGCGATGGCGATGGTGAATATTTTGTTCATTTCAGAAAAGGCTGAACTGTCCTGTCTCTGGGTCGAGATTTGGGGTTGGGTCGGTGGGTGAGCCGACGGGCGTAGTGTCTGCCTCTGAATCGTCTGTCATTGAGATATCAGTCTCTAAGCCGTCTGTCTCTGGGCCGTCCGTCATTGAACTATTTGCCTCAGGACTGTCAGCCTCTGGGCCGTCTGCCTCAGGACTGTTTTCCACAGCATCGTCTTCCACTGGGCTGTCCTCCGCAGGGATTTCTTCCACATTGGCAACGTTCAATGTTGTCAGGCGCTTGCCTCGTGCCTTGAAGCTCTTTTGTGCGATAAACTCCTCGGCGTTGAACTCCAATGGCTCGCGGAAGTCGTCGGGCTCGGCATAGTGCGCGAGTAGATGTGGCGCTGGCGTGTCGGTGAGGAGCAGCAGGCGTGCTGCTTCGAGTGCATGTCTGGCACCAGGTTCTGGCACAGGCAGGAAGAGTTGATGCCGGGGAGATGGTTCGAGAGCAAATCTCTTAACGTATGTGAATCCTTGTTCCGGCTCAATGAGTACTGCTGTCCAAACTTTGTGCGGGTCGAATTTCTCTATACGTAGTATGTCTTGCTCGTAGTGGTTGTTGATATCGAACGTTGTGGTGTAGAATTCTCCGTTGGGCAGCACGACCAGTATGAGGTCGTCAGCATGGAACTCACCAAGGTATTGTCCGTGCTCGTCGTAGTTGAGGCGGTGCACGTCCCAGTCAAACCATACTTGTCGCCCGCCAAGGGTACTGGTGCCGTGGCTCTTGAGGCTGATGCGATCTACATCGAGCTTTGTCAGAAGATAGCCGCCGCTGGCGCGCCCTCTAATCTGCACCTCGCTGAAATCTTTGTCCATAGCTATGCGCCTGAGCTTGGGAACAGGCTTGAATGCAACTCTGACGGTCTCGGCCTCGCCATTGGGGTTGGCTGTGAAGTAAACGACGCGGCTCCCGGGCTTGCCTCGTGTGAGGTCATATTCGCGATTGAGTGTTATAGATGTGACATTGAATCGCTTGATATAGTATGCTCCCGCCTTGCCATCGCGGTAGATGCAGTTGTATATGGTGCGTGTGTCGCCTCGCTTGAAGATGTCGATGTGTATGATTTGGCACTTGCGTTTCTCTGCCTTGGAACGTTCTGTCTCGCCAACAAAGACTTTCTCTCCGATACGTATAATCTTGTAGGTTCCGTCTTTGTAGAAGATGATGACATCGTCAATGTCCGAGCAATTGCAGACAAACTCATCCTTCTTCAATCCCGTGCCGATGAATCCCTCTTCGCGGTTGATGTAGAGCTTCTGGTTGGCCTCCACGACTTTTGCGGCCTGAATGCTGTCGAAGTTGCGTATCTCGGTGCGCCGTGGGTGCTGTTCTCCGTATTTTTCCTTGATGAACCTAAACCATTCAGCTGTCACTTCGACAATGTTTGCCAAATCTCGATCGATGCTTGCAATCTCGTCTTTCATCCGTGCTATGGCCTCATCTGCGCGGTCTTTGTTGAACTTGGCAATGCGTTGCATTCTGATTTCGAGCAACTTTAGGATATCGTCCTTTGTCACCTCGCGCACGAATTGGGGGTAGAATGGCGTCAGTCGCTCGTCGATGTAGTTGCAGAGGTCGTCTGTCGACTGCGCATTCTCGAAGGGCTTGCCCTTGTATATCCGCTCCTCGATGAAGATGCGTTCCAACGAGGCGAAATGGAGTGCTTCCATGAGTTCACCCCTGCGGATGAGCAACTCACGCCGCAACAACTCGCGTGTGTTGTCCACGCTACGGCGCAGCACCTCGCTTACGGTGAGAAAACAAGGTTTGCGTCCGTCGATGACACAGCAGTTGGGTGAAATGCTGACTTCACAGTCTGTGCAAGCGTATAGGGCGTCGATGGTTTTGTCTGAGGATGCTCCAGGTTGCAAGTGTATGAGTATCTCAACGCCTGCTGCTGTCATGTCCTCAACCTTGCGCACCTTGATTTTACCTTTCTCGGCTGCCTTGAGAATTGTGTCTATGAACTGTGATGGTTTTTGCGGCGAGCCAGTTGTCTTGCCAAAGGGTAACTCAGTGATGGCCAGTGTCTTCTGGTCGCGTTTCTCTATCTTGGCACGCACTCGCACCACGCCGCCTCTGGCACCGTCGTTGTACTTTGACACATCAATGCTTCCACCTGTGGGGAAGTCGGGATAGAGCTGGAAGGGCTCGTTATGGAGATAGCTGATGGCTGCATCGCATAGCTCTACGAGGTTGTGCGGCAGAATCTTTGACGACAGTCCCACGGCAATACCCTCTGCACCTTGTGCCAGCAGCAGAGGGAACTTCACCGGCAGAGTGATGGGTTCCTTGTTGCGGCCGTCGTAGCTGAGTTTCCACTCTGTGGTCTTTGGGTTGAAGACGACATCCAGTGCAAACTTTGACAACCGTGCCTCAATGTAACGGGCTGCCGCTGCATCGTCGCCTGTCAGGATGTTTCCCCAGTTACCTTGGCAGTCAATCAGCAACTCTTTCTGCCCCAGTTGCACCAATGCGTCCTTGATGCTTGCATCGCCATGAGGGTGAAACTGCATGGTGTGGCCTACAATGTTCGCTACCTTGTTGTAGCGGCCGTCGTCCATGCGCTTCATCGAATGCAGGATACGTCGCTGCACAGGCTTGAAGCCATCGCTGATATGTGGCACGGCACGTTCAAGAATGACGTATGAAGCGTATTCCAGAAACCAGTCCTGGAACATGTGATTGAGGTGATGGGTGAAGCTGTCTCGGGGCACTAAGATCTCATCCATATCGGCAAGTTTGGCTTGATTTGTCGGCAAATGTAGAAAAAAAGTCCGAGACTATTTGCCTGTCAAGACAAAAAATAATGATTTGCAGCTATTTTTGTGGATATAATCTTTCGTTCACAGTGAATACAACGGCCAATATTGCCAATGATATGAAGGCTGTCACTTGCATCATGTTTGGGATATGGTTTGCCACGGTTTGGGGAACTGTGCGCACGGCAAGCATGAATTGCACCAACAACTCGTCTGCATCCATTGCATTGATATGCCCGAGCAGCTGACCTCCTATGACAATCACCACAAATGCCACAATACATGCGGCTGCGATATTGAGAGCGAGATTCCAGCGACGTAGCCTAAGGGCTGCACGTGTATCACGCACCTGCTGGGTATCTAATGCAGCCATCACCCTCTGTGTGAAGCCGTTGTCAGCAATAGGCTGCTGAGCATCGTGGAAGAAGCGGCCAAGCAGCAGCTCCTCTTCCTTTGTTATGAATTGTGAATTATCCATTATCCATTGTCCATTTCAATACCCATTCTGTGTGAGGAAAGTCACGAGTTTGCGTTTTGCACGCAGAAGATGGCTCTTCACAGTGTTTGGGGGCAAATCGGTTATCGTTGCTATCTCGTTGATTGGCAGTCCTTGCATGCATTGCAGGATGATGCACGTGCGCTCTGTGGGATTCAATGTTGCCATCGCGCGGTCAATGTCGTGGCTCAGCATCGTTGATGTATCAGGTATAGCCGTGTTGGGCATGCCTCCGTGTTGCATGTCGCTGATGTCTGTCGCATCGGTTAGAGCGTTGTGCGACGCAGCACGACGGTTGTCAAGGAAGACATGGTAGGCAATGCTGATGAGCCACGTCCTGAATCCCGACATCGCCCGAAAGGTGGCAATACCTTGCCAGGCTTTGATGAACGTCTCCTGTGCCAAGTCATCGGCCAACATCGTGTCGCCCTCGCAGAGGCTGCGCAGCGTCTGCCGCACAGCCTCTTGATGGCGTTCAACTAACTTGGCGAAGGCTCGTTCGCTGCCAAACGTGGCCACCTGAGCCACAAGGGTTATGTCAGAGATGGATGCCACCTGTCAGCGTTTCAACTTTTTGCAATTATGAGCTTTGCCACTCCTATGCATGCCACTAATGCTCCTATACCCCATAGAGCACTTGCACCAATGCTGATGAACACAGTGATTAAACCAACGCCCACACAGGAATACATGATGCCGCTCTTCCACATCTGCTGTTTCTCATCGCTTGCTGTGTATGACATATCGGTGCCGGTGAAAACGTTGGATGCCTCGTCTGTCATTGCCTCTATGCCTGTCATATCAGTGTCGTCAGTGGGTGTGTTTTCAGGCTTAGGTGTTTCTGGTGAAGGTGTTGGATTATGTTTTTTCACCTTTCTGTCGTTGCGCACGATGAGCCATATTATGAGACCAATGAGCCACAATGGAGCCGTAAAAAACAAGAATAACAGTACTATCACAAGTGCAACAAGTGCAACGGCCATCACAGAGATTATGATTGCTGCCAATCCAGCCAGACCTTTGCCCCACCAGGTGTCTGTGAGCCAGGTTGGTAGTGTGAAGTCGCTATCCCATTCGTCAGCCATGCCATTGATGAAGTCATCAAGATCGTCTGAGTCACTCAGCAGACTGTCTTCATCCATGTAGAGGAATGTAGTGTCCTCGCTCATAGCGGCCAAAGAGTCACCAAGTTCTTCAAGTTTCTCGCCTATAGCATCCATTCGCTTGGCCACACTGTCAATCTTCGACGGATGTGTCAGTGCTGTTACTGCCATTTGGGCACCTTGGCGAGCCATTTGTGCACCATGTTGGGCCATCTTGCGAGCCACCGCTTTCTGTTGAGGTGTAACCTGTTTGCCGTTGATGCTGTCTGCTTCAGCCACTAAAGCGCTGGACATGGTGGTAGTGATCTCTCCTGTGTGTCTTGCGGCCATAGCGGGTGCAGCCACCATTAGGCTCAAGAGAGCTGCAAAAAGAAGAGTAGAGATTGAATGATTGTTGGTGCACTTGGCACTCTTTGTGATGTTGTTCTGCATGATTAATGATTTTTATTGGTTGAACTACACCCTTTAGACGACACACGTTGCAAGAAAGTTGCAAACTAAGAAGAAAAATTTCTTGGATGGTGCAACATTATTTCTTCCCTGAGGTGTGAACGGTCGAGGTGCATGTACAATTGTGTCGTGCCAATGTCTTCATGACCAAGCATTTCCTGAATAGCCCTGAGGTTAGCACCGCCTTCGAGCAGATGGGTGGCAAAGCTGTGGCGGAAAGTGTGTGGCGACACCGTGTGGCGTATGCCGGCAGATATGCACAGCTCCTTGACGATATGGAACACGGTGATGCGCGACAGCGCCGTGCCGCGTCTGATACTGAGGAACACAACGTCTTCATGCCCCGTGCGCACGTTGACCTCTGCACGTTGCTCGAACCACGCCTGCAATTCGGCTATTGCCGTATGCGATATCGGCACGAGGCGCTGCTTCCGCCCCTTGCCCACAACACGTATGAAGCCCTCCTCCAGAAACAGGTCGCCCATTCGCAGGGCACAGAGCTCGCTCACGCGCAGCCCGCACGAATACAGTGTCTCGATGATGGCGCGGTCGCGCTGCCCCTCGGGCTTGCTGAGGTCTATGGCTGCGATAATATTGTCTATTTCCGCCACTGTGAGCACGTCTGGCAAGCGGCTACCGCGCTCTGGCGACTCTATCAGTGCCGTAGGGTCGTCGATAATCTCGCCCTCTATGCACAGGAATCTGTAGAACGATCGCACACCAGCCAGAATGCGGGCTATGCTGCGCGCAGTGATGCCCATATCCATCAGCGTTGCAACGAAGTGCTGCAGATGCTCTGGCTGAGCGGCGTGGTAGTCTACGCCATGTGTCTCGAGATACTCCATCAGTCGCGACAAATCGCGCATATATGCGTCAAGGGTATTGGCAGAGAACCCTCGTTCAAGCATAAGGTATTGACGATAGCGACGAAGCATTTTACATTTTCCATTTTACATTTAAAAGACTCTCACACGCACACGTGTGAGAGTCTTTGAATAATTGGTTGGGATACCCGGATTCGAACCAGGAAAAACAGAACCAAAACCTGTTGTGTTACCATTACACCATATCCCAATCCGCGGCTTTTATTGCTAAAAGCGGTGCAAAGGTAGACATAATTTGTGATGCGAGAGACTTTTTTGCTTTTTTTAACTTAGAAAAACACTCGGAACATAAACCTTACACCATGTTTCTGTGCACCTGGATTATTGCGATAGGTGAGGCGACGTACATATTCGATGTGGAAGATTTTGAGTATATTGTGAACGCCCAGACGTAGTTCAACGTATGGTGTATGTGGATCCATAACCACGGAATTCTGCTCGTAATATGTAGTACCGTCTTCTGCAGTGATGAAGTGTCCAGGGAAGTAGAACAGTTCTGGATTGGTGTAGGCTGAGGCAGCAGGATTGTTTTTGTCGGTAAGTGTGCCCCATAGGACGTTGACGCCCACAAACTCGCGCCAATGCAGCTTCTTGAGCAATGGCACGCGGTTGAAGATCTTGCCGCAGATGTCCCATCCCCACATGAGTTGCACATAGCGGTCGTTGAGGAACTCAAGGTTGTGGATCAGTGAGAAGGTGTTGTCTTGTATGACAAAGCTTTGGTTCACGGCAGGGTGTATGAGAAGCGGGTATGGTACAGTGTTCCACTGTATGCCAGCTTTGATATCAAAGTCGGTGTAGCCCCAGCCTGCTGGTATATAGAAACGTTTGTACACTCCCGCCTCTGTGACGTTGTAGTTGTAGTCACCTCCGAGTAAGCCCTTCACTCCCATTGTGTGGCTCACAGTGAATATGGGTGCGTCTTTATTGATCTTAACTCGGCGCTGCTTAGTGTTGATGTATGTCGCACCAGGTTCGAAGCTAACGCTGCCGTAGAATTCTGTCAGGTTAATCCCATTGATGCGGCTATGCAGTGAGGTGGGCTCGGATAGGCGGCTGATGTCGTTGTGGATAGTAACAAACGGGTCTGTGCCAAGTGGCTGGTAGAAAAGTGCATCCACAGGGCGCTGTTGCGTGCGGGTGAAACGGAACAGAGCACGTGCTCCGTTATACCATTCACGGTCATACATTACTTTCCATTCGCGGATGAGGTGATACTGGTCCACAGTGCTCGTATGCAACGCCATGAACATATTGTCCTTGTCCGTCGGCACGAATTTGTCAAACGGTGCAGTGACATCTCGGCGGTAGCTGAAGTGTATGTTGTTGCGCGGGAACTCGCGTGCTAGATATGCCTTCGGATTGAAGGAGTATACAAGTTCGCCCCAGCCATAGAGATTCTTTGACTTAGTGCCGTAGGCGATGTACCCGCTGGCGAAGAGGTGCGGATGCATGTGCGCTGTCGTGAAGCCTGACAGACGGAAACGCCAGCGGTCATAGCTGTTGTATGAGATGATGGTGTTGATAGGGCCAAAGTCGAATTTGTTAGTGGCCGTCGAGTCCGATGTCTCAACATAGTTCTCTATCAGGGCTTTGGCAACTATCATCACTGGCTTGAAATATTTCATCTCAGTCAGTTTCTTAAGCATGCCACCGATGCGGCTTTCACTCTGTGTCAGTTCCGTCTGGCGATATTGTGCCCAGTACTGATCGTCAGTGTGCATCGTCGCGTCTGGCTCCGTGTACGTTGTGCCCTTGATGCGCTTGAAGACGCTTGCCGATATTGGATCAAACTGATAGTCAAAGTTGCGCACTGTGCGCTGCACCAGCAGTTTGTGCAACCATGATGTCACTGCGAGCTCAACCAGCATGTCGTTGCTCACGCACACTCGTTCGCCTGTTGGCAGATCCTCGTAGTACTGATCTATGCGTATGTCCTCAACGAAGTTGACGTTGCTCTGCTTGGGGAAATGCAGCTCTGCTGTCTTGACTTGGTAGGTAGAGTCAAGCATCACATAGATATTACCGTTGAAGGCTATGTCCTGCTGGTTGTTGGGGGTGAATCCCATTACAAGCACGCTGTCGTAGTGTGCTCGCAGGATGCGGTTCTCACGTTCGCGCAGGATGCGGCGACGCAGACTGTCGGGCATGGTCGACGAGACAGGTATGCTGTCTGGCATGATTAGGGGACGCAGAGTGGCCAGTGCCTCGGCACGACTTATGTACTGGTCAAGAGGGTTGTATTCCTTGGCGGCACGACCCTCAGGAGTCGAACGCGTGAAGTAGAGCGTATCTTGAATATAGTAACGGTAGAATGATATTGCCGAGTTCGCAATTGGACTTTTGATGTGGAACTGCAGCAATCGGCATTCCTCGTCATAGATATTCACGTCTGTGAAACAGTCCTTGAGCACGGTCGTGACAATCTCGCCAGTGTTGATGAGCTCAGTGATGCCTCGGTTGCTCTTTGCCTTGATGAGTTCTTTCTCGGTCTTGGGCTGGCGGCGGTAGAAAGTGTGCGACAACTGTTCGTCTACGGTTAGTGGCAGTATGAGTTTACCTGTCTGAGGGTGGCGCTCAACATGATCCTTGAGGAATGCCCATGCCTTGCCCTCTTCGACATCGAAGATTCTCTCGGTGAACTCATTGATGCTTGCTGTCATCTTCTCGTAGGTGGTGTACGTGAAGTAGTCCTTTGCATGCAAGTCGTTGCTGCGCTTGTGCTCTATCACGCGCCGCATGAAATCCACAGCCGGATTATTTTTCCTGCTGTAGCGCGTGCGTTTGGTGGTGATAGTCACCTCCCGCAGGTTGGAACCCTCTGGCTTCAGGCGGATGCGCAGGTCGCGATTCTTGCCATAGTCGCCGAGACGCACGCGCTGTGTCTCATAGCCCATAGTCGACACCGTGAGCACCTTCCACGTAGAATCCTCACGGATGATGAAACGACCGTCCTCATCACTCTGACCGCCATAGCCATGACCCTCGTAGACAATATTGACATACTCCAGTGGCTTGCGGGTTTTGGCATCAATGACAATACCTTGCACCTGTGCTGCCACACAGATATGTAGCAGAAGAAGACAAGTGGTGGAGAGAAACTTCTTATACATTCAACATTAAACTTTAAACTACGGCTTTGCCATGTCTTGGCATAGCAGGTCTATGTTGCCACGGCCATTACGCTGGATGATGTCTATGGGGACATTACCCAAACAGGCGGCTATAGTGGAAAATGTGCTGCCAGAAGAGCCGTATATGTGGTGTGTGTAGGAGAGGGCAAACATCTCTACTACTGCATTGCGGATGCCCTCAGTGCTGTCGCGCGTAGCTTCGTCTGGTGCGGTGAACAGACGTTGGCCGTAGCGCTTGAAGAGCTCTTGCTTAGTGGCTTCGTCGTCAGTGGCGAGATAGATAGTGAGGTTGCAGTCAAGTTCGAGTTCGCGATCAATGGCTTCTATGAACAAGTCGAGTGGGCTCTCATCGATGGACTGCTGCAAGTCTGTACGTCGCACATGCACGCCAATGGTATGAGATGTGAAAGGAGCAGTACGGGCTCGGATGAGGCTGTCCACTCGTTCGTTTGGTCGGAACAATGCTGTCAGATGCTTGCGCTGCCATGGAAAGAAGTCGCGATATGCTGTGATAAGGCTGTTTCCCTGAGCAAGAAATGCTGCAAAGTCGAAGCCGACCTGATTGAGATGCCATATGCGTGGTGAGAGGATGATATGTTTATGGCGCAGGCGGCGCGTGAGGGCTGGTAAATACAGGTTGCTTGCTGTGGGGCGGGCGTAAAAGATGTTTTCAGCTGTTGTGGCATCGCGTAAAGAGAAGCCGTCAGCAACGACATTATCAGTCTTCACGGGACAGAAGAGGTTATCGAAGCGACAACGCATTCCCCATTGCTCGGTCCATAGCACTTGCAATGGCTGCTGTTTCGCATTGCACAGCGCTAGGGCCGAAGCGGCTACGCGCATGCGGTTGCCCAGACCGCCTTCAAGAACTATCACAGACATGGTTTAGCTAATTCACAATTCATAATTCATAATTGGCAGCTTATAAATCACTCTGGAATAGTGGATCCTCGGGCATGACAATTATGGGCTTTTGCTGTGCTTCTTGCTGAAGTGCTTCGGGTACAAACTGTTTGTCAATGACGAGGCGGAACATATACTCGCGAAACCAGCGGTCGGTCATCACGAGACATCCTTTTTGTCCTGAGGCTGTTCCCCATGAGTTCTCAACCTTCCACATGAGTGGCTTGCCTTGGTCGTCGAGATCTACGGCGGTAAGCGTCATGGCGTGTGTTGACCCGCTGTCGAAGGTGGCTATACGCTCTGCCTTGGTCATTGGGAATGTTGTCTGGAATAGTGAGGCATAGTCAAAGTTATCGATGTCGCAGAAGCCTCGTTTGCGGTCGAGCTGCTTACCGACGTCATAACTGCTATAGAGCTTGCGTCCGGAGCGCAATTGGGCTATTGCCAGCTGCTCTATGTCATCCATCGGGAGGTTGAGGTAGCACCAGTTTGTTCCGTCGTAGGTGTGTCGATCCCACTGCACTTCGTATGTGCGATGGTATTCACGTCGCGGGTCGTTCATGACCATGATAAAGGTGCCATTCAGCGGGTGCCCGACAATCTCATCATAAAAAGACTTTGGTGTATAGTGGCGGCGTGCGGTCTTGGCCTTACCGTCCTTGCCGTGGAAAGCATAGTCAAATTCTGTTATGGGCTCACCCAGTGTTAGCACTAACATCCTATATATGTCTGCAAGCATGGATGTCTTGCGCGCACGGATGTCGGCGGCTTTCTTCTTGTCAGCAACCATCTTACGCAGCTCAAGTCCGAATTCGCGCAGCTTGGAACTGACCAGACGACTCATGCGTGCTGTGTTCTCGCTGCTGTAGGTCTCGGGAGCCATTTCAGCAGGTACGAGACCATATTTGGTTGCCAGATCTGCAACGCCGCAGAAGGTGCCACCATCATTGATTGGGGTTCGGAAGAAGAACTGCACTCGCTGGCTGTCCATTGGTTCGCGGGCGCAGTCGAGCACACCTTGTAGGAAGAGGTTGCTCTTTTCCAGTTGATCCCAGAAAAAGAGGTAACCCTGAGACAACTCCAGTGCGAGGCTGTCAGCATGCTGATGCGCGAAGTCTGCCCTCAACACGTTGAGTCCAGAGAACATCCAGCATCGTCCGCTGGACTTTTGGTCTGTGATGCTCTGTGTTGGCGTTTCGATGCTAAACTGAGTCGGCACAGGTCGTGCATTGGCGCGCGAGCGTGCCAAGTCGTCGATGGCATTAGCAGCGATGGCGTTGCCTATGGCGCGGTAGGTGCCGGCTGCGGGCTGTGCAGCTTGTATCTGGCGCAACATGTTGGCGCTTATACCCCCATCGGTGGTGTTCTGGGCTGTAGCAGAAATGATAAACAATAAATGGTAAATGATAAATAAGCTCTTCTTCATTTTAGACATAGCTTGCGAAGTTTCAGGTTTCAAGTGAAAGGGTGGATCACAATTTCTCGCCGTAACAAAGGTCACCAGCATCGCCAAAGCCAGGCACGATATATTTATTTATGTTCATGCCAGGGTCAATAGCGGCGCACCATACGGTGGCGTTGTCTGGCAGTGTCTGGCGCAGTGTGTCGAGCCCCTCTGGTGTCGCTATGACGCATGCGATATGCACCTTACGCGGTATGCCAGTCTTTATCAAAGCTTCATAGCTGGCAGCCATAGAGCCGCCAGTGGCCAACATGGGGTCTACGATGATGAGTGTCTTACCCTTGGATGATGGAGCTGCCATGTATTCGGTGTGTATGCCGACCTCGGTATGCTCTCGATTTGTATACATGCGATAGGCTGATACAAAGCCGTTGGCGGCTCGGTCGAAGACATGTAGGAATCCTTCATGGAACGGCAGTCCAGCGCGTAACACTGTAGCTATGAGCAGGTCATCTTTGGGCAGTGGCATGTCGATAGTGCCAAGTGGAGTGGTGACAGTCTTTGCCTTGTATTCCAGTGTCTTGCTGAGTTCGTATGCCATCATCTCGCCAACACGCTTTATGTTGTGACGAAAGAGTAGGCGATTCTTCTGATAGCTCTTGTCACGCAGTTCTGCCATATACTGATTTATGACGGAGTTCTGCTCTGCAAAGTTGATGATAGTCATATTAATGATGTTTAGTTGTTTACCTGTAGGGTATATGGGATATAAGTTACGCGGTATCGGTAGAGGCTTTGTCCCGGCTCTCCATCGTTTATGATGCCCTGTGTGTTGAGATCGTAGATGCGTTGACATGACGGACATTGAGCAAGCCCACCTTCATGCAGACGCATGCTCTTTGTGATGGCATAAGTGTCGTAGCAGTTTGGACAAGCTAAATCAAAACACACCACATGCTGGGCGTCCTCGCCTGGTGCAGGAATGACAGGCAGCCCCACAATTAAACCAGATAATCCGAGATATGTTTTCTGATAGTTGGACAATGCTGTACGGTTGGTCTGTGTGCTGCCTGTGAGGTTAGTGAAGACATAGTATTGTCCTCGTAGCTCGATGGTGCAGAATTCCCCGGGATTGCCCAAGGCTGCATTCAACTGTGGCACGGTATTTGTGTTTTGATACACGAAATATGCAGGCATGGTCGAGTAAGTATTTTCTGTAGCGGAGCAGGCCACAATCAGAACAGCCATCAAAAGACACAACACTTTCTTCATCATCCTTCTACCAATTTGTGCTCCGCAGCCTCAGCCTTCTCGAAGGCGAAACCTTCGAGCACACTGTGGAAGAGGGCGGCGATGCGGTCGTTACAGAGGTTGCCAATGCTGCCGGCATGTGTGTGGTGGACTGTTTTGACGGGAGTAAAGCGGCTGGCTTCAATATCCAGTCCCACTTTCTTGTAGGCATCTCGGAAGGGCATGCCCTCGGCAGCCAAACGATTAACTTCTTCGACTGAGAACATAAGGTCGTACCGCGGGTCGGTGAGGATGTCAGGGTTGACGTCTATTCTTTTTATTATGTAAGTTGTCATTCGCAGGCAGTCCTTAATCTCGTCAAAGGCCGGCAGAAAGACCTCTTTGAGTATCTGTAGGTCGCGGAAGTATCCGCTGGGCAGGTTGTTCATTATCAGAGTTACCTGTGTTGGCAGAGCCTGTATCTTGTTACATTTGGCTCGGGTGAGTTCAAATACATCCGGGTTTTTCTTGTGTGGCATGATGCTTGACCCAGTGGTGCACTCGTGTGGCAGACGTATGAACCCAAAATTCTGTGAGCTGAACATGCATGCATCAAAAGCGAGCTTGGCCACGGTACCGGCAAGTGATGCGAGCGCAAAAGCGACATTGCGCTCCATCTTGCCACGTCCCATTTGTGCGTAGACAACATTATAATCCATGCTGTCGAATCCCAATAGATCGGTTGTCAGCTCGCGGTTGAGAGGGAAACTGCTTCCGTATCCGGCAGCAGAACCCAGTGGGTTGCGATTGACCAACTTGTAGGCTGCCTGCAAAAAGAGCATGTCATCGGTCAGGCTCTCGGCATAGGCACCGAACCAGAGTCCGAAACTGGATGGCATAGCCACCTGCAAATGGGTATAGCCAGGCATGAGAATGTCCTTGTAGCGCTGGCTTTGTGCCTGTAGCCCACGGAACAACTCTGTGACGAGCTCAACGACCTCGCGCAATTGACGTCGTGTCCACAACTTGAGGTCCAGCAGCACCTGATCGTTGCGCGAGCGGCCGCTGTGAATCTTCTTGCCGACATCGCCAAGTCGCCGAGTGAGTAGGAGCTCAACTTCTGAATGGACATCCTCGACACCGTCTTCTATCTGGAAGTGTCCGTTGAGAATGTCATGCAGGATATTGCGCAATTCGCGGTGTATGGCTTGGAGCTCTGCGTCGGAGAGCAGCCCGATGGTCTGTAGCATTGCGGTGTGTGCCAGGGAACCAATTACATCGCTCTCAGCGAGGTACATATCCAACTCGCGATCGTGTCCAACCGTGAAGCGCTCAATCTCGGCAGTCATCGATGTAGATTTCTGCCAGATGGGTGAAGCAGATATATTGTTCTCTTTCATGTTAATACGGAATCATTGCGAGCATATCAGCGAGTTTCTCAACGCCTTCTTGCAAGGGCTTCTTGGCCATCTGTTTCATGAAGAAATTGAGCTCTGCGCCGATGGTGCACCGCATCTTGCATTCGTATGGTGATGTAGGCAGCAACTGTATCCATAGATTGGCTTGAATGGGTGCTCCTATTGCTTCAAATTTGATGCATTTAGGATCATCCCTTTCTATGATACGCAAGGCGATGGAGCCTAAAGGTGTCCCGTTGATGCACACCTCATCTTCGGACAATTCGAGTTGCGAAGCCATCTGTAGTATTTGCTCCAACTTGTCATCTGGCACCTGACCAGAGGCGCGCAAGGAATCCACAAAAGCGGGATCGTTGAGTCGTTCACGCAATGTTTCGAGATTGCGCAGGTCAGCCAGTTTGTTGTAAACAGCAGTTTGCGAGGCTGCTATTTGCTTGATATTGCTTTCGTATTTTGTCATAATAGTTATCCTTTCCAGTTAGCGGGGTCTCGCCGCCAGTCATTGAGGAGTTGGACATCTGTGTCTTTGATATATCCTATGCGCAGAGCCTCAGCCACCACAGCCTCGTAGTTGGTCAAAGTGACAAGAGTCACCTTGGCATCTCGGAATGCTTTTGTTGCGACATCGAAGCCATAGGTGTAGGCGGCTACCATGCCTATGACATCACAGGCATTCTGTCGAATTGCTTCCACGGCTTTGAGGCTGCTGCCGCCAGTGCTGATGAGATCTTCGACCACGACGACCTTCATTCCCGGCTTGAGTTCGCCCTCGATGAGGTTCTCGAGTCCGTGGTCTTTGGGTTTGGAGCGGACATATACGAACGGCAATGCCAGCACATCAGCTACGAGTGCTCCCTGTGGAATGGCTCCTGTTGCCACTCCTGCAATGGCGTCAGCCTCGGGAAAGCGCTCCATGATGATGCGGCTTATCTCAATCTTGACGAATGTGCGCAGTTCAGGATATGACAGTGTCTTACGGTTGTCGCAGTAGAATGGGCTTCGCCATCCACTGGCCCATGTGAAGGGATTTGTGGGTTGCAGCTTGATTGCCTTAACGTTGAGTAACTTATTGGCAAAGATCTTTTCGAGTGTTTGCATGAAATATGTGGACTATAGAATGTAAAATGTAAAATGTCAACTTTCAATTTTCGCAGCCGCATCTTTGGGCAGTGTGAGGTGCAGCATGATGCATCCGATAAGTGCAGATGCTATTGTTCCGGCAAGTATACCCAGTTTGGCTTCGTCAAGATATACTGCTGCTTCAGCGCCTGCACCGCGGAAACTGAGCTCGGCAATGAACATGGACACGGTGAAGCCTATACCGCAGATCATAGATACGCTGGCAAATGATTTCCAGTTGCCACCAGCTGGCATCTGGCAGAGACCGCATTTCATGCTCAGCCATGAGAAACTCATCACTCCGAGGAATTTGCCGAGCAGTAAGCCGAGCATCACGCCCAATGCCACATTGCCGAAGGTGAGGCCACCAAAGGCGACACCAGCGTTGGCAAAGGCAAAGATAGGTATGACGCCGAAGTTGATGGGATAGTAGAGGCTGTCTTCAATGTCTTGCAAGGGTGAGATGAGTTTGTCTGATGCACTTTCGATGCGACGCAGACTGTGTATTTCTTCCTTTGACAGCACCATGGGTTTCTTGCGATCGGCCTCAGTGACATCGATATCGGGGTACTCATTGACGCAATCGCGGATGCGTTCGAGATAATAGCGTGTGCCAACGCCGAGGTTGGCAGGTATGCAAAAGGCTAAAGCTACGCCGGCGATGGTGGCGTGAATGCCTGAGTTGAGGACGAGATACCATAGTATGATTCCAAACAGCCAGTAGAACACTTTGGCCCGTACATCACGCTTATTGCCAATCAGCAGTATGGCTATCACAACGGCTGCGGCAATGAGGTATGGCCAAGACAGGCCTTGGGAATAGAAGAGGGCGATAACGATGATGCCTCCGAGGTCGTCGGCTACCGCCAGTGCTGCAAGAAAGACCTTCAGGCCCACTGGTACACGTTTGCCGAAGACGCTCAACACTCCCAAGGAGAATGCTATGTCGGTGGCCATCGGTATGGCACAACCGCGCTCGGCCAACGCATCGCCGCTGCAGATGGCATAGAAGATGAGCACAGGAACAATCATACCGCCACATGCTCCTATCACTGGCAGCAACGCCTTCTGGCGTGATGACAGCTCGCCGCAAAGGACTTCGCGCTTAATCTCCAATCCCACACTGAGGAAGAAGAAAAACATCAGGAAGTCATTGATGAAGTCCATCAGCGACAATGTATGTCCTCCATGGCTGAAGAGGTTGAAACCACCAATGCTCAGGCTGATGGGTTCGTTCCAAAGGCGGAAATATGTGTCGGATATTGCAGGTGTATTGGCACATATCAGTGCTGCTATTGTTGCAGCGATAAGCAGGCCGCTGGCACTGACGTAACGTCTGATAAGGCCTGCAAATGAGGATTCGCTTTTAATTTCGTGCATATTGAATTTTGATGTTGAATGGGGTTGTGCTTAATAAAGATCTATGGAGTAAGGCGTGCCGCGAGTCGGCGCACAGGCAACCATACGGCTATGAGGCTAACCACAAGTACCGTGGCAAAGACAATAACGATGTCCGAGGCGTGTACGCTGACAGGATATGCATCGACAACAAACATACCCGCGCTGGGGCCCATGCTGACGATGCCGTAACGTTCTTGGATGAGGCACAATGCTATGCCTAATGCAATGCCAACCAGTGCCCCCAGCGCAGAAATGAGCCATCCCTCAAGCAAAAAGATGGATGATATCTGATTATCTGTTGCCCCGAGGCTGCGCAGCGTCTGTGTGTCAGCCCGTTTGTCAAGCATGAGCATGGACAGCGAACCGATGATGTTGAATGATGCAACCAGCAGAATCATTGTAAGGAAGATGTAGGCAATAAGCTTTTCCACGCGCATGATGCGGAAGGTGTCTTCCTGCTGTTCATAGCGGTTCTGAACAGTGTAATCGCTACCCAAACGCGATGCTATGCGGCGTTGCACACTGCCTTCGTTGGCGTTGGGTTGCAAACGCAGTTCGACAGCTGTGCTCATCCCCTGAGCCTCAAACAGACGTCGTGCGAAACCTATTGATGTGAGGACATAATGGCTGTCATACTTGTTTTGGTTGACTCCGAAGACAAGTCCTGGCGACAGTAGCTCGTCAGTGTTGAAACTACTCATGGGATTTGTCAGACTCACGCTTTCACCCTTGCGTGGAGCGTATATAGCAAGGGGGGCTTCAAAGTCTATAGATAATCCCAGCAGTGAAGCCAGACGTATGCCAAGAATGCCATATTCAAGTTCTGCTGCATGCAGCGTGGGGTCGCCATCACCGAACAAACAGGAACGTAAATCGCCCTGATCCAGGAAATTGTCTTCAACGCCTTTGACTATGCAAACAACCTGGCGTGTTGGTGTCACAATAAGTGCCTGATCTTCCATGACATGCGTCACAACTTCAATGTCAGGATCTGCTGCCAAGACTTGGAGTTCTGCAGCATCTGCAGGCATTGGGCGTCCATCAACACGGCTTACGAGCAGCTGCGCATCGAATGCTGTGAAGAAACTCGCCACCATGTCCCTGAACCCGTTAAACACCGAAAGAGTCACCACCATAGCCATCGTTGCCAAGGCAACACCAGCCATGCTAATAGCCGAGATGATGCCTATAGTGTGGTGGCTGCGGCGAGCAAACAGATAACGCTTTGCGATGTACAGGGGGAACATGAAATAATTTACAATTTACAATGTTCAATGATCAATGGACAATAGCCTGTCGATGTTCTCGGCATAGTCCAGTGAATCATCGACAAAGAATTTGAGTTCTGGAATGATTCTCAGCTGATGGCGTGTGCGCTGTCCCAGTTCATAGCGTATAGCACTCTTGTTGGCATTGATATTGTCAACAATCTCCTGTGCGCGCTCGCTGGGAAAGACGCTGAGGTATGCGCGGCATACACTCATGTCGGGACTGATACGGCACACGCTCACGCTCACCAGAGTGCCGTGCATGGCGCGTGTCTGCTTTTGGAAGATGTCGCTTAGTTCTTTCTGTATCAGTCGGGCAATCTTATTTTGTCGTGTGGTTTCCATACTTTAAACTTTAAGCATTTAACTTTAATCTTCGTGCGCAGCGCGAGATTGAAATGCCAGCGCATACATCCGCATCTGACGTAGCATGGCCAGCAAGCCATTGCTGCGAGTTGGAGACAGATGCTCGCGCAATCCTATACGCTCAATGAAATATAACTCTGCGCCGACAATTTCTGACGGAGTATGATCAGACAGGACGCGTATCAGCAGGGCGACAATGCCCTTCACTATCAGTGCATCGCTCTCTGCCTCAAAGTGTACAAGGCCTTCGGGCGTTAATTCTGCTGTGAGCCAAACACGGCTTTGGCATCCCTCAATGAGGTTTTGGTCGGTCTTGGCGCTGGCAGGCAAGGGCTGTTGGTCGTTACCTAAATCTATTAGCAACTGGTAACGGTCCATCCAATCGTCGAAGTCTGCAAACTCCTCAATGATCTCGTCTTGTATCTCGTTTATTGTCATCATTATACTCTAAACTTTAAACTTTAAACTTTCAACTATCATCGGTAGATGATTTGCAACAAAGTCTCTCCAACAGCTGCCATCACACGAGGGTCAATGTTCTCTGGAGTGTCATCAATCGTATGCCAAGTACGTCCGAAACTGGAACGCTGATAATCCACATTTGGTATGATATCCGCAGCAGGTATGCCAGCTAACTGCGACACCGACACATGGTCATCCATCACATAGCCGCCAGTGGAAGAGGTGAAAAGCATTGAGTGGCCCAGGCGTGAGGCTGTGGTCCAGATGAGTTCAACAACAGATGCCGCCTGACGCAGGGAATAGCCTTCGCGAGCGAAGCGTGCATCACGCCCACCGACCATATCCAGATTTATGGCAAAACGAGCTGTGTATCCTTCTGCGTATGCAGCTTCGGCCCATGCTCGGGAGCCTAAACACCAGAAATCAGCATTGTCGTCATCATCTCCTGCGTCAGCCCATTGCGGACGACCTTGGTCTTCAACGTCGAAACACACGAAGTCAACACCTGTCGCTGGAGGCATCGTTGCCATCACACGAGCCATCTCCAGCATGACAGCCACACCGCTGGCACCGTCGTTGGCTGCCATCACAGGTGAATGGTGATTGTCAGGATCCGGGTCGTTGTCGGCCCATGCACGGCTATCCCAATGTGCTGTTATGAGGACACGCGATGACGCATCGTGATTCATGCGGGATATGATGTTTCTGCACAGCATTTGTGCACCATCGTAGCTGCGCACTGTTGCCTGATGCTCGGTCACCAGCATGCCAAATGACGCAAATTGCTGCTTTATCCATTCTGCGCAAGCATCATGAGCTGTGCTACCCGGCACACGTGGCCCGAAGTCGCATTGCGCCACCACAAAGGCAAAGGCGCTATCGCCGTTGAAGGCTGGCGTAGCAACCAATGTGTCCACTTTGTCCGAAGCAGACGGCTCGTGTGTCTTGCTGCCGGTGCAAGCCATGATGAGTAGCATTACTGGCAAGAACAACAGTTTCAATTTTATCCTTTCAACTTTCATCTTTCATCTTTCAACTTTCCTGTGCCATCGTCATCACGCGCATGAAGTTGCCACCCCATATTAGTTGAAGGTCATCCTCACTGTAGTGACGACGCAGGGCTTCGCGTGTGAAATTGATGAGTTCAGCAGCCGAGGCCAGACCCGGCACACCTCCGTCACCATCAAAATCTGTGCCAATCCCCACATGCTCTATGCCTGCAACATGAATCATGTGGTCCACATGGGCGATGAAATCGTTGATATCGGCCCCGCCACCCTTGCGCAGGAAGCCGTCGTAGAGTGTCGCCTGGGCTACACCGCCCTTGCGGGCCAAGTCATGCAGCTGCTGGTCTGTCAGATTACGTGGATGGTCGCATAATGCCCGTGCCGAAGAATGGGAACAGACGATGGGAGTACGGCTGGCATCCATAGCATCATAGAAACTCTGCACGGATGCATGGCTCATGTCTACGAGGATGCCCAGCTCATTCATGCGTGTAACAACCTCGTGGCCGAATGATGTCAGACCCATTTCACGCTCGCCATCGCGCGGACGGGCCGAACCGCATATATCATTGTTGCCATTATGACATAGCGTCATATAGACTATGCCGCGATTGGCAAAATGATTCAGCAAGTTCAGATCACGTCCTATGGCATAGCCGTTCTCGATGCCAATCATTATTGCCTTGTTGCCGCGAGCCTTGATTGCAGGCAGCTCCGCCGGAGTGCGTGCAATCTCTATGCCTTGATGACCAGTCAGAGCCATGATGCCATCGATGCGTTTGTCTGCCAAGGCCTTGGCAGCCGCCCTGCCTGCGTCAGTGAGTTCGCCTTGAGGGATATATGCTGCCATTATAGTTGCATCCAAGCGTCCTTCGGTCATCTTGTGCAAGTCAACCAATATTCGCTCGTCACGTTGCTCAAAATGTATGTCGTTGTCGAAGAACATCGGTGTGTCACAATGGCTGTCAAGAGTGATGTGATGCTGATGGAAACTACGCGCACGAGCAAACAGCTCGGCTTCGCCACACAACCATCTGAAAAGAGGCATCATCACCTCGTCGCCACGCAGAATGAAACATTCCGGGTGCCACTGCACGGCAAGGATATTGCTTGTGGATGTGCTTTCTATGGCTTCAGCAACACCATCCGTAGCTCGAGCGGTGATGCGGAGCATGGGACCACCATCTGCCACGGCCTGATGGTGGAATGAGTTCACGGCAATCTCTTCCACATTATTAAATATCGCGCGCACGCGCGAAGACTCTTCCAGACGAACGGTGTGCGAGGCGTATGCTCTGTCCATCTGTTGGCTGTGCTTGATGGGCTCAGCCACATGCTTGGATATGTCTTGCCACAATGATCCTCCCAGTGCAGCTGCTATGACTTGCATACCACGGCAGATGCCCAGCATCGGCATCTGCCTATCGGCTGCCAGACGCGTCAGCATCAACTCGAACATATCTCGTTCCGGAGTTATGGAGTGAAGTTCGGGTATAGGCTCCTCGTTCAGCAACAGTGGGTTGATATCTCCACCACCAGAGAGCAAGAGTCCGTCGACATGTTCGAGCATCGCTGTCATCACGGCTGCATCGTCTGTGGGAGGCAACAGCACAGGCAAGGCTCCCGCACGCAACACGCTCTCGTAGTAACCACGAGCCAGACTACATGCTCCGTCGCCATAGTTTGCAGTGATGCCTATGACGGGTTTGTGACTTGGCTGGGGTGGCCCGGCGTGTATGTCGCGATAATACAGGTCTACTGGTGAAAGTGGCATGGGGTCAGTCTTCAATGTTATCCGATATTAGTCCTGCCTTGCGAGCTGTAAGAGCACGTATAGCCGCCACGTCTGCCTCATTCAGACCTATGGGCACCTCTTTCTTGATGCTTTGTTTGAGCGAGATCAGCGTCTCGGTGGATATCACGCCCTCTATCTCCTGCAAGCGATTGTTCAAGAGTTCCATCAAATGGGCATTGTCGCGTGCATAGAGCTTTATCAGCATAGTGTAGGGACCAGTTGTGAAATGGCATTCGACAATCTCTGGAATCTTCTCAAACTCAGCCACGACGCGTTTGTACATCGAGCCACGCTCCAATGTTATACCCACATATGTACATGTGTTGTAGCCAAGAGTAATGGGATCAACGTTATAGCCGGAGCCGATAATAACTCCCATATCCACCAGACGCTGCACGCGCTGGTGGATGGCTGCACGCGACACACCACATTCAGATGCCACATCCTTGAATGGAATGCGGGCATTGTGGGTTATTATTTCGAGAATTTTCTTGTCAAGACTGTCAATCTTTTCCATAGTATAGGGTTTTAAGTTTGCATTGCGCAAAAGTAGTCAATTCTTTGCACTTGGCAAACATTTTGTCACAAAAAAGGCATCAAAACGCGTTTTGATGCCTCTCATAGTGTATAATTGCTACTTTATTTGACTATTTCCAGTAGCTCGACGGTGAAGATGAGTGTGGAGAACGGAGGTATCTTACCCGCCTCGCGGTCGGCGTATCCCAGCTCTTGCGGGATATAAAGTTCCCATTTCGAACCCACAGGCATCATCGTCAGCGCCTCTGTCCAGCCCTTGATGACCTGATTGCATGCGAAAGTAGCAGGCTGGCCGCGCTTGTAGCTGCTGTCAAAGACCGTACCGTCGGTGAGGCGACCTTCATAGTTCACCTTCACGCGGTCGGTGGCAGTGGGGATGTCTCCTGTGCCGGCTGTGAGAATCTTGTATTGCAGTCCGCTGGCAGTCTGCTTCACGCTGTCGCGCTTGGCATTTTGCTTGAGGAATGCCTCGCCTTCGGCAATGTTCTTGCCATACTTCTCCAGCATGCGCTCGCGATGGTAATAGTCCATCTGTTTCTGCACCAGAGCCTGTGCGCTGTCTTGAGCTATTGTGGCAGAACCAGCCACGGCGTCGCGGAAGCCCTGAACAAAGAGCTCGTGGTTGAGCTTATCCACCGAGTCATTGATCTGGCGGTTCACCTGGTTCACGAGCTGGCTGTCCACCTGCTGGCGTATCTCCACGCCAGCCAAACGCGCTTTCAGCCTGCGGTCGGCCTCTGACATCTCTTTCTGATCGAACCCGACCAGGAAGTCCGACATATATTGTGTGTCCACACCCATACGCTGAGAGAGGAATGACAACAGGCCGTTGGACTGTGCCACACCCATTGCATAGCTGAAACTGTCGATGCTGACAGTGTCCACCTTCTCGGCGACGGTTTTTGTGGCTTTCTTGCTGCGTTTGCGTGCAGCACCTGCGTTGACACACAGCAGTGCTGCCACGACAAACAAAGCTATACGTACGGATTTCATCTTACTTATTGGCAACGCCAACTAATTCGATGGTGAAGATGAGGGTGCTGAAAGGCTTGATGTTGCCCATGTCCTGTGCGCCGTAGGCCTGATCCTGCGGGATGTAGACAATCCACTTGGAACCAACAGGCATAGTTGTCAGGGCTGCCTTGAAGCCAGGAATGACCTTGTCGGGTGAGAAGACTGTGGGCTCGGCGTTCTCCAGGTTGCTGTCAAACACGGTGTCGTCGATGAGCTTACCCTCATAGCGCACCTGCACGTTGGTGGTGTCGCTGATGAGCTCGCCTGTACCTTCTGTCAGAACCTTGTAATAGATGCCGTCGCGCAGCTCCTTGACGCCGTCTTCCTTGGCAATCTCTTCCATGAACTTCTCGCCGTCAATCTTGTTCTGGCCGTACTGAGCCTCGCGGGCAGCCTTCTGGACACGCTCCATGTTGGCCTGAACGTAGGCGCTGGCAGAGTCAACATCCATGATAGTGGTCTTGCCTGCCACAGCAGCGATGAAACCGGCATAGAGGTTCTTGGCGTTAACGCTCTGTGTGCTGTCGTCGCCGAAAATCATCTGATTGATATTGCGCAGCATACCCTGGCTCACCTGCTGGCCAATCTGCAGACCTGCATAGTAGGCAGTCTTCTTGGGATCCTCGCCTGTCTTGACGCTCTCGGCAAAGCCCTTGATGAAGTCGTCGATGTAGGCTGTGTCAACACCCATGCGCATAACGAGATAATCCTTCAGGCCGCTGGTCTGGCTCATGCCGATGGCATAGCTCAGGGTGTCGATGTCGGTCTTCAGTGAAGCAGTGGGGGTGGATTGTGTGCACGAAGCCATGATGGTAGCAATGGCAGCTGCACCGATGAAAGCAAACTTTTTCATTTCTTTTGTTTTTGTTGGTTGTTATAATTTTATTGAGTTGTTTTCAAAACTGTGAATTATCACAGCACCTTGATGAGTTCCACATCAAAGATGAGAGTGGAGTAGGGTGGTATGCTGCTTCCAGCCCCGCGCTCGCCGTAGCCGAGGAGGTAGGGGATATAGAACCTGTATTTTGCACCCTCGCGCATCAGCTGTACGCCTTCTGTCCATCCGGGAATGACGCCGTTGAGCGGGAAGTCGGCGGGTTCGCCGCGCTTGTAGCTGCTGTCAAAGACTGTGCCGTTGATGAGCGTGCCTTCGTAGTGGCAACGCACCTTGTCCGTGGCCTTGGGACTGCGGCCTGTGCCCTCGGTGATGACTTCATACTGCAGGCCGCTTTTGGTCTGCGTCACTTCCTTGCGGGTAGCGTTGGCCTCGAGGAATGCCTTGCCCTCGGCTATAGCATCCTGTGCCTGCTCGCGTGCCTGACGGTCGAAGTATTCGTTGAGCAGAGCCTGTGCCTCGCGATGCGAGATGGCGGGCTCGGCGTCGCTGAGCACATCACAGATACTCTGTGTGAAGTCCTGTACGTTGAAGTCCTTGATGCCCATGCTCTTCAGCTGTTGACCTATGCCCAGTCCGAGAGCGTAACTGATTTTGTTCATGTACTGTGATTCTTAACTTTTTCCGAAATCGGGCGCAAAGGTAGTGCTTTTTAGTGTAACAAAGTCTTTTTTAAACTTTTTTATTGCAATTAATTGATGTCTTTCGGGTTTTTTCCATACTTTTGCTGCTTGAAGGGCTGTGATTGCAGCCGCAAAACACCTTTTTCTTTACATTAGTTGTTATGAACAGAAAGAATATTGTCGTATTGACAGGTGCTGGAATGTCCGCTGAAAGTGGAATCAGCACCTTTCGCGATTCGGGTGGACTTTGGGAGCAGTATCGTGTGGAAGATGTGGCCAGTATTGATGGCTACATCCGCAATCCGGAGCTTGTCATCAATTTCTACAACGAGCGCCGACGTCAGTTGCCGCAGGTCAAGCCCTGCAGGGGGCACGAACTTGTGGCGGCATTGGAGCAAGACTATGATGTCACCGTGGTGACACAGAACGTCGACGACCTGCACGAGCGTGCAGGCTCTACGAACATCATACACCTGCATGGCGAACTGCTGAAGGCCACATCAACCCGCGAACCCAATGATCCGCGACAGATTGTCCAGCTGGCTCCTGACCAGGATATTCACATTGGTGATACAGCGGCCGATGGCAGCCAGTTGAGGCCATTCATCGTGTGGTTCGGCGAGGCTGTGCCTGAGATTGAACGTGCCGTGGATGCCGTGATGAAGGCTGATATCCTCATCGTCATTGGCACAAGTCTGAACGTGTATCCGGCAGCTGGTTTGGTGGGCTTTGCTGCTGACGACTGTCCGATATATCTCATTGATCCCAAACCTGTTCAGTGGAATGCCAGCCACCCCTTCCGCCACATCCTCAAGGGCGCCAGCGAAGGTATGGCAGAACTGATGCATATTTTAGGTAGTGCACAGTAAAAAAACAATAGCAAACAGCCTAATAGTAAATGTTATGTATAGTCGTAAACTTCATTTGCTTGTATGCGAGCAGCGTCGCTTACAGGAAATATTGGGTCTCTCTTCCACAAAGGAGCTCAATGCAGCGATACTGGATGGTCATTCACACGAGATCATCTCTGTGGCCGAGGCTTTTCAAGAACGCCAGATTGCACGGGTAGCTGACCATATCAAGCGCTTAGGATCACGACTTGTGCTGCTGGCTGGTCCCAGCAGCAGCGGCAAGACCACCACGGCAAAGCGGCTCAGTGTGCAGCTGGCAGCTACAGGCCTATGGCCCATTGCAATATCTATGGATGACTACTTTGTGGAACGCGAACGTACACCACGCGACGCGAATGGAGAATACGATTTCGAGTGTCTGCAGGCTGTGGATGTGCCTCTGTTCAATGAACATCTTAAGGCCTTGCTCGCCGGCCAGAGCATCCAGCTGCCTAAATATGACTTTGCTACTGGCAAACGTATAGACAGTGGAAGGACATTGCAGATGATGCCACAACATGTGCTCATCGTGGAAGGCATACATGCACTTAATCCAGACCTCACGCCCGATATTCCCGACGAAGAGAAGTTCCTGCTCTATGTTTCTGCGTTGACCACCATACGGCTGGATGGCGGCAAGAGCATATCTTCGGCAGACAACCGCTTGCTGCGTCGCATCATTCGTGATAGCAAGTATCGCAAATATTCAGCCTGTGAGACACTGCATCGCTGGCCAAGTGTGCGTGCGGGAGAAGAGCGCTGGATATTCCCCTTCCAGGACAATGCCGACATGATGGTCAACAGCGCATTGGTGTATGAGTTGTCGGTTCTGAGGACTAAGGTGGAGCCGATGCTGCAGGCTGTGCCCTTCGACACACCAGAGCGCAAGGATGCAGACCGTCTGTTGTCGCTGCTGGAGTGCTTCGAACCTATCACCGACCGCCAGATTCCATTGACATCGCTGCTGCGCGAGTTCCTCGGAGGTTCAACGTTCAAGTATTGAGGCACTGGCCCCACCTGTCAAACCACCATAGGTTGCGTGTTGTTCCACCAGTATTTGCGTGTTAAACCACCAGAGGTTTATATCTGTCCACGAACGTGTACGATTCTGTCCACAATCGTGGACGAATAACTCCACAATCGTGGACAATATCGTCCACGACCACGGACAATATCGTCCACGACCACGGACAATATCGTCCGCGAACGTGTACGAAATGCTCCACGAACGTGGACAAAGCAAAATCTGCGGATGATTCAGCATCAACTTGCGGTTGTTTTACCAGTTCCAACCTGACATTTATTTATAAAGAAACATGGCAAGCAATAATCATGCACAAATAGATTCGCTATTGGAGTCTCATGGCGTTAAGGTCACGGCCATTCGCCAGCTTGTCTATGCGGCATTGGCCAGGCATCGCCGTCCAGTGTCATTGCGTGAGTTGGACGATGAGCTCGACACCGTGGACCGCTCTACAATCTTCCGCACACTGACATTGTTGCATGGAGCACACCTGATACATGCGCTGGAAGATGGGTCGGGAGTGGCTCTGTATGAGGTCTGCACCTCGTCTGATGCCGAAGACGATGATGACCAGCACATGCATTTCTATTGTACACGCTGCCATCGTACATATTGTTTTCGCACACAGCCCATACCGGAAGTGCTTGTGCCAGAAGGTTTTGCCATAGAGAGCGTCAACGTCCTGATAAAAGGTGTGTGTGTCAATTGTCGGACGCAAGGTTAGTGAAAAAGCCCTAAAATAGATGAAAACTTTAAACTTTAAACTTTAAACTTTAAACTTTTCATCTACTTTTCCCTACCTTTGCGCCCGAATTCTATGCGTAGGCTTTTGACGATAGTATCGCTCATGCTTGTGTTGCCATTGGCTGCACAGGAGAATGTGATCGATGTTGACGACGACTTCGTGCTCGAACCGACGCCGACACCCGACCTCATACATTTGGTCTTCTACCGCTACAAAACGCCTGAGATCGTCGCCGGCGACACGATATGGACATATCTCATGCCGGAGCTGCCGGTGTATTTGCCCAAGGTGTTCAAGAACGAGCGTGAGCGTCGCCGCTACAACCGTCTTGTCTATAACGTCAAGCGTGTGTTGCCGTTGGCGCGCAAAGCCAATATGATGTTGCAGGAGACGTACGAGGTGCTTGAGTCGTTGCCTACTAAGCAGGAGAAGGACGCACACATCAAGGCCGTGGAACGAGACATCAAGAAACAATACACGCCAGAGATGAAACGTCTGACCTATTCTCAGGGTAAGATACTTATCAAGCTCATCGACCGCGAGTGCAACCAGTCGAGCTTTGAAATCATCAAGGCCTTCCTTGGACCATTGCGTGCAGGATTCTATCAGGTCTTTGCATGGACCTTCAAGGCCAGCCTCAAACGTGAGTACGACCCCGAAGGCGAGGATGCAGAAATCGAACGCATAGTGCGGCAGATAGAGGTCGGGCAGTTATGACGTGGCTTCGCCACAGTTGAAAGTTGAAAGTTATAGCCGAGCGGAAAGTTGTTCAATGGCCAATCGTAAAATCGTGAAATTGTAAAATCGTAAAATCAAGATATGAAGATTCTTGTCACAGGAGCCTCGGGCTTCATAGGTAGTTATATAGTGGAAGCAGCCTTGCAGCGTGGCCACGAGGTGTGGGCCGGTGTGCGTGCCACCAGTTCGCGTCAGTGGTTGCAGTGTCCTGGCACGCAGTTTGCCACGCTTGACCTCGGACGACCAGACGTGCTGCGCACTCAGCTGCGCGAATTGCGTCAGCAGATGGGGGCACCATGGGATTATGTCATTCACGTCGCAGGCGCCACCAAGAGTCGCGACGACGAGGGCTTCTTTCGCACCAATCTGCGGGGCACACAAAACCTTGTAGAGGCCTTGCGTGCTGAGCAGATGATGCCCAGCCGACTGGTGTTCATCAGCTCGTTGAGCATCTTCGGGGCCATACGCGAACAGGAACCATACACAGAAATACTCGACACAGACACACCCGAGCCCAATACCGCTTATGGACGAAGCAAGCTGGCCGCAGAACAGTGGCTCGCACAGCAGGACGATGTGCCCTGGGTTGTGCTGCGTCCAACAGGTGTCTACGGGCCGCGCGAACGTGACTACTTCCTCATGGCCAAGAGCATAGCGCAGCACGTGGATTTCGCTGTTGGCTATCGTCGGCAGGAGATAACCTTTGTCTATGTTCAGGATGTCGTCGAGGCGGCACTGCTTGCCTGTCAGCGTCAGGGCGTGGAGCATCATGCATTCTTCCTCAGCGACGGTGAGGTCTACACCAGCCGCACCTTCAGCGACCTTCTGCAGAGCGAGATGGGTGTGCGTCATGTGATGCATATCAAAGCCCCGCTATGTGTCCTGCGTGCCGTGTGCTACGTCAGCGGCACACTTGCGCATGCAATGGGGCGCTTGACAACACTCAACATGGACAAGTACCACATTCTGGCACAACGCAACTGGCGATGCGATATCGAGCCCGCACGCCGACTGCTTGGATACACTCCACAATGGCCACTGCAACGCGGCGTCGCAGCCACGGTAGCCTGGTATAAAGCCAATGGATGGCTGTAGAGTTTAAAGTTTACAGTTTACGGTTTACAGTTATAGTTGAGCGGAAAATTGAAAGTTAAATTGTTGATAGTAGAGAAAGTAGGATTGGCATGGGTCGTTTTCACCTCCGTGCTCATCCTGGTGATGTGGCCTCATCTCGCCTCACCTTGGCAGATGGTGGGCGTGCGCATAGCGTGGATAGCTGCCACGCTGTTGCTTGCACGCATTGCCTCCATCTCCTCCCCCTTGGGGGAGGTCGGGAGGGGGCTGCTCTTTTTTCTTCGCACAGCAGCTGCACTCGCGTGGCTCTCCGTGTTCTACCCCGAAACGTATGAATTCAATCGTTGGCGCGACAACTTCGACTGGTGGTTTGCCGAGGCCGATTGGCACCTCTTTGGATGCCAGCCAGCATTGGAGATGAGCAAGCTACTTGACAGCCCCTGGTGGAGCGAGGCCTTCAACCTTGGCTACTTCAGCTATTTCCCCATGATTGCCATCCTCATCATCGCCATCGCATTATCACGTTCCTCATCCACCATTCTCCCCTCACCCCTTCTCCCCCGTGTTGGGGCAGTCATCCTCGCCTCCTTCTTCATATACTATACAATCTATATTGCCCTCCCTGTGGCTGGGCCACAATTCTATTTCGCCGCCATTGGTCCCGAGGCAGCAGCACAGGGCATCTATCCGAAGATTGGAACGTATTTCGACACTCAAACAGCCATGCTTCCAGCCCCAGGATGGACAGACGGCTTCTTCTACAAACTCGTGGCCCTCACTCAGCACACTGGCGAGCGCCCCACAGCCGCCTTCCCCAGCAGCCACATAGGCATCGCCACTATTGTACTCATCCTTGCCTTGCGGCATGCACGCCGCGTTGTGCCACTACTGCTGCCCCTGTGCCTGCTTCTCTATGGTGCCACCATCTACATTCAGGCCCACTATCTCGTAGATGCCATCGCAGGTCTCATCACCGCGCCCATTGTGTTGTGGCTTGCCAGCCGCCTCACAGGCTACGAGTTTAAACCTTAAACATCCATTCAGGGCAGTGTGCCCGTCGGTTTCGCCGACGGGATTCATCTTCAAGTTTCAACTACGGCCATTATGCCATGCTGCACAATGTTGTCAATATATGTGGCCAGCATGTCTGTGAGGCCTGGAATGGCATTAAGGTCGCCGTGTTCGTGCCAGATGAGCTCTTTGGCTGCAAGCACACCCTCAGCAACACGGCGGGCTGTGCTCTCCACTCCATTCTCTCCTCCCCACAAGTCTGCAAGCAGTTGCATTATGTGTGCATCATCGTTGGGCTGGATGGGAGTGCCGTCAGCACGCTGGCCGCCACGATAATAGACACAGATTGCTGCCAGTCCGAGCACGATGCCACGCGGCAGCTCACCACGCTTCTCGTAATAGCGTTTTAGTGCTGGGAGGTCGCGTGTTGCATATTTCGGGAAACTGTTGAGCATGATGCTTGTCAACTGGTGGTCTACGAATGGATTGCAGAAACGCTCCAGCACATCATCTGCGTAGCGGCGCAGCTCCGACTCAGGCATGTCCAATGTCGGCAGCAGCTCATCGTACATCACATGCCGCACATAGGCACCAACGGTCTCATGCTCGCACGCATCGCGCACGATGGCCAACCCCGCAAGCCATGCCACGGGAGAGAGTACAGTGTGCGGGCCATTCAGAAGCGTCACCTTGCGTTCGTGATATGGCCCTTCGTTCCTCGTTACCACTACATTCAGGCCAGCCTCAGCAGCCGGCAGCTCCGCCGACAGCTGTTGCACGCTCATGTTCTCCGGCACTTCAATAACCCAAAGGTGGTATGGCTCCGCTTGCACCAGTAACGGGTCGGGTTGCGGCAGGCGCGCCTGTTGTTGCTCCACATCCTTCTTCGGGTAACCGGGCACGATGCGGTCCACAAGCGTAGTGCAGAAGTAGCAGGCACTATCCACCCATGCCTTGAACTGCACGTATTCTTCACCCAGCGCCTCGCGCCACAGCTCTATATACTGGTCCACACAGGATTTCAATTGCCGACCGTTGTGGAAAATGAGCTCGCAGGGCAGGATGATGAAGCCTTTCTCTGGGTCACCGCCGAATGCACAATACCTGTGCCACAGCAGCTGCGTGAGTTTGGCTGGGAAAGACGTAGGCGGCGCATCGTCGAAACCACATGCGTCGTCAAAGACAATGCCCGCCTCTGTCGTGTTCGAAACGATGAATCGCGCATCCGCCTGCTTTGCCAGCAACAGGAAGGCAGCATAGTCCTCGTATGGGTTCACTGCTGCTGCGACGCACGTAATCTCCTCCATAGAGTCTATAGTCTTGCCACCAAGCATGCCACGCAAGTTGACATGGTAGCGACAATCCTGAGCCCGCAAGGCATCTAAGGAGTTGCCGGGACGAGGCTTCACGATGGCTACCGTCAGCCCTAATCGCTGTGCTATCCATTCCACAAAGGCACGAAGAAAGTTACCTTCGCCAAACTGAATAATCTCCATCTTATTTACGGCCTGCGGCGGTAGTTTAAAGTTTAAGGTTTAAAGTTAAAAGTTCACCAATATTCTGAACACCTTGCCGGGGGCGGAATCCCAGGCGACCATTGCCTCGGCTGCGGCCTCGGGTTTCACGATGCTGGAGATGAGGCGGTCTGTGGGGCAAGAGCCACGGCGGAGATAGCGGATTACGGCACGGAAATCATCGGGCAGGGCGTTACGCGAGCCGCGGATGTCGAGCTCTTTCTGCACGAAGAAGCGAGTGGGGAGAGGCACGTCGCCGGGGGCATAGCCAATGCAGACGATACGACCGGTGAAGGCGACCTCGTTGACGGCGCAGTTGTAGGTGGGTGTTGCGCCAACAGCCTCAATGACCACATCGGGGCCAGCTCCGTTAGTCAGTTCCTGCAAACGGGCGTGGACATCCTCGGAGCCGCTGTTGACTGTTGCCGAAGCACCCAGTTCGCGCGCAAGAGCGAGCTTCTCATCATCGAGATCCATAGCGATGACGGTGGCTCCGCGCAGGCTGGCACGCACTATGGCGCCCACACCTATCATTCCGCAACCAATGACGAGGACTGTGTCTGAGTCCGTGACCTGACCGCGATCAACGGCATGGAAGCCAACACTCATGGGCTCGATGAGCGCGATGTCCTTAGCAGCAATGCCTTCTGCAGGGATAACCTTCTGCCAAGGCACGCAGATGAACTCGCGCATGGCACCGTGACGCTGCACGCCGAGAGTTTCGTTGTGCTGGCAGGCGTTGAAGCGACGACGACGGCAGCTGGGACAGTTGCCACAAGCGGTGTAAGGATCGACCGTTACGAGCTGACCTGTTTGCAGATTAGCGGGAACGTTCTCACCGACCTTCTCAATGACGGCACTGATCTCATGACCTGGAATTACCGGCTTCAAAGCCAGTGCGTTGCGGCCTCGCCAGGTGTTGAGGTCGGAACCGCAAAAGCCGACATAGCTGATGCGCAGCAGAACCTGGTCGGCAGCAGGTTCAGGCATCGGGAGGTCGATGACCTCCAACGTGTGTGTGTCTGTTATTTGTAGTGCTTTCATAATTCTAATATAAGTAAAACATGCGGTCCATCATCTGCCACTTCTCGTCGCTGGTTGCACCCTCGGCACATTGCTGGAACATGGCCATGTAATCCTCCCACTCTTGCTGACGGGGCAGGGTGGCGAGACGTGCCATCGCTTTGTTCCAGTCGAAGTCGAGCGGAGTCTCAACAATCATGACGAGGCGCGTGCCAATGATATATATTTCCATCTCGAGAATGCCTACTTCGCGTATCCCGTCGCGAATTTCCTTCCACGAATGCTCGCTGTCGTGACGACGACGATACTCTGCGATGAGAGCCGGGTCATCCTTCAAGTCCATAGTCTGGACATAGCGCTTCACGGGTTGGCCGTGACGTTTTTGAATAAATCCTTCTGTACTCATGCTTTCGAGAGTTTGAAAGTGCGGTAGCCGTAGAGAGTGATAAAGACGAAGCAGATGAACGGCAGGATGAACGAGAAATTGACGGCGGGCCAGCCGAAGATTACCTGCTGGTCAATGAGATGTCCCTGAAGAGGAGGCATCAATGCACCGCCCACAATGGCCATAACAAGGAAAGCGGCACCAAGTGAAGTGTCCTCGCTCTTGACGTTCTCAAGTGCAATGCCATAAATGCTTGGGAACATGATGGACATAAACAGGCTGATGCAAACCAGACTGTACAGTCCGAACAAACCTTCTATACAGATAGCACCAAGCGTGCACACAGTAGCACCGACGCCGAAGATACTAAGCAGCAGACGCTGATTAATCCACTTCATGATATATGTACCGACGAAGCGGCCTGTAAGCGATAGCGACATTGCCAGGATGTTCCAGCGCTGGGCCGTAGCCTTATCGATGCCTAAGTGGTCTGCATACTGAATGATAAATGTCCAGACCATGATCTGCGCTGCCACATACAGCACCTGAGCAAACACCCCATTGCGGTATATCTTGTTTTTCCAAAGACGTGAGAGCGTGGTGCTTGCGCTTGTCTTTCCGTCCTCTTCTCCCTTCAACGAAGGCATCTTGGTGAGGGCAATAATGATGAACATCACGAGCACAACCATTCCGATGGCAACATACGGGTCACGGATCACAGCCAGATCGTGCAGACGGATGTCGGCCTTCTCAGCCTCGCTCAGTCCGTGGTAGATAATCTGTCCGGCGGCATCGCGCTTGTCGGAGAGCAGGTTGGGTAGCACGATGAACGATGCCACAGCCATGCCGCTCAGTGAGCCTACTGGGTTGAATGCCTGTGCCAGATTCAGACGGCGTGTGGAATTGCTCTTGTCACCCAACGAGAGGATGAAGGGGTTGGCGCTGGTCTCAAGGAAAGCCAAACCGAAAGTGAGGATGTAAAGCGACACGCAGAAGAAAGTGAACTCCTGGAACTGTGCCGCAGGGATAAACAGGAATGCGCCCACGGCATACAGTCCAAGGCCGATAAGCACTCCGACCTTATACGAATACTTGCGGATGAATAAAGCGGCCGGAACAGCCATCGTGGCATAACCGCCATAGAAGGCGAACTGAACCATCGAGGCTTTGGCTGCTGATATCTCCATCAGAGTCTGGAAAGCTGCCACCATCGGGTTGGTGATGTCGTTGGCAAAGCCCCAGAGTGCGAAGAGCGATGTGATGAGGATAAACGTGAGGAGGTACTTGCGGGGAACTAAAGGAGACTCTCCCCCCGCCCTCCCTTGTAGGGAGGGAGCGGATTCTATTTGACTGGATGTCTTCATTATTATAGAAAAAGTATTTCTTAACTCTAACCTACTTGTAAATTGGGCCGAAGTTCTGGCAAGCACGGTAGTCTGCTCCCTCCTTGTCCATACCGAAGGCGTTCCACGCTGCGGGCCTGAAGATGTCCTTGTCAGCAACATTGTGCATGCAGACGGGGATGCGGAGGATGCTACAGAGGGTGATGAGGTCGGCACCGATGTGGCCGTAGGCAATGGCGCCGTGGTTCGCTCCCCAGCAGTTCATCACGCTATAGACGTCCTTGAAGCAGTCCTTTGTCGGGTCGAGACGCGGCACGAACCACGTAGTGGGCCATGTCGGGTCGGTGCGCTTGTCCAGGATGTCGTGGGTCTTCGGGTCGAGTTCCACGGTCCAACCCTCAGCCAGCTGCAGCACGGGACCGAGCCCAGCAACCATATTCACGCGCATCATCGTCATAGGCATCCCACCTTTGGTCACGAAGTGAGAGCTGTAACCGCCTCCACGGAAATAGTCGCGGTCGGCCGGCATCCACGATGTGGCTTTCAGACAGGCTTCTGCATCTTCGGGAGTGATATTCCACGGCTCCTTCATCGTGGGTTTGCCGTCAGCTGCAGTCATCGCGCCGGTGGCATCGAGGGTGGTAGCGCCGCTGTTGATGAGGTGGATGAAACCCACAGCGGCTAAACCGCTGGGCGCACTGCCTGCCACGCGCTTGACGGCTTCGGGACTCCAGTAGGTGCGGATGTCTGAGAACATAACGCCGCGGTTCGTCAGCAGATGTCCGAAGAGCATCGAGAGGCCGTTCAGGAAGTCGTTCTCAGTGGCGAGGACATCGGCCTCGCGCGTGCCGTTCCAGTCGAATGAGGTGCAGAGCATCGACTCCGGGAAGTCGAAGTTGGGGCGGTAGTCAGTCCATTGGCGCTGACCCTGCACACCGCCGAAGAGGGCGTTGTGACCCAGAGCCTCTTCCTTGTAACCAAGTTCCAGTAGGCGCGGGTTACCGTGCATGAGGTCGCGGATGATCATCATCGTCTTCACGGTGAACTCCCAGTCGGCATCCTTCTCCTCGCGGTTCTTGCCTTTGCCCTTACCGTTGAAGGTGGTCATCGGCGTGCCCGGGAAGAGCGGACGGTCCTCGTTGTAGTCGTGACCCTCCTGCGGCTTGCAGTATTTCTCTACCCAAGCCATAGCCTTATTAAACTCTTCGGGGTCGAAGATATTGAAGTCCACGCGGCGCAGAATCTCAACCAGCGAGACATACTCTGTGCGCATACCGAGGTAGTGCTGCAGGAAGTCTGCATCCACTATTGAGCCGGCAATGCCCATACAGGTGTTGCCCATAGAGAGGTAGCTCTTGCCGCGCATAGTAGCCACAGCCTGAGCAGCGCGAGCGAAGCGTAGGATCTTTTCAGCCACGTCCTCGGGGATAGTGTTGTCGTTGATGTCCTGCACGTCGTGGCCGTAAATGCCGAAAGCGGGCAGGCCCTTCTGAGCGTGGGCGGCCAGAACGGCAGCGAGATAGACAGCACCCGGGCGCTCTGTGCCGTTGAAGCCCCATACGGCCTTGGGGTAATGCGGGTTCATGTCCATGGTCTCAGATCCGTAGCACCAGCAGGAGGTGACTGTTATGGTAGAGCCGACGCCCTCGCGTTCGAACTTCTCGGCGCAGGCGGCGCTCTCGGCCACGCGACCGATGGTAGAGTCAGCGATGACGCACTCCACGGGGGAGCCGTCGCCGTTGCGCAGATTAGTGCTTATCAGCTCAGCCACAGCCTTGGCCAGAGCCATAGTTTTCTCTTCAAGACTCTCGCGGACACCGCCCTGACGACCGTCGATGGTTGGGCGAATACCGATTTTGGGATAAGTGTTCATAAGGTTATTTCGTTTTTATTATTAGATTATTCACTCATATTCTTTATATAAGGCAACTCGGGCAGGTTCTTGAACTCGTAGAATCGATTGGCATTCGCGCCGAGGAAAGCAGCTTGCTCTTTTGGTGTTAGGAGCTGGCTGCGGAAGATAAAGTCGTAGCTCATTCGATAGGTGATGGCTGTTATGGTACGAGGATAGTCAGAACCCCACATCAACTTTTCGATACCAACGAGATCGGCAGCCTCACGAATGGCACGCACGGCCGATGGGAAGGGATAGAACTCCGGATTATAGAGCCAGGTGATGCCACCGCTCTCAATCATCACGTTCTCGTTGCGGGCCAGGAGCATCTGGATGCGCCAGCTGTCGTTCTCCCAAGGGGGTGTTGTAGGCTGGTCCGCCATACCGAGATGTCCTATGGCAATCTTCAGCTCCGGACATTCCATGATAACCTCGTTCAGTTCGCCTACCTGCTCGTCGCCGTCAGCGAGGGTGATGCTGAGGTACTTGCCGTTAGCCTCCATCCAGCAGAACATCTCCATCATCTCATCATCAGTAAGCTTACGACCCAACAGCCTGTGTCCAGGAATAGCCATTCCACGGAAACCGTCTTCGCTCATCAGGCGAATAGCCTGCTGGCAGAACCCGTCGCGCAGGTAATCCACCATGGCGTAACAGAAGAAGCGGTCGGGATAACGCTCCTGCACATACTTCAGATAGTCGTTCTGGATCCCGTCGATAAATTCCTGAACAACCACGGCTGCACCCACCTGGGCGTAGTCCATATTGCTCAAGAACACCTCAGCCGTATTCCGTCCGTCTAACATGAACGGAGGCAGCATCTGACGCTCCTCACCGAGGAACTCCGAGCGGCTTCCGTTTCCATCCTTCGTCTTGATGACGAGGCCATTCCACTCTGTATCCTGACGAAGCCAGAGGTGGGAGTGAGTATCGATAATCATATTATTAGCTATTAGCCCATGTTACTCTCTTCTGATCACCTATAATGTTTTGGACTTCCTTGACCAGCTGCCAGTCGATAGGCTCGCTGATGTACTGAAGGTTACGGCGGACATTGTCCGGATTTGCCGATGAGAACAGGGTGGAGGGAACACGTGGATTGCTGACAGAGAACTGCATAGCCAGTTTCTCGATGGGATAACCCTTTGCCTTACAGTGCTGTGCTGCACGCTGGCAAGCCTCAACGAGTGGCTTCGGAGCCGGGTGCCAAGCAGGCACTCCGCGCTCTGAGAGCAGGCCCATGCTGAGCGGAGATGCGTTGATAAGGCCGATGCCGTGGCTCTCAAAATAGTCAAGATTATCTGCCAGAGCATCGTCACAGAGACAGTAATGGCAGAAATTCAGCACCGTCTCAACGGTTCCTTCCTTGCTGTGGTCAATGACCCAGCGCAGATTCGGAATCTGGAGGTCCGTAATGCCCACGTGGCTCACAAGGCCCTTCTCCTTCAGTTCGACAAGTGCAGGCAGCGTCTCTTCTACCACCAGCTGTAAGCCGCCGGGCAGCGATGCCTGAAACTCGATGTCGTGGACATGAATCAGGTCGATGTATTCCACACCCAGACGCTCCATACTCTCATAGACACTCTCCTGAGCGCGCTTGCCGCTGTAATCCCAAGTGTTCACGCCGTCTTTGCCGTAGCGTCCGACCTTGGTGGAGAGGATGTATTTGTCACGCGGCAGCTGGCGAAGGGCACGACCCAGAACGGTCTCCGCCTTGTAATGTCCATAGTAGGGCGATACATCGATGAGATTCATTCCGCCCTCAAGGGCAACACCGACAGTATCTACGGCTCGACCTTCATCTATTGTGTGAAAGACTCCGCCCAGAGAAGAGGCTCCGAAGCTCAGGGCTGATACGCTTAAGCCTGTATTGCCAAGTTTCCTGTATTCCATGTCTTATGACGTGGCTTCGCCACAGTTTAAAGTTTAAAGTTTAAGGTTTAACCTACTGCGGGGTAGAGGGGTTTGAGGGGTTTGAGGGGTAGGCGGTGCGCCATAAAGCAAACCATATTGCAGCAGCAGCTGTGCACGCGCCACCAAGACTATAGGCTATGATGGGTGGCAAGAAGAATGTCTGGCGTGAGATGAAGAGATAGGTTGTGCACACGCATGTCATGAACAGCGCTGGCACCAGTGTTACCCAATACGTCTTGCCCTCCTTGACCATATACGCTGTGATGGTCCAAAGGGCAAAGGTCGCTAACGACTGGTTGGCGAAGCCGAAATACTGCCAAATAATGTTGAAGCCGTCAGGGTTTTCAATCTGCCAGTACAGAATCAGTATGGAAACCGCAAACATCGGCATGCAGATAATCATACGCTTCGGGATGGGGCGCTGGTCCAGCTTAAGCCATTCGGCAACAATCAGACGGCTGCTACGGAATGTGGTGTCGCCACTGGTGATGGGTGCTGCCACCACGCCCAGTATTGCCAGCAGGGCTCCGAAGCTACCGAGCCAGTCGCTGCAAACGAGGTTCACCACCGCCGCTGCCGATGTGTGGAAGCCGCCTGTGGCTGCTGCAATGGTAGCGTAGCCTGGTGTGGGGCTGTCGTAAAAGAACCATGATGATACGGCGGCCCATATCAGTGCGACAACTCCCTCAGTGATCATTGCGCCATAGAACAGCGGACGCCCCATGCGTTCGTCCTTCACGCAACGTGCCATGATGGGTGTCTGCGTGGCATGGAAGCCGCTGATGGCTCCGCAGGCAATGGTGATGAACAGGCATGGGAATATCTGGTCGGTCCACGACTGGGGTTCTGTGGCAGCGCCCATATTGTAGCAATGGCTCCATATCTCTGGTATGGCAGGCCATCGCATCAGTAGCACGACCATGAGGGCAGCGCCCATGAAGAGCAGTGAGAATGCAAAAAAAGGATATATCTTGCCAATGATCTTGTCTATGGGCAACATGGTGGCAATGATGTAGTATACGAAGATGAGCACCACCCACATCATCTTGTCGCCACGTATGCCACCAAGGATTTCGGCAGGAGAATAGACAAACACTGTGCCTACCATTAGCAGCAGCACTACCGTGAAGACCAATGCTACGGCCTTGGCCCTTCGGCCGAGATAAATGCCCACGAGCTCCGGCAGGCCGGCACCGCCGTTGCGCATAGAGAGCATGCCAGTGAGATAGTCATGTACAGCACCAGCAAAGATGCAGCCGAAGATAATCCACAGATAGCTCGCAGGACCGAACTTCGCACCCATGATGGCACCGAAGATAGGGCCTGTGCCCGCGATGTTCAGGAACTGGATCATAAACACTTTCCACGATGGCAAGGCAACGAAATCCAGACCATCTGCCTTCGATATGGCAGGAGTGACCCGGTCGTCGGGCCCCATTACGCGCTCAACGAAGCGACCATAGATGATGTAGCCCAGCACAAGTGCTATGAGGCTAAGAAGAAAAGAAACCACGAATTAATTTACAATTTGACGATTTACGATTTATGATTGTGCATTATTTCACTATCTTGCGTCCAGCTGTGATAAAGACGCCCTTGCGTGAAGCTGCTGCTTCTGACGACAGGCGGCGACCGCTGAGGTCATACACAGGGTTGAGGGTTGAGGGATGAGGGTTGAGGGAGGTCACACCCACAGGCTTGTCGACTTTAATCGTGACGTTGTCGAATCCGATAATCTTTGCCGAACCACTGCTGGTATGCTTGGCTGTGAGGGTGATAGTGGTGGAGGCCACACCGTCGCTGGTGAAGGATAGTGTCACAGGTTGCCACTCTTCTTTGTTGTCGAGTGTAGGACTACTCACGCTGCCGCCGCCTTCGGTCAGCACACTGACAATGGCATCACCGCCAAGTCCGCTCTTCCACATGTCACAGCTAAGAACATATTTGCCAGCGGGCAGACGCAGCTCTTGTGACAATGTCAGCGTGGGAGTGCCCCAGTTTTGTCGAATCCAATATGTCTGTGCGCCGTGATTGTCAGGGTGCGCCAGTGCCGCGAAGAACTGGTCAAAGTATTTGTCACCTGAGCGCAGGGCGGTGAGGTCGTTCTCGTTGCCAGAGGCACGGTCCACTGTCCAGCCCTGAGGCACATAGATGGCACGGTCGCTGCTTACTCCACTGCCCTGTTGCTCGGAATAGCTGCCCTCGAAGTCGCCGTTGGTGAGCGCTGACGGCAGATCATTTTGCTCGTATGGCAGGCCCTGCAGCGTGCATATCTCCTGCCGTGTCAGGCATACATCATACAGGCGGAAGCCATCGATGGTGCCACAGAAGTCTTGGTTGTCTGCCTTGTAGGAGCCGTCCCACCACTGTGTGCGGCCGATGTAGTTGCGTGTGTCGGAGGCTATGAGTGCGAGCTGGTATGGCTCGACCTGATTGGCTGTGCCGCTGATGTCCTCAACACCATTTATATATACGCGCGTCACGCGCGAGGCGGCATCGAAGGTCACAGCCAACTTATACTGCGTACCCACTTGCAGCTTTGTCTGACTTGTCACCATAGTTGTGGTGCCACCGTTGTACTTTATTCCCGCAGACAGCGCATCGGCACGCAGGAAGAGGCTGTTGCCCGAGCCCGAGCCGAAATCGTAGATACGTGGTTGCTTAGTGGTTGCTGTCATTTTGGCTGTGACGAGTACGGTGTAGGAGCGCAGGTCGGTGAGCAGCCCTTCGGGTGCTGTGACGGCTGTGTTGGTGTTAAATCCTGTGGCGGTGTTGCCCGTAAGATCGATGTTGTCCTTGGAATATCGCAAGTTGGTGGTCAAGTCACGTGGATGGACAGTGACGTTGAAGTCGCGATGCTGCGAGCCGCATGTGGCCGTCAGTGTAACGCTGGTGGCAGCAGCGGGGAAGGTGACTATGCCATCTGCTGAGAGGACGGCTGCGTTGGAGCTCTGCCATGTTACGGGCAGTCCAAGACTGAGCACGGGCAGCACAATGTCGGTGTGTACGTCCGTGGACACAGAGAGCATCATCAGTGCATTCTTCTCTTTTTCAGCTTCGAGCTTCGACTGCATTCGCTTGGTGATATCTTGAACGGTCACGGGTGATGCTACGCCATAGAAAGTGTTGTGTGTGAGCAGCGTGTGGTTGTATTGTGTACCCGTATTCTCGTAGGTCACCCAGTTTACGGTACCGAAATTCCAGTCCCCAAGCTCAATCACTTGATCCACGAAGCCATTGCGATATGTCGTCAGCGTCTGGCCGTCGTAGGTCATAGACAATATCCATGTGCCGACCTTTGTTGGGTGGTTGTCACCGTTGGTTCCTGAGCTCTGTATTGCCCAGTCGTCGGAAGTCAGCAATCGGTTTTGGCTCTTGTATTGTATGCCGTCAATTGTCACGACAGGATACTGGTCTGCATCAAGGCTGTAGACGAATTTCCTTGTAGCGTCTATGCCATGTCCGATGGTGAAGAGTGCGCCTTCGTATTTGTTCTCATTCATTGCGAAAGCCATTGTCAGTGTCTCGTTTTTGCTAAAACAGAAGCAATTTGGCAAGGCATCAGGTATTTGCTCCTGCGTCAGCGTCTCTGTCCAGTCATATCCTGCATGCATTTCTGTGGGATAACCCTTCGGATAGTTTTTGTTTACCATCCAGTAGTAGTAGTCACCATTCATCCATGCCACACGCATGGGTGAGTTTTTGGAACCCGGTATGACAAACGGGCGCACGTTGTTCTTTGTAGAATTCTGTGTCAGCTGCTCGCTGCCCATCACCTCGCCGTCAGCGTTGATGGTGTATTTCCATATCTCGTACACTCCATTCTTGTTGTATGATCCACCTGTGGTGGGTATACTCAGATAGAGGTCGCCAACATTGTCTGAATCCAGACTCATGCCGCCGCTGTAGCATCGTTCGGTCTGATTCCAGTTCTGGTGGAAGCCATGACCGCCGTCGGCCACCTTCGTGCGACGCCACTCGCTACCAGTCCAACGTGCATACCAGTATTCATGGTTTGTCTTGGCATCGTCGATGTGAGGATATGCAATCACAGGTTTGCCTTCACTATCGAGGACAATCTGCCATAGCCAGTTGCGCACACCCGACGTGTTGTCCACTATCGTTGTGGGATAGGAGCTGGCATAACTGCTTGTCTTGCTGACATTAAACACTCCGTTGGCCACGCGCTTGAGCTCTGTGCCATTTAAGTCTCGCAGGATTGGGCCGTTGCCATTATTGATATCGATGACATTGAAATACAGCCAGTCTGGCATCTCGTTGTCAGGATGTCCTGTTGTATATGCCAGGAATATCTTGTCCTTGCCATTGCTCTGGTACTTGGCGTATGGTCTCGCCCCCGTGCTCTGCACTATCTGCTTCGGTCCGAAGTCAAACTGGCAGTTGTCGTGGGCGTCAGGCATCGTGATACGGGCTATTGTGGGATGCCAGTTGATGCCTCGCCAGCATATATATATATGTTGTGGGTCATCGCTGAGGATGAAGGGCGACGGATAGGTGGTGTTGTTGGCTGTCGTAAGATATTTCTCTTCGCCCAGCGACGTGATGTCTCCAGCCTTACTGGATATGCGATACCATATTTTCGCCTCGTCCGTGTGGCGTGTGTAGAAAATCATCACGCGCTCGTCTGGCAGCACCACAAAGGTCGGGTTGTTGTGGTCATCAGGCTGGAAATAGCTGCGGATGAGAACGTCAGTCTTGCGATGCTTGAGCCAGTCGTATTGAGTCGCCTTGACATTGCCGTGCACGTCGATGTAACCTATATATGTAGCATTGATGGTGGCCGATGCATTCTCGTAGTGCAGCGCCCGAGGATCGGCAAACCAGCACCAGGCTCCTTCGTCCGCGATGACACTAATAGGTAGCGCTGCTGCAGCACCACTTGATGCGACAGCACAGAGCAGGAATAGGTAAAGAAATAGCTTTTTCATTATGATTATGAATTGTGAATTATGCAAGATATGTTTCTGGGCCATGTGGATGGTCGGGGTTGTCATGTTCGGGTCGTGGAATCGGTGAATCTATGAATCGTTCACCCGATTGCTCGACATCGTGTGGGATGATAATCCCGTCACAAATATGTATCATGCGGTCGGCACGAGCTGCAAGGCCCTCGTCGTGTGTCACGATGACAAAAGTCTGACCCATCTCCTCGCGAAGACTGAAGAAGAGGTCATGCAACTCCTGTTTGTTCTGTGTGTCAAGGCTTCCGCTCGGCTCATCCGCGAGGACCACTGATGGACGGTTCACCAGTGCTCGCGCCACGGCTACCCGCTGCTTCTCGCCCCCAGAGAGTTCCGCTGGCTTATGCGTCGCACGGTCTGCAAGACGCATATATTCAAGCAACTCCACGGCTCTCGTGCGAGCCTCCCTCTGACTGCAACCACTGATGAGAGCAGGAATCATCACATTCTCCACGGCTGTGAACTCTGGCAACAGCTGATGAAACTGAAACACAAAGCCAATACGTTGGTTGCGGAAGCGCGCCAAGGCCTTTTGCCCCAGACGCGTGATGTCCGTTCCGTCTATCTCCACGCTGCCGCTGTCGGCACGGTCCAGTGTTCCCATTATCTGTAGCAAGGTCGTCTTGCCGGCTCCACTGGGACCAACAATGCTTACGACTTCGCCACGAGCGATATCCAGGTCTATGCCTTTCAACACCTGTAGCGACCCGAAGCTCTTTGTTATATTTCGTAGATGTATCATCAAACTTTAAACTTTAAACTTTCAACTTTAAACTGCGACGTTGCCGCGTCCTCTCTTCAACCATTGTTCGAATTGTAGTTGACGCTGCGTTATGCTTTGGCCATTGGGCGCAAACACAGACAGCGTTTCGTGTGGGTCACCCCATTGGTCTGGATACAGCAATATCACATTCGTGTGGGCAAAGCTGCGGGCAATCACAGCTGGCAGGGTGTTGATGACTGGTGTGTGCGAGATGAACCCTGAACGGGAGCTGACAAGCACCAGCAAATGGTCGGCATTTACCTCATCTGCCAATCGCTGCAACAGTTTGCCAAGACCAGTTTCAGCAAACAGTTCTATTCTCAACGACGGATGATGATGCTCCATATATTCCTTGATGTAGTAGCCCGTGTCGCCGCATGTGTGGAAACGCATTAGCTGACCCGTCTGTTCGCCAATACGACACACATGTTCCAGCCATTTGTAGAAACCGACTTCATACTCCGCTTGAGCAGGAACAACAACAACAATCCTACGCACCGTGCCGGGGGGCATCTGCAGACGCACCAACAGTACCTCGCGGTGAGTGGCCGAAAGGACGCTGTGCGCTATTACGCCCAGATTGCCGGCCGGCTGACCCTCCTTTGTCTCATGCAGACCCATGATGACCTCGCCGGCATCCACCTCACGCATCGTGTGGACAATGGCTTGTGCCACATTGCTGCTTACACGGCTCATGGCCGACATCGTCACGTCCGCTGCCGCGGCAATACGCTTCGCTTCCGCCAGATTGGCCTTACCACGCGCACGAAGCGCATCGTCAGGGTCATCGTCCATAGCAATCGACAGACCCATCAGGCTGTCTGGAATAGTGGGATTGCGCAGCATGATTGATATCTGTGTGAGCACGTCAACGGTCTGCGGATAGGCATACGCTGTCAAACACTTGCCGTGATACGAACCGCGGTTTCGTTCCATCTCAGTGGTCTTCAGTGCCAGTGTGCGTGCCGCACGACCCGTCGCCAGACCGCTTACGACGCAAGACACCAGTATGAGCAACACGGTGGCATTAAGCATCTGAGCATCCATCAGCTGCACGTCGGGCTGAGTTCCAATCATCACTATTGCCAGCGCTCCAGCAGCGTGAGAATTGGTCAGTCCAAACATCATGTTGCGGTCCCATGTCTTGCCGCCCGAAAAACGCTGCATCATCCACGCAGCCATCCATTTGCCGGCCAAGGCTGATATGATGACCCATGCGCTGAGCCATAGTGTGCCAGGGTCGGTGAATATGATGTGTACATCAATAATCATGCCCACACCAATCAGGAAATACGGCACAAACAGCGCGTTGCCCACAAACTCAATCCTCACCATCAGTGGACCGCTATGCGGGATGATGCGATTCAGCACCAGACCTGCCAAGAAGGCTCCCAGTAGCCCCTCCAGACCCACCAGCATTGCCAGACAAGCACTGATGAACACCATCGCCATGACAAATATGTATTGCGTCACAGCATCTTCGTTGCGACGCAGGAACCAACGGCCAATTTTTGGGAACGCATACGCCACAGCAACTACATACACCACCATCCCTACGCCGAAGCCCAGCCAGTATACCCAACCACCACCACCACGCTGCTGCTGCACAACAATGGCAAGCACCAGCAACGCACCGAAAGTAGCCATAGCTGTAGCTATTATGCTTTGAACTACACTGCCGTGTTTACCCAGACCGTAGCGGCTCACGATAGGGTAGGTCACCAACGTATGAGATGCCAAGAGTGCACTGACAACTAATGACGAACGCACACCATAGCCAAGCACCCAGTGTGCAACCATCAGACCAATGGCAAACGGTACGCCGAAAGTGAGCACACCGAAGCCAACACCCTGACGTGCAAAGCGACGGAAGCTACCCATGTCCATCTCCAAACCCGCCAAAAACATTATGTAGTAGATGCCCACCTGACCGAAGAGCTCAAACGATGCATCACGGGCCAGAAGGTTCAGGCCGTGCTGTCCCACTACCAAACCTGCCAGGATGAGCCCTATAATATGTGGTACATGCAGGCGCCTGAACACTATTGGTGCCAGAAGAATGATGAGGAGCATGACGAGGAATATCCACGTCGGGTTGGTGATGAGAGGAGACACTTGGGGGGCGGCTTGCGCCGCAGTTTAAAGTTTAAAGATTGCTGTGCTTTTCAGCTTCAGTACAGCGGGTTTCAGCCCAGGGGCAGTTGCTGTGAGATTCACACTGCCGGCGTTGCGCGTGGCACGCAATATGGCTAAAGCGTTGCCTTGGAAGAGGCATCTGTGGTCGGTCTGCGTGAGTTCGTTGCTATAGTGGTCGCCGCTGCTCACTGCTGCTAATGTTGCTTCACCCGAGATAGTGAACTTCACGTCGCATGATGCCGTAGGCACCACACGTCCACGTTTGTCAACAGCTTGCACCACGACGTGCTGAAGGTCTATGCCGTCTGCCTGCCAAACCTGTGGATCTGCCACAAGCCGCAGCGCCACTGCCGGGCCAGTGGTCTGTATGCTGTGCTCGGCCACCACCTGGCCGCCGTTGCGTGCAATTGCCGTTAGTTTTCCTGGTTCATATTTGATGCGACCAAAGGCAATCTGGTTGCGGCTCTTGGTGTCAGCACGGTTGTTTTGCTTAATGCCGAGGCTGCGTCCATTGAGCTTTAGCTCCACCTCGTCGGCATTGGTATATACTGTCACCATCGGCTCATCACCTTCATTGCGTGTCCAGTGGTCGGTGAGGCTGCGTATGCGCTGCTTGACGCCGTTCCAATCTATGTCGCGGTTGCCCTCGTTGATACAAATATGACACACTGGCTCGTCTTCACGTAGGATGGCTTTGGCCAGATATGCCGTCGGCTTGGGCTGCAGGTCGATATACCAGAAGCCTTGTGCCCAGCCCTTTGCGGGCCATCCCTGGCTCTCGCCGAGATAGTCGATTGCACCCCAATAGGCCAAACCTATCACCTTGTCCAGTTCCATCTCGTAGTAGTTCGGGCCCAGTGCCGATGTGGTGGCCTCACTCTGATAGAACGTCATCCAGGGGAAGCGCCGCCCGTCGCCGGGGAAGTACATATAGCGGTAATTATATGATGCTATATCGGTCTCCATCACGAGCGGTGCGGGCAGCGAGTCAGTCTCCATCGATCGTCCTCGCGGATGCATGGCCACGGTGATGGGTCGTGTGTTGTCGTAGCGCAGCAACAGTTGTTTCTGCATGCGATATGGCGTCACACCCCAGTCGGCATAGGGTATGTTCCAGTATGTCTGAAGTTCGTTGCCAAGGCTCCACATCACCACAGACGGGTGATTGCGGTCGCGGCGTATCCACTCTGGCACGTCGTGCTGCCACAGCTGTTCCCACTTCACTCGGCCGCCGGCATACTGCTTCAGCCATTTGTCGTAGAGCTCATCCACAACCAGTATGCCCATCTCGTCGCACATGTCCAGCAGGCTCACGCTGTATGGATTGTGGCTGGTACGGATGTGGTTGAAGCCAAACTCCTTGAGCATCCGCAGTCGGCGTTCGATGGCACGCGGATAAGCAGATGCTCCAAGTGCTCCCAGTGTGTGGTGATTGGCAATGCCTTTGAGGATGACCTTCTTGCCATTGAGTTTCATGCCGAAGTCTGGTCCGAACTCCACCTTACGCACACCGAATCGCTGTGTCACACGGTCGGCCTCTTGGCCGTCGGCGTCTAATACCGTTATCTCGGCTGTGTAGAGATATGGGTCGTCAATATCCCATCGGTGGGCATCTGCCAGCTGAATGGGTGGCAGGATGTACTCGCGCGTGCGCTGGTTGGCACGGAATGGTTCGCTGCTTTTCTGCTCGGCCACAATGCGGCCCTCGCTGTTGAGGATACGCACTCCGAAGGTCAAGGTCTTTTGTGCCTGCCCAAGTCGTGTGACCTCAGCCTGAACAAAGACGCTGTCGGTGCCGTTTGTGGTGATTTGCAGCGGATGTCGTGTGAAATATATTTGCGGGTCAGTGGTCAGGATGTGAACATCGCGATAGAGGCCTGCGCCTGTGTACCATCGCGAGTTGTTGGCATCGCGAGTATCGGCTCGCACTGCCAAGATATTGTTCTGGCCCCATCGCAGCTTGTCTGTGATATCGGCCTCGAAGCCCAGATATCCATAGTCTGTCTTGCCTATTGTTTCGCCATTGAGCCATGCATCTCCCACAAGCATGATTCCTTCGAAGTCCACCAGCACTCGGCGTCCGCGCCATGATTCATTGGGCACGAAAGAATATCTGTACCATCCCACGCCCATCTCCTTGAAGCCTCGTCCTGAAAGTCGGCTACGGATGTTGGCTCCAGGGTCAGTGTTGTCGGGGCGTTCGTTGGCATCAGGTGCCACCCAAGGCTGTTCTATCAGGAAGTCGTGTGGCAAGTCCACCAGCCGCCAGCTGCTGTCGTCATAGTTTGATGTGCTGGCTTCGGGCACGTCTCCCGCATGGAATCGCCAGCCAAAATTGATAAGTTCGCGCGTGCGAGCGCTGATGGTATGAGCACATAGCACAAAGGCCAGTGTCAGCAACATTTGTGATGTCTTGTTCATCTGATTCTGCCCTTAAGTGGTGATACGCCAGTAGTGGTAGGCTTCACTCGTTGTATTGTTCCGTCAGGATTGAAGAACATACGGTCTATGCACACCTGACGGTGGAAGCCCGGTCCCTTGTCGCGCTGCATGTAGGCAGCATTGATGCGATGATAGACGATGTACCATTCGTCACGTCCGGGTATTTGCAGCACACTGTTGTGTGCCGGCCCGTAGATGCCCGCATCCGGGTCTTGGATTAGCACAATCGGGTCCTTGGCCACTTCGATGGGTCCGAGCGGCGATGTCGCTGTGCCGTATGCCACGTGGTAGTTTGGCGAGCCGGTGTCATCGACGCTCCAGAGGAAGTAGTAGAGGCCGTTGCGATAGAACACATATGGTGCCTCGCGATAGGCGTAGTCCTGCAGCGAACCGCCATGCGGTGTGAGATGTGTGATGGTTTCCTTCTTCAGGCTGGTCATGTCGTCGCCCAGCTCCGCACCAGCCATGAAACCGTTTCCCCAGTAGAGGTAGAACTTGCCGGAGACTGGATCCTGAAACACATCGACATCAATGGCCTGACCGCCTCGTGCCTCGCGTGGACGTTCGGCATCGGTGACTATGGGCTCACCGTGGTCGATGAACGGACCCGTGGGCGAGTCTGCCACCGCCACGCCGATGGCTTTGCGGTCGTCCTTGGGATAATGTCCTGAATAGTAGAAATAGTATTTCCATCCATCGGCTGTCTTTCGTTCGATGATGCATGGTGCCCATGCGTTGCCCGTAGCCCACGGCACCTGATTCGTGCCCAAGTCGAGCATGATGCCATCGTGCCGCCAGTCGGTGAGGTCGGCAGATGAGAATACGGTAAAATAATAACCGCCCCATCCGGGTGCCCCATCGGTGGTGGAGTAGATGTAGAAACGGCCTGTCTGACTGGAATACATCACCTCGGGGTCGGCATGGAATTCCGGCAGAATGGGGTTGCCGCTTGTGCGGTTCTTGTTGGTTTTGGCCGTCATGCTGAGACAGAGCAGCAACGACAGCAGGAGGAATGATGTTCTCATATCAGGTGGTTGAAATTTGAAAGTTCTTTGCAAAGCCGAGCGGAAAACTGAGGAACATCCGTACGATGCAGCTGGGTTGACCGTACGATGCAGCCAAAACATCCAGTGGATGCAGTCGGTTCGTCCGGATGTTGCAGACCTTTGCATTGTATGTTGTAGCTTTTGGGATATTGTGGTGGAAACTCATGGTTCTGTTGTACTCTTGTTTGTGTCTGGTTGTCAGCGCTTTGACTTGAAGAATCGCCGCATGAGTTCGGCGGCCTCCTCGGCCATAACGCCTGATTTCAACTCAGTCTTGTGGTGTAGGCATCGCGGTGCGAGCCTGCTGAAGCCACGTTTGTCGTCTGCTGCGGCATAGACTATTCGCCCGATCTGGGCCCATGCCAGTGCGCCGGCACACATCAGGCAAGGTTCGACAGTGACATACAGTGTGCAGTCGGGCAGATACTTGCCTCCCAAAGCTGCTGCTGCGGCAGTGAGGGCCTGCATCTCGGCATGTGCTGTGACATCTCCCAAGCGTTCGGTGAGGTTGTGTGCCTTGGCTATCACTTGTCCTGTGCGTGTGACGATGACGGCGCCGATGGGCACTTCGTCCTCGTCGGCAGCCCGCTGCGCCTCATCTATTGCCAAGCGCATGAATCGCTCGTCGGTAGTTGTAATCGTGTCGTCGGTCATCGTCAGTGCATGTGTTTTAGTCGGCACAAAGGTACAAGTTTTTTACATAATTCGTCAAGAAAAGTAGTTATAAAACTATAAATAGGATTAAATAGTGGTGCTGAAACGCATATTTTTCCTACCTTTGCGCCCTAAGAATAACTGTAATATTGCGAAAACCGAAACCAACAATGGGTAAAATCATAGCTTTGGCCAATCAGAAGGGCGGTGTGGGCAAAACCACAACGTCAATGAATCTGGCCGCATCACTGGCAACACTGGAGCAGCGTGTGCTGCTCGTGGATGCCGACCCCCAAGCCAATGCCTCCAGCGGCCTTGGCGTGGACATACTGAAAGTGGAAAGCAGCATCTACGACTGTCTGGTCAACGGCGTTGATGCCCGCGAGGCAATCTACGAGACCGACACTCCCGGACTGGACCTCATCCCCAGCCACATCGACCTTGTGGGAGCTGAGATAGAGATGCTCAACCTGCCGAGCCGCGAACAGGTTATGGCACGTGTGCTCAAGCCGTTGCTGCCGGACTACGACTATATCCTCATCGACTGCTCGCCGTCGCTGGGCCTCATCACTGTGAATGCCCTGACAGCCGCTAACTCGGTGATAATTCCTGTGCAGTGTGAGTATTTTGCACTCGAAGGCATATCCAAGCTGCTGAACACCATTAAGATAATCAAGCAAAAGCTGAATCCAGCTTTGGAGATTGAGGGCTTCTTGCTGACGATGTACGACTCTCGCCTGCGTCTGGCAAACCAGATAAAGGATGAGGTGCAGCGCCACTTCCAGGAACTGGTGTTCCGCACGGTGATTAACCGCAATGTCAAGCTTAGCGAGGCCCCCAGCCACGGCGTTCCGGCCATCCTCTACGATGCCGACAGCGCGGGAGCACGCAACCACCTGGAGCTTGCAAAGGAGATTTTGGAGAAGAACGCGGCTGTGGAACGTGGTCTTTAAACCTTAAACTTTAATCTTTCAACTTTAAACTGCGGCAACGCCGCGTCCATTATATGGCAGCACACAAGAAATATCCTGCTTTGGGCCGCGGGCTCGATGCACTTATCTCCACTGATAACGTGCGTACGGGCGGCTCATCGAGCATCAACGAGATTGAACTCACGTTGATACATCCCAACCCCAACCAGCCGCGCCACGACTTCGACGAGGAAGCCCTCGACGAACTGGCATCAAGCATACGTGAGATAGGCATCATACAGCCAATAACGCTGCGGCAGATGGCCGACGGTACCTACGAGATTATTGCAGGTGAGCGACGCTGGCGTGCCTCAGAGCGCGCAGGGATGCGCACCATCCCTGCATACATCCGCACGGCCGATGACGAGAACGTGATGGAGATGGCACTCATAGAGAATATCCAGCGTGAGGACCTCAACGCTATGGAGATAGCTCTGGCCTACCAGCATCTGTTGGAGCAATACGAGCTGACCCAAGATCGGCTCAGCGAACGCGTTGGCAAGAAGCGGGCTACTATCACCAACTATCTGCGACTGCTCAAGCTTCCTGCTACAATACAGGTGGCTTTGCAACGACGCGAGCTGGACATGGGCCATGCAAGGGCTTTACTGGCTTTAGACAACCCCACGTTGCAACTGAAAGTCTTTGGCGAGATCATTCGCGATCACCTCAGCGTGCGCCGTGTGGAGGAGATGGTCAAGCAGCTGACACAAGGCAAGACAGTGACAACCGCCAACCTCAAGTTGCGACCGCGCGGAGCACAGCTGTCGGAGGAATTTGTCATGCTACGCGACAACCTCTCAAAGCTCTTCGACACCAAGGTTCAGCTCACGTGCTCGGCACGCGGCAAGGGCCAGATAACCATCCCGTTCAGAAATGAGGAGGAGTTGGAGCGCATCGTCGAGCTGCTGGATAGCGGGCGGAGGCAGTAGTTCTTTCTTAGGAAAGCGGCAAAGCCGAGCGGATAGTTGAAAGTTTATAGTTTGAATCGCATAGGAGTCCATAGGTTGCTGCTGCTGTTGGGGCTTGTCCTGACAGCCCATCTGCCGTTGTCTGTCTTTGCTCAGGATGTGGTGCCTGACGACACTACGCGGCAAATAGTTGTAGCTATGCCCGACACGATGCTTGTTCAGCGTGCCGATAGCGCAGTGCAAGGGCTGACGCCAATGACCATCGACAGCTTGGCTGACAGAGCTCTGAAGGCGTTGCGTCCACGCACTTTCCAGCCCGACCCGATACGCTCGCAGTGGGTGGCAATGGTGCTGCCTGGTGGCGGGCAAATATATAACAAGAAATACTGGAAGCTGCCTATCATCTACGGAGGCTTTTTGGGCTGTGCCTATGCGCTGTCATGGAACAATCAGATGCTGCGCGACTACTCTCAGGCATACCTTGATATCATGGACTCTGACCCCAACACGAAGAGTTATGAGAAAATGCTGCCTCTGGGCTACGACATCACTCCTCGCATTGACCAGTTCAAGGAGATATTCAAGAATAAGAAGAACTACTACCGCAAATATCGTGACATGAGCATCCTGGCTTTTGCAGCCGTATATGTCATCGGCATCATAGATGCATACGTGGATGCCGAGCTATCGTCGTTCGACATCTCGCCCGACCTCTCGTTGCGTATGTCTCCGCGGGCCATTGACACCAGCCCCACAGCCGATGCGCCATCGCTGCGGCGGGCCAACAACCTCGGTCTGGCGTTGACGCTGGACTTTTGATTTCTTTAAACTTTAAACCTTAAACTTTAATCTGCGGCCGAGGCCGCGTACTTACATAAGTATGAAGATAAACCACGCTACATTACTCCTACTTATAGCATCACTGTTGTCCATGCCGCTTGCTGCAAGCGCACAAGTGTCTATTGACGATGACGAGGAAACGGAATTCGAAAACGATTCTTCGACCATCTCAGGACAAAATAATGGTGACGAGAACGACGATGGCGATGATATGGACATCACTCTGCCCGAAGGTATGGTTTCGGAATTTGACAGCCTGTTGCTGGGGTGGAACGAGCGCGCGTATCTCACTCCTGCCGATGCCGATTGCCGCGACACTGGTGTGAACCCTGAATTCACCAAGGAAGAATATATCCATCGTCTCTCGCGGTTGCCGAATGTTATTGAGATGCCTTATAACGAGGTTGTGCGCAAGTTCATCGACCAATACACAGGCCGCCTGCGTCGCTCGGTGAGTGTAATGTTGGGTTCGGCAAACTTTTATGTGCCCATCTTTGAGGAGGCACTGGAGGCCTACCAGCTACCTTTGGAGCTGAAATACTTGCCCGTGATAGAGTCTGCGCTGAATCCTCAGGCTGTGAGCCGTGCGGGAGCAGCGGGATTGTGGCAATTCATGATTACTACGGCCAAGCGCTACGGGCTGGAGGTGACGAGCCTGGTGGACGAACGTCGTGATCCCATCAAGAGCAGCTATGCTGCAGCTCGCTACTTGCACGACCTATACGCCATATTTGGCGACTGGACGCTGGTGATTGCGGCATACAACTGCGGTCCTGCCAACGTGAACAAAGCCATTACGCGAGCCGGAGGGGTGAAGGACTACTGGCAGATATATCCCTATCTGCCTCGCGAGACACGAGGCTATGTACCTGCCTTCATTGCTGCCAACTATGCGATGACGTACTACTGCGATCATGGCATATGTCCCATGCAGGCACAGTTGCCAGCTGGCACGGACACGTTGCGCATACAACGTAACCTACACACTGACCAGATTGTGGCAATATGCGATGTGCCTGCCGAACAGGTCAAGGCCCTCAATCCACAATATCGCACGAGTCTCATCCCTGGAGACAGCCACGACTGTACGCTGCGACTGCCACAAGCGGCTGTGACAGCGTTCCTGCAAAGCGGCGACAGCATCTACCGCTACCATGCCGACGAACTGTTGACATCGCGACGCGAGATAGAGGTGGTGGAACCGACATACACGCCCAAGGCCAAGGGTCGCAGGGGTCGCAACAGCCGTAGCAGTGCAGTAGGTAAGCGCACAGCTACAGTGCGTCGCGGCGACACGCTGGGGGCTATCGCCAAGCGTAACGGCACCACGGTGAAACGTCTGCGCCAGCTCAACGGCATACGCGGAAACAATATACGTGCAGGACAGAAGTTACGGGTGAAATGAAAATTCATAATTCATAATTCAAGGTCTGGGTGTTGCTATGGAAGATAAAGACGAAATAATGGTGCAGGAGGCGTTTCAGCAACTGCTGGACTCCTATAACGCATCACCACATCGCAAGAAGAACGAGCTTATACAGAAAGCTTTCAACTTCGCTAAGCAGGCGCACCGCGGCGTGAGACGCCTCTCGGGGGAGCCGTATATTATGCATCCTATTGCTGTGGCTCAGATAGCATGCTCAGAGATAGGATTGGGCTCAACCAGCATCTGTGCCGCTCTGCTGCACGATGTCGTGGAGGATACGGACTATACCGTCGATGACATCGCCAACCTCTTCGGCCCGAAGATTGCACAGATTGTCGATGGACTGACAAAGATCTCGGGTGGCATATTCGGAGACAAGGCATCGGCACAGGCAGAGTCCTTCAAGAAACTGCTGCTGACAATGAGTGATGATATCCGCGTCATCCTCATAAAAATCAGCGACCGCCTGCACAACATGCGCACATTGGGGTCACAGCTGCCCAACAAGCAATACAAGATTGCGGGTGAGACGCTGTATATCTATGCACCGCTGGCACACCGACTGGGCCTGAACCTGATAAAGGAAGAGCTGGAGGACCTCAGCTTCAGCTACGAACATCCCGAGGCGCACGCACAGCTCTGTCAGCAGCTGGAGCAGATACAACCGCTGCTGAATGAGGCATACGAACAGTTTATAGGACCTATACGTGAGAGACTCGACAAGCTGGGATTCACTTATCGAATCAAGCGACGCATCAAGCGACCATATAGCATATGGGTCAAGATGCAGAACAAGCACGTCGCATTCGAGGAAATTTATGATTTGCTGGCTGTGCGCATCATCTTCACGCCAAAGGACCCTCAGGACGAGGAAGGAGAATGTTTCCAGATTTACAATGTCTGCACAAAAATCTATAGACCACATCCCGACCGCTTCAGAGACTGGCTTTCGCAGCCCAAAGCCAATGGATACCGCGCACTCCACACCACACTCATGAGCCGTATAGGACGGTGGATAGAGGTGCAGATACGATCCGAGCGCATGGACGAAATGGCCGAACGAGGATTTGCAGCACACTGGAAATACAAGGAGGGTGAGAAGGACACCAGCGCCAGCGAAATAGAACTTGAGAAATGGTTGTCGACAATCAAGGAACTGCTCGATGACCCACAGCCTTCGGCTATGGACTTCCTCGATACCATAAAGCTCAACCTTTATGCTTCCGAGATATTCGTCGTTACCCCAAAGGGAGAATTCAAGACCATGCCGGCAGGATCCACGGCACTCGACTTTGCATTCAGCATACACACCTTCGTAGGAACACACTGCATGGGTGCAAAGGTCAACCACCAACTCGTGCCCATCAGCCATAAACTCAACAGCGGAGATCAAGTGGAGATCCTTACTGCCAACAGCTCGCGAGTTGAGGAGTCATGGATTCAATATGCCTCAACAGGTAAAGCCAAGAACAAAATCGAGGCCGTGCTCCGGCGGCAACGACGAGAGCAGCAGAAGCAGGGAGAGGACATCATGGCGGAGTGGTTCCAGCAGCACGACATGGAACAGACCAGCCAACTCATTCAACGGCTGTGCACACTCCACGAATGCGAAAACCGCGACGAACTGCTGGTGGCCATAGGAGCACAGCGCGTGGTGCTCACTGACACCGATGCCGAGGCGCTGATGCGGCCTGTCAAAGAAGGTGGCGGCAATGGTTGGAAGAGATATATCCCATTTTGGAAAGCCAAGAACAATAGTGTGGCAACTGCTGATAATGAGCCGATGCAAATCGACCGCAAGAAGACACTCATCCTCAATGAGGAAACGCTATCACGGTTCCTGCTATGCCCTGACTGCCGGCCAATACCGGGTGATGAGATCCTGGGATATCACGATACCAAGCTCAACCGCGTCATCATACACAAACGACAATGTCCACAGGCTGACAGACTCAAGACGTCAGACGGCAATCACATCCTCGCTGCTACATGGGATACTCATAAACTCATGCACTTCGCTGCAACGATACACATCGGAGGCATAGACCGAGTGGGTATCCTGAGAAGCCTCACGGATGTGCTCACCGAGCAGTTTAATGTCAACGTTCATCGCCTGCGCATCGACACGCTTGATGGTATCTTCCAAGGCGACATAGAACTAAGCATACATGATGCGGATGACCTCAAGGACATCATACGCAATCTCAAGCATATTGATGGAATGGAGGAGGTGACAAGAATAAGTTGAAAGTTGAAAGTTGGAACCTGAAACCAAAATCTTTCAACTTTCAACATTCTTTCTTGTGCATTATGAATTGTATTGACTCTCGAAGTATGCGGGCACGTGCCACCCATAATGCACCAATATAGAGAGTGGCAGCAGCGACAATGCGCACCAACATACGTGTGACGCTCAGAGGCCATGTGTGGGTTAACCACCAGGCGGCAAGGATTACAGCAAGTGCAAAGAACCAGAAAGGCAGGATGTCTATCAATGCGTGCCACCATCTTAAGCCTATGAGACGCTTCGCCGCAGCCTGCCATACTATCAGCCAGGCTACATTCAGGATGACATAATACACGACCATAGCATAAAGTTCCACAGCCCGACTGAGCTCCATCCGTGCAGCCATTATGTGGAGGGTGATGAGGCCACCCCAGACAAGGACGCAGTTGATGAGCCCGATGCTCATGTTGATGGTCGAGCGCCCGCGGGAAATGACAAGGTTGCTATAGAGCGTCACAACAGGTGCAAAGGCACCATAGATGCATAGCATTTGCAACAGTGGTACGGAAGCGGACCATTTCTCGCCAAGCAACACCACAACAAAATCACGAGCTATCAGGGCCAGACCCAGCATAGCGGGGAACGAGACAAAGCACGTGAAGCGCAACAGCTTGCGGAAAGCTTTTATCAATGGATAATGGATAATGGATAATGGATTATTGCCCTCTGCCGGAGGGGGAGAGTCGCTGTTCGTGGTAGAGCTTTCAACCAGCATGGGCTGGGCCACACCTTGCACCATACCGCAGATGGTGACAATGGCCATGTCGTTCCATTTGCGAGCGTTGCTGTAGAGACCTGCCGTGTGGCCCTTGTCGGGGAAGAAACGGTTGAGTAGCACGCCGAAAGCGTTGCTGTTGAGTTGTGATGCAAAGCTGTTGATGAGAAGCTTTGACGAGAAACCAAACATGCGCCATGCTGGACGCAGGTCTATGTGCAGCGTCGGGCGCCACGGAGAGAAATGCCAGCTCATCAGCGTCACCATTGACACGTAGACGACCGACTGTAGCGCCAAACCCCAATAAGCCATGCCTGCGTAAGCCATTGCTACACCAGCAGCGCCGGACACCGTTGTCGCTACAAGGAGTGAGATGCTGTTCTGACGCACACGCATGTGGCCGAACAAATATGCCCGCTGGGCTGTGCCGAAAGAACTGACCACAAAACTTAGGAAGGCCACTCGTGACAATGGCACCAACACTGGCTCGGCATAGAAACGTGCTATCAGCGGGGCTGTAGCAAAAAGGATAACATAGAGCGTCACCCCCACGATGATGTTAAACCAAAATACTGCGTTGTAGTCCTCGTGACGGGGTTCGTGCTTATTGGCCAGAGCTGCTGTGAAGCCGCTCTCCTGCAGGCAGCTGGCGAGGTTGGAGAATATCACCAACGCGGCCATCTTGCCATAGTCCGATGGCGACAGCAGCTTGATGAGCCAGAAGCCGAACAAGGCGCCCACAAGCTGTACCAAGCCGCCGGAGAGTGCTCCCCATAGCAGGCCGTTAGCTGTGCGAGACTTGAGTGAAGACATGCTCGTAGATGATGTCTGTAGCACCAGCATTGCCAGTGATGTACGTCTTAGATGCGTCGGCAGCCCTCTGCCAAGCTGTGGCGTCGGCAAGCAGGCGATTGACAGCCGCAGCAAATGTAGCAGCATCTGTCACCTCAAACACACCGCCAGCATCAATGAGATAGCGTGCCTCGCGGAAGTTCCTGTTATTGGGTCCAATGAGTACAGGTAATCCATAGACAGCTGCTTCGGGTACGTTGTGAATGCCTTCGCCAAAACCTCCGCCTACCATCGCCAGACGACCATAGCGGTAGATGCTTGACAATAGGCCAAAACAATCGATGATGAGCACATCGGCCTCTGCCACATTATCCTCATTGGCAGCCGAATAGCGCAACACCTTACAATTGCAGAGTGCGGCCTCGATGTCACGCAAGTGGCTCTCATGGATGAGATGTGGAGCAATAATCATCTTTGTTCTCTTGCCACTATTCTTCACCCTCTCTACGAACCACGGTATGAACAGCGCTTCGTCAGGCGGCCACGAGCTGCCAGCAACAAATATCTCTGCATCCTGAGCAAAGCGCTCGACCAGTGGCAGCGGCTTGGCGGCGCGACGGATGTCTATCACACGGTCGAAGCGTGTGTCGCCAACCACGCGGACGTTGTCGCGGTGGCCGAGTGTGGATAGCAGTTCACGGCTCTGCTCGTTCTGAACAAAGAAATAGGTCACCTTGTCAAGCACATGGGCGTAGCCGCGGCCATACCAACGGAAGAATATCTGATTGGGTCTGAAGATGCTTGACACGCTGTAGACGGGAATGCCACGGCGAGCACAGCCTTTGAGATAGTTCTGCCAGAATTCGTATTTGATGAGAAAGAGTGCCTGAGGTTGCACAATGTGGAAGAACCGACGCACATTGGCGGGTGTGTCAAGTGGCAGGTAGCAGATGACATCGGCACCAGACCAATCCTTGCGCACCTCGTAGCCCGAGGGCGAGAAGAAGGTGAGCAGAATCTTAAACTCAGGATGTTCACGGCGCAGGCGCTCCATCAGCGGGCGACCCTGCTCGAACTCGCCAAGCGATGCTGCGTGGAACCACACATAGCGCTCTGCTGGCTGCACCTGTTGCTTGAGCAGATCAAAGGCCTTGCGATGGCCAACGGCCAGCTTGCGTGCTCGCGTGTTGAAGATGGCCACAATGCCGATGGCCATCATATAGATATAGATAGTGAGAGTGTACATGGGTGCGGCGTAGCCGCGGTTTAAAGTTTAAAGTATAGAGTTTAAGGTTTAAAGGGTTGCAATGGCATAGTCCATGCGACGCAACGTCTCTTCTTTGCCGAGGAAGGCGGCTAAGGCATACATATCGGGGCCTTGGCCCTCGCCGACGAGGCATACGCGCCATGCGTTCCAGGGCTTCAGGCCATTGGCTTCCACCCACGGGTCGATGACTGCCTTTATGCCCTCAACGCTGAAGTCGTCAACGTCAGCGAGCTGTGTGCGCAACAGACGCATCTCTTCGGCAGATGTCTCATTCCAATTCTTACGGATGAACTTGTCCTCGCGGTTGAAGGTGGTTGGTGCTACGAAGAAGAAACGGCACAGGGGCCAGAGGTCGCTGATGAAGGATATGTTGCGTTTGCGTGGACCGTCCTTGGTCTCGTATTCGATGACTTTGCTCTTCATCAGGCTTATGACCACGGCGGCGCGTTCCTCGGTTGTCGTGATGCCCTGTTCTGCCAGCAAATGGACAAAGGCGGGTGCGAGTTCGTTGTCGGAGCGTCGCATGAGGTATTCTCTGTTGAACCAGAAGCCTTTGACATAATCGAAGCGCGCGCCGTTTTTGGAACACTTGGCGAGATCGAACTTCTGCACCATCTCGCTGAGGCTCATCAGCTCCTGGTCGTCGCCGGGATTCCAGCCCAACAGGGCCAAGAAATTGATGACTGCCTCGGGAAGATAGCCTTTCTCGCGATACCCGCTGCTAACTTCTCCGCTCTTGGGGTCGTGCCACTCAAGCGGGAAGACGGGGAAGCCGAGGCGGTCGCCATCGCGCTTGCTGAGTTTGCCTTTGCCGTCGGGTTTGAGCAGGAGTGGCAGGTGTGCGAATCGCGGCATGGTGTCTGCCCATCCGAAAGCGCGGTAGAGCAGCACATGCAAAGGTGAACTTGGCAACCATTCTTCGCCGCGGATGACGTGTGTGACGCGCATCAGATGGTCGTCGACGATGTTTGCCAGATGGTATGTCGGCAGTCCGTCGGCACTCTTCCACAGCACCTTGTCGTCGAGCACGCTGCTGTTGATGCACACATCGCCGCGAATGATGTCGTCGACATGCACGTCTTCGCCGGGCTGTATGAGGAAACGCACGACATACGGCACTCCGTCGGCCACCATGCGTCGAGCCTGGTCAATGCCGAGTGTGAGGGAGTTGCGCATCGACATGCGTGTGGAAGCATCATACTGGAAATTGGCTTCCTGTTCGCGGCGTGCGGTCAATTCCTCAGGAGTGTCGAAGGCATAGTATGCTGCGCCGGCATCCAGCAGCTGTTGCACATAACGGATATAGATATCGCGCCGTTCGCTCTGGCGATAGGGGCCGCAGTCGCCGCCTATGCCCACGCCCTCGTCAAAGTTGATGCCCAACCATCGGAACGACTCGATGATATAGTCTTCGGCTCCTGGGACGAAGCGTGTGGAGTCTGTATCCTCGATGCGGAAGATGAATTGTCCACCATGTTGGCGGGCAAACAAATAGTTATACAAGGCTGTGCGCACGCCGCCGATGTGCAATGGTCCGGTGGGTGAAGGGGCGAAGCGTACACGAACGTTTGATGTTGTCATGAGATGAAGTTGAGAAATTTTTTGCAAAAATACAACAATCTTTGGTAATAACATGAAACTTTGTACTATTTTTGCAGCGAAATCAACACTTTTCGCCATGAGTCGCAACAACAAACATAAAGATTTGAGTTGGCAGGACTATCTGAAACAGGTGGTGGTGCTATTGTGTGTGATAGCGCTGCTGGTATGGGCTTTGCCTCGAGGTTCGCGTTCGTCGTTTATCACTGACGTGGGCCGTCCCTGGCCTTACGGACAGTTCATAGCGCCCTTTGACTTCCCCGTTTTCAAGACCGATGCCCAGCTCAGCTATGAGCGCGACAGCGTTCGTCGCATCTACGAACCGTATTATGCCATCCAGCGTGATGTGGAAGCGCAGCAAGTGGCGCGCTTCCGTGCCGACTTCCGCAACCAGATGATGGGTGATGTGCCATTCGCATACAGGGCCTACATTGAGGAGCAGCTAAGGACGATATATGCGCGTGGCGTGGTGTCTCCAGAAGACCAGGAGCGTCTGCAGGCCGACAGCACACAGAGTGTGCGCATCTTCGAGGGTTCCGAGACCAAGGCCTCTCGACGTGTTGCAAACTTGTTCACTCAGAAGTCAGCATACGAGTATCTGCTGGCAGCTGAGGACAGCAACGCGGTGAGCCGTCAACGACTGCAAAAGCTCAATCTGTCACAGTATATAGAGCCCAATTTGGTGTACGATGAGCAGAAGTCTGTCGACTACTGGAATGATCTCGAGCGCTCCCTCTCGCCCAGTTCGGGCATGGTGTTGGCGGGTGAGAAGGTTATAGATCGCGGTGATATTGTTGACGAAGCCACCTACCAGAAGCTTGAGAGCTACCAACGTGCTACGGCAGCACGCAGTCAGACAGCTCAGGAGCTTAATTTGACGGTGATAGGTCAGATTCTCTATGTGAGCTTCATTGTGTTATGTCTGGCACTGTATTTCCATCTGTTCCGCATGGACTATATCTGCAGTCTTCGCAGCGTGATGCTGCTGATAGTGCTGGTTGTGGCGTTCCCACTGATGACTGCATTCCTCGTGCGCCATACGTTGTTGTCTGTGTATATCATACCATACGCGATGCTGCCTGTGTTTGTCCGTGTCTTCATGGATTCTCGTACTGCCTTCACCACGCATGTGGCATCAGTGCTGCTCAGTGCCGTAGCGCTGAAGTACCCATTTGAGTTCATTGCTACTCAGGCTGTAGCGGGCATGGTGGCCATCTACACGCTGCGGGAACTATCCGAGCGTTCGCAGATAATTCGCACGGCTGTATTGGTGACATTGTCTGCATGGGCTATGTATATGAGCATAGAACTCATGCATGGCCGTCTGCCATTTGGCGGCGACAGCGTGAGTGCCATAGATTGGGGAATATACAAGCACATCGCGGCCAGCGGACTGTTGCTGTTGTTTGCCTATCCGCTGATGGCGGCGTTGGAGAAACTTTTTGGATTCACCAGCAATGTGATGCTCGTAGAGCTGTCCAATATCAATCGGCCGTTGCTCCACCGCCTGTCGGAAGTTGCACCAGGAACATTCCAGCATTCGCTGCAAGTCAGCAATCTCGCTGCTGAAGTCGCGCTTCACATTGGAGCTAAGAGCCAGCTCGTGCGCACAGGAGCACTGTATCATGATATCGGCAAAATCTATAACCCGCCGTTCTTCACTGAGAATCAGGCCGGCGGAGTGAATCCGCATAGCAAACTTGATCCTCGCGAGAGTGCTCGCATCATCATTCGTCATGTGGCAGAGGGCGAGGCGCTGGCAGACAAATATCAGTTGCCGCATATCATACGCGAATTCATCTCTACGCACCACGGTCGTGGGTTGGTGAAGTATTTCTATATCACCTACCGCAATGCTCATCCTGATGAGGAGGTCAATGAAGAGGATTTCATGTACACAGGCCACAATCCTCAGACTACGGAGCAGGCAATATTGATGATGGCAGATGCTGTGGAAGCCAGCTCACGCTCGCTGGATGAATACAACGAAAAGACTATCAGCGACCTTGTAGACCGCATCATTGACACACAACTGAAGGAAGGCCTCTTTGCCGACTGTCCGATAACGTTCTTGGATATCAAGATGGCCAAGGACGTGTTCAAGGAGAAGTTGAAGATTATTTACCACACCCGCATCAGCTATCCGAGTTTGAAGGGTAGCGAGAAAGAAGAAAAGGCTAAAGAGAGCTGATAAGTAGTGGCTAATGTGAAGCCAGCAACACCAACAGTCCTTCAGGACCCATATTGAACAACAGGTCGAGTATGCTCAAATGTGGCACAAAGCCCTGACGGTGGCCAAAAACCTGATAATATGGCGGCCCCAAAGAGGGTTTTGTCTCTATAGCTTCTATAGTTTCTATAGAGTCTATAGCTTCTATATCCAACAGCCGACATACCAGTTTGTGCAATGCAGAATTGAAATCAGCCAGTGAGTGCCATTGTTCTGTGTAGAAAGGTGCAAAGTCATCAGCATAGAACTCGAAGAATGGGCTCTTGCCGTAGGCTGTGCGCAAAGCGTTCCAGTGATGGCTACGCCATCGGCCGTGGTCGCTGATGCGCAGGTCGGCAATGGTGCCGTGTGTGCTACTGGCCACCAGAGGTATTGTTAGCGTCTGTGGTCCGTCGGGCATGAGTATGGTGCATCTGTTGACGTGGCGCTGCCCTGTGTAGGCAGCATTGACATCAACTTTTGCTCCGCCCGAATGCACATACATAGCATACCAGTCGACAGGAGCCAGGTAGCAAGAAGATAATGCGACCATCCTAACTTTAAACCCTAAACTTTCAACTTTCAACTTTCAACATTTCCACAGTTCGCACTCCGTCGTCGTCGACACTGATAGCAACCTTCACGGCATCAGCGGGCAACAAAGGCTCAATGATTTCAGGCCATTCTATGAGACATATGTGTCCGCTGTACAGATAATCCTCTGTGCCTATGGCCATAGCATCACCTATGTCCTTCAGCCGATAGAAGTCGAAGTGATAGACTGGTGCTGTGGATGATCTGTATTCGTTGATGATGGCAAATGTTGGAGATGTGACGGTGTCTGTCACCCCCAATGCGGCACACACGGCACGGATGAATGTGGTTTTGCCGGCACCCATGTTGCCGTAGAAGGCAAACACCGTGCTATCGTGCATGTTCTTTACGAATTGCTGTGCAGCCTCGTCAATGGCCTCCAATGTTGGGATGGTTATGATGTCACTTTTCACGTTTCGATGAATCTTTTTGGTTGCAAGTGTACTAATGGTATGAGCATCTCTTCCATCGAGATGCCTCCATGTTGGAAGGTATCGCGATAGTAAGACACATAGTAGTTATAGTTATTAGGATAAGCAAAGAAGCTGTCCGATGTGGCAAAGATATATCGTGTGCTGATGTTGGGTGCTGGCAGCTGTGCTGCGTGCGGCTGTGTAATGTCAAAGACCTCTCGCGGGTTGTAGTCCAGGTTGCGGCCCAGCTTGTATCGCAGATTGGTATTGGTGTTGCGGTCGCCTTTGACGCGTATAGGTGTCTTGCAGCGTATGCTGCCGTGGTCTGTTGTGAGGATGATGTGGCAGTCCGTCTGTGCCAGTGCCCTGAACAGCTCGCCAACAGGCGAATGCCGCAACCACGATAGTGTGATGCTGCGATAAGCGGCTTCTGTGCTGGCCAGCTCCCGCACCATCTGACTCTCTGTGCGGGCATGCGAGAGCATGTCGATGAAGTTGAGCACGCACACGTTGAGGTCGTATTTGCTCAGCGACGGCAGTTCGCGCAACAGGCGTTCAGCAGCTGCCGAATCGTTGACCTTGTTGTAGGAGAAAGTGTCGTGACGACGATAGCGCTGGAATTGTGTGCGTATCAGCGGCGCCTCATTGAGGTTCTTGCCTTCCTCGGAGTCCTCGTCCACCCACAGGTCGGGAAACATCTCTGCGATGATGTTGGGCATCAGTCCAGAGAATATGGCATTGCGAGCATATTGTGTTGCCGTGGGCAAGATGCTCATATACAGGTTCTCGTCAATGGCAAAGCTGTCAGCTATCTCGTTACGCAACACACGCCATTGATCGTATCGGAAATTGTCTATGACTATCAGAAAGACACGGCAGCCCTTATCCAACAGGGGGAAGACGCGTGAGCGGAACACATCAGTGCTCATCAAAGGCCTGTCGGCAGCATCCTTGTCGGCTATCCAGTCGAGATAGTTGCGCGATATGAACTTGGCAAATTGCTGATTGGCTTCGCTCTTCTGCTGTGTGAGCATCTCCAGCATGGCGCTGTCGGCCTCAGTGAGCTGCAGTTCCCAGCCCACCAGCTGCCTATAGACCTCCATCCAGTCATCAGCCGTGCGCGCTGCATCAATGAGCGAAGCCAGTGTGGCGAAGCTGTGCTGATAGGCTGTCTGTGTGTGCTCGCTGACGAGTTCGCGCTGATGAATGTTTTTCTTCAGCGACAGCAGTATCTGTGTCGGATTGACAGGCTTGATGAGATAATCGGCAATCTTGTTGCCTATAGCCTGGTCCATGATGTTCTCTTCCTCGCTCTTGGTGACCATCACCACTGGTGTCGAGGGCAGGATGTCTTTTATGCGCTGCAGCGTCTCCAGTCCGCTCAGACCAGGCATGTTCTCATCCAGCAGTATAAGGTCGAAAGGTGTGTGTGTGCATAGCTCAATGGCATCAGTGCCGTTGGCTGCGGTCTGCACCTCATAGCCTTTTTTCTCCAAAAACAATATATGGGCCTTCAGGAGTTCTATCTCGTCGTCAACCCAAAGCAATCGTGCTGTCATCTGGACGGTTATAAGTAGGTATTTAAAATTGTTGTGGCCTCACCACAGCCAGTCGTCATCATTATTGTTGCTGCTGTCGTCTTCATCCTCGCCGTTATTCTCTTCGTCGTTTGTCTCGGTAGGTGCCGGCACATCCTCTGGATCAATCGTCGGCAAGTCGGTAGGCTCGTCAAGAATAATATTCTCCTGTACAGGCAGTGGTGACAGTTTTTCGTCGAAGAATTCTGTGTAGTCTTCGTAGCTGTATCGTGTTCCCAGCAGCGGCAGGTTGTCTTGGCTTATGAGCACAGCACGAATGCCTTCCAGTCGCTCGCGCATGTGCGCATCAGCATAGAGCTGCTGTGCATAGATATGTACTTCCTCGTAGTTTTGGAAGCCTGATATGCGTAGCTGCGTCACCAGTCCTACACGCTCCAGTGCGATGTCGAAATTACGGGCTTGGAATGTGGTGAAGTTGTATGCAGCCACCTCATAGATGAGCTGGTTGTCATCGAGCTCTCCTGTGGGATAGGCCAGCACAAAGACAAAGGGCTTGGCCACCTCTGCCCTCAGGGTATCGGCTGTCGACGTGCTATCGGCGTTCATGCCTATGGCTCTCTGGCTCCAGATGTTGCTGGCATCCCATTTGTCTGACGTGAGCAGGCGTCCCTGTCCCACACCTTCGACGATGTATTTAGCCATTTCAGCTATCTCATCGGACGAGTACTTTTGCGTGATTGTCTTCAGCTCTGCCAGGAACTGTTCAATGTGGTCTGTGTAGAGCTGCGTCATGGCGTGTATGAACATGAACTTAGCTTGATGCGGTCCATCAGCAAAGTCTGTGGTGTCTACGGCATAGTTGCGATTCACCTCGTCATAGCGCGAGGCTTTGTATGCATCGTATGTGGCAGCATACAACGAGTCTTCCAGTTGTTTGCCGCGAGAAGCCAGTTCGATGAATCTGGGGTTGTTGATGATAGCTGTCAGGCGGCTGTCAGGGAACGAGTCGCGCATGAGGATCTGGTATGTCTCCATCTGTTCCGTCGCGCCGCGTCGCATGGCGAGCAGGAAGAGGTGGTAGTACACATCGTCCATGTGCTCGTAGTCTGGGAAATTGTTCACCACACGTGCCAACGAACGTCGTGCCCGCGGGAAGTCCTCAACCCTGTCTTGCAGCAGCGTACCGCCTTTGTACAGCCCCTCCACAAGTATGGCATTGGAGGCTTCCAGCTGTTCTTCTGTGAATGGTATTTGTCTCAGGTAGAACTCTCGTTCGTGCGGGTCGTTGGCCAGCGAGTCGCGCAGAGCCTGCTCCTCGTCGCTGAGCATATCCGTGTCTTCGCCCATGCTGAGGCTGTCAGCCATCTCTGTGCCGTCTGGTGCTGCGCCCGAGGTATCGCGTTTGTTGCTGCGTCGCCAGTTGTCCTCATTGGGCCGTTGTCCCCATTTGCGCTGGAATTCCTGCTTGCCTTGTGCCACAGTCTGGGCGTTGTAGAAGTAGAATGTCGTCTGTCCGCGATTGGCTCGCGCTGCTCCAGCCGACATGTTGTTCTGTGCTGCGCCAGCAGCTGTGGGAGTAGTGCGTGTGGCCCCAGCCGCCGTGGTGCCTTGTGCTGCAGCTTTGCGTTCGGCCTCGCGCTCTTTCTTCTTCAGTTCTGCTATGACGCGGTCTATTGCTGCCAGATATTCTTTTTCAGGCAGTTTGGCCAGCGCCTGCAGGCTGTCTTGCAGCTTCACGGCCGAGAGATGTGGTTCTGTCTCTGCGAGTATTTTGCTGCGACGCTCCACAAGGGGATAGTCCTTGCGTTCCTTGTCCATCAATGTGGCCAGCTCCGTGTAGCAGGGCGTTGCCTTGATGTAGTCTCCGCGCTCCCACTGCAACTCTCCTAACCGCTGCAGCACCACTGCTTTGGCGTAGCCGTTCTGTGTGCTTTCTTCTATACCCTTCTCCCAGGCATAGATGGCACGCAGCGTGTCGCCTGCCGACAGATGTATGTTACCTATGGCATAATATATGCGGTCGAGATAATCAGCATTGTTGGGATTATGTGCCATACGTTGCAGACGACGTATCATCGTCTTACCCTGTCCTGCTGCCATCACCTCGGTCTGCATGATGCGTGCATTGAAAGCCAACTCATAGGGTGGGTTCTGGTGTATACATTTGCTCAGAGCCTTGTATGCTGCTTGACGGTCGCCCACTTGTGCGTTCAGCTGGCCCAGCAGATAATACAGTCGTGCGCGTTGTAGCTTGCTGCGTTCATGGCGGGCTGTGTTGCGCAGCAGCGGCACAGCCTCGGCATATTGCTCCGTTGAGATGTAGTAGGCGGCACGCGTAGCATCCAGCTCCCGCTGTGCCTTGCCGCTCAGACTGTCACGCCCCAACTTGCGCAGCACATCCTCAGCGTCATACGGCCACTGCAGCAGTACGTAGCATCGTGCCAGGCGTGCACGCGCGATATTAGATATCTCTGGCTGGGGTGTGTACATACGTATGATGTAGTTATATGTAGCGGCAGCCTCGATGAAGTCGCCCTTACGTTCCTGAGCCTCGGCCATCATCAGCCACGAATGGTAGATATATGTGTTGAACTCGTTGCGGGCAAAATAGGCCTTCTCCTTGTCTGTCATCCTACCCTTGGGCTTCTTGGGCTTGCGCTTGATGCTGTGCTTCTTTATGGCTTTCTCCGCCTTGGTGATAGCCGTCTCAAAATTGCTCTTGCCCAATGCTGCCGTTGTCTTGTCTGCACACACGTACATCGGCAACAGCTGTGTGTAGTCGTCCTTGTGCCCGCGCTGCTGGGCCTCCACGCCTTCCTCGAAGGCCATACGCCCGTTGTGCATCACATTATACCTGGCTGTCAGACGGTGGTAGAAACGCGTGCCCGATGTGTTCTTGGCCGTAGAGCATGCCACCATCAGGGCTGCCGCCATGACAACCCAAGAGAAATATAATATGGTACGCGCGCGCGATATCACCTTATTCCGTTTTCCTTCAACTTTCAATTTTCAATTTTCCGCTCGACCTCTGGTAGCTTTGCTCGCAAAGAACTTTCAATTTTCAACTTTCAATTCTCAATGGCTTTCGCTCATCAGCATCAGCACTTCATCACGTAGTCCCTCTGGCAGTTCGATATTGCGTTTTTCCAAAGAGTGAAGCCAGTCGCCAACCTCGTTCACGCGCATGGTGTAGACCACCTCGCGGAACTCCTCTTCCTCAGCCGCGCTGTAGGCATCAGCAGGCCGCAGACGGAAGCGGTCGAGCTCTTCATCGTCGAAGTACTCCACCTCATCCTCTGTATCCAGCAATGCATCATGCTCACATACAGCGTGGCGGCCGCAACACACGAAATCATTTGCCATTTGAGATGCGGCGTAGCCGCAGTTTAAAGTTTATAGTTTAATGTTGAATGAATGAGTTCAATCTTAAATAAAACGTAAATCGCAAATTAAAATTGTGCATTATCCATTATAATTCCATTGACCATTGACCATTGACCATTGTGAATTATGAATTGTGCATTGTGCATTGTCCATTGTCAATTTTCCATTATCCATTCTCCATTCCCTTCTCCCCTCCCTTGGGGAGGGGCAGGGGGTGGGCCTCAAATCCCGCCTCCTGCAGGTCCAGCCAGAAACGCGGATATGATTTGGATACAACCGTCTCATTCTCTATGACGATGCTGCCCAGCGTCCACGCGACAGGCGCAAAGGCCATCGCCATGCGGTGGTCGTCATAGGTGGCGATGCTCGTACCAGGCAGCGGAGACATATAGCTCACTGGGCCTTGACGCTGACCATCTGGGCCTGCCCACTCCATTACATCATCTCCGATGACATCGACATAGACACCCAGTTTCGCCAGCTCCGTGCACAGGGCAGCTATGCGGTCTGTTTCCTTTATCCGCAGGCTGCGCAAGCCGCTGAAGCGGAACGCCACACCCTTTGCTGCGCAAGCCACGACAACGGTCTGCGCCAGGTCCGGCGTCATCGTGAAGTCCCATTCTATCCGTGCTGGAGGTGCCGACTGCCGCTGTAGCATCACTCCTTCGCTGCTGCCGCCACGCGCCATAGCAATGGTGTTTATTCCCAATCGCGCGAAGATGTCTGCTACAGCGCTGTCGCCCTGCATGCTGTCGCTGAAGAGCCCGTGCAGCGTCGCCGTCTCATGGAATTCAGGACTCAGCAACACTATCTCATACCAGTACGACGCTGCGCTCCAGTCAGACTCTATAGCTATAGGCACAGCTACGTACTTTTGTTCCGCCACGCTGATTGTACGTTCATCATCCCAGCGCGTCTCCACGCCGAAGTGGCGCATCATCGACATGCTCATGTCGATATACGGGCGGCTGCCCACAACGCCTGTCAACTCTATCCTCAACGCTCCCGTCAGCCGCGGAGCAATCATCAGCAGCGAAGACACATACTGCGAACTCACGTCGCCCGCCAGCCGCAATGTGCCGCCATGCAGCTGACGACCACAGATGCGCAGGGGAGGGTAGCCCTCGGCACATTCGTAGCTAATCTCTGCGCCTAACTGCCGCAAGGCATCTACCAGCGGACCTATCGGACGCTGCTGCATCCGCTGCGAACCCGTGAGGATGTATGTGCCTGGCGTGGTGGCCAACACTGATGTCAGGAAACGCATCGTCGTACCAGCAGCGCCAACGTCAATCACCCTCGCACCCTCTCCATTGTGAATTGTGAATTGTGAATTATGAATTGTGCATTGTCCATTGTGAATTATGCATTGTGCATTCACCATTGCCCGAGTGTCGTCGCAGTCCGAGACATTCGACAGCAATCCTATGCCCCCACCGCTCAAGGCAGCCAGCACCAGAGCGCGGTTGCTGATGCTCTTGCTTGAGGGCAGCTGCACTTCGGCAGACAGATTCCTTGGTCGTGTTACTTTCAGCATTTTCTCTTTTTTTCGCGACAAAAGTATTGAAAAATTTGCACACAACAAAAAAAACGTCTACCTTTGCACTCGCAAAACGAAAAAAAGGCCTGTCAGACCACTTCTGACAACCGTCAATACAGCGTTTGCACAACGTTCGGGATGTAGCTCAGTCCGGTTAGAGTACGCGTCTGGGGGGCGTGGGGTCGCTAGTTCGAATCTAGTCATCCCGACAACGAAAAAAACAGCTGATAATCGAAAAGTTATCAGCTGTTTTTCTTTTTTACACAAGATCACAGAAAATCCGTTGTTTGACGTGCTGGTTTACAAGAAAAGTAAACCGAGAAGTAAACCAAAACTATGGACACAGCTATGTTTTTTGGGATTTTTGAACAAAACAAACCGAATATGACGGCCGACAATCAGCTCAAATCCACAGCCATCGACCGCACGCTGAAATCATGCCGTGCCTACTTCCGCTTCACACCGTCTGATGGCGTTTCTGTCAAGGCAATGACGTTCAGTCTTCATTTCGGTGACGAGGAAACAGGTATCGATGAGGTAAAGGATGAAGAGCCAATGGGCATTTGGTATGACCTCAGTGGACGCAAGACTGGCAACCGTAAATTATCTCGCGGCGTCTATATCCGAAATGGCAAGAAAATAGTTGTTAAATAAAACCATTGACGACAATGAAGAAATCATATAAATCTCCCTATACCCAAGTCCTCTATATCTCAACTGCATCGTTGATGGTGATTAGCGGAGGGGATTCAAGCAACAATGTCAACGTCTCTACCCAACGCGACGATAGCAACATCGATAATCGCGTGAAAGATAATGGATATAATGTATGGGATGACGACTGGAGTAAATAGTCTTTTAGGGCCTTCTATATTATTAATACTTCCAGAAATCATACTTCTTGCGCAGCTCTTCCTGTTTCTCAGGTGGCAGCGACTTGAAGTAGCCTCGCCAGCTGGGACAGAAGTTGATTTGCCAACGCCAGAAGCGGCCAATCAATGACTTAGGATTCTTTTCATAGGCAGCACGTAGCTTGCAATTCTCACATGGGTACTTCATAGGACTAATAATTATAAATCGTCGTTGATAAAGTTCTTGGTTATCATATCGTAGTGCAGCGCCTCCAGCTCTTCAAGTGTGAGGCTACTGACCGCATGTTCTATCTTGCGTATCAATTCCTCACGGCGGTACTCGTTGGAACTTGTAAATGAATTGTAGTAGCTCATAGTCAAATTAATAGTATTCAATTATCAGTTCATCACTCACAATGTAATCTTCATGGTCGTCATCGTAGATGTACATGATGCGAAGTCCTCGATATTGTGCTGGAACCTTCAGCGTTTCGAGCAAATGCCAGCGTGGCCGTCCAAAGTCATATGATGCACGGTCAAGGATGAGACGATTACTCGTCCAGTCAAACTGGTAGTACCCCCCACCGATACATTGGTCATTGCCTATCAGCAAATCCTTATGCTGATTTACCATACCCAGGCGCAGGTATCCGCCCATTGTTATGATGAATTTAGGAAGACTCATAGCTCATGTTTTTTAGCCTGATTTGAGTACAAATTTATACATAATTCTCTCATAAATAAGACTCAGGCGCGTGAAAAAACACTAAATCGGGGTAAAAAGTTGTTTCAGTACCCTAAACGGGGCAAAAAAGGCGAGCAAAAAGCATCATTTATAGACAGCCAAAAGCAAATACTTGTCAATTTTATTGTCTATAAACAACTAAACTGCTATTTTTGCGCCATAGTAAACAAATTATATGCGAAACATTTATTTCATTTCTTTTCTCTTTTGCCTCGCCTTGAACATTCAGGCACAGGACATCATTGTGACAAATGATGGTGAATCAATAAAGGTGTATAATCTGGAAATCAGTGGCCAGTCAGTCTTCTATACACTTGGAGAAGCTCCAAACAGCACCTTGTATAAAAAAGCGAAATCTGATATACTAATCATCAGGAAGCAGGATGGAACGAAATTACAGTTTGATGGTGATGCACAGCAGCCTGCCACCTCAAACGTTTCCGCGCAATCTAATATGCCTGTGGTCGATATCGCAAACTATAAGGGTTTTCTCTTGAAAAAGGGAAATGCTGTATTTGTCGCTTCAGGACAGACAAGCTATGAGCTGGCTGGTGCAGCCCGACTTCGTGAATTATTAAGCAAGGATGGCTTTTGGACAGTTGTGGACACTGAGGAGCAAGCCCATTTCATCATTAAGTACATCGTCCATCTTGAAGGGCAAGATCATCTCGAGTTCTACTATCTGGATAGGCGCAATCGCCTTTCAGATAAAGAAATGAGGAGTTTCAAATACAGTCGTTTTGGCAACGGAGAAAAGCAAATCTTCACGAGTGAAGATAATGACAATATTATGGCAGCAGGGCAGTTGTATGAACGGATAGTGAAAATACAAAATAAAATAAGCAAGGAAACGAACTTCACGCGAGGTTGGTACGGGCTTTTCTATCAAGAGTGAAGGACATCACGATCCTGTGCCCATAGCGTTCGTCCTCGCGCGCGTGCGCGCACCACAGCTGTTTTTCCGGAAAACAACCTACATGCCTACATAAGTACCATCTAACATATTGTTAATGTGAAGAATATGACCATGTAGGTTGGCATGTGGGTTATGACGGCTAAGACCAATTCATAATTCTTTGCGAGCAAAGCGAACAAGTTCGAGCGCATAATTCATAATTCACAATTCTTTCCCACCACTGGGCGGGATTAGGGGTGGGTCTCTCAATGCTCGCTTCCAGTGATGGCGACAGTATCACCGCATGAGACGGGGTCGTATCACCAGGTGATACCTGCGAGTACCTCCGGTGATACTCGCAAGTATCTCCAGTGATACTTGTGTGTCTCACCAGAGATACTACCGCGTCTCACCAGGGCGTTTTGTTGCTCGCTGCAGATACAGATACAAGCCGCACCAGAAGGTTACATTCTGATGCGGCATTGTAACGTAATTGCGAATTATATAAGCCAGTTATGCAGCGGTATCGTGCATGACAGCTTCATTGCCGCGAGGCAATATAGTTAACCAGAAACTCATCAAAGGAAGAAGCCACTTTCTCAGGCTTGAAGGTGCCATGAAGAGTAGTGTAAACACTGGTCATTAATTTGGTCGCAAAGATACTAAAACAATCTTCAAAACGCATTATTTTGCAGATTTTGGCCTTTCAAAACGCATTAAAATGTCAAAGAACGCTTGTGCCTTGCGCGGGTGATATCTGTGCCTCGCGCGGGCGACGCATGTGCATTGTGAGGGCGACGCTTGCGCATAGCGTACACCTTTCACAAATGCAGGGCAAAGGTACGGAAAAAAGCGATACGATGCAAGTGTTCCCCCCTGTTATTTGAGGGGTGTTTCAATATTTTTGTGTGCCTTCCGGGGTGGCTCGCTGACGGTGTGACGGTGTGACGGTGTGACACAGTGACATTAACCGTCGGCGAGTTTCATACTTGGGTAGAGATTGACAACTCAGAAGAGCGTGCTGAGGTGGGGAGGGAGTGTCATTTCAATACTTATATTATATATTATATATATTATAATTATAATATATATAATATATAATATAAAAATTTTGTTCCTGAGAAGCAACTGCGCAGCGAAATATCCTAATGAAGCTGTGTCACAGTGTCACTGCGTCACTGCGTGGGGAGCTTGCAAGGGTAAAAAATATGCCCGAGGTGTTGCACGAATGGGGAAATTTTGTTACCTTTGCACAAGTAAAAAACGCTTTCAAAAGCTCATAATAAATCAGTTCCATGCTTCAAATTCTAAGTTCCAAATCTCTTGCTCACATTGGTCGTATGACCTGTCTCGTGCTGACGTTGTGCGTTAGTACTGGCCCCCTCCCGGCCTCCCCCATCAGCCCCCTCCCAACCTCCCCCAAGGGGAAGGGGCCGCTGGGTTACCCCATTGCCCCTGTGCCTTTCACCAGCGTTAAAATCACAGATTCTTTCTGGGGTCAGCGTCTGCAGGCCAGCCGCGAGGTGACGATTCCGTTGGCCTTCAGCAAGTGCGAGGAGACGGGACGCTACACCAACTTCAGCAACGCCGCAGCACATCTGGCCGACCCCACGAAGGTCTTCACCATCAAGGACGGCACGTTCTCCTTCGACGACACAGATCCCTATAAGACCATTGAGGGCGCAAGCTATATCCTGCAGACCTATCCCGATGCCCGTTTAGAGGCGTACATCGACAGCGTGATAGCCGTGATAGCCTCGGCTCAGGAGCCGGACGGATACCTCTATACCTCGCGCACGCAGAACCCTCAGCATCCGCATCCTTGGGCTGGCGACCGCCGCTGGGTGAAGGAGGAGGACCTCAGCCACGAGCTCTATAACCTCGGCCACATGGTGGATGCCGCATGTGCCCACTACCAGGCCACAGGTAAGCGCAACTTCCTTGACGTGGCCATACGCTATGCCGACTGTGTGTGCCGTGAGGTGGGGCCCAAAGCAGATCAAGCCTGCGTGGTGCCCGGCCACCAGATAGCCGAGATGGCGCTGGCACGGCTGTACCTCGTCACGACGAGGCCAAGTTCCTGCTCGACTGGCGCGGCAAGACCACCATCGTGCACGACTATAGCCAGGCTCACAAGCCTGTGGTGGAACAGGACGAGGCCGTGGGCCACGCTGTGCGAGCAGCCTATATGTACGCTGGCATGGCTGACGTGGCGGCCCTGACGGGCGACAGCGCCTACATCCGCGCCATAGACCGCATCTGGGACAACATCGTCCAGAAGAAGCTCTACATCACAGGTGGCATCGGAGCCACAGCGAGCGGTGAGGCCTTCGGTCGCAACTACGAGCTACCCAACATGAGTGCTTACTGCGAGACCTGTGCAGCCATAGGCAACGTGTATGTCAACCACCGTCTCTTCCTGCTGCACGGCCTGTCGAAGTACTACGACGTGCTGGAGCGCACGCTCTACAACGGCCTCATCAGCGGCGTCAGCCTCGACGGAGGAGCATTCTTCTATCCCAATCCCCTCGCCTCGATGGGTCAGCACCAGCGCCAGGCGTGGTTCGGCTGTGCCTGCTGCCCCAGCAACATCTGCCGCTTCATACCCTCGCTGCCCGGCTATGTATATGCCGTGCGCGACCGCAATGTGTATGTCAATCTCTTCATGAGCAACGACGCCACCCTGCAGGTGAGCGGCAAGGAGGTGCGCCTATCACAGCAGACCAACTATCCGTGGAATGGCGACATCGACCTCACCATCAACGAGAACCGCGCGGGCGACTTTGCCCTGAAGATACGCATCCCCGGCTGGGTGCGCGGCAGCGTGGTGCCCTCGGACCTCTACAGCTATAGCGACGGCAAGCGACTAAGCTACAGCATTAGTTTCAACGGCAAGGCGATTGGTGTCGTCCCCACCGATGATGGCTATGTCACCATCTGCAGCCGCTGGCGCAAGGGCGACCACATCACCATACATTTCGACATGGAGCCTCGCATCGTGCGCGCCAACAACGCTGTTGAGGCCGACCGCGGCCTGGTGAGCATAGAGCGTGGACCCTTAGTGTATTGTGCTGAGCATACGGATAACGACTTCGACATATCAGGCATCCTCATCAACCAAAATCCCGTATTCCAGCTCGGCACCAAGCCAATCTCGGCATTCCTTGCCAGCAGCCCCCTCCCAGCCATTCCCGAGCAAAGCTCGCCTACCCGTAGCCTTTCCCCCAAGGGGGAGGAGAAGGGAGAGGAGAAGGGACCGGCTATCACCACCCTCGCCACAGACGCCCAGCTGCTGGATTTCGACCCGCGTGGCCGACTTCGTGCTGCCGATGTACAGCTCACACTCATACCGTATTATGCCTGGTGTCATCGCGGCCCTGGCAAGATGCAAGTGTGGCTGCCACAGGACCTCAGCGCCACAACGCCTGCGCTGTCACCAACGCTCGCCAGCCAGAGCACCGTCACTGCATCCCACAAGATGGCTGCCATCACGGCCGTCAACGACCGCCTGATGCCCAAGCACTCCAACGACCGCAACGTCCCATACTACCACACATGGCCCAAGAAGGCCACAACGGAGTGGATACAGTATGAATTCCCATCTGCAGCCACCATCCAGTCGTCAACAGTATATTGGTTCGACGACGGGCCGTGGGGTGGATGTCGCATACCTGTCTCGTGGCGAATCCTCTATCAGACGGCCGATGGACAGTGGCAACCCGTGAGTGTGCTCGCCGCTCCTGGCGCCGAGCCTGCTTCCTACCCCATCCGCAAGGACGCATCTTGCACTGTTGAGTTCCAGCCTGTTACGACCACAGCCGTGCGGCTCAAAGTCACTCAGCCCGAGGAATACTCCATCGGCATTTATGAGTGGAGTGTGAAATAATCGGCTTTTTTTAGGTTACTTTTCGTTAAATACTGCATAGATAAGTGTAATTTGTATACCTTTGTCGCGAAATTTAAAGTTGAAAATTAAGAAGAGGAGTTAAAATACGGAGTTAAAATACGGAGTTATGAGGAGGAGTTAAGATGGGACAAATGTTTGGTAAGCCTGATATTTTCTGTCGAATAATAGTAATGGCTCATTATAACTTCCAATTATAACTCCTAATTATAACTTCCAATTATAACTCCATATATTGAAAGATGATAATTAATAACTGAAATTTAAAAATAGAAAAATGAGACTGAAAACATTGTTTTTATCATTCGTCCTTTGTGCAGCAGCGCTGCACGCTGGTGCACAGGACATGGCTGCCATGATGCAGCCGCTGCCCGTAGATCCTAAGGTGCGTGTCGGCAAGTTGGACAACGGTCTGACATACTACATCCGCCACAACGAGGAGCCCAAGAACCAGGCATTCTTCTACATTGCCCAGAAGGTGGGCTCCATTCAGGAGGAGGAGAGCCAGCGCGGACTGGCACACTTCTTGGAGCACATGTGCTTCAACGGCACCACTCATTTCCCCGACAGCTCGCTCATAGAGTATCTCGGGAGCATCGGAGTGAAGTTTGGCGCACAGCTCAACGCCTACACCAGCATCGAAGAAACGGTGTACAATATAGATAATGTACCCGCGCGCGAGGGAGCCATTGACTCCTGTCTGCTCATCCTGCACGACTGGAGCCACGACCTGACGCTGGACGGCAAGGAGATAGACAAGGAGCGCGGCGTGATCCACGGCGAGTGGCGCATGCGCAACACAGGTGCGACGCGCATCGTGGTCCGCAACCTCGAGAAGCTGATGTCCGACAGCCGCTTTGGCCGTCGTTTCCCCATCGGCCTGATGAGCGTGGTCGACGAGTGCCCGTACGACACCCTGCGCGCTTACTACCACAAGTGGTATCGCCCTGACCTGCAAGGCATCGTAGTGGTGGGTGACGTGGATGTGGAGTCCATCGAAGGCAAGATTAAGAACCTCTTCGGCCCCATACAGCTGCAGCAGCCTGTGGCCAAGCGCGAATACTTCAGCGTGCCCGACAACAACGAGGCCGTTGTGGTGAGCGACAAAGACCCTGAGCTGACATCACAGACCATCGAGATCTCGATGAAGCACCCGGCAGTGCCCGACAGCCTGCGCAACACCGTTGCCGTGTACTTCTCCGAGTCCATCAAGCGTATGGCTTGCGGCATGCTCAACCAGCGTCTGAACGAGCTGGCGCTCAAACCCGAATGCCCCTTCAAGGGTGCCAGCGTCTATGACGGACCGTTCATGCTCTCGAGCAAGGTCACAGGAGCTTTCAACATCGACATCGATCCCAAGGAGGGTCAGGTGGACGAGGCTATCAAGGCTGTGCTGGCAGAGGTCTATCGTGCCGACCAGTTTGGCTTCACCAAGGCTGAAGTGGACCGCAATGTGAGCGAGAGCCTCTCCAACCTGGAACAGGCCTACAACAATCGCGACAAGCAGAAGAGCATCGCCTTTGCACGCGAATACTATCGTTCGTTCCTCAACAACGAGGCCATCCCTGGCATCGAAGTGGAGTATCAGTTGCTGCAGCAGATCCTGCCGCAGATGCCCGTACAGGCATTCAACATGACGCTGCAGGAGCTCGTTAGCCGCACTGACACGAACCTCGTCATCTTAGCCCTCTCGCCAGAGAAGGAGGGCTTCGCCGTTCCCACAGAGCAGCAGTTGCTTGACGCTGTTCACGCAGCTCAGGCCATGCAGCTCGAGCAATGGGTGGACAACGTGAAGACTGGTCCACTGGTGTCCGACCTGCCCAAACCCGGCAAGGTGGTGAAGAGCGAGAAGGCACCTTGTGACTCCAAGATGCTCACGCTGAGCAACGGCGTGCGTGTTATCATGAAGGCCACGGACTACAAGGACGACGAGATCCGCATGTCTGCATGGAGCGACGGCGGCAATGGCCGCTATGACAGCAGCGAGCGCATCAATCTGCTGGCGTTCGATGGTGTCTTGAACCGCAGCCGTCTGGGTGGCTTCACCCAGGTTGAGCTCGGCAAGGCTCTGGCTGGCAAGCAAGCCAGTGTGTGGGCTGACGTCGACGAACGCAGCGAGTCGCTGGGTGGCAGCTCATCCAAGAAGGACATACGCACAATGTTTGAGCTCATTTACATGAACTTCATGCCTCGCGAGCGCGACGACAATGCTGTGGAAGCATGGAAGAGCAGCACGCGCGAGCAGCTGCGCAACAAGAGCCTCAATCCCATGGCCAGCTTCTCGGATACCATTCAGGCTACCATCTTCCGCCACCATCCGCTGGCAATGGCTCTCACTGAGGCCGAGGTGGACCAGATTGACTACGACCGCATCCTGCAGATGTATGCCGACCGCTTTGCTGACGCCAGCGACTTCACGTTCCTCTTCGTGGGCAACATCAACGAGGATAGCATCCGCACTCTCTCAGAGCAGTATCTGGCTACACTGCCCACTGTCAAACGTGACGACACACCTGTGGACAACGGAATGCACATTGCTTCAGGCGACATCATCAACAACTACCGCCGCGAGATGCAGACACCACAGTCAATAGCTGTGAGCCTGTGGAGCGGCCCCACAGAGATGAGTGTGCGCAACGAGGCTCTCTTCAGCATCCTTGGCCAATGTCTGAGCGAGGTGTATCTGAAGAAGATCCGCGAGGAGCTTGGTGCTGCCTACACAACACAGGCTGGTGGAGGCATCAACCGCGGTTCGGACGACAAACCGTTCTATCTCGTGCAGGCCGTGTTCCCGCTCAAGCCTGAGATGACTGACACTTGTGTGCAGATTGCACAGCAGGTGATGGACGACATCGCCGCCAACGGTCCTGCACAGGAGAGCGTCAGCAAAGCCAAGGAGTATATGCTCAAGACCTACAACCAGAACTTGCGCGAGAACAGCTTCTGGCAGGGACGCATCGCCACAATGGTGCGCCGCGGCTATGACCCCTACAAGGATTACGAGGCTGTTGTGGGTGCAATCTCTGCTGACGACATCCGCGAGATAGCATCATTCATCCAGTCCGTGGGCAACCGCATACGCATCATCATGGAACCCACACGCATGGGTGATTGATGGGGCCCACCCCCAGCCCCTCCCCAAGGGAGGGGGGGTAGGGGGATGAACGGAAACCAAAACGAAAACGAAAAGCGGGCCGGCTCTCAGACGAGGGTCGGCCCGCAATATGCTATAATGAAACAAGTCAGTTGGCAGGTCGCAGCATGTTGAGGAAGAGTTCTGCGCACCACAGTTGCCATTTCTGATTGCCTGTGAGTTGTTCCATCGGAATGTCGCTGCGGAACTCAGGACGTGTTGGCCCGCTCCAGTTGGCGAAGACGGCATCCACGGGTCGCGGCATAGGTATCTTGAATGGTATCTCGAGTTCGGGATATTTGATTGCATAGAGTCCCCTGACAAGGTACTTGGGCTCGCCGCCACGCACGCGCTGCATATCCAGAGGCTCAGCCATGATGAGGCGTGCGTAGGGGTCGTAGTATGGCATCCATGCTGCGCCAAAGGCATTGAGATACGAGCCTGAGCTCTCGATTGCAAACACCTCGTCCATGAAGCGGAAGTAGTCGATGGCATCTGGTCCTGTGCGATAGCGTTCATAGAGCTCGGCCTGACTCACTGGGCGCTGGAGCACGAGTTGTGGGTCAAGGAAAGTGTAGCGCTTGACGAAGGCGTCGAATGTCCACTGCGGTGTGATGAGCTTGTCCATGCCTCCGAAGATGAGGTCGGCACTCTCGCCCACCAGCATCAGCTGCACACCGTCCTGACGCGCCAGCTCGGCGGCCTTGTAGATTTGGGGCTCGATGGAGTGCACAGGTGCGAACTTGTGGCGAATCACTATGGGCGTATAGCGCTCGTAGTCGTCCATAGTGATGTCGATGAGGTGATGCTGCAGACCCCATTTCGCGCAGTATTTCTTCGCACGCTGCACGTCGGCATCAAACACCCCAGAAGCGGAGTTGAAGGTGTAGGCGTGGCTGCCTGGCTTGAGATATGATGCGAGGTTGGCGCTGTCCATGCCTCCAGAGAGGAGTATGCCTATGTTGTCATACTTGCTGTAGAGAGCGTCAATCTGCTTCTGTATCTCGCGGTCTATGTCCTGTGAGGTCTTCACAGGTATGCGTTGGCTGTCGTCGATGGGCAGGATGTTCTTGTGCTGAAAGCCTTCAGCAAAATCCACGCCGTCTTTCCACAGGTAGCGGAAGGCGATGTATGAACTCAGGCAAAAATCGATATCTGTCATAATTGTTTTATTTTACATCTTCCAGGCTTTGTCCTCTTACGGCGTTGAGTGCTTTGGTGATTTGTGTTGATGATATTCCCTTGGTGTATGGGAAGTAGATGATGCGTATTCCCTCGGCTGCAAACTCCTTCTCGTATTGCTGCCACTTGGGTGTGGCATACCAGTCGTCGCCGACGAAGAGGATTGTTGCGCCAAGCTTCTTGCACGCGGCGAGTTTGTCCATATCGTATTGTGGCACAGCGGCATCGACATATTTGATGCTGCGCACAATCTCTATCCTATCTTCAAAGGGAATCATGGCATGCTTGCCTTTGTATGTGACGAGTTCGTCGACAGTGACGCCGACAATGAGCTTGTCGCAAAGACCTCGTGCATTCTTGAGCAGGTTGAGGTGTCCGATGTGAAAGAGATCGTAGACACCCGTTGTGTAGCCTATTGTCATATTGTTGTTGAATTATGTGGGCAAAGATACATCATAGTCAGCGTTGGCGCTGATGTTGCCGAAAACTTTAACATTATTTAATCGTCTTCTTTTGTTGAGGGGTTGCTGCGTTTGTCATTTTGCTTGCAAAGTTACGTTTTTTCTGTTGTTTTTTCTTATTTTGCCGTAATAATTGACCATTTATCATGTTTTTTGCGTACCTTTGCACCAGTTTTCACGATTACTTGTAATAAGTTCGATTATTTTTAAGATTATTATATGACGTTGTTTGATGTCTATCCATTGTTTCCTGTGAACATAGTTCGCGGCCGTGGATGTCGCGTATGGGATGACAGTGGTGTGGAATATTTGGATTTGTATGGTGGTCATGCTGTCATCAGCATTGGTCACGCTCATCCTCATTATGTTGAAGCGATTAGCCGTCAGGTGAGTGAGTTGGGATTTTATTCTAACTCTGTGATAAATATGCTTCAGCGTCGCTTGGCCGAGCGTTTGGGCCCTGTCTGCGGCTATGATGACTACAGCCTCTTCCTTATCAACTCAGGTGCTGAGGCCAATGAGAATGCGTTGAAACTGGCGAGCTTCACAAACGGTCGCACGCGTGTGTTGTCCGCGCAGAAGGCATTTCATGGTCGCACATCGCTGGCCGTAGAGGTGACTAACAATCCCAAGATTATTGCGCCAATCAATGACAACGGACATGTTACCTATCTGCCACTTAACGACTTACCAGCATGGGAGGCTGAGTTGGCTAAGGGTGATGTGTGTGCGGTGATTCTGGAGTGCATCCAGGGTGTGGGTGGAATTCAGATGGCATCGGCGGAGTTTGCCCAAGGTGTGGCTGCGGCTTGCAAGCGTTATGGCACCATCCTGATATGCGACGAGATACAGTGTGGCTATGGTCGTAGCGGCAAGTTCTTTGCTCACCAGTGGCTGGGCATCCGGCCGGACATCATCACTGTGGCAAAGGGTATCGGCAATGGTTTCCCGATGGGTGCTGTGCTGATAGGCCCACAGTTTGAGGCTGTCTATGGTCGTTTGGGCACAACCTTTGGTGGCAACCACTTGGCGTGTGCTGCTGCTTTGGCAGTATTGGATGTGATTGATGGTGAAGGCCTGGTGGAGAACGCACGCATCGTGGGCGACCATCTGATAGATGCCGTCAGAGGTCTCAATAGCCCAAAGATAAAAGAAGTGCGCGGTCGCGGACTTATGATTGGCATTGAGCTGACAGAGCCATATAAGGAGGTGCGCCAACGCCTGCTATTCGACGAGCATGTCTTCACGGGCTGCGCTGGCACCAACGTGCTACGTTTGCTTCCACCCCTATGCTTAGGCCTGAATGAAGCAGATGAGTTCATAGAGAAATTCAACAAAGTCATTAAATAACACAAGCACCACTAAAATGAACGATCAACTCCATCAGATAGGCGAACGTCTGCGTGGCCTGCGTGACGCATTAGATGTCAGCGCACAAGAAGTAGCAGACCTTTGCGGACTCCCGTTAGAAACATATGAACGCGTAGAGAGTGGGGAGGCAGACATCACCATCTCCAAGCTGATGACCATCGCCAACCACTACGGCATCAGTACAGAAGCTCTGATCTTTGACGAGGAGCCTCACATGCACGGATATTTAGTTGTTCGCAAGGGACAAGGCATGAGCATCGAGCGCACCAAGGCATACAAGTACCAAAGTCTGACAGGCGGCTTTGCTGGCAACAAGGCTGAGGTGTTCATAGTGACCGTTGAGCCCAAGCCCGACGCTCACACCATATATAGGTCAGGAGTTCAACATGATTCTCGAAGGTGCCATGGAGCTGTTCCTCGGCGGCAAGACAATAGTGCTTGAGGAGGGCGACAGCATCTATTTCGACAGCACAAAACCACATGGTATGCGCGCCATCGGCAACCGCCCTGTGCGTTTCCTGGCATTCACCGTAGAATAAATCCGCCATGATAGAACGTTTTCTCAAACAGACCACGTTCACGTCGAACGAGGACTATCGCGAACATCTGGAGTTCATCATACCAGAGCATTTCAACTTCGCCTACGACGTCATGGACGCGTGGGCCGAGGAGGCTCCTGAGAAGCTTGCCATACTCTGGACCAACGACGAGGGCGTAGAACGCCGCACCACCTACGGCCAGCTGAAGGCTGAGACAGATCAGGCAGCAGCCTACATGCAGAGCCTCGGCATCGGCAAGGGCGACCCTGTGATGCTCATCCTCAAACGCCGCTATGAATGGTGGGTGGCAATGCTGGCACTGCACAAGCTGGCAGCCGTCATCATTCCCGCCACACACATGCTCACTAAGCATGACATAGTATACAGGAACACGCGTGCGAGCGTCAAGGCCATCATCTGTGTGGATGATGCTTACGTGACACAGCAGATAAGCCTTGCCCTGCCCGAAAGCCCCACAGTGGAGAAAGTGGTTGTGGTAGAGGGCGGTGGCAGTGTGTCTGGTAGTTTCCCCGCCGGAATGCTCCACCACTGGCACGCTGAAATCGCCAACGCACCCGCCTTCCAGCGTCCTGAGCCGAACGACAACAGCGACACGATGCTGATGTACTTCACCAGCGGCACCAGCGGCGAGCCCAAGATGGTGGCCCACGACTTCCTATATGCTATGGGCCATCTCTCGACAGGTGTCTTCTGGCACAACCTCCACGAAGGTTCGCTTCACCTCACCGTGGCCGACACGGGTTGGGGTAAGGCCGTGTGGGGCAAGTTCTATGGCCAGTGGTTTGCTGGCGCCACAGTCTTTGTCTACGACCACGAAAAGTTTGATGCCGACAGTCTGCTGCGACAAATGGAGAAGTACCGTGTGACGAGCTTCTGCGCACCGCCCACCATCTACCGCTTCATGATACGCGAGGACCTTTCGCGCTATGACCTCAGCGCACTGGAATACTGCACCACAGCTGGAGAAGCCCTGAATCCCGCAGTCTTTGAGAAGTTCCTTGAGAAGACAGGCATACGCATGATGGAGGGCTTCGGACAGACCGAGACCACAATGACCCTCGGCACCTTCCCCTGGATGACGCCTAAACCTGGTTCCATGGGTATGCCCAACGCACAGTACGACGTTGACCTCATCAAGCCCGACGGCACGCCCTGCGAGGACGGTGAAAAGGGAGAAATTGTCATCAAGGCCAAAGACCTGGATAATAAGCCCATCGGTCTGTTCAAGGAGTATTATCGCGACGCGGAGCTTACCCGTGAGGCATGGCATGACGGATATTATCACACTGGTGATATGGCATGGCGTGATGAGGACGGGTATTACTGGTTTGAGGGCCGAATAGACGACGTCATCAAGTCAAGCGGCTATCGCATAGGCCCCTTTGAGGTGGAATCCGCTTTGATGACGCATCCTGCTGTTGTGGAATGTGCTATCACGGGTGTGCCTGATGATGTTCGTGGCATGGTCGTCAAGGCCACAGTGGTGCTTGGACGCGAATGGAAGGACAAGGCTGGCGACGCACTCATCAAGGAGCTTCAGCAGCACGTCAAGCGTGAGACTGCACCATACAAATATCCTCGTATCATCGAGTTTGTAGATGAACTGCCAAAGACCATCAGCGGTAAGATACGACGTGTGGAAATACGAAATAAGGACAAGAAACAATGAAAATAGCTATCATAGGTGCTGGAAACATGGGTGGCGCCTTCGCTGATGCTCTTTTGCGAATTGGCGGGCACACCATCACCATCAGCAATCGGTCGGAAGGAAAACTCGCACGATTCGCTGCCGCAGGTGCAAGCATCACAACAGACAATAGTGTAGCGGCTAAAGATGCTGAACTCATCATCTTGGCCGTGAAGCCTTGGCTGGTGGCTGACGTGCTGGGCGAGCTGAAAGCCAATATATCTCTCGCTGGTAAGACCCTCGTTTCCGTGGCCGCCGCCACACGTGGCGAACAACTCTGCGAGTGGGCAGGTCAAGGACCGCAGATTTTTATGGCTATACCCAATACGGCCATCGCGCATCTGACGTCCATGACGTTCCTCGTACCCGTACGTGCTGAAGCCGAAATGACAGCGGTAGTCAAGGCTCTCTTCGATGGGATGGGGCAGACGCTCGTCACTGACGAGGCACATTTGCCTGCTGCTACAGCTCTTGCCTCATGTGGCATAGCCTATGCCTTGCGTTATGTCCGCGCAGCTACAGAAGGCGGCGTGCAGCTGGGCTTCAGGGCTAAGGATGCGCAAGACATCGTTGCCCAGACACTGCGTGGGGCCGTCAGCCTCTTAGAGAAGGACGGTGCTCATGCTGAGGAAGAGATAGACAAGGTGACCACCCCTGGCGGGCTTACTATCCGCGGCCTTAACGCTATGGAGGAAGCCGGCTTCACCGCTGCCGTGATACGTGGTTTAGTGGCCTCGTTGCTACAATAAGTTAGACGCAGCAACGCCGAATTGTGCATTATGAACTATGCATTGTGAATTATGTTAATAGCAATCAAAATAGGTTCCAACGTGCTGACGCGACGCGACGGCACGTTGGATTTTACTCGTATGTCCGCACTTGTGGACCAGATTGCCGAGTTACGGCGGGCAGGCATGAAAGTTATCCTTATATCTTCAGGTGCTGTGGCCAGCGGCCGAAGTGAGATGAATATGCCGGCTGCCGAAGTCGATGAGATGGGTTCGGTGGAACAGCGACAGGTGTTCTCAGCTGTGGGCCAGGCAAAGCTCATTGGCCGCTACGTGGAGCTCTTCCGTGACCATCATATTCATGTGGGGCAGGTGCTGACAACTAAAGATAACTTTCTGGCCCACGAGCCGCTGCAGAACCAACAGCAGTGTATGGCTGCAATGTTGGCACATGATGTGCTGCCCATCGTCAACGAGAACGACACCGTGTGCATCACTGAGTTGATGTTTACTGACAACGATGAGCTATCTGGCCTCATCGCACGACTAATGGGATGCAATAAACTCATCATACTATCCAATATCGACGGCATCTATACAGGTGACCCATCTGACCCCAAGTCGGAATTGATACGTACCATACACCCTGCCGACGACCTCTCTCAATATATCCGTGCCGAAAAAAGCGCCTTTGGTCGTGGCGGTATGCACTCGAAATATACTACTGCCTGTCGAGTGCAGGCGGCAGGCATACCCGTCATCATTGCCAATGGCAAGCGGGAAGATATACTCGTCAGGCTCATGCAGCAGCCAGAAGCAACACCCCACACCGAGTTTATAACAACCTAGGAAGGCCTAGGACAGCCTAGGATTACCTAGGATTACCTAGGATTACCTAGGACTTCCTAGGACCACCTAGGACCACCTAGGACCACCTAGGATTTCTTAGGACTTCCTAAAAAACTCCCTATCCCACAATGCCCATCAATTTTGCACCAACCCGCGATGCCAGCCGTGAACTCGCAACAAAGAGTAGTGCTGAGCTCAACGCTATACTCCTCGACCTGGCAAATGCCACTGATACAGCCATTCCCAGCCTCCTCGAAGCTAACCAGCGCGACCTCAACCGCATGGATCGAGCAAACCCGATGTACGACCGTCTGATGCTCACCGAAGCTCGTCTGCACGCCATCGCCGCCGACCTGCGCCATGTGGCCGACCTGCCGTCACCGCTGGGGCGCGAATTGAAACATTCAGTGCTGCCTAATGGTCTGGAGCTCACACGCGTCAGCGTGCCATTCGGCGTCATCGGCATCATCTTCGAAGCCAGACCCAACGTATGCTTCGACTGCTTTGCGCTATGCCTGAAGGCTGGTAGCGCCTGCGTACTCAAGGGCGGCAGTGATGCCAAGGACAGCTGCACGGCCATAGTAGCACTTATCCATGACGTGCTGCGACGTCACGGTCTGCCAGAGGCCACAGCCCTGTTGCTGACAAGCCACGAGGCCACGGCCGAACTGCTCAATGCCCACGGCGATGTGGATGTCATCATACCACGTGGCAGCTCGCGTCTCATCAACTTTGTCCGCGAAAATGCCCATGTGCCTGTCATCGAGACTGGTGCAGGAGTGGTGAACACATACTTTGATGCCGCTGCTGACCTCGACAAAGGCCGTGCCATAGTCCTTAACGCCAAGACACGCCGCGTCAGCGTCTGCAACGCTCTCGACTGCCTCATCATCAATCGCGGGCGTCTTGCCGACTTACCAGCCCTCGTGGCTCCTATGGCTGAGAAGAACGTTATCATATATGCCGATGACGAAGCCCATACCGCACTCGATGGAAACTACCCTCTCCTTCAGCACGCAACGCCAGAGCACTTTGGCACAGAGTTTATGGATTACAAACTCGCTATACGTACAGTGGCAGACCTTGACGAAGCTCTCGACCATATCCGTCGTTATGGCAGCGGACACAGCGAGGCCATTGTCACAGAGGATGCTGCGGCTGCCAATCGCTTCCTGACCGAGGTGGATGCCGCCTGTGTCTATCATAACGCCCCCACCAGCTTCACCGATGGCGGACAATTCGGCCTCGGAGCAGAGATAGGCATCAGCACCCAAAAGCTCCACGCCCGCGGCCCAATGGCCCTCGAAGAGATAACAACCTACAAGTGGCTCATTCGCGGCAATGGCCAGACAAGGGCATGAAGAACGAGATTGAAAAAGAGATAATAAAAAAAGACAATATGAAATTATTCCAACATGTAAGTGACATCGGCGACCTCCGCACAGCCCTTGCAGAAGCGCAAGAGGTGAAGCGTGACCGCTACCAGTGGCAGCACCTCGGCCGCAACAAGACCGCACTGCTCATCTTCTTCAACAACTCCCTGCGTACACGCCTATCTACACAGAAGGCAGCCATGAACCTTGGCATGAATGTCATCGTTCTCGACGTCAACCAAGGTGCATGGAAGCTTGAGACAGAGCGCGGCGTCATCATGGATGGCGACAAGAGCGAACACCTCCTTGAGGCTATACCCGTCATGGGCAGCTACTGCGACATCATCGGCGTACGCAGCTTCGCACGTTTTGAGAGCCGCAAGGATGATTACGAGGAGAAAATCCTTAATCAGTTCATCCGCTACAGCGGCCGCCCTGTCTTCTTCATGGAGAGTGCCACAGTCCATCCCCTTCAGGCTTTTGCTGATTTGATCACTATTGAGGAGCATAAGCAAACGGCCCGACCCAAGGTGGTTATGACATGGGCACCTCATCCCCGCGCCCTGCCGCAGGCTGTGCCTAATTCCTTTGCGGAGTGGATGCTTGCTGCAGATGTCGATTTTGTAATCACCCACCCAGAAGGCTATGAGCTTGACCCGCAGTTCATTGGCCATGCCCGCGTGGAGTATGACCAGATGAAAGCGTTTGAGGGAGCAGACTTCGTATATGCCAAAAACTGGAGCTGTCCTGGCGTGACCCGCCCCAACGACTACGGCAAGGTGCTCCACGACTACCACACGATGATGGACTGGTGCGTCAGCTCACGTCAGATGGCCGTCACCAACAACGCTGCTTTCCTCCATTGCCTGCCCGTGCGACGCAACATGATTGTCACAGATGACGTCATCGAGTCGCCCCGTAGCCTCGTCATACCAGAAGCAGCCAATCGCGAGATATCAGCACAAGTAGTCCTTAAGCGCATGCTGGAATCGTTGTAAAATAGTGAAATCGTAAAATTGTCAAATTGTCAAATACCATCATGGGAGTACGATTCAACAAACGTATTAAGGTGCTGCCATACGTGACAGCCAACGTAGGCAAGAGCGGCATCAGCCTTACCATCGGGCCGAAGGGCAAGACGCTCAACATCGGCTCAACAGGTGTAACAGTCAACGTGAGCTTAGGTAAAGGTGTTGGCTACAGCAAACGCCTTATCTCATGGCGCAAACTTAACTTGCTCTCGTGGCTTGGCATTGGTGGTGCAGCTGCGACAAAGGCCGTCAAAGGCAAGGCCAAAGGCAAGAAGGGAACTACTACACCTGAAAGCAGCAAGGGCCCCATCAGCCTTGACGATGCCATAGCCGAGGCCGAAGGTCGCACAACGGTAGAACAGACGGTGGAGCAGAATGCCACCATCAATGCCGACGACCAGCAGCTGCAGGAGCAGGCTGGCTGTGGACCTGTAGGCATCATTCTCGGCATTCTTGCCGTACTTGTCATACTTGCACTTGTAGCAGCTGTAGTGTGGCTTTTCATAAAGCTGCAGGCCCAGACAGCATAAACTGGACAGTTAAACAACGTTAAAAAGAGCGGAAGCATACCTTTGCTTTCGCTCTTTTTGGTTACCTTTGCGCCAATTATCAAGGGGTGCTTGCCATGTGGCTGGCTGAGATCAAACCCTCGTGAACCTGAAACGGGTAATGCCGACGTAGGAATGATAAGCATAAACCAAGCAAGACATAAATGAAAATCAGATTAATGGGTCTGGCTGTCGCTATTGCGGTGGCTGTGACTGCAGAAGGTATGGTGCCTACTCTGGCACAGATTGTTGGCAATGATGTCGATTCATTGCATATGGCTGAGATGCAGGAGGTCGTGGTCAGCGGCGTGCGTACACAGAAAAACGCGCCTTATGCCACTACAAAGCTCAAGTATCAGGAACTGCAGCGACACTCGCTTACGGGTCGCGAGCTGCCGATGTTGCTGTCTCAGACTCCTGGGGTGATGGCATGGGGTGAGAATGGCCTCGGCACAGGAACCACATACATGCGTATCCGCGGCGCTGGTGACTCGCGCATCAACGTGACGCTGGATGGTGTAGCGCTGAATTCGCCTGAGGATCAGTGCGTGTTCTGGGCAAACATGAATTCCTACGCCTCGCTGTTGGGCTCTGTGGAGGTGCAGCGCGGCGTGGGTACATCTACCAATGGCGACGGAGCCTTTGCTGGATCCATCTCGTTGAGCACAGCCACACCATCGCCCACACCTCGTGGCGAGGTGAGCTTCAGCTATGGCTCTTACAATACGATGAACTACGGCGCTTCGGCATCGACGGGCCTGCTATGGAACAAGCTTGTCATCGACGGCGCATGGCATCAGACACAGACCGACGGCTATCTTAACGGCACGGATGGGCGTTCGGGCTCGTTCTATGGTGGCGTTACCTTCATGCCCAACGACAGGCTCACCATCCGCTACAAGAACATTGGCAACTACGAGCATACTGGGCAGGCGTGGAACGGCGTCACTGCGGGCGACAACAATCTCAGCCTCATGGACGGCACCTATGGCGCTGCCACAGGCATACATACGTACAAAGACCTCTTTGACAGCGGTCTGGGACGATACAACACTCTTTATGAGACGCTTACCTACGATGCAGACGGTAACTTCGTGAGAGATGCTGATGGCAATTACGTTACCCAACGCTACGAGTATCAAGGTGGTTTCTGGCCACATACAACTGATAACTTCACTCAGGATCATAACTTGCTGTCCGTAGCGTGGAACATCAACGACCGCTGGAGCTTCGCCTCCACGGCCCACTACACTTATGGCTACGGCTATTACGAAGAGTTTCGCTCGCAGAACAAGTTGAAGAAGATCGGGCTCTCGAACTTCGTTATGTCCGACGGAACGACGTTGAAGAAGGACGATTTCGTACGCCAGAAAGGGCTGGAGCAGAACACGATGGAAATAGTGGCCAATGCACGCTACTATCACGGCGCATGGGATGTGCGCACAGGTTTCAACATTCGTCAGTTCACAGGCACACATTTCGGCTACCTCACCTACGCCGCCAATCCCGAACTTGCTGCTACATTGCTCAAGGACGGACGCTACACCTACTACGACAGTGATGCGCGCAAGGGCGACCACAACGTCTTTGTTAAGATGGCCTATGACATTGACCCTGAATGGACACTGTTCGGCGATGTGCAGTATCGTCATGTGGGCTACCAAACCAGCGGCATCAACGACAAGTTCTACGAGGAGAACAGCCGATTCTATAACCAGCCACTCGACATCGAGGAACACTATCATTTCCTCAATCCCAAGGCAGGTGTTACCTGGCATCGCGACGGCCACACGGCATATTTCAGCGAGGCCATCAGCCACCGCGAACCAGAACGCAACAATTTCACAGACAACGGCTCATACCCCGCTCCTAAACCCGAATGGGTCTTTGACTACGAAATGGGATACAACTTCACAGGCACACGTGGGCACGCAGGCGCCAGCTTATATATGTTGTATTACACCAACCAGTTTGTTCAGACAGGCCTCGAGAGTGACATTGGCGAAAAGCTTACCACGAACATCGCACGCTCCTATCGCACTGGAGCTGAGCTCACAGGCGGCATCAACGTGGTGCCTTGGCTGACACTTGAAGCCAACGCCGCACTGAGTCTGAACCGTATACTCGACTTCGATGAGGTGGTAGAGGATTGGGATTATGGCTCAAGGACGATACACTACGACCACTCCACGCTCGCCTTTTCGCCAGCCGTCCTGCTCAATGGCTTTGTCCGTGTGCACAAAGGCGGATTCGCCTGCACGTGGCACACCAACTATGTCTCGCGTCAATATCTCGATAACACAGCCTGCTGCGACCGTTCGCTGCCTGCCTTCAGCACGTCCAACATTCAACTGCAATACACTCTGCCGTGCTATAGAACACTGGGCTTGCGTGAGGTGGTCTTTGGTGCCAATCTCAGCAACATATTCAACGCGCGCTATGCTGCCAGCGGATGGGTGTATAGTGCCATATGCGAGAGTGCTGGCCACACCAACGACAACCGCTATTATCAGATAGGCTTCATCCCCTCTGCTGGCTTCACGGCAATGGGCACTGTTGCACTGAGGTTCTGACAATATTTCGTTCTCCCGTTATCCCGACATTATGAATTATCTTGATATCACCACGGCAGCCCTTGGCCTTCTGTACATCCTGCTGGAGTATCGTGCCAGCGTATGGATGTGGGCTGTTGGTGCTGTGATGCAGCTCCTCGGCATTGTACTCTACTATCAGAAAGGACTTTATGCCGATTGTGGGATGGAATTCTACTATCTTGCCATGACTGCCTATGGCTGTTGGCGGTGGCGCATGGGTTATGGTGATGGCGACACGTCAAATGTTCGCCCCATCACTCACATCCCTGTTGCTACGGCCATCTGCTGGACAGCCATTGCTGCAGTGTTGTGGCTCGCAATCTGGTACATCCTTGCACACTACACCGATAGCACTGTTCCCGTAGCAGATAGCTTCACCACAGCCTTGTCGTTGGTCGGCATTTGGGCTCTGGCACATAAATATTTGGAACAGTGGTTGGTTTGGATTGTTGTGGATGTTGTCACATGCTGGCTGTACTTCCAGAAAGACATACCCTTCAAGGCCTCGCTCTACGCCTTGTACGTGGTCATTGCTGTTGCCGGCTTTTACCGATGGCGGAGACAGCTCTGTGCCTCAACGTAGTATCTGTCTCTACCTTGGCTGCCAACGTGTCGGGATCCAACCGCGGGATGTTGGTACGCGACAACCTGTGCTTTGCAATATAAATACTGTCGTCTTGCCAGTATGGTGCTCCGATGGCCAAGTCTGTGGTATATCCAAGGTCAAGCTCAGGACGTTCGGTTGACGGTTCGTATTTAAACGGTATCTTGCCTGGTACAAACGGCGTAATCTCCACCTGCCGGAAGCCATATTGTATGATGTCCAACTCGCGGGCGGCAGCACGTGAGAGGTCTATGACAAACTTGCGGGTATATGGTCCACGATCTGTGACGCGAACAACGACCTCCTTGCCGTTGGACAAATTGCGGACACGCAACCAAGTGCCCAGTGGATAACGCAGGTGCGCACATGTCATGCTGTCTTTATTGTAGCGTTCGCCATTGGCCATCGTGCGGCCGTGGAAGCGGTCGTGATAGTACGAGGCGTTGCCGCGCTGAGGTGGCAACGCCTGTTGCCCCATTGTCATCGCGATAGCCATCAATAGGCATATAAAGAAGGCGATTTTCTTTTCCATAACACACTTTTCGGGGCGCAAGTTATGCATTTTTCGCTATTGCGACAATTTTTTTTGTAAAAATTGATAAAACTTTGGCTATTAAGCTGTGTGAACCGACTATTTTGCTTATCTTTGCGCGCTTTATTAACGATATTATGGCAACAACCATCAATCAAACCCCCAAAAATCAGCGTGCGAGTAACAAGCCAACGGAAGGGATGATTACCTTGCGCGATATTCTGGACATCTTTGTGTATCAATGGAAATGGTTCATCGTCTCCATCATCCTGTGTGTCGGACTGGGCTATCTCTACCTGATGACCCGACCCGTCGTCTACCAGCGCGCAGCAGTGATGCTCGTCAAGGACGACAGCAACAGCGGTTCAGGACGCACCACACGCGGCGGTACTGACGCCCTCATGCAGCTCAATGGAGTGATGATGGGTTCGAGTGTGAAGAACGAGGTCTATATACTACAGAGCCACAACCTGATGAAAGAGGTGGCACGCAATTTGCATTTAGACGTCAGCTACACCCACAAGCGACATCTGCGCACACGTTCGCTATACAATGAGCGCCCGTTTACGGTGCAGTTCCAGCCCGAAGAGACTGAGCGTCCCGTGTCTTTCGATGTCACGATTGAAGGCAATGCCGTGCGCATTTCAAAGATTGAAACTATTGATGGCGAACTGGACTTTGACAAAGTCGTTGAGATAGGCAAACCGGTGAAGCTGCCTTTCGGCCAGGTGACCATCCTGCCCAACAGCCAGAACTTCCACCTTTTTGATGGTGAGAAAATCCATGTGACACATACAACCATTGAGGCTGCAGCCAACTCCTATGGCAGCAGGCTCAAGGCCAGTGAGCTGGACAAGGAGAGCACACTCGTGGGCATCACCTATGCCGACACCAATATCCAGCGTGCCGAGGACATCCTTAACGCTGTGCTTGAGGCATATCGCAAGAGCATCATCGACGATAAGAACCGCATAGCCGAGTCCACAGCTAACTTCATCGACGAGCGCATTGAGCTCATTACCGCCGAACTGTCGGCCGTCGAGGGCGCGCTGGCTGAGTACAAGCAGACCAACCGCGTCGTGGATGTCAAGCAGGATGCAGCAGCATATCTCCAGCAGAGCAGTGCGGCACGCCAGCGCAGCATCCAGCTTGAGAGCCAGGTGCTGGTGGTGCAGTACCTTCTCGATGAGTTGCGCAACAGCAGCGTCAATGGCAACGGCCTCATACCAACTCTGTCTATCAACGATGCCAACATACTGTCGCAGATACAGAAGTACAACGAACTCATGCTCAAGCGCAACCGCATAGCCGAGTCCGCTGGCGACAACAACACGCAGGTTCAGCAGTTTGATGTCGACCTCCAGAACATGCGACAGACTATCATCTCATCCACCAACGTGCACCTCTCAACGCTCAACCTGCAGCTCAACCGCGCCAGAGAGGAGGAAGCCGGACTCAGCTCCAACATCAGCGCCGTGCCGCAGAAGGAGAAACAGGTGCTGGACATCACACGTCAGCAGAGCATCAAGGAGACGCTCTATACCTACCTTCTCAACAAGCGTGAGGAGACAGCGCTGCAGCTGGCTATCACCGAGGCTAACATCCGCGTTGTGGAAACACCCTTCGGCAGTAATGCCCCCATTTCGCCACGCAGGAAGGTCATAATGCTCATGTCGCTCATCATCGGTATCATACTGCCATTCGCATATTTCCACATTAGGAATATTCTCAACATGGGCGTGCGTGGCCGCAAGGACATCGAACAATACACCACCATCCCCGTACTTGGCGAGATACCTCATCGCAAGGAGGGCATTCAGGACAACGAGATTATCGTTGGCGAGCACAAGAACGACGCCCTCAGCGAGGCATTCCGCATGTTGCGCTTCTCGCTGTCGTTTGTCAGCAAGGATGCTCGCGTGATTATGTTCACCAGCACAACTCCTGGTGAGGGTAAGACATTCATCTCGCGCAACTTTGCCGTCACGCTTGGCATGACTGGCAAGCGTGTGGTGCTTATCGACACGGATATCCGCAAGCGCACACAGTCCAAGCTCTCGGGTAACACCAAGCGCAACGGTCTGACATCATACCTCAGCGGTGCCATAGAAGATCTCAAGCGGCTCATCGTTGTCGAGGATCCCGAGACACACGTTGACATGTTGCCGGCAGGCATCATGCCTCCGAATCCTGCTGAGTTGCTCATGAGCAACCGTTTGGAGCAGTGCATCGAGGAGCTGAAGAAGACCTACGACTACATCGTCGTGGACAACGTGCCAGCACAGGTCGTGGCCGACGCTGGCATCGTCAACCGTATCGCTGACGTGACGCTCTATGTCATGCGCGAGGGCAAGATTGACCGTCGCTATCTGCCCGAACTCGAACGTCTCTATCAGGAGCATAAGTTCAACCGTCTCTGCATCGTCCTCAACGACTGCAAGCAGGAGAAGCATCGCTACGGCTATGGCTACGGTTATGGCTACGGTTATGGCTACGGCTACGGCGGCTATGGTTACGGCTACGGCAACGAAGAGAAGAAAAAGTAATCAGCAACTTTCAACTCACCAATCCCCATGATCAAATACATAGGTGTCGACGACCCTCAGCAGCATCTCTTTGAGAACCAGTACCACACGCCCGATGGCATGTGCTACAACTCCTATCTCATCTGCGATGAGCAGACAGCCATCCTTGACACCAGTGATGCCCGCACCACTCAGCAGTGGTTGGACAATCTGGCAGCCGCACTCGAAGGACATCAGCCGGCATACCTCATTATACAGCATCTCGAACCAGACCACAGCGCTGGCATCACGGCAGCCATGAAGCAGTACCCTGGCCTCAAGCTGGTGTGCTCAGCCAAGGCTGCACAGATGTTGCCACAGTATGTGGACGAGGCTGTCTATGCTGACCGCATACAGACAGTGAAGGAAGGCGACACTTTGTCGCTGGGCAGCCACACCCTGCAGTTCATCATGGCACCTATGGTGCACTGGCCTGAGGTTATGGTCACGTACGACAGCACAGAACACGTCCTCTTCTCGGCCGACGGCTTCGGCAAGTTCGGCGTCTACGATGCCGACCCCGATGATTGGGCATGCGAGGGACGACGCTACTACTTCAACATTTGCGGCAAGTATGGCCAGCCTGTGTCCACACTGCTCAAGAAGGCTGCCGCACTCGACATCCGCAAGATTATGCCGCTGCACGGCCCCGTGCTCGAAGGCCAGAAGATGGCTGAAGCCATACGCCTGTACACTATCTGGAGTTCCTATGGCGTAGAGACAGAAGGCGTCTTTATCGCCACAGCCAGCATCCACGGCAACACCGCCGCCGCCACGCAGCGTCTGGCCGACATGTTGAAGGCTGCCGGATGTCCTAAGGTTGCCACCGCCGACCTCTGCCGTGACGATATGGCTGAGGCTGTCGAAGATGCTTTCCGCTTCGGCAATATTGTGCTGGCAGCCAGCAGCTACGATGCTGGCGTCTTCACGCCGATGGCCGACTTTCTGCACCACCTCGCTGCCAAGGGATGGCAACGACGCCGCGTAGCGCTCATCGAGAACGGCTCGTGGGCTCCTAGTGCCGCCAAGACCATGCGCGCACAGCTCGAAGCCATGAAGGACATCACCATCGTAGAACCTGTCGTCACGCTGCGTGGACGCATGAAGGCTGACGACGAAGCTAAGCTGCAAGAGCTAATCAACCATATTACTAATTAACCTAACACAACCTATTATGAAAAAGTACGTTTGCGACCCTTGTGGTTATGTCTATGATCCCGAACTTGGCGATCCCGACAACGGCATCGCTCCCGGCACAGCCTTCGAAGACCTCCCCGAGGATTGGGTATGCCCCATCTGCGGCGTTGGTAAGGAGGACTTCAGCGCCGAAGAATAAGTTGTGACACATCTCACATGACATCAGAACAGGCATTGAGCCGGATGGCGGCACTTTGCAGCCGAAGCGAACACTGCGAGAGCGAGATTCGCCAGAAGTTGCAGCGTGCCGCCATCGCTGCATCTGACATAGACGACATCATCGACCGTCTGCGTGAGGCCGACTTCATCAACGATGCCCGCTACTGCTCCGCCTTCAGCCGCGACAAGATGCGCTTTGCTGGCTGGGGACGACGTAAGATAGCTTATGCACTGTCAGCCAAGCGCCTGCCGCAGAGTGAGATACAACAGGCTCTCGCCGCCCTTGATGCAGACGAATATATGGCTGTCGCGCGCCGCGTGGCAGCAGCCCGCGAGCGCTTCGGTGGCGAACGCGAGGCGCTGATGCGGCACATGCTCAGCCGTGGCTTCACCGTGGATGAGGCTCAGCAGGCTATCTGTACAGACGCATGACGTTGGCTGGCGGACGCTCGGCCAGCAGCTCGCGACGCATGAACTCCATCGCCGGCGCTACATGCTCAAAATAGCGCTTGTAGCCGGCACAAAGCACATTGTGCCCGCCTTGGCCGTCGGCAGACACACCTCGGCGCAGGCGAGGACATTCGCCATGACACGCAAATAGCCAGGGACAACGCCGGCACTCGTCGGTCAGTCCGTCGGCCTTCTGTTGGCCAAAGACAGCCTGACGCTCGCCATACAACAACTCAACCAGTGCATCGCCGCTGTCGGCACTCTCGCCAAGACGACCCAGCCGATGCGACGGATAGGCAAAATGGTCGCACGAATACACGCTACCGTCGGCCTCTATCACTGCCGCATGGCCGCAGGTTGGGCCGAAGACACACACACCGGGTTCTACACCCATCCACATGGCCAGCGTGGCATCGAAAATCTGTACAAAGCGTCTGCCTACGTCACGACGCACCCATACATCAAACACGCCGCACAGGAAACTGCCCCACGACCTGCCATCGATGCAGCCCGTCTCACCCTCTGCCACTGGCGTGAACTGCAGATAGTCGCAGCCGATGTCGCAGAAGAAACGATAGAATGCCTCCGGCCGCAGCACATTGGCGGTGTTAATCGTGGCCATAGCGTTCCACTGCACGTCAAAACGCTGCATCATCTCCACGCTGCGCATCACCTCAGCCCACGTCGGCTTGCCGCAGCGGTTGTGACGCAGAGCGTTGTGCATATCTTCGGGTCCGTCGATGCTGATGCCCACCAGCCACCCCTCGTCATGCAGGAAGCGACACCAGTCCTCCGTCAGCAGCGTGCCATTGGTCTGCAAAGCATTGTCGATATGACGTCCGCCAGCGTAGCGCCGTTGCAGCGCTACTACACGACGATAGAAGTCCAAACCGCGCAACGTCGGTTCACCGCCGTGCCACGTGAAGAGCACATCCTGCGTGGTCTGCATCTCGATATACTGCCTGATGAAGTTCTCGAGCAGAGCGTCAGACATCTGCCCACCGCCTGTGGACGAGTAATAGCAGTAGTCACACGCCAGGTTGCAAGCCGAGCCCACAGGCTTGGCCATAACATACACCGGACGTGCAAGAGGTGAGATTGTCATTGACGAGAAATATAATAAGTAACTACTAATAATCTGTGCTGTTCGCTCGCAGCATACGCCAGCGCTCATACTGGTCGCGTCGCAGCTCGATGTTTGTCAGGCCAGCAGCGGCAAAGACATCGGCTGTCTGCTGCGCCAGCGCGCTGTTGAGCTCCACCACCACGTTGCCGCTTGGCGCCAGCACACTCGTCGCCACTTCGGCAATGGCGCGATAGTAGCGCAGAGCGTCGTCGTCAGGTACAAACAACGCCCCATGCGGCTCGTGTTCAAGCACATTGGCGTGCATCTCATGGGCCTCGCTGCGACGCACATACGGCGGATTGCTCACCACGAGGTCGTATGGCCCGCCCACAGCTTGCATCAGAGCCTCTACATCCAGCATGTCGGCCTTCACCCAGCGAACGTTGGCCCCAAGGCGCACACCATTGGCGGCCGCCACAGCCAGCGCATCGGCGCTGATGTCCACACCAGTCACCCGCGCACCCGCACACTCCAGCGCCGCCGTGATAGCTATACACCCGCAGCCCGTTCCCAGGTCGAGGATGCGTCCTGCACATAGCTGCCTCAACGCCCACCTCACTACCTCCTCGGTCTCGTGGCGAGGGATGAGCACACCTGGCCCCACGCTGAAGCGACGCCCGCAGAACTCGGCATACCCCAGCACATACTGCACCGGCTCGCCAGCTATCAGACGCGTCGCCATCGCATCGAAGGCTTTATGAGCCTCCAAAGGCAAAGCCTCGTCGCGACCCAGCAGCAAGTCCGTGTGCGTCAGCCCGAAGCGTTCCTCCATCACCATGCGCACAATAGCCGTAGCCTCGCCACGACCATACATGGGCTGCAACGCAGATATGAGTTCTAAAGCTTTCACGGTTGCAAAGGTAAACAAAAAATGTTATCTCTATAAACTTTAAACATTAAACTTTCAACTTCGCGCTTGCGCGAGTAAAATATATGTCAAACGACCAACAATTCATGTCCCGTTGCATCGAGCTCGCCCGTCGTGGCGAGTTCACGGCAGCACCCAACCCCATGGTGGGTGCCGTCATTGTCCACGAAGGCCGAATCATCGGTGAGGGTTGGCACCGTCGTTGCGGCGGGCCCCACGCCGAGGTCAATGCTGTGGCCTCGGTGCGTGAGGCCGACAGGCCGTTGCTGCGTGAGGCTACGATGTATGTCAGCCTCGAACCCTGCTCACATTGGGGCCGCACGCCGCCTTGTGCCGACATGCTCGCCGAGCTACGGCTTCGACGCGTGGTGGTGGGATGTGTTGACCCCTTTGCCGAGGTAAGGGGACGCGGCATCCAGCGCCTGCAGCAGGCGGGCATTGATGTTGAGGTCGGCGTGCTGCAAGACGAATGTCTGCATCTCAACCGTCGCTTCATCACCTTCCACACCAGACAACGACCCTGGGTGACGCTCAAATGGGCGCAGAGTGCTGACGGATACATAGATCGACGGCGCAACAGCATAGCCGACGGCCAGCCAGTACGCTTCTCCACGGAGTGGACACAGACGCTGGTCCACCGCCTGCGTGCCACGCATCAGGCCATCGTTGTCGGACGACGCACATGGGAGCTCGACGCACCGTCCCTCACCACCCGCTACTGGCGTGGCCCATCGCCGCAGCGATACATATTATCCACAACGATGCAGGCTCCATTATCCATTGTCCATTGTCCATTGTCCATTGTTCATTCCGTGGAGGCCCTGCTTCATGATGCCCACCAGCGCAACCTTCAGGCCCTGCTCGTCGAGGGAGGTGCATGCACACTCCAAGCCTTCATCGATGCCGACATCTGGGACGAAGCCTACATCGAGACAGCACCATTCAACCTAGCCGAAGGATCTGTCCTGAGCCACGTCGAAGGAGTGCCAGCCCCACATTTCACGCATGACATCGGCCAACGCCAAGTCCACCGCATTGGTTCTTCCTCTACGAATTACACGAATTGAACGAATTTATTAAGAACAAATTGGTATAATTCGTCGCTAATAATTTTTTAGCCACATAACGCCTTGATTTACTGTGCTTTGCAAAAGCGGTAAAAGGCCCGGGGGTTAGCGGTTGATGATTCAGGAGGTTTGCACTAAAACATCCGGGACTTTCACGTAAATCTTCCAGGATCATTTCCCGCTAACCTCCGGATGTTTTCATGCCAACTTGTGGATGTTTTACTGCTAACATGCGGATGTTGCAGCGGCCCCTACTCTGTTAGGGAGTGGAGCCCTGCCAATTCACTAAGTACACGCGTTCTGAGGCGCGGGTGATGGCGGTGTATAGCCATCGGTAGTAGTCTGTACCAAGCATGTCGGTGGTGATGTAGCCTTGGTCGATGAACACGTGTCGCCATTGTCCGCCTTGAGCCTTGTGGCAGGTCACGGCATAGCCGTATTTCAGCTGTAATGCATTGAAATACTCGTCCTGGCGCACGGCCCGCATGCGCTCGCGTTTCGTGGTGAGCTCAGGGTAGTCGTCCCACACACGCTGAAACAGCCGCTCCTGATCCTCGCGTCCCAGCGCGGGTGCATCGCTCTGCAGCGTGTCGAGCAGGATGGTGGCCTCAACCTCTTGATTGTCATAGTCGGGAAAGCTAAGTACCGCATCTGCGAAGCGGAAACCGTGCTCTGTGCGCTCGCGACGGAAGCGCCGCACCACGGCGGCATCGCCGTTGGCAATGAACGACATTGCAAGCCCAGACTGCCCAGATGGCCCATCCAGCCCACCCACGACCCCTCCCAGTGGAGGGGAGTTGGGAGTGGAGCCTTGCTCGGAACTGGGGTTGGGGTCGAGCCAGTGATAGTTGTTCTTCACGATGATCACCCTGTCGCCGCTGCATAGCTCGGCGTCCATCCCCAGCACGCGCGCGCGAATACCTTTATTATACGCGCTTGCGCGCGCGTTGGAGCGTGTCACGACCATCGTCTCGTCCTGCCCGCATGTGTAGTAGGATTGCTCCAGCGCCTCGATGAGCTCGCTGCCGCTGATACTGCATATATCCGCAAAGCCCAGCAGCTTCAGCTGCGGCATCGCGCCCACCACGCCCTCTGTCAGCTGCTGACGCAGATACGTAGCGTTCCATAGGATGCCGGAGTCCGACAGCTGACGCACCACTTGCCGCAGCGTGAACTCCGTTACATGCAGCCCATAGCCGCCAAGACAAAGCGCATCCAATGCTGGGCTGACATCCTCGCCTACAGGCGGCAGCTGCGCCGTGTCCCCCACCAGCAGCAGGCGGCAGCCCTGACCGGAATAGACATACTGCACGAGGTCGTCGAGCAGACAGCCGCTGCCGAAGGCCGAAGCGCCGTAGCCGTTATTGCTAATCATCGATGCCTCGTCAACAATGAACAGCGTGTCGTGGCGCAGATTCACGCCCTGCAGGAAGTCGTCCATCTGGCCCGTGAAAGCCTTCTGGCGGTAGATGCGACGGTGGATGGTGTATGCCGCATGGCCTGCATGCGAGGCAAACACCTTGGCTGCGCGGCCCGTTGGTGCCATGAGTACGGCCCCTTGTTGCAGCTGGTATAGCGTGCGCACGAGGGCCCCTACCAATGAGGTCTTTCCAGTGCCGGCATATCCCCGCAAAACAAATACAGCCTCATCGTCGCGCGCGAAAATGAATTGTGCAAGCATCTCCGCCGCTTTTTGCTGCTCTTCTGTGGCCGAAAAACCACAATTCTCGAGGATTAAACCCTTCATTTGGGAAATTATTGCCATATTCTGTTAAAAAAATGACCGAAGATGAGGCGTATATGAAAGATTATTTCTATTTTTGCGATGCGAAAGTACAAAAAAAGTTTCATATACGCGTCATGAAAAAGATTTTTAACGCGCTTTTAGCGCTTTGTGTGCTCCTGTTGCTCTTCATCTGCTGGCGTAGCATCCAGGACGACATCGACTTCCAGAAAGAAGTCACTGTGAGAGAAAATGCCGTCAAGGCACGTCTGTTGCAAATCAAGGCTGCTGAAGAGGAGTTCAAGATCCAGAGCCCGGATGCAGCATACTGCGACAGCCTCTGGAAGCTCGTTGAGTTTGTGCGCAACGGTCGCATCCCCAAGGTTGTCAAGGAAGGCGTCCTCTCTGACGAGCAGATGGAGAAGGGCCTGACCGAGGCCTCAGCAGCTGCTATCGTCAACAGTGGCGACCAGGCTGCTATCATCGCCAATGGACTGCAGGGCTTCCGCCGTGACACGACATGGGTGGTGCTGGCAGACTCGCTCTTCGGCCCCGGCTTCAATGCCGACTCACTGCGCTACATCCCGTTTGCTGAAGGCGATACCTTCCAGTTGGAGACCTTCCTCACCGTGACGCGTTCCGGCACACAGCAGTATGTCATGGAATGCTGCGCTCCCGATTCCTCGTTCCTCAAGAACATGGGCCGCAATGGTGACCGCTTGATTGTCAACCGCAAGCAGCTGGCTGACGACATGGGCAACTATCCCGGTCTGAAGATTGGTGACCTCAGCAACTGGAACAATAATGCCGGCAACTGGGAGTAAGACATACCGACCGCTCAATCTATCCATCCGCCTGCGTGCGGATGGATTTTCTTTTTTCGTTTGCGACGCTCAGGCCGCAAGCCTTGTGCGTGGCGAACACTTCAAGCTGGAGGAGGGGACAACGCTTGCTGAGCGCCTGACGCGTGAGCTGGCACGTACGGAGTACAACAACCGACAGATAGAACAGGTGTTTGTGCTCGTGGGCGGGCCCGTGACACACGTCCCGCTTGAGGAGTTCCGGCGCGACGAGGCTGCCACGATGTACAACTTTGTGGTCAGTACACCCGAAGGTGTGAAACAGCATGTGGGCTACAACATCCTGCCGCAGTTGGAGGTCGTGGAGCTCTTTGCCATAGCCGACGATGTGGAGGAGGCCATCATACGCTTCCACCCCACAGCACGTCTCTTTGCAGCCAATGCTATGGTGCTCGAACGCCTGTGTACAGGCAACAATAGCAGCAGCGCTGATATCTCCACCGAACTCTATGCTTATCAGCCCAGTGACAATCAGCTGACTATCGTCGCTTGCCGCAACGACAAGAAGGTGACGACATTGCAGATGGCCAACACCTACGACATCGCCGGAGCGGATGATGCCGTTTACTTCATTCTCAGCGTGTGGCAGATGTTCAATATGATCCAGACGACAGACGGCATCACGTTGCTCGGACAGAAGTCAGAGCTGATGAATGAGATTCTCAAACGGCTGAAGGAGTATGTCATCCACGTGCATCATCTGCTGCCAAACGACTTCTTTCCCAATATGCCGTTGGCGCGAGAACGCGAGGTGCCGCTTGACCTGATGGCCCTGCTGCTCAACAGATTGTAGGGGGCGCGGCTGTGCCGCAGTTTAAAGTTTAAGGTTTAAATTTCCTTTGGGTTATGAGAATCGTGGCAGGACAATACCGCGGACGACACTTTGATGTGCCGAGAAGTTTCAAGGCACGCCCAACGACTGACTTCGCCAAGGAGAATATCTTCAATGTGTTGCGCTCGCACATCGACTTTGAGGACGATGCGCCACGGGCACTCGATCTTTTTGCAGGCACTGGCAGCATCACGCTCGAACTGCTCTCGCGCGGCTGCAGCAGTGTGACAGCCGTGGAGCTCGACAATGCCCATGTGAGGATGATTCAGCAGTTTGTTCGTACGCTGGGAGCCGATAATGCCATAATACTGAAGGCGGATGCACTGAGATATATTCAGCGTGCACCGGCAACCTTTGACTTTATATTCGCCGACCCGCCATACGCGTTGCCGCAAATCCCGGACCTGCCGGATATGGTCCTTGGGGCACAAGGCCTGCTTGCGCCTGAAGGCTTATTCGTCCTTGAGCATGGCAGCGACAACGACTTCTCAGCGCATCCCGCACTCATCGACCACCGTTCCTACGGCAGTGTCAATTTCTCATTGTTTAAGGGTCAAACGGTTAGGCATTCCTAGGTGCTCATAGGACTTCCTAGGCTTTCCTAGGTCTTCCTAGGTTTTCCTAGGACTTTCTTAGTGAATTGTTTTGTGTGGGCTTATCCACTTGGTGAGCCGTCGGCGTATAGCTTTGGTGATAGTCCCGAATTGTCCGTGGCGCAGGTTCAGCCACAGCTCTTCGAATGAACGGGCCACCTTAATGCCAGGGTGGTTCCACGCCATGATGCGGTAGACGCGTTCCTTGAAGGCCACGTGTTCTATAACGTATCGCGGATGATGTAGAGGGAAGTCCATCTCGTGACGACCCATGGTGAAGATACGTCTGTAGCCACGTGGCATTGTGTAGACAGAACCCTCAAAGTGTGTGCTGTCTGTCGTGGCCCCAAGGTTGGTAATCATATTGTCGCGCGGCACAATGGCAAGACCGTTCTGCAGACGCATATTGGCCTCTGAGATGCTTTCGTAGAAGTCGCGTCCCAGCTCGCGATGGCGACGGCATGTGAGCAGGAAGTCGTCGCGATAGCCGCGTTGACGCACGAGATTCTCCATCATGTGTAGCTCGGCCTCGTTGTCGAGGAAGGCGTATGTCTTGTCCCACTGGTCTATCACGCGTCGCCAGCTGGCCCAGCCCCAGATGGTGTGTGTTGAGGCAAAGAAATAGCTTGCATCGCCGATATCGGTGGTATGCTCCTCGTGGTTGAAGCCTGAAATCATCGTTATGCGCTTGTCGTCAGCATAGCGGTCGAGCATCTCCTTGCAGAAGCGGAAGAAACTCAGCGAGGGCACGTCATCGTCTTCAAGGACGATGCACTTGTCCACGTGCGAGAAAGCCCATTTCTGGGAGATATACTCCGATGGGTCGCAACCGAAGTTGCGCTCCTGATACATGCGGTGCACCTGACAGTCCCAGTCGACGTCGGCCACCACGCGTCGGCAGGCTTCGATGCCCGCCATGTCGCGTTCCGAGCGCGGGCCGTCCTGATAGAGGAACAGCTGCGTTGGCCGTGCAGCACGCACCTGCTGGAACACCTGTGACAACGGGTCGGGGCGGTTGAAGAAGAGTATGAGTACGGCGACGTCGATGGTATTGGAGTTGTTGCTCATGAATCTATAAACTATAAACCTTAAACTTTCAACTTTCAACTGCGGCGCAGTCGCGTTTCTTGCCGAGTGTCCAGGGGAACCACCGGTTCACGATGAACACTGCAGGAACGAGTATTGCGAGTGTGAAGAGCACCAGCAGTAGCGAACGCACTGTCTGGGCTGCTGTGTCGGGTGAGTTGAGCCGCGGAACGAGATTGACGAGTGCCACGCCCAGGTTCATGGGTATACGATGAATGCAATATATTGCCAGTGAGTTGCGGCCCATCCATTGCAGAATGTTGCTGCGTTGCATCGCCGGCTGTTGGCAGGCGCGGATAAGCAGCAGCGAACCTGCTACTGCTGCCGTGTAGAATTCCAGAGGATGGCCCAGCGTGTCGGTGGACATATCTACGTGGTTGTCGCCGCCACCCAGAGTGTGGAAATTGTCGAGAGCCATAGTCACGAAGAGGATAGCCGTGACAAACCAATACCATCGTGCCTGGCCTTCGAAGCCACGACGCACCCATTGACTGCCAATCAGCAGAAAGCCCGTAGCTACAAAGGCTACGTCAATGCTCAGTGGTAACGCCGTGCCCACCTCATGACAGTAGGTAAAGCCCACAACAGAAAGCAACACCCACATGGCTATGCACAGGTTACGACGTCCAGCGGCCAGCCGATGGCAGCCGATGACCAGCCACTGTGCCACGAACAATGCTGGCAGGAACCACAGCGATGCAGCCCAAGACCCGCTGCGACTGGCGGTGACAATGCCCATCAGCCGGGCGGGTATGTCAATGGGGGCGTGGTAGTTGGGTGACAGTGCCACGATGCACCAGTCGGAGAATAATATCAGAAGGTTGTAGCATACAAACGGCACCAGCAATGTGCGCACGCGCTTGTTCAACAACGGACGCAGTGGTGTATCCTGCTTCATGAATAGTCCCGAGAGGATGAAGAACAGTGGCATGTGGAACGCATAGATGAAGGCTGTGGTGTATGGTGGCGGGCACGAATGTCCGATCAACACCAGCAGTATGGCTATGCCACGGGCGATATCGGCCCAAGCCCATCTCTCTGTGTTCACGCTTGTTGTCATATCAGGTTATTCACGGCCAAAAAGCCATTTTTTTAAGAACGGACTCACGCGCAATATATTGCTGGCAAGCAGGGCAAAGGCTGTCACGACCAATGCCAGTGTGATGCATGTGGTGCCCTCAAGGGCAAAACCGATCTTCTCTGTACGCAGCCATTTGCCCACGCTGGGCAGGTGCGGTAGGAAGAAGTAGTGTAGCAGATATACATCGAGCGTGCGTACTCCGACGTACTGAAGCGCGCGGCCCACCACATGCTCATTGCTGAATGTCGAGGCGTAGTTGCGGAAACATGCCACGGTCATCGTCACAAGAGAGTACATAGCCAGCGTGCGTGGCAGGTTGGCCCACTGCCGCCGCAGGTTGTGCCATTGCAGATACTCTGCTGCACAGACAAATGCCACGGCGACAAGCACAGGGAACAGCCACGGCGCATCCAATGCGCGTTGCACGCGTTGCCAATGACGGCGCACCAGATTGCCGAAGAGGAAGAAATGGAAATAACGGACGAATTCAGTGAGGCTCGTCACCTGCCATAGCTCATCTTTCTGCCACGAGAACCAGGAAGGCATATACATCGTGGCATATCCAACCAGAGCCACAAACCATACCGCGGCCAGCACCACGCTCTCAGCGCGATGTGGGTATTCGAGATGGCGGCAACAGCGGCGAGCGAGGAAGCACACGGCATAATAGGCCACAAACATCTCCAGCAGCACAAGTGTGAACCAGTAGCCGTCCTTGGTCGGGCTTTGCCATGCTGTGGTGAGGTCGGCCCAGAAGTGTTTGCAGGTCAGCGCGACGAAGGCTGTCATGAACACCAGTGTAGGCACAATCTGTACACGTATCTTCTTTGCCAGCAGGCGGCCTGTGTCGCCCAGTCCCCAGCTGAATGATGCCTTGTATGCCAGAAAACCACTGATGAAGAAGAACAGCGGCATGCGGAACAGCAGACATAGCGACATGAACGTCGAATATTTGGTGTTCACGCCGAAGCCCATGCCGAAGACATGGTTTGTAACGACCATTAGCATCGTGAACCCTCGCAGGGCATCCAACCATTGCAAACGTGTCTTAGTCATATATCTCAAGCCTGTTGGCGTGCCCCTGAACATGATCCAGATTGGGCAGTTGCATATAGTCGCCGAACTGTGTCTGCAGCATGTGATGGCTGTTGCCGGGTATAGAGAGCTCCACACCCTCGAAGGTGTGACGTTTCAGCGGGAAGATGTCGCGAACGTCGTAAACGATATTGAACTGCACGCCGAAGTCGTAGTTCAGTTTGTTGCTACGGAACAGGCAGTTAACAGCTCGCAGCACAGGGAATGTGATGTGTCTGTTAATCCATGTTATTGCCCGTATACGTCGCATGGCACGCTGACGGTTACTGCTTGTGCGGAAGATCTTGAAGGTGTGGCCCTGCAGCGGCTCACCCACACAGTGCAGCCACGATGGTATGCGGTCGAATGGAAAGATGTCTATGAACACTCCGCGCTCGCGAAACACCTGATCGTAGGGGCTCTCTTCCTCCAATAGCGAGTGGCGATGCCGCAGCTTGGCAAAGAAATAAAAATAGTTGGGATCGGTGTCATTGGTCTGCAAGGCGATATGTTCTGGCAGCTCGGCAGGCAACACTTGCATCAGCCGCAAATAGTCCTTGCGCAACAAGCCCACGTCGAGGTCATCATCCCAAGGTATGAAGCCGTCGTGGCGTACAGCACCCAACAACGTCCCGCCGTAGAGGAAATAGGGGATACCGTATTTAGTGCATACCTGATCCAGCACGGACACCATCTCCAACATAATCATCTGTTGGCGCCGCAACAGCGATCCCTCTGGGTTGAATCGAGCTTTCAGCTCGGAAGCGTTGAAGCTACTCATTGATTAATAAGATTTATCAGTTCAGTCGGCTGACGTAGGCGTTGAAACCGCGTCGCCACCATCCTGTGCGCATGAGGAAACTCTCGTATACCGTGAGGCCGAGAATGGCTGTGGCTACGCCCAGCAGTACATCAATGGTGTAGTGGTGTCCGCTGTATATGGCAGTCCACCAGATGCCTGCGGAGAAGAGTGCCAGTACGAGTGTCCATGTACGCTGGTGCGCTTTCATGGCATAGTAGCATGCTACAGGACAATATGCTGCGTGCAGCGACGGCACGGCAGCAAAGACATTGGCATTGCCGGAATATATTGTGGTGAACACAGGCAGGTGTATAAGTTCGTCGAAGCGTCCGAGGCCGGCGACATAGCCGCCTGTGTCGTAGATGGGCTCGAATCCGAAGCGCATCACATACCAGGGCGGTGCAGCAGGATGGATGTAGTAGCCGACGAAGCCGATGAGGTTCACCAGCAGGAAGGCCGATGCGAAGCGGAAGCATAGCTCGCGACGTCCTGTGAAGAAGAGGAAGAAAGCGAAGGCCAGCGGCAGAGGCACCCAGCAGATGTAGAATATGCCCGCCAAACAGTCGGCCACAGTGGATGTGTGGAGCGCAAACCATTCATTGGGCGTAGCCACACTGCCGTCTTGCAGCGTTATGCCAAAAAGTGCGCGCTCGGCCTCGTACAGGTCCTGGATGTCCACGGGACGGAACTCATAGGAGGGCAGATAGCGCATGGAGGTGTAAATCAGCCCGAAGAGTATGAATGGCAGCATGGCCGCCACGAGGCGCAACAACGTTGCGATGAGTGATTCTTCATTCTTCATTGTGGGTGAATCAGTCGAGTTGTTTCTTTACATGTAGAATGCGCACGATAGCGGTTGCGTTGGCCAGCACAGCGATGAGAATCATCGGTGCGGCAACGAACCATATCGGATCAAATAGAGGTCTGACTACATCTTGCAGCAGTCCGGCCAGCAGGAGGCCAAGAGTGGTGACCACCACGCGTTCGGGGCGTTGCATCAGGCCCAATTTGCACTCACAGCCTATGGCTTCGGCACGTGCGCGCACGTAGCTTACCATGATGCTGCCTGTTATGGCCAGAAAAGTGGCGATGGCGAAGACGTGTTGCTGGAGCATCATGAAGTAGAATGCGAGTGCCGACAAAGTGGCGAGCTCGGAATAGCGGTCGAGCACGCTGTCGTAGAATGCCCCGAAGCGCGTCACCATGTTGGCTGTACGCGCCATATAGCCGTCAACCATGTCAAAGATACTGAAGAACAATGTCACACCACCAGCCCAGCCGAGTAGAGTGAAGGGGGAGTTGAAAGTTGAGAGTTGAAAGTTGAGAGTTGAAAGCTGAGTTGGGTCGGCGGCGGTGTATGCGGCCATGATGATTAGTGCTGCTGCTGCAAGATTGCCCAACAAGCCGACCGTGGTCATCATGTTGGGTGTGGCGCCAATCTTGACCAGGCCTCGCACGGCAGGGTCAATGATGCGGTATACGCCGTGCTGTATGCCATCGCGGAATGTCTGAAAGGTCATATCATTTTCAATATTAGTCAATTAAAAATTTGCGGTTATTTGAATACCCATCGTTTCTGCAGGACGAAGTTCCAGCACACGGCAACGAGCAGCGCCACCACCACCTTTGAGCCGACGAGCGTGTCGAGGTTGATACCATAGTACGGCTTGAGAATCCATGTGAGCATGGCTACGCCCCATGTGTTTAGCAGGATGCTTCCGCCCCATACTATGAGATAGCGCATTGCTACGCCGCGCTTGGTGCGTGATGTCCCTCGGAACGTCCAGCGATAGTTCATGGAGCAGTTGACGATGCCTCCGCATATAGCGCCGAGGAACGTTGCCACGATGTGGTTCCAGCCCAGTGCACGGAAGAGTATGGCTGTTGTCAAGAAGTCCGTTGTCGTGGCGATGAGCGACGACATCTGTGCTGCGAGGAATTGTATGGACGACTTCTTGCTGTTCACGTCAGAACTTGCGGAAGGTGAGTGTCGTGTCCTGTGCTTGCAGCACGAGTTGCTGGTGGTTGAGCTCGATGACGCGGTATCTCGCGTCGGTGGTATGAATGCCCCATTCGTCCATGATGCCGTCGCTCATCTGCGCCGGTGTGAGCCATGTGTCGTTGTCGCCCTCACTGAGGTCGTGTTTGGCTGCCGCAGCAAAGTCGTAGAAGCGTATCGAGTCGCCTGTGTGCTCGAAGTGTGCGTAGTATCGCTGCGAGGTGTTTTTCTTGTCCCATTGTGTCAGATGCAGCTGAAAGGACACAAAGACGAGGCTATCGCGTCGCTCGGCTGTCGCGGTGCCTACACGCACTTGCTCCAGCTGCCACATGCCATCGAGCACACCGTTCATGGGGGTCTTGTCGCATGATGTCAGCGCCGTGGCTATCAGGACCAGTGATGTGGCGATATATATGATTCTATTATTCATTCTTCTTTATTTGCTTTAGTACATCCAAACCCATATTTCAACGTCAATTGTGCACCGAAGGTGTTGCCCAGCACCTGACCCTGGTCCATAGCCAGTGCCATCTTGATATTCAAGCCCTTGGCCCATTCTGGGCTGTAGGCTGCTTCTGCCAGGAAGTAGTTCTGATGCATGTGGGGGTCAGACAGTGGTATGTCGTGTGTACCCCAGTTGCGTGTCAGCGAAGCCATCAGCCGCCAGTGCCACTGTGGTGCGGGGTCGCCGCTGAGACCGAAGTGCAATGCGCGCACGCGATTGTTGAAGAACTGCAGCACGCCATCGCGCCCGAGAGCCTCGTTGTACAGCGGTGATGTCAGCAAGGGGTTGCCGATGCTGTGACCGTAGTACTGCCATCCGGGATAGAGCAAGTGGTTGTAATATCCGTCGCGCCCGTTCATCTTGTCAGGGATGTTGGGAGTATAGTCGTGGTAGACGGCACCGCTCTGATTGGTTGTCGTCAGCCATTCCAGCACTGCTGCGGACACGAATCGGTTTTTTGGCAGAAAGACTTCGCCGCCGATGAGCATGTCGCGCACGCCATATTGCACTGTGAGCATCGACTGGTCCTCAAAGAAACGCTCGAAGTATGCGCGGCCCCACCAGCGTTCTCCCCAGTAGCGTAGCTGCATGACATAGCTGCCCAGCACGTTGCCGGAGGTGTTGGGGTCGGTGCCATCGGTAGCATCGCTGCCGGAACATATCAGTGCGTTCCAGAAGGCTCGCAGGTTGGAGCTGTGTTTGATGGTGTTGGCGGCTCCGTCGTCCAGTCGGCGTGTCCGCACGTCGTAGGTCGTTCCGCCAAACTGTGTGGCCATGCGCAGGCCGAACTCGTAGGTCAGCGGCAGGCGGTCCGGGCGTCCGAACTGCCAGAAGAGGCCTTTCTCGTGATATAGCATGTGGCGGGCATAGCGCTCTCCCGGAGCTACCCATTGCTGCTGCCAGCGGCCGTCGGTGGTGAAACCGTAGGAACCATAGAACTTCCACATCCACCAACGCTTGGTTCCCGGGATGCCAAACCAGTCCACATCAAGCCTCACCTGTGGGATAGGACGGGCGTTGATGCCCAGCATGATGTCGCCAGAAGTGAGCTCCGACGAGTGTGTCTCCATAGGTTGCTGCTTGGCGCCCACGGTGAGGTGGAGCACTTTCCATGCCGCCTCGACGTAGGCCTGTTGCACTATACCGATGCGCTCATGCCCCTCTGCCACAGCCAAGTCCAGACCATAACCCAGTCGCCAGCGGCGTGCAGAGTCTGCTTCGATGTCGCGCAAGGCATATGCTCGCTGGTAAGCCGATGCAGTGTTCACGCTGCCCAGACCATAGCGGTTGGCCGTGAGCCATAGTGGTGCGTATTTGCCTGTTGCTGCTGTGCCAGACACTTCGACAGCGATGTCAGTAGGTGCGAGCCGCGAAGCAGAGTCGTCGGCAGCAGCGCGGCTTGTGGCGCAGACGATGAGAAACAAAAATATGTAGTATGGAGTCGTTTTCATGGGGGCAAAAGTAGTGAAATATTGACTATAAACAATGATTTGTGCTGTCTTTTTGCAAAAAATGTTAATGAGTGTTGCCATGTTGTGTCACAATGGCCGCTAACGTATATCTTTGCGATGAAAAAAGATGAAGGAATAACCTTAGGTTAGCGATATGCGTTTTTCGGAATTACCCAAGCAAGAGCTCAGCCATTTGACTTGTCCTGCGGGCATGAGTCTGGAGCAGTGGCAGGTGGCGCTGCGCATGCAGCAGGCATTGCGCGAGGAGCAGGAAGTGGAGTGTGTGAGCGAGCGCTACAGTCCTGGTGAGTATCGTGTGCGTTCATCGGGCAGCGGAGTGGTTTACAAGGTCGTGTTCCGTGGGCCCAAGAGCCCTTGGAACTATTGTGACTGCATGGATTTCAAGACCTCGCAGTTAGGAACGTGCAAGCACATCGAGGGCGTGAGGCTGTGGATTAAGAACCATCACAAACGCATTCACTGGGACTTGCCTGCCTACACCAGTGTGTATCTTAGCTATCGTACGTCGGAACGTCGTGTGCGCATACGCGTTGGCTCCGACGCGAGCGCAGAGCTGCGTGAGCTGGTGAAGCTCTACTTCGATGACCTTGACAACCTGCGTCCTGATGCTTTCGAGACATTCGGACAGTTCGTATTGCAGGCGCGTGCGCTGGACAGTTCGGTGCGTGTTTACAAGGATGCGATGGACTATGTGCTGTGGCGGCGTGAGGGCCTGTTGCGTGAGCGGGCTGTTGCCACGCGCTATGACGACGCTGCGCTGGATGCCCTGTTGACGCTGCCGCTGTATGCCTATCAGCGTGAGGGAGTGAGGTTCGCGGCCAGTGCAGGCCGTGCGATACTGGCCGACGAGATGGGCCTGGGCAAGACGGTTGAGGCGCTGGCTGTGGCAGAGTTGCTCCGCCGCGAGCACTTTGTAGGTCAGGTGCTGGTGTTATGTCCTGCGACGCTGAAATACCAATGGCGTCGCGAGATAGAGCGGCTGACGCATGCCGAGGCCGTGGTCATAGATGGCGACAGCCGTGTGCGCGCCAACCTGTTGGCATCGGACGTGACATACAAGATTGTGTCCTACAGCAGCGTGCGCCAGGATGTGGATGCAGGCCTGCTGGGAATGGCTGATATGGTTATCATGGACGAGGTGGGCCGTCTAAAGAACTGGAACACCCAGATAGCTCGGGCTGTGCGGCGTATAGATGCACGTTATGTCCTGCTGTTGTCGGGCACGCCGATAGAGAACAGGCTTGAGGAGCTGTATAGCATCGTGGAGTTGGTTGATCAGTTTGTGCTCGCTCCATTCTATCAGTTCCGCGACCGCTACTGTGTGACGGATGCCACGGGGCGTACGGTTGCATATCGTAATCTCAATGAAGTGTCATCGCGCGTGAAGGATGTGCTACTGCGCCGCGCCAAGGCCGATGTGGCGCTGCAGTTGCCTATGCGCATAGACAAGAACCTCTTTGTCCCGATGACTGAGCAACAGAGCGAGGCACATCGCGAGCTGCGCGTGGCGGCAGCCAGGCTGGTGGCCAAATGGCACCGGCAGCATTTCATGTCGGAGCTGGACCGCAAGCAGCTATTGTTGACGCTGACGCAGATGCGTATGGTGTGCGACAGCCTGTATGTAGTGGACGAGCATAGCCGCTACGACACCAAGGTGGATGAAGTGATGAATATCATCGACAAGTGTGGCGAGGGCACAAAGGTCGTCATCTTCAGCCAATGGGAGCGCATGACGCGCTTGGTGGCACAGGAAATGGATCAGAGTGGGATAGACTATGTCTATGTCCACGGCGACATACCCGTGAAGGAGCGCCAGACGCGCATCGAGACATTCCAGCTGGATCCCACGATACGCGTGTTCTTGAGCACGGATGCCGGGGCGATGGGCCTGAACCTGCAGGCCGCAAGCGTGGTGGTGAACATCGACATGCCTTGGAACCCAGCGCTGCTCGAGCAGAGGATAGGACGCATACACCGCATCGGTCAGACGCGAGGCGTGCAGGTAATCAACCTCATTGCCGCATCGACCATAGAAGAGGATATGCTCTCGCGCCTGCGTTTCAAGACATCACTTTTCGAGGGTGTGCTGGATGGCGGTGAGGATGCTGTGTTCCTCTCTGACGAGCACTTTGATGGCTTGCTGACTTCGCTCGATGAGTATATGAGTGAGGAGCAAGGCGAGACGGTCGAGGAAAGAATGGAGATTGGTGATCGTGAGGAATTGCTGCCGGTGAGTCTGCCCCAAGATGCAGGGGAGGAGAGTGGGGACGAGGCTTTGTCCTTCTTCGGCGCACTGGCCGACTTGCTTGAGGCTCCTGAGGCAACTCGCATCAGTGTGGCATCAAAACTGAGACAGATAATAGAAGAACAACGAAATAGCTGAGTTTTATGAAACTGAATATTGCAGTATTGCCGGGCGATGGTATCGGCCCAGAGATTAGCGAACAGGGCGTAGCCGTGCTGCGTGCCATCGGCGAGCGCTTTGGCCACGAGATGACATTCACCAGTGGATTGTGCGGTGCGACGGCCATAGAGAGTGTCGGCGACCCGTTCCCCGAGGACACGTATCGCCTGTGTGCGAGTGCTGATGCGGTGCTGTTCAGCGCCGTAGGTGACCCCAAGTATGACAATGCTCCCAGTGCCAGCGTGCGTCCCGAGCAGGGGCTCCTGGCGATGCGCAAGCGCTTGGGCCTATATGCCAACATACGTCCCATCGAGACATACGATTGTCTGGTCGACCGTTCTCCGCTGAAGACAGAGTTGGTGCGCGGAGCGGACTTCGTGTGCATACGCGAGCTGACAGGCGGAATGTATTTTGGTGAGAAGTATGAAGGTGAGGATCGTGCCTACGACACCAATGTATACACCCGCGAGGAGGTGGAGCGGATTCTGCGTGTCGGCTTTGAGTATGCCCGTCGTCGCAGTGGTCATCTCACAGTGGTAGATAAGGCTAATATACTGGCCAGCAGTCGTCTGTGGCGACGCATAGCCCAGGAAATGGCAGCCCAATGGCCCGATGTGCGCACAGACTTCATGTTTGTTGACAATGCCTCAATGCGTATGATACAGGAACCCGGGTTCTTTGACGTGGTTGTCACGGAAAACACCTTCGGTGACATCCTCACGGACGAAGCTTCGTGCATCACGGGGTCGATGGGCCTCTTGCCATCGGCAAGCATTGGCGAGGGCACGCCCGTCTTCGAGCCCGTGCATGGCTCATGGCCGCAGGCCGCGGGGAAGAATATCGCCAATCCCATTGCGCAGATCCTCTCTGCAGCAATGTTACTTGAGCATTTCGGCCTGGTGGCCGAGGGTGCTGCCGTGCGTGAGGCTGTAGCCGCAAGCCTGAAAGCCAATGTCCGTACTCCAGAGATACAGGTTGAGGGTGGTCAAGTGTATGGTACGCGCGAGGTCGGCGCATGGATTGCAGAGAAAGTGAAAAGCATTTAGCTCTCGCTGTGTGCAGGGCATTGTGAGTTTTTAATTTTCAATTCCCAATAGTGCGTTTTCAATTTTCAATTTTCAATACTCAATTATTAGCCCTCCTGCTGGCACTCGGCTCCATCACAGCCTCAGCTCAGGAGGTGTCGCGCGAATCGACGTATGAGGTACTTGTGCGCCAAGCCTTCAGATATATGTCGGTAGACAGCCTTGAAGCTGCTGAGGCTGCCATGAAGCAGGCTGTGGCTGTCAGTCCGGCAGCGGCCACCAACGTGTTGCTGCTCAAACATCTGGCACAGATTGCCGAACGACGCGGAGACAATGTGTTGGCATTGGACTACTACAATCTTGCCATCGGTCAGGACGACAAGGGAGTGGATCTGCTCTTGGGCCGCGCTGCGTTGCAGATGAAGATGGGCAACGAGAATGCTGCGCTGGCAGACTATGCAACAGTGCTGACTCTGTCCCCGGACAACAGCGACGCTCTGCTGATGCGGGCTGTGATATACCGCAAACGTCATCAATGGAAGGATGCGCGTGCCGACTACGAGCGCCTGCTCAGTGCGGATGCCACAAACCTGGCGGCGCTGACGGGGCTGGCGCTTGTCAATGATGCCGACCGCCGGCCTGTGGAAGCAATGGAGAACATCAATCTGGCTATTGCGATGCATCCCCGCAGTGCAGCACCATACGCCATACGTGCTGGCATGAAGATGCAGCGCAAGCTATGGGATGATGCAGAAGCTGACTATGCTGAAGCCATCAAGATAGAACCGGATAATCCGGCGTATTATCTTGCACGGGCTCAGTTCTATCACGAGAGACACAACAGCCGTGCAGCGCGGGCTGATATCCAGCGTGCTGCACAGCTGCAGAGGGAAATCAAGTGATAGAAACTTATATATTTGCCACTATTGCCGACACCACCCATGCTACCACTGTGGTGTATACGGCGGCTGTAATGGCCCAACGCCAGGATGATGTCTCGTTTTTGATGGCAACGATTGTTGCCAAACAGGGGAAGTAGAGCAGGACAAATATCAAATAGGCATAGGCTGTCTGCGGTGTTACACCGTCGGCAGCCATCATTTGGTGTAGCTGTTCGAAGCGGCTCATCTGACTGCTGTCGGCATCAGCTTCCACGTCGTCCAGACTGCCAAGGTCGCCAAAACTGTCGTCGCCGGAGTAGAGAACGCCCATAGTGGATGCCACAATCTCTTTGGCTCCCACGCCGGCCAAGATGCTGACATCGAGTTTCCAGTTGAAACCCTGTGGGGAGAAGACAGGGGATATGGTCTGGCCGAAGCGTCCGAGCCAGCTCTGTTCCATATTCTGAGCCACGTGGGCCTCCATGCTCCAAGCGTTGCTGCCCGGGCGGGCAGGGCCAAAGTAGCTCAGCGCCCATACGATGATGCTTGCCACGAGGATGATGCCTCCCATTTTGCGCAGGTATTCCTTGCCTTTCTCCCATGTATGGCGTCCGATGGCCTTGGCCGTGGGCCAGCGATATGGCGGCAGTTCCATCACAAACGGTGTGTCGTCGCTGCGTAGCACAAGGCGCGAGAATACATTGCTTACCACCACTGCCACCAGGATGCCGATTGCATATAGCGACAGCAGCACCGTGGAGCGCCATTGCGCAGCAAAGAATGTGCCCACAATCATTATGTAAATCGGCAGGCGGGCCGAACACGACATGAATGGCAGTATCATCATGGTTATCAGGCGAGAGCGCCGGCTCTCAATGGTGCGTGTGGCCATAACAGCCGGCACATTGCAGCCGAAGCCCATGATGAGCGGAATGAACGACTTGCCGTGCAGACCCATGCCGTGCATGAGGCGGTCCATGATGAATGCGGCGCGGGCCATGTAGCCCGAGTCCTCCATGAATGATATGAAACAGTAAAGAATGAGTATCTGCGGCAGGAAGACGATGACCGATCCCACGCCACCTATCACTCCATCCACGAGCATCGAACGCAGCGGACCCTCGTCCAGTGTTGAGCCCACCCACTGCCCGAGCCACGCTACGGCAGCCTCAATCCAGTCCATCGGGTATTGTCCAAGCACAAACGTGGTCTCGAACATCAGGAATAGTACGAGGAAGAAGATGGGGAAGCCTAAATAGCGGTTCGACAGTATGTTGTCGATGATATGTGTTGTGCGGTAGGTGTCGGTCTTGGTGCCTGCACGGAAGCCAGCTTCTGCCAGCGCACCGTGTATAAAGCCGTATTTGGCATCCATGATGGCTGTCTCGGCATCCACCTCCTGCTCCTCTTGTATGCGGCGTGATGCTGTGTCCACAGCATCGCGCACAGCCTTGATGGCTGCCTCGTCCTCGAGAGCCTGATGCACGAGAGATGCCATCTCTGTGTCACCCTCAAGCAGCTTCAGAGCCAGATAGCGTGTGGAATAGCGTGCATGCAACGCGGCATTGGGGCGCAGGTAGTGCTGGATATGTTTGATGCCATCTTCTATCTCGTGGCCGTATGCGATGTGGATATGGTGGGATACGGCGTTGCGGTCGGTGGCTACCTCCACAACGGCACGCAGCAACTCAGGCACGCCGCGACCGGTCCTGAAAGAGGTGGGCACCATAGGCACACCCAGCAGACGTTCCAGCGTCGGGATGTCCACAGTGTCGCCGCGTAGTTCAAACTCATCATACATGTTCAGCGCGCATACGACACGCAAGTCCATGTCTAACAGCTGTGTGGTCAGATACAGGTTGCGTTCCAGATTGGACGAGTCGATGACGTTGATGATCACGTCTGGCATTTGGCTGGCCAAATATTTCCGGACATACAGCTCTTCCGGCGAGTAGCACGAGAGGGAGTATGTTCCCGGCAGGTCTGTCATGTTCAGCGTGTGACCCTCGAAATGAGCCGTGGCCACTGTGGCATCCACGGTGACGCCGCTGTAGTTGCCCACGCGTGCATGTGCTCCGCTGGCGAAGTTGAACAATGATGTCTTGCCGCAGTTTGGGTTGCCGATGAGTGCTACAGAGATACCTTGATGGGGAGTGGCGGTAGCAGTCCTTCCTCCGACTTCTTCCTTGTTAGGGTGTGGAGTTGAGGCGTTGAGTTTGTCCACCTCTATCATGTCAGCCTCGGCACGGCGCAGGCTGACTTCATAGCCCATTATGCGATACTTTACGGGATCCTGCAGTGGAGCTGCCAATAGCACCTCCACCTGTTGACCCTGGATGAATCCCATCTCAATGATGCGCTTGCGGAATCCACCGTGGCCGTTCACCTTCTTGATGACAGCTGTTTGTCCTGTCGTGAGCTCCGAAAGAGTCATAGCTGTGTATTTAGTGTTGCTGATTGGATGGCAAAGATATGCCATTTCCAGCTACCGGCCAAGATATTGTACTACTTTTGCTGCTCGGCAACCCCAAAATCATCATTTTTAGGTATCACTTGTTGAGCACCCACGAGGCGCCGTCCTTGGTGTCCTTGACCTCAAAGCCCAGCTCGGCCAGACGGTCGCGGATGGCATCCGATGTGGCCCAGTCCTTGGCTGCTTTTGCCTTGGCGCGTTGCTCCAGTAGCATGTCGACAACCGCTCCGAAAGCCTCCTCGCGTGCTGCAGACGTGCCGGCGGCGGCATTGAACTGCAGACCGAGGATGTCCTCTGCAAAAAGACGCATCGTGTCTACAATCTCTTGAAGGTCAGCGGCGTCAATGTTGCCTTTATGGTCAAGGATGCGGTTGAGCGTGCTGGCGGCTTCAAACAGCAAACTGATGACGGTCGGCGAGGCAAGGTCGTCGTTCATGGCGTCGTAGCAGCGCTGCCGCAGTGTGGTGGCCACACGATGTGCGTCATCGTCGCTTTGGGTGGACGGCGTTATCCGCTTGGCATCCTGCAGCGCGGCAGACAGCTTCTGCAGACCTTTCTCAGCGGCTTGCAGGGCTTCGTTGCTGAAGTCTACAGTGCTACGGTAGTGAGCCTGAAGGATGAAGAAGCGCACTGTCATGGGCGAGTAGGCCTGTGTGAGCTTCTCGTGGGTGCCGGTGAAGAACTCATTCAGTGTGATGAAGTTACCCAACGATTTGCCCATCTTCTGACCTCCGATGGTAATCATGTTGCAGTGCATCCAGTACTTGACCATGTCATCGCCCTGTGAGGCTACAGCCTGAGCTATCTCGCATTCGTGGTGAGGGAAGACAAGGTCCATGCCTCCACCGTGTATGTCGAAATGCGAGCCAAGATATTTCCGGCCCATGGCGGTGCACTCGCAGTGCCAACCGGGGAAACCGTCGCTCCAAGGCGACGGCCAGCGCATGATATGTTCGGGTTGCGCACACTTCCATAGTGCGAAGTCCACTTGGTTGTGCTTCTCGCTCTGTCCGTCAAGCTCGCGTGAGTTGTTGATGACATCGGTGAGGTTACGGCCGCTCAGCTTGCCATAGCGATATTTCTCGTTATACTTCTCCACGTCGAAATAGACACTGCCTTGACTTTCATAGGCATAGCCGTTGCCAAGAATCTCCTTGACGAGCTGTATCTGCTCAATGATATGACCTGTGGCATGTGGCTCTATGCTGGGCGGCAGGCAGTTCAGTGCCCGCATAGCATCGTGGAAGCGGTTGGTGTAGTATTGTGCTACTTCCATAGGTTCGAGCTGCTCCAGACGCGCCTTCTTGGCAATCTTGTCCTCGCCCTCGTCGGCATCATGCTCCAGGTGACCCACATCGGTGATGTTGCGCACGTAGCGCACCTTATAGCCAATGTGCTGGAGGTAGCGGAACAACAGGTCGAAGGTGATGGCAGGGCGGGCATGACCAAGATGTGCGTCGCCATAGACGGTGGGGCCGCAGACATACATGCCCACGCGACCAGGGATAACAGGGGTGAAGAGTTCCTTCTGACGGGAGAGGGTGTTATATATTAATAATGGTTGAGTATTCATTGTTTATTGTGGAGTTAATAATTTATCTATTGTATCTATTTTATCTATAGCATCTATTGTATCTATTTTTTCTATCATCAACATCGCCCATCAGCGTGGATAATCTCCAGCAGCCTTTCAACGGCTTCATCTTCAGGTATGTTCTTTTCCACGCATTCCTTGCCACGATAGAGGCTAACCTTGCCTCTGGCGGCACCAACGTAGCCGTAGTCGGCATCAGCCATCTCGCCGGGGCCGTTGACGATGCAGCCCATGATGCCAATCTTCAGGCCGGTGAGGTGGGAGGTGGCGGCCTTGATGCGCTGGATGGTGGCAGGGAGGTCATAGAGCGTACGGCCACAGCCTGGACAGCTGATATACTCTGTCTTTGTCATGCGTAGCCGCACAGCCTGCAACAGACTATATGCCACGGGAATCTCGTTCTCTGGCGGTTCGCTGAGGCTCACGCGGATGGTGTCGCCGATGCCGTCGATTAGCAGCGCACCGATGCCCACGGCGGACTTCAGACGACCATCCTCGCCCTCACCGGCCTCCGTCACACCAAGGTGCAAGGGGAAGGTCATCCCTTCGGCATCCATAGCCTTGCAGAGCAGGCGAACGCTCTCGACCATCACCACTGTGTTGGAGGCTTTGATGGAGACTACGACATTGAGGAACTGCTCGCGCATGCACACCCGCAGAAACTCCATGCACGATTCAACAATGCCGGCAGGTGTGTCGCCGTAGCGCGACATGATGCGGTCGCTGAGCGAACCGTGGTTCACTCCGATACGCACTGCCGTGCCGTGCTCGCGACAAATGTTGAGGAAGGGAATTAGGCGAGCCTCTATCTTATGCAATTCTGCTGCATACTCCTCGTCGGTGTATTCCAGCTTCTTGAACTGGCGTGCCGCATCGACATAATTGCCTGGGTTGATGCGCACCTTCTCGCAGTAGCGTGCCGCGACATCAGCCACAGCAGGATTGAAATGCACGTCGGCCACAAGTGGCACGTCGCAACCGGCAGCACGCACACGCTCCCGAATGACACGCATATTCTCGGCTTCGCGCACGCCCTGCGTTGTCAGGCGTACCAACTCGCCACCGGCCTCTGCAATAGCCAGAATCTGTCGCACGCAACCATCTGTGTCCATCGTGGAGGTGGTACACATCGACTGCACGCGCACGGGATTCGAACCGCCGATGCCGATATTGCCAACTCGTACTTCGTGGGTCTTTCTTCGTATCATTCTTTAAACCTTAAACTTTTGAACTTTTGAACTTTTGAACTCTTGAACTTTTGAACTCTTGAACTTTTGAACTCTTGAACTTTTGAACTACTTTAAACTTTAAACTTATACTCCAGCGCCGCCAGTTCAGCATTGGCCTTGACAATCTTCTCTGCAAGGCCAGCTTTGTACTGACGCATGCGCTCTGCAAGCGCCTCGTCGGTCAGCGACAGCATCTCACAGGCCAGCACCGCTGCATTCTGTGCACCGTTGACACCCACGGTAGCCACAGGGATGCCAGGAGGCATCTGTACTATGGATAGCAGTGCGTCAAGCCCGTCGAGCATACCTTTTATGGGTACTCCTATGACTGGCAGCGTGGTCTGTGCGGCGATGACACCGGGCAGCGCCGCAGCCATGCCTGCTGCCGCGATAATCACTTTCAGTCCGCGGCTCTCAGCCTGACGTGCAAAGTGCTCAACCTCGGATGGCGTCCTGTGCGCTGATAGGGCATTCATCTCAAATGGCACCTCCATCTGATCAAGAAACAAAGCTGCTTTTTCCATCACGGGCAGGTCGCTTGTGCTACCCATGATAATCGATACTTTCGGAGTCATCTTATGAATTTACAATTTACAATTTACGAATTTACAATTTAAGCCCTCACCATTAAACTCTTAAACTCTTAAACTCTTGAACTATTGAACTACTTTAAACTTTCAACCTTTAACTATGCGCTTGATATTGTCCAGCTTCTGTAGCGCCTGCATGGGGGTGAGGTTGTCGATGTCGAGATTCAGTATCTCGTCGCGAATCTGACACAGCACAGGGTCATCGAGCTGGAAGAATGACAGTTGCATCTGGTCGGGCTGAGGCATCATGCCTATCTTCGTTCCGGAGCCCAGTCCCTCGCGGCTGGCAGCGGACTCCAATTGGCTGAGGATGACCTCTGCACGCTTCACGATGTCGCGCGGCATACCGGCCAGACGGGCCACATGAATGCCGAAACTGTGCTCCGAACCGCCCGGCACCAGCTTGCGTAGGAAGATGACTTTGCCGCGCACCTCGCGCACGCTGACGTTGAAGTTCTTCACGCGCTGGAAGCGCTGCTCCATCTCATTGAGTTCGTGATAGTGTGTGGCAAAGAGCGTCCTCGCGTGCCCACGCTGGTTCTCGTGGATGAATTCCACTATCGCCCACGCTATGCTGATGCCGTCGTATGTGCTTGTGCCGCGGCCCAGCTCGTCGAAGAGTATCAGCGAACGCTCTGATATGTTGTTAAGGATGTTGGCCGCTTCGTTCATCTCCACCATGAAAGTGCTCTCGCCAACGCTGATGTTGTCCGATGCACCCACACGCGTGAAGATCTTGTCCACCAATCCTATATGTGCACTCTCGGCCGGCACGAAGCAGCCCATCTGTGCCATCAGCGTGATCAGCGCCGTCTGGCGCAGCAGCGCACTCTTACCCGCCATGTTCGGGCCGGTGATGATTAGTATCTGTTGCGTCTGCGTGTCCACGCGGACATCGTTAGGAGTATATCGTTCGCCCGGAGGCATGTGACATTCTATCACGGGATGGCGCCCCGCACGTATGTCAATCTCCAGCGACTCATCCACCACAGGACGAATATAACCTCGCTCGGCTGCCACCACGGCGTAGGAGAGCAGGCAGTCCAACTGCGCCACCAATTGCGCGTTGCGCTGGATGTCTGGCACGAAGTTCGCCACCTCAGCCACCAACGCACCAAACAGCTGCGTCTCCAACGCGATGATGCGCTCCTCCGCACCGAGGATCTTCTGCTCATAGTCCTTCAGCTCCTCTGTGATATATCGCTCGGCATTCACCAGCGTCTGCTTGCGTATCCATGTCGGCGGCACACGGTCCTTGTACGTGTTGCGCACCTCGAGATAGTAGCCGAAGACATTGTTGTAGGCCACTTTCAGGCTCTGTATGCCCGTCGCCTCGGCCTCGCGCTGCTGCAGACGCAGCAGATATTCCTTGCCGCCGGAGGCTATGTCGCGCAACTCATCCAGCTCGGCCGAGATACCCGAAGCCATCACGCCGCCCTTCTGCAACGTCAGTGGCGGGTCAGGGCGCAGCTCGCGGGCAATGCGGTCGCGGATGCTTTGGCACAGATTCAGCTGCTCACCGATGCGTGTCAGCGTGGGCTCACCCGTCAGCGTGCACACGTTCTTGATGGGCTGTATCGCCCTCAGCGCCGTCAGCAGCTGCACAAGGTCGCGCGGACCCACACGCCCCACACTCACCTTGGAGACGATGCGTTCCAGGTCTCCGATGTGGTGCAGCTGTTCGCCTATCAGCTCCCGGAATTCAGGATGTCTGAAGTAATAGTCCACGATGTCTAAGCGCGACGTGATCTGCGTCACATCGCGCAGCGGAAACAGCAGCCAGCGATGCAGCATGCGTGCGCCCATAGGTGTCGTGGTGTGGTCGATGACGTCCAACAGCGACTTGCCACCCTCGCCCTGAGCCTCAACCAGCTCAAGATTGCGGATAGTGAAACGGTCCAGACGCACATAACGTGACTCGTCGATGCGGCTCATGCTGGTGATGTGACCAACCTGGGTGTGGCCCGTCAGCGCAAGATACTCCAATATCGCACCCGCAGCTATCACACCCTGCACCATCTTCTCAACGCCAAAGCCCTTCAGCGAGGCTACCTCGAAATGCCTCAGCAGCTTCTCCCTCGCCGTCTGTGCCGTAAACACCCAGTCGTCAAGTTCGAAGGTCACCCATTTGCTGCCAAAACAACCCTCAAACAGCCCCCGACGGCCACGCTCATACAGCACCTCCTTCGGGCCGAAACTCGCCAACAGTTTGTCGACATATTCGGCAGGACCCTCAGCAACAAGATATTCACCAGTGGAGATATCCAGAAACGACACACCAACATGATCCTCGCCACCGAAGTGCACAGCAGCCAGGAAGTTGTTCTCGCGATAGTTCAGCACCGTGTCCTGCAGCGCCACACCAGGAGTCACCAACTCCGTGATGCCGCGCTTCACCAACTTCTTCGCCAACTTCGGGTCTTCCAACTGGTCGCAGATAGCCACACGACGACCCGCACGAACCAACTTCGGCAGATAAGTGTCCAAAGCATGATATGGGAAACCGGCCATCGCCACACTCTCACCGCCATTGCCGTTGTTGCGCTTCGTCAACGTGATGCCAAGAATGTCTGCCGCAACAACGGCATCATCCGCATACGTCTCGTAGAAGTCACCACAGCGGAACAGCATTATAGCATCAGGATGCTTCGACTTCAACTCAAAGAACTGACGCATCATCGGTGTAGAGGAAATATCCGTTGCCATTGGCTATCTATTCTATGCTTTCCACTTCAACACCATCTATTCCTGTGATGAAGTGCAGAATGTGTTCGCTGTACTTGCTGCGTGGAGTCTTGATTTCCATCTTCAGCACATAGCAGCGTGTGGAGGGTGATGTCTCTGTCAGGCGGCGTGTCTGTTCACTTAGCGCAAAGTTGGCTATAGCCACGCCGTCGGACTTCAACTGAGAGAGCACTTCGCGCAGCTGCGAGCGGTCTGCGGCCGTCAGCGTGAGTGTGATGTTGCGGTGGCCGATGCGCGGCAGCAACGAGTTAAGTGCTTCAAGGCCAATGAGTACCAGTACCGTGGTGAAGGTGGCCAGAGCATACATCCCTGCACCTGCAGCCATGCCTATGGCAGCCGTCACCCACAGGCCGGCAGCAGTGGTGAGACCATGTACCACCTGACGCTGAAAGATAATCGTGCCTGCGCCGATGAAACCAATGCCAGAAACCACCTGTGCTGCAATGCGCGACACATCCAAACGATGATTCTCCGACACCAGCACACCCTTGAAACCATGTGCCGACAATATCATAAATAACGCGGCACCAAGAGCAACAAGGAAATGCGTGCGGAAGCCGGCCTCCTTAGCCCGATAGCCACGTTCCATGCCTATGGCGCCACCAAGCAGCGCGGCCAGGCCGATGCGGATGAAGAATTGTGTTTCCATACGGCCGCAAAGGTAGCAAGAAAAAAGAGAAAGGCGAAAAAACTAACGAAAAAAGCTTGTAAAAGCGAAGCGATTTTGGAAGATTAACGCATTTCGACCTAAAATAAAGGCAAGACGGGGAAGAATGAGGAAGTACAATTGGGGGCTGAAAGCAAATTGGGGAGGATTGGTGAAGGAGTTAGGTTTCTAAATCGTAACCTCATTTAGCCATCTGATAGAGAAAAAGTGGATGCGGTAAACCTGACGAATGGATTGTTTGATTAGTACGCATTGAGATTTTCGGCATATATAAGACGTGCTCCTTTGAGAATCTTGGCGTTTTTTTGGGTCACTTGCAAAACCCTGTGTTGAAAAATTAGTTTAATTGCTTATATCTCGTCATTTGTTAGTACCTTTGCACGCAAAGATTACGACAATGAACG
>CAJOEI010000001.1 GCA_905233465.1 uncultured Bacteroidaceae bacterium | reverse complement strand
ATCATGAACAGATGATGCTTTTTTATTATCTCCTCGGCGGCTCGGAAGGCTCTATTTGGCTCCCGAACGGCGGCTCACTCTCCAAACGCGAACTCGATATCTGGCTCCAAAGGGAACCCGACGCGCTCAAAACTTGTCTTGAATTTATTGAGCAACGTCCTCTTTACCATCAAATGTTTATCAACGACAAAGAATATATATTCGTCCATGCCGGTCTCAAACCCGGCGTCCCGCTTGAGCAGCAAACCGATGAATCCCTGCTTTGGATCAGAACCGAGTTTTATCATAATTACACCGGCTCCGCACAAGTCATTTGCGGACATTCGCCCACCGCCTACCTCATACCCGATCGCTATTATCCAATCAGATTAAAAAATCATATCACAATCATTGATACCGGCTCATTTCTGCCGCGCGGTAAGATTTCTTGCCTTGACGTGATAAGTGATCAGATTTGGCAATCCGATTAACAAGGAGGAAACTCGCATGCCTGTAAAAATCGTCTTTTCGGACATCGACGGAACTTTTTTGACCAACGATCATCACGTCACCGACAAAACCGAGTACGCCGTCAATCAGTTGCTGAATCAAAATATCCCGTTCGTGCTCGTGTCGGCGCGCATGCCGGAGGCAATTTACCCCATCACCGAGCGCCTCGGCATCTCGCGCACGGAGTCCAAGCAGCTCATAGACCAATACTTCGAGACCTACCCCCGTGTGCATGCATATATGCAAGAGAGCATAGCGCGTGCACGTGAACTGGGCTACACACAGACCATCTGCGGCCGTCGCTGCTACCTGCGCGACATCAACTCAGCCAACGCCACCGTTCGTGGCTTTGCTGAGCGTAACGCCATCAACGCCCCTATCCAAGGGTCAGCAGCCGACATCATCAAGATAGCGATGGTGCGCATCCACCGACGCCTCGCCGCTGAAGGCTTGCGCACGAAGATGATTCTCCAGGTGCACGATGAGCTCAACTTCAGCGTGCCGCCCGACGAGCGCGACCGCGTTCAGCAGCTCGTGGTAGAGGAGATGCAGGCTGCCATCGCCCTGCGCGTGCCTCTCATTGCTGACTGCGGCTGGGGCACAAACTGGCTCGAAGCACACTAATACAAAGGAATGTCAATGCCATATCTCATCATCATCCATAAATAGTATATTCCATTCCGTATGCCGCCGTACCACGGCGACCACAGATTATGCCCTATACACCTTACCCCGCCCGCTACACTTCGGGCATGAAATATCGACGCTGCGGCAATTCCGGCGTGCTACTGCCCGAGCTTTCACTGGGATTCTGGCACAACTTCGGGCGGCTGACGCCTGAGGACCAGAGCCGCGCCATCGCGCTGGCAGCCTTCGATGCCGGCATCACACACTTTGACTTGGCTAACAACTACGGCCCAGACCCTGGCGAAGCCGAACGTTTCCTTGGCCGCCTGCTCAAGAGCGACCTCAACCCGCATCGCGACGAGCTGTTCATCTCCACCAAGGCTGCCTACGATATGTGGCCTGGGCCCTACGGCTCGTGGGCCTCGCGCAAGCATCTCATCGCCAGCCTCGACCAAAGCCTGCAGCGCATGGGCCTGGACTATGTGGACCTTTTCTACTGCCATCGCTACGACCCCAACACACCTCTCGAGGAGACGCTCCGCGCGCTTGTGGACATCGTGCACGCTGGCAAAGCATTGTACATCGGACTTTCACGCTGGCCCACCGAAGCAACACACAAGGGATACGAATATCTGCGCCAGCACGAGGTGCCTTGCCTAATCTACCAGGGCCGCATCAACCTTTTCGACCAAGCGCTACTGCGCGACGGCACACTCACTGATGTGCGTCTGCACGGCATGGGCTTCATCGTCTTCTCGCCGCTGGCACAGGGCTTGCTCACCGACCGATACATCAACGGCATACCCGCCGACAGCCGCATGGCCCATGACCCGCGCTACCTGCATCAGGATGCCCTCACGCCAGCCCGTCTGGAATGCATACGCCAGCTCAACGCCATTGCCGACGAACGCGGCGAGGCTCTGGCGACAATGGCGCTCGCATGGATACTGCATCATCAGGCCATCACCAGCGTCATCATTGGTGCCAGTTCACCAGAACAGCTGCGACGCAACCTGGCATGCCTCAACAGTCCAGCCTTCACCACACGTCAGTTGGCCGACATCACCCACGCGCTGGAACAATTATAGCAAAATACCATTTTTAACAACCCACATAAACACGACAGACAATGAAAAAGATTCGCACAGCCGTAGTAGGCTACGGCAACATCGGGCGCTATGCCCTCGAAGCACTCATTGAGGCTCCCGACATGGAGATTGCAGGCATCGTGCGCCGCCGCGGCGCTGCCGATTGCCCAAAAGAGCTTGAAGGCTACAAGGTCGTCAGCGACATCCGCGAACTGCAGGATGTCGATGTCGCCATCCTCGCCACGCCCACCCGCAGCGTAGAGGCCTATGCCAAGGACATCCTCGCGCTGGGCATCAACACCGTGGACTCCTTTGACATTCACACTCAAATCGTGGACCTGCGCCGTTCGCTCGATGCAGCAGCCAAGGCAGGCGGTGCCGTGAGCATCATCAGTGCCGGATGGGATCCGGGTTCCGACAGCGTGGTGCGCACTCTCATGGAGAGCCTTGCGCCAAAGGGCATCTCATACACCAACTTCGGCCCCGGACGCTCGATGGGTCACAGCGTGGCCGTGCGTGCCATCGCCGGCGTGCGCGACGCGCTCAGCGTGACCATTCCACTTGGCACAGGCATACACCGCCGCATGGTGTATGTGGAACTTGAGGACGGCGCCGACTTCGAGACAGTGAAGCAGGCCATACTCACCGACCCCTACTTCGTCAATGACGAAACCCACGTCACCCAGGTGCCATGCGTGAAGGACCTCAACGATGTGGGGCACGGAGTGAACCTTGTCCGCAAGGGCGTCAGCGGACAAACACACAACCAACTCTTTGAGTTCAACATGAAAATCAACAACCCCGCCCTCACCGCACAGGTGCTTGTCAATGTGGCACGAGCATCGATGCTGCAGCAGCCCGGTTGCTACACCATGATTGAGATACCCGTCATCGACTACCTGCCGGGCGACCGCGAGGAGCTCATCCGTCACCTCGTCTAAACTGCTTCGCTCATACTCTCATTCCCATCCGAGTGGAACCTACTTCCATTCGGGTGGGAATATTATTATGTACCCCCTATAACTTCCTCTAACTTAGCAAGTTGAGTAAATGCGAAACTTGAGGTATTAATTAAACATCCAGTGTTTCAAGCCTTTTCCACAGGAGGATAATGTATCATTTCCTTGGCATTTCATTGAGTCCACGCACATGGGCTCATGAGTCCACGCACATGGGCTCATGAGTCCGCGCACATGGACTCAATAAAACATCCGGATGTTTTAGCAGAATCGTACAGAGGAACCACTCGCATCATACGGATGTTCTGTATGGGACACACGGACGTCCCGTCAAATCGCTGTGGTCAGCGATATACAAAAAACCATGAATTAAACACTACGTCATACCTATTTATATTTCCCGTTGTCAGGCGGCCTCCTGACAAAACAAAGGCATAAAATCGTCACAAATTGCACAGTTTGTGCTCTTTTGCCCGATTTTACGGAATTTTTTTACAATATTTAATCCATCATGCACCAATTATGTGCCAAACTTTCTATACCTTTGCAACCGATAAAGACCGTATTGGAAGCTTTATACCAAAAATTACACTATTATAATGGCAAATTCTAACGTTAAACCAGCTCAAGGCAAGCTGGGTATTATGGTTGTCGGCAATGGTGCCGTCGCAACCACTTTCATGACTGGTGTTCTCATGACTCGTAAGGGTCTGGCCAAGCCTGTCGGTTCAATGACACAATACGACAAAATCCGTATTGGTCAAGGTGCAGACAAGCGTTATCTGCACTACAGCGACATAGTGCCCCTTGCCAAGCTCGACGACATCGTCTTTGGCTGCTGGGATGTCTATCCCGCCAATGCATATCAGGCCGCCATTTACGCCGAAGTTCTCAAGCCACAGGACATTGAGCCTGTGCGCGACGAGCTCGAAGCCATCAAGCCCATGAAGGCAGCCTTCGACAAGAACTATGCCAAGCGTCTGGACGGCGACAATATCAAAGGCAACATCACCCGTTGGGAGATGGTCGAGGCCCTGCGCGAAGACATTCGCCGCTTCAAGGCTGAGAAGGGCTGCGACCGCATTGTGGTGCTCTGGGCAGCTTCAACAGAGATATATGTTCCCGTAGACGAAAAGGTGCATTATCACCTCTCCGACCTTGAGGCAGCAATGAAGGCCGACGACCGCGAACGCATCGCCCCGTCCATGTGCTACGCCTACGCAGCCCTCACCGAGGGAGCACCATTCATCATGGGCGCACCCAACACCACCGTGGACTTCCCCGCCATGTGGGAGCTCGCTGAGAAGACAAAGATGCCTATTGCCGGCAAGGACTTCAAGACAGGCCAGACACTGGTCAAGAGCGGATTTGCACCCATCATCGGCACACGATGTCTGGGACTGAGCGGCTGGTTCTCAACCAACATCCTCGGCAACCGCGACGGTCTGGTGCTTGACGAACCTGCCAACTTCCGCACAAAGGAGGTGAGCAAGCTCTCTACACTCGAGACCATCCTCAAGCCTGATGTGCAGCCCGACCTCTACGGCCACGGCAACGACGAGGACACACAGTACTACCACAAGGTGCGCATCAACTACTATCCTCCCCGCAACGACAACAAGGAGGGCTGGGACAACATTGACATCTTCGGCTGGATGGGCTATCCCATGCAGATCAAGATTAACTTCCTGTGCCGCGACAGCATCCTGGCAGCACCTCTCTGCCTCGACCTCTGCCTGCTCAGCGACCTGGCTGCACGCGCCGGACGCTATGGCACACAGCGCTTCCTCAGCTTCTTCCTCAAGAGCCCAATGCACGACTACACTCAGGGCGAAGAGGCCGTCAACCACCTCTATCAGCAATACACCATGCTGAAGAACGCCCTCCGCGAGATGGGTGGCTACGAGGCTGACGAGGAAATTGACTGATAATCCAAAACAAAGAAATTGAGAATTGCATGTCGCAATTCTCAATTTCTTTATTTACCACTAAGAACTGTGCCGCCATCCAAGGCGGTGTGGGCAGTGATACGCACCTGCCGCACGCCAGCTTGGATGGCGGCAAATGCATTCTCCAACTTAGGAATCATGCCCCCAGATACAATGCCATCGGCACACAGCTGGCGGAAGCCATCCGGAGTGATGCGAGGAATGAGTGATGCGGCATCGGATGGGTCGCGCATCACGCCCGGCAGCTCGAAACAATATGTTAGGCTGACGTCGCATCCCGCATCAGCCAATGCCGTCGCCACGGTCTGTGCCATAGTGTCGGCATTGATGTTCAGCAGGTTGCCCAATCCATCGTGTGTCAATGGGGCGACCACAGGGATGATACCCTCGCGCAGTAGCATACTCAGCGGGCGTGCATCAGCAGAATCCACATCGCCGACAAAACCGAAATCCACGCCCTCGGGAGTGATAGGCCGCCGATGGGCTTGCACGATGTTCATATCCGCACCTGTGAGGCCGGCGGCGGTGAGGCCTCGTGCCTGCAACTGAGCCACTATATTCTTGTTCACCAGGCCGCCATAGACCATCGTCACCACACGCAGCATCTGCTCATCGGTGATGCGTCGTCCACCGACCATGCGGCTCTCAATGCCCAGCTGCGAGGCCAATGCAGTGGCTGTGCGGCCGCCACCATGCACGAGCACCTTTGGTCCGTCAACACGGCAGAACTGGTCGAGCAACTCTGCGAGGGACGCAGGATTCTCGACTATGGCTCCGCCAACCTTGATGACACTGACATTCATTGTTATTCTGGTTATTCCAAATAAGTATACCCATACAGGCCGGCTCGATAATTGCTGATGAACTCCTTGCCTTCGGCCTCAGTAATCTTGCCGTCCTTCACGGCACGGCTGACCCATATCTCCAAACGGCGGACAAGTTTCTTGGGGTCATACTGCACATACTCCAGCACATCAGCCACTGTCTCGCCATCGATGACTTGTTCGATGTCGTAGTCATCACGATTGACAGTGATATGCACAGCGTTGGTGTCACCAAAGAGGTTGTGCATATTGCCCAATATCTCCTGGTATGCTCCCACGAGGAAAACACCGATGTAGTAATGCTCATCGGCCTTCACCGGGTGCAAGGGGATATAATTTGTCTGATGTCCGCCATTGACGTATGTTGTGATTTTGCCGTCGCTGTCGCAGGTGATATCCTGCAATGTGGCGCTGCGTGTAGGCTGTTCAGACAGCCGCGCAATGGGCATGATGGGGAACAGCTGATCGAGCGCCCAGCTGTCGGGCATCGACTGGAAAAGCGAGAAGTTGCAGAAGTACTTGTCTGCCATCTGCTTGTCAAGAGCGCGCAGCTCATCAGGTACGTGTTTCTGATGATGGGCCAGCTCGGCGACCTCGTGGCTGATGGCCCAGTAGATAGACTCTATCTGGGCACGCGTCTTGAGGTCGATGATGCCGTGGCGGAAGAGATCAAGTGCCTCCTCGCGAATATCCTCAGCATCATGCCAGTCCTCCAGAAGTGAACGCGCCGAAAGCTTGTCCCATATCTCCGTGAGGTCGTGAACCAGCTTGTGATCAGCTTCGGTGGGTGTGAAGTCCTCAGGCATCTGTGGCGCACACACACTCTCAAGCACATCCACGATGAGTACGCTGTGATGTGCCGTCAGCGAACGACCTCCTTCGGTAATGATGTTAGGATGCGGGATGCCGTTTTGGTTGGCAGCTTCCACAAGAGTGTAGACACAGTCGTTGACGTACTCCTGGATTGAATAGTTCACGCTGGATTCGCTGTTGCTGGAGCGGGTGCCATCATAATCAACGCCCAGACCACCGCCACAGTCGATGAACTCGATATTGAAGCCCATTGCATGGAGCTGAACATAGAACTGGGCAGCCTCGCGAAGAGCTGTGCTGATGCGGCGTATCTTTGTTATCTGACTACCGATGTGGAAGTGCAGCAGCTTCAGGCAGTCGCTCAATCCCATGTCAGAGAGCAGCTGCAGAGCCATGAGCAATTCCGACGAATTGAGTCCGAACTTCGAGGCATCGCCTCCGCTCTCACTCCATTTGCCGCTGCCGTTTGCCGCCAGCTTGATGCGGATGCCCAGATTGGGACGCACGCCAAGACGCTTGGCCGTATCGGCGATAATCTGCAGTTCGGGCAACTTCTCAATGACAAGGAACACACGTTTGCCCATCTTCTGTGCCAGCAACGCCAACTCTATGAAGTTCTGATCCTTGTGGCCATTGCAAATGATGAGGCTGTCGCTGTCCATATTTGTAGCCAACACCGCATGCAACTCAGGCTTGGAACCAGCCTCAAGGCCAAGATTGTAACGCTTGCCATGACTGATTATCTCCTCTACCACAGGGCGCATCTGATTGACCTTCACGGGGAAGATGATGAAGTGCTCCGCATGATAGTCATATTCCTTGGAGGCCTTGCGGAAACATTCATCAGTTTTCTCGATACGGTTGTCCAGTATGTCAGGGAAGCGAAGCAGCATGGGAGCAGTCACATGGCGCGTAGCCAACTCATCAACGACTTCCTTTAAATCGATTTGAACGCCGTTCTTCTTGGGGCTGACATACACATGTCCCTTGTCATTAATGCCGAAGTAGTTCACACCCCAGCCCTTGATGTTGTAAAGCTCCTCAGAGTCTTCAATACGCCATTTCTTCATAAGCTCGCGGGCATATCACCCGAAGTTTAAAGTTTAATGATTGATGAGGCACGTGCAGCCCCACTTATATCCCCAGCTGCTTGCGCAGCGCTTCGACGCTGCGGTCAACTTGTTTAATATTCTCCATCAAGCTCACGTCAAAGATGTGCTTGGCTTTGCAATAAAAACGTTCACGTTCGGCAAGCGACTCGCTGACGTATGCCTCTAATTCCTCGGGGCTCTTGCCCGTCAACAACGGACGCACTCCCTTGCCCATCCGCAGATGTGCGGCCAGGACCTCGGGGGATGCCTTAAGATAAACAGTTTCAGCCTTAGAGTTCATATATTCCATGTTGTCATAGAAACATGGCGTGCCGCCGCCACAACTGACGACAACATCCTCAAACTCTGCCACCTCATGCAACATACGACGCTCCAAGTCGCGGAAACCTTCCTCACCACGCTCAGCAAAAATCTCGGCAACAGAGCGGCGATAGCGCATGGTGATATACCAGTCAAGATCATAGAACGACAACCCCAAGGCTGCGGCCAGAGGTTTGCCGATGGTGGTCTTGCCGGCACCCATATAACCTATCAGGATGATACGAGTCAAGATTATATGACGATTTTACGATTTCACGATTTTACGATTTCGCGATGACGAGCAACTGATTATTGCTTTCGCGAATAGCGACGGCCTGTGGCCTTGGGCTTCTCGTCCTGCTCACGGATAATGTTCATACACTCCTCGTAGGTCAGTTCTGTTGCTTTGGAATGCAATGCCTTGGCGATGCGATAGTTCTGGCCCTTGTATGCCAGATACGGACCAAATCGACCATTGATCAATTCCAACTCAGAGTCTTCGCTGAAATTCTTGAGATGTCGCTGCTGCTCAGCCTGACGTTTGGCATTGATGAGCGTGATGGCCTCCTCAAGGGTTATTGCAAGCGGGTCGGTCTGTGATGGCAGAGACGTGAACTTGCCGTCGTGCAGGACATAGTTGCCGTAGCGACCCGAACCGACACTTACCTCCAAGCCTTCATACTCACCCAATGTGCGAGGCAAACGGAACAGTTCCAGAGCTTCATCAAGAGTAATAGTCTCCAAGCCTTGGCCTTTATGCAGTTGGGCGAAGCGTGGCTTCTCAACATCATCAGCTGTACCAATCTGTGCCACAGGACCATAGCGACCAATCTTCACGCTCACCTGACGACCGGAAGTCGGATCGGTGCCCAGCACACGTTCGCCAGCGCGATGCTCGCTCTTGTTGGTCAGGCAACGCTGTATCAGCGGATCAAGTTGTTCCCAGAATTTGCGTATCATCTGCGTCCATTCTTCCTTGCCCTCTGCGATATTGTCAAATTCTTTCTCCACATCGGCCGTGAAGTTGTAGTCGAGGATTGAAGGGAAGAAGTCCATGAGGAAGTCCGTCGTCACAATACCTGTGTCAGTGGGCAGCAAACGTCCCCTCTCAGCACCGAAGACAGCATGCCGTTGTTCGGCACTCACCTTACCGTCTGCTGAGAGCGTTATAACCTTGAAACTGCGTTCATCACCTGCTTTGTCGCCACGCACAACATACTCGCGCTGCTGTATGGTGGAGATAGTAGGTGCATATGTCGAAGGGCGGCCGATGCCAAGCTCCTCCAGCTTACGCACCAGACTGGCCTCGTTGTATCTCGACGGACGCTGTGTGAAGCGTTCTGTAGCCTGAACCTCCACACGTTGCAGCTTCTGACCAACGGTGAGTGGTGGCAATAATGTATTAGACTGCTCACTCGGTTCTGCAACGTCACCTTGATCGTTAGTCTCTGTATCACGATAGAGACGAAGGAAACCATCAAATTTCACCACCTCGCCCGTAGCCACAAACTGCTCGGGACGACCACTGATACTGATGGTTGCAGTGGTTTTCTCCAACTCAGCGTCAGCCATCTGGCTGGCAACAGTGCGCTTCCATATCAGCTCATAGAGACGACGTTCCTGAGGTTGGGCATCATCAATCGCAACTTGGTCCAAATACGTCGGACGTATAGCCTCGTGGGCTTCTTGAGCGCCCTTGCTGGAGGTGTGGTATAGACGCGTCTTGACATAATTATCTCCCATAAGCTCTGTTATCACCTTCTTGCTGGCACCCAGAGCGAGAGAAGAAAGATTTACGCTGTCTGTACGCATGTACGTGATCAGACCGTTTTCATAGAGATGCTGCGCTACAAGCATCGTTTGTGCCACAGGAAAGCCCAGTTTGTGGGCGGCCTCCTGCTGCAAGGTGCTGGTGGTGAAGGGCGGTGCTGGCGTTCGACGCACTGGTCGTGTCTGGATATCATCCACCGTCAACGTAGCACCTGCAAGGTCGTTCAAGAAAGCTTCAACCTCGTCCTGTGTCTGGAAACGGCGATTGAGTTCGGCACGCAGTTCGCTGCCATCAGCCTGACGCAGCAACGCCATGACTCGGAAAGATGCTTCGGCACGGAAGGCCTGCACCTCGCGCTCACGCTCAACAATCAGCCTCACTGCCACACTCTGCACACGACCTGCGCTGAGAGAAGGCTTCACCTTGCGCCACAACACGGGCGACACCTTGAAGCCGACAATACGGTCTAACACACGTCGCGCCTGCTGCGCATTGACGAGATTAATGTCCACCGAGCGCGGCTCTTTTATGGCATTCAGGATTGCAGACTTTGTAATCTCATGGAAGACGATGCGTCGGGTGTGTTCGGGTTTCAGACGCAACACTTCCTGCAGATGCCATGAGATGGCCTCTCCCTCACGGTCTTCATCAGAAGCGAGCCAAACCATATCAGCTGCCTTCACACCTTGTTTAAGCTGACTGACAATATGTGTCTTGTCCGACGGCACCTCATATTGAGGCTGAAATGTTTCAGGGTCTATGCTGAAACTCTTTTTCTTCAAGTCGCGTATATGGCCGTAGCTGGACATCACCTTGTAGTCCTTGCCCAGGAACTTTTCTATAGTCTTGGCCTTGGCTGGGCTCTCGACAATAACGAGATTATTTGGCATGATACTGTATTTTTGTCAATTCGGCCGCAAAACTACAACATTTTTACGAACTACACCTTATTATATAGAGAAAAAGTTTTGCGAAAGCACAAAATCACCCATAACAGAGTGACAACACCGACAATAAATGCAGCCTTAGGACCACCCACGCAATCGGTGAGGGTGGCATCCGATGGGCCAAGCAACGCTACAACCACCGCAAGACTGTTATTCAGCACATGAATGATGATTGAGGTCCATAGCTGACCAGTACGCCAATAGGCTCCTCCGAGCAACAGCCCGAGAACGAAAGCGGCTGGCATCTGCATAGGATTCATGTGTATGAGCGAGAAGATGGCAGCGCTGGCACACACCGGCCACCAAGCGCCGACACGCGCGCGCTGCTGCAACGCACCCTGCACACCACAGCGAAACAACAACTCCTCAGCCACGGGGCCCAACAAACACACAACCACCAACCCCACCACAGAATCCAGAATAACCTCAATATTTGTCTGCCCGACCCAGTCGGGAAGGAACGACAAACAGTTCTCCTGCACGAGATTGACAAAGACGATTAATGCCGGTGCCGCCAGCAAATGAGGGAGTGATATTGCCAGTCTGTCGTCACGGTCGACATACGTCACACGTCGCTGCACGACAAAGAAGAGCACTATGGACAAGATATTGGCCACAGCCAGCGGCAAGACAAGCGAAGTCCGCAACGACATCTCATAGCCACTCAACCGCGCAATGACAACAACAGCCATAGCCAACAACTGGCAAACGATGAATATCAACAAGTAAACCCAGAAAGGACGACCTTTAGTGTTATTCATTTCCCTCTTTCATTTTTGAGTTAATGGCTATGATGCTTTGTCGACACAATGCTTCTGCATGTCGGCGGTCTTCATGTAGCTGACGTATGAGGTCGGCTTCACTGTCGAAACGCTGCTCTTGACGCAGCCGCCCAACAAAGGTCAATGTCATCGTACGGCCATATAGATTAGGATGATCATCTACCAACAGGTGGGCTTCCACCGTCTGTGGGCCGTGGCTATCGATGGTGGGGCGCGTGCCAATATTCAGCATAGCGGGCTGGCCGTCGGCCAACACGGCATAAACGCCTCTTGCAGGCAACAGCTTCTGTGGGTCTGTTGCCTGAAGGTTGGCTGTGGGAAAGCCTAACGTACGCCCTATAGCCTGACCATGAACAACTTCACCTGTCCACGTATACTGGCGCCCCAACATTCGCGCCGCTCCTTCGACATCGCCTGCTGACAGCGCACGGCGTATGGCAGAACTGCTAACATGATCGTCTTGCAGCTCCGGAGCTTTAATCACACACAGCCCCAATTCCTGACCTATTCTGTCATACAGCTCAAACGAACCGGCACCAGCATCGCTGCCAAAGCGATGATCGTAGCCCACAACAAGAGCCCCGACATTGAGTTGCTGCATAAGGACCTCGCTCATGAAGTGACGGGCATCCAAGGATGCCATATCAGACGTAAAACGTAATTCGAATATGTCGGCTCCTAAATCCCGCAAAAGGCTGTGACGCTCGGCACGAGTGCATAAAAGTGGCGTACTACTGTTTGGATGAAACAGCGTCTGCGGGTGACGGTCGAATGTGAGCAACGTCGGACGCATGTCCAATCGATGTGCAGCCTCCAGCACATGGCGTGCCAGCAACTGATGACCGCGGTGCACACCGTCAAAGAAACCCACGGCAGCAACGCGTCGCTGGGTTGGGGCCAACCACTCTGGCGCAATCTGTCGCAACGGCTGCACAACAAAGTCACGCTGCCACATACGCGGATGAGGCACACGCAGTATGTCACTGTAGATTACAGTGTTGCCATAATAAAGGATGTCGATATCTATCGTGCGGTCGGAATAATGTCCGTCGTCACTTTTCTGCGTGCGGCCCAAGCGCCGCTCAATATCCTGAGTAACCGCTAAAACGTCATCTGCACCAAGTGCGGTTGAGCAACGAGCGACAGCATTGAGATAGTTGTTATCAGATTCATAGCCCCACGGCGTTGTCTCAATGATATCAGACACGGCCAGCACAGGACCCACATATTGCCCCAGCTTGTCCAAGGCTGCCTCAAGCATAGCATGCCGCGAACCAAGATTGCTGCCCAGTGCCAGATAGACGTCAGTCATGGAGAATCAGCATGGCATCACCGTATGTTCCAAAACGATAACGCGAATCGCGCAAAGCCTCTTTGTAGGCTTTCATCACAAGATCATACCCGCCAAAGGCACATGTTAGCATAAGCAAAGTGGAATAAGGCAGATAGAAGTTTGCTACCATTGACGTTGCAATACCAAATTGATATGGCGGATAGATGAACTTATTGGTCCAACCATCAAACTCCTTGAGATGGTGGTCTGCACCAATAGCTGTCTCAAGCGCCCGCTGCACAGTGGTGCCAACAGCACATATCTGGCGGCCTTCGTCCTTAGCGCGATTGACAATAGTGCACGCCTCAGAATTCACATGCATTTCCTCGCTTTCGGTCTTATGCTTTGACAAATCCTCCACATCAATATCCCTGAAGCACCCAAGTCCACAGTGCAGAGTGACATTCGCAATCTCTATTCCCTTTATTTCCATGCGTTTGAGAAGCTGCTTGGAAAAGTGAAGACCTGCAGTTGGAGCTGTGACGGCACCCTCATGACGCGCAAACACACATTGGAAGTCTTCCATATCCTCCGGGGTGGCACTGCGACGGAAGATAGAATGTGGAAGTGGTGCCTCACCAAGAGCATAAAGGGCTTCTTTGAACTCCTCATGTGGTCCGTCATATAGGAAACGCAATGTTCGTCCACGACTGGTGGTATTATCAATGACCTCAGCCACCATGCTCTCATCTTCACCAAAATACAATTTGTTGCCTATGCGTATCTTGCGTGCCGGCTCAACAAGGACGTCCCACAGGCGCATCTCCTTGTTCAACTCACGAAGCAGGAATACCTCAATCTTGGCACCTGTCTTCTCCTTATTTCCCTCCAATCGCGCCGGAAAAACCTTAGTATCATTGAAGACAAAGACATCCTTCTCATCGTAATAATCCAATATGTCATAGAAATGTTCGCGATGTTCTATGATGCCGCTCTTGGTGTGCAACACCATCAACCGACATTCGTCACGAAATGGAGCCGGATATTGGGCTATACGTTCTTCCGGCAACTTGAATCTGAATTGGGAAAGCTTCATATAATTGATGTAGAATGTAGAATGTAAAATGTAAAATGTCAGGATTGCAGATTGTGCATAAAATCATCCATTGTTATGGCTTGCTCCACCGAGTAATCACCCACACGTGTTCGGCGCAAGGCCGTAAGATGGGCACCTGAAGCAAGAGCTATGCCCATGTCGCGCGCCAAAGCACGGATGTATGTCCCTTTGGAGCACACAACGCGTATATCGAAACTGGGGCCATAAGCCCGAGTTGCATTGTCAATGTTGGCTGTAAGGAAAGCCTTCCGACGCATACCTTCACGCGGTAGTAATGCCGTTTGGATGCTATTCTCTGGTGTCGGGTTATAATCCAACAGCTCCAACTCGCTAATAACGATATCCTTGGGCTGAATCACCACATCCCTTGCTGTGCGGGCAATGCTGTAAGCCCTCTTGCCGTCAACCTTAACGGCTGAGAATGTGGGTGGCACCTGTTGTATATGCCCGACAAACTGTTGCAACATCTGTTCAACAGTCTCGCGTGTGATGTGCTCTGTAGAAAAGCATGCATCCACAGGCTGCTCCAAATCGAAACTTGGAGTGGTGGCGCCCAGTTGCACTGTAGCAACATACTCCTTTGTCTGGGCCTGTAACTCATCTATGCGCTTAGTTGCTTTGCCCGTACACACAAGCATCAAGCCTGTGGCAAGAGGGTCAAGAGTTCCAGCATGACCGACTTTGAGTTTCTTCACACCCAGATGTCGGCACAATGACCATCGCACCTTGTTAACCACATCAAATGAGGTCCACCGCAACGGTTTGTCAATACATAGTATTTCGCCAGAGATGAAGTCCACAGGAGGAATTACTTTTTAGGATTCATAATTCACAATGCACAATGAACAATTCACAATGCGCAATTCATCAGCCTATCAATTGAGAGGTGACAAGCGCAGCACCAACCACAGCACAATATATACCGAACCACACGAGTTTACCGCGACGCACTATGCCTATCATCCAGCGGCATGCGAGACATCCGCTTACGAAAGCCGTGACGAATCCAGCCACCAAGGGCCAGAAGCCAATACCCGCCGAGGCTACAGATGATGCCTCTCCCGAGAATGCCTTAAGTATATCCAGCAATGCTTCGCCAAGTATGGGCGGTATCACCATTAGGAAACTGAATTGTGCCAGTGACTCCTTCTTGTTCCCAAGCAACAGGCCTGTGGCTATCGTACTTCCGGAACGTGACAGACCAGGCATCACAGCTGCCGCCTGAGCCAGACCGATGACAAAAGCATCACCCACAGAGATATATGACTTCTGCCGAGGATGGGCATAATAACTGAAGATGAGCAGGGCGGCGGTCACCAACAGACAACAGCCCACAACAAGCAGGCCGGAACCGAACACCTCCTCCACTGCATCCTTGAAGAACAATCCCACAATGCCAACTGGAATCATTGACACTACGATGCACAAAATATAACGCTGTGCCTCGTTGAGGTGTCCGTCCCAGCGGAAAAGGCCTTTAAATAGCCACACCACCTCGCGCCACAACACTACCAATGTAGCCAATACGGTGGCAACGTGAACGGCAATCGTGAAACTAAGGTTGTCCTCACCACTAAGGCCAAACAGCGTACCGGCAATAGCCAGATGGCCACTGCTTGATACAGGCAGATATTCTGTCAGGCCTTGAATAAGGCCCATAATAATTGCTTCAAGTGTACTCATTATTGCGAAAATATTTATTCATCCTTGGGTTTGTGCATGATGGCATATACCATGAAAGCAAAGCCGACAAAGCATACTACCGGTGCTATTTTGATACGCAAATCACTGAAGATGTCAGCATTGTATTCCGTCTCCGTAGACCCAGGCCCGGACATAAGGATGAAGCCCACAACAACTATGGCCACAGCCACAGCTATAAGGATGAAGTTTGTGCCACTGAAGGCAAAATTGCGTTTATCCATTTATATACCTTAAAGTTTATATTACTTACTTCTTTTACTACTTATACATCTCCCGCTCGCGCATACGCAGGAAGTGGCCCACACTGATCCATGTGCAAACGAGCGTAAGCACCAAACCGCTCACAAAGACCGATGCAACCATAATGCCCACAGCAGCCGGAGTGATAATTGCAGATACATATTCATCGTAAGTCAATGCCCAGTGCACAAAGCCCAAAAGCAACACGCTGGCCAGGAATGAAGCCACAAGGCCGATGCCCATGCTGCGCAAGAGGAAAGGCCTGCGGATGAAGCTCCATGATGCTCCCACCAGCCGCATTGTGTGGATGATGAAACGCCGTGCATAGACACTTAGCCTGACAGTGTTGTTGATGAGCACCATCGAGATAACAGTCAGCAACACCGCCAGCACAAGCAAGAAGATAGCAATGCGCTGCAACATTGTATTAAGGTTATCCACAAGGTCACGTTGGTATACCACGTCTGCAACCTGCCACATTGCCCGTAATTCATCGGCCACCATCTGCAGGCTGTCAGCACAAGCATAGTCAGAGCGAACATTCATCTCCAAGCTTGCAGTGAAAGGATTTTCGCCCAAGAAGTCTGATGGGTCAACACCCATAGCCTGTGTCTGTTCTTCCAGAGCCTGTTCTGCTGTTATGAGTTTCAGCTGACGAGTATATGGTTTAAGATTTAATACCATCATTAGACTGTCGGCTGCTGCATCGTCGACATCATCATCCAGCAACAGTGTCACGGTGAAATTCTCACGCACAGTCTCCGACAAGCGGTAAGCCGACAACGAGCACAACACCAGCAGCCCCAATAATGTAAGCACCAACGTGGTGCTCACACACGATGTCAGCCACTGCATGCGCCCCAATAGTATATGTGATTTCCTTTTAGACATTATTAGACTCGCCTTTGGCGAAGTTGAAAGATGAAAGTTTAATGTTGAAAGTTTAATGTTTTTCTACTCCTATCAACGTTGCGGAGCTGCTGTCAGTGATGCATAGCCGCACAGTGTCGCCAACATGATGTGAACCGCGGTCAAATACCACCACCCTATTCTGCTCAGTACGGCCAAAGAGCTGCTCTGCCGAACGTCGGCTGCGTCCCTCTACAAGGACATCGACCTCGCGCCCCACTTGACGGGCGTTCTGCTCAGCAGATATACTTGTCTGCAGTTCTATCAATTCCTGCAGTCGCCGCAACTTCACCTCTTCAGGTACATCATCGGCCAGATGGCGACTGGCATATGTGCCGGGACGCTCACTGTATTTGAACATAAAAGCAGAATCATATCTTACCTGTCGCATCAGGTCGAGCGACAACTGGTGGTCAGCCTCCGTCTCGCCACAATAGCCCACAAATATATCTGTCGACAAGCCACAATCCGGCACGATGCGGCGAATAGCCTCCACACGCCCCATATACCACTCGCGCGTATAGCGACGGTTCATGCGCTGCAATACAGCATCCGACCCACTCTGCACTGGCAGGTGAATATGGCGACAAACATTGGGCTCCTCGGCAATCACTCGCAAGGTATCATCGCTCATGTCCTTAGGATGACTGGTTGTGAACCTCACACGCATCTCGGGCACAGCATGAGCGACCAGCCTCAACAATTCATGGAAACTAATCACGCGTCCACCATCATCCATTGTCCACTGATATGAGTTCACATTCTGTCCCAGCAAGGTGACTTCCTTGAAGCCACGGTCGCATAGGTCACGCACCTCACGCAAGATGCTGTCCACGTCACGCGAGCGTTCGCGTCCACGTGTGTAAGGGACAATACAATAATGGCAGAAATTGTTGCACCCGCGCATAATGCTGACAAAGCCCCCGATGCCGCCGGCATGCAACCGACGCGGAACGACGTCACGGTATGTCTCTGTCTGCGATAGCTCGATGTTGATTGCCTTATGGCCCAACTCAACCTGAGCTATCATGTCGGGTAAGGACATATAAGCGTCAGGGCCACACACCAAGTCAACACCGTGTTCATCCGTCAACTCATTACCCACACGCTCTGCCATACAGCCCAGCACACCTATTATCAGCTTGCCGCGACGGCGGCGCAAAGCACGCAGCTGCTCCAGACGGTTCAATATCTTCTGTTCAGCAGCAGCGCGCACAGAACAGGTATTAAGAAATACCGCATCAGCGTCATCAACCGACTCACACATCTCGTAGCCTGCCATCTGCATAACAGATGCCACGACCTCAGAGTCGGCAACGTTCATCTGACAACCGTATGTCTCAATATGTAATTTAGCCATAATACAGGAATTCGGCCGCAAAGATACAACATCAAAAAGCCGATGTCAAGTAAAATGGCAAAAAATCACTGATCGTAAGCGTGTTTGGGATAGTCTACGGTGTAGTGGAGGCCACGACTTTCCTTGCGTTCAATGGCTTGGCGCGTGATTAGGTAGCCCACATTGACCATATTGCGGAGCTCACAAATATCTTTGGAAGCCTTCACCCGCTTGAAGAGCTCCTCTGTCTCCTCATAGATGATATCCAAACGCGTCCAGGCGCGATGCAGTCGCAAGTCGGAGCGGACTATGCCCACGTAGTTTGACATAATCTGGCCGACCTCCTTCATATCCTGTGCGATAAGCACCTTCTCCTCATTGGTCATGGTGCCTTCGTCATTCCACTCAGGCACTTGGTCATTGAACTGATAGTTGTCAATGTTTGCTATGCTATGCTCAGCAGCTTTGTCTGCATAGACCACAGCTTCAATGAGAGAATTGCTTGCCAGACGATTGCCGCCATGCAGACCAGTGCAGGAGCATTCGCCGACGGCATAGAGGCGGTGTATGGTGCTCTCGCCGTTGAGGTCAACCTTGATGCCTCCACACATGTAGTGGGCACACGGCACGACAGGAATGTACTGCTGAGTGATGTCAATACCGATGCTGAGGCACTTGGCGTAGATATTGGGGAAATGGTGCTTAGTCTCCTCGGCATCCTTGTGCGTCACATCAAGACAGACGTGGTCTATACCATGAATCTTCATCTCCTTGTCTATTGCACGTGCCACGATATCACGCGGTGCCAAGGAGAGACGTTTGTCATACTTCTGCATGAACTCCTCTCCATTTGGCAGGCGAAGGATGCCTCCATAGCCACGCATAGCCTCGGTGATGAGATATGCCGGATGTGTCTCCGCAGGATTATAGAGTGCTGTCGGATGGAACTGCACAAACTCCATATCCTTTACAATACCCTTGGCGCGATAGACCATTGCTATACCATCGCCTGTAGCGATATTGGGGTTCGTGGTGGTGGCATAGACGGCACCTGTGCCACCAGTGGCCATCAGTGTGACACGCGAGAGGAAAGTGTCTATTTTCTTCGTGTCGGGATCAAGGACATAGGCACCATAGCACTCGATGTCCGTCTGATGGCGATTAACCTCACGTCCCAAATGGTGCTGTGTAATGATTTCCACAGCAAAATGATTCTCAAGCACAGTGATACGCTTGTCGGCCCGCACGGCGCGGATAAGTCCCTGCTGAATCTCATGGCCAGTGTCATCGGCATGATGCAGTATGCGGAACTCCGAATGCCCGCCCTCGCGATGGAGGTCGAAGGTGCCGTCTTCGTTGCGGTCGAAATTCACGCCCCACTTCACGAGGTCATCTATTCCCTTCGGAGCATTGCGCACCACCTGCTCCACAGCAGCAGGATCCGAGATGAAATCACCCGCTACCATAGTATCGTGGATATGCTTCTCGAAATTGTCAACCTTCAGGTTGGTAACGCTGGCCACACCGCCTTGAGCCTTGTCTGTGTTGGCCTCGTCGATGGTAGTCTTACAGATGAGGGCCACCTTGCCCTTGCCGCTTTGAGCGACCTTCAGGGCGTAGCTCATTCCTGCAACGCCCGAACCGATGATGAGGAAATCAAATTTGCGTATCATTGTACAAGAGAGATTTATTTCACTTCCCAGATGTCGTTGGTCTCAAGCAGTTCTGCGAAGTTGTGATACTTCTTTGCTGCACTGACCTCTTCTATCTGTGCTGTAACGGCATCGTTATATGTCGGTGCCTCCACGTCGCGGATCACACCGAGTGCGATGGGGAATCCGTCGCCGTCACCCATGAGGGCCAGCTTCAGCTGCAGGGTGTTGTCCTCGCAGTGGGCATCGTGGACGAGAATATCATCGAGAGTATAGCCGTCCTTGCCTATCTCCACCACCTTCAATCCGAAGCCTTCCTGCACGAGGCCAAACTCCGAGTTCTCACCGAACACCAGCTTCTCGCCGTGGCGCACGTAGATGGCGTTCTTGGCGCGACCGGCTTTGTCATAGACACCGTCATGAGTACCGTTGTTGAAGATGACACAGTTCTGCAGTATCTCGCATACGCTGGCTCCCTTGTGCTCACGTGCAGCCTTCAGCACCTCTATGGTGCCTGGGGCATCGGTGGCAACGGCACGTGCAAAGAAGTGGCCGCGTGCGCCGAAGCAAAGCTCTGCAGGACGGAACGGATCTTCCACAGTGCCGTAAGGGCTGCTCTTGCTGACGAAGCCGCGCGGCGATGTGGGGCTATACTGTCCCTTTGTCAGACCATATATGCGGTTGTTCAACAGAATCATATTGAGGTCTATGTTGCGGCGATTGGCGTGGATGAAATGGTTACCGCCGATGGCGAGACCGTCGCCGTCACCGCTCACCTGCCACACATCGAGTTTGGGGTTTGTGACCTTTGCACCAGTTGCAATAGCTGCTGCGCGGCCGTGGATGGTGTTCATGCCATAGGTGGCCATATAGTGCGGCAAGCGCGAGCTGCACCCGATGCCGCTGATAACTGCAATATCCTTCGGTGCCACACCGATTTCTGCCAAAGCCTTATGCAGGCTGGCAAGGAAGAAATGGTCACCGCATCCGGGGCACCAACGAGGCTGACCCTTTTTATAGTCTTGTGCTGTAAACATATTATCTTTTTTTATAACCACAGATTTCACAGATTAACCTGATTCAACATCAATTGGATAAATTGTATTTAATATTCCACAGATTAGAGAGCCGAAACAATGAACCGCTCTTGGCGAAGTGATTTCTCACCGAAATTTATGAGCAGGGCTATTTCCATTTCTGCGACTTTGGCATAGTTAATAGCTTGTGCTCGCTGATAATCTTCCAGTTCTTTGACTGCTTTCAGCTCTACAACAATGTGGTTGAAACAGATGAAATCAGGCATGAACTCGGTCTTCAACACACGGCCATGATATAGTGCAAATATAGGTTCCTCTCTAAGATAAGGAATTCCGGATTCCTGGAACTCTATCTCCAAAGCATCCTGATAAACCTTCTCATGGAAACCACAACCAAAATGCCTATGAACGGTCATAGCTGCTCCGATGATTCGATAAGTTTCATTTTGGTATAGATAATCACTCATATAGCCTGAAATAATCTGTGTAATATCAAGCAAAATTACTCTATTTTGGAAATAAAATCAGAGTAATCTGTGTAATCTGTGGTGCTTGGTTAAAATATTAGTTGTTTGAAAGCTTCTACGAGTTCGCTGACCACGAATGGTTGGCCTTTGACCTGATTGAACTGTGCGGGGGTGAAGTTGTCGACCTTCATGCGCAAGTAGGCGGCGAGCTGTCCCATGTTCTGCTCGGCCACGACGACGCGCGGGTACTTCTTGAGTACCTCTGCGGTGTTGGCTGGCAGCGGATTGAGGTAGCGGAACTGTGCAAGGGCAATTTTGTTGCCCTTGCCCCTTAGCTCATCCATCGCTGCGTGGAGATGACCGTAGGTGCTGCCGAAGCCCACGATGAGGAGGTCGGCATCATCCTTGTCACCCTCAACCTCGAGGTCGGGGACCTGTATCTTGGCTACCTTCTCTGCGCGCAGGCGTGTCATCAGGTCGTGATTCTCGGGATTGGTCGAGATGGCACCCGTCTTGTTGTCCTTCTCCAGTCCGCCGAGGATATGCTCAAAGCCCTCGCGACCCGGCACAGCCCAGTAGCGGGTGCCGTTCTCAGCACGCATATACGGAGTCCACTGTCCACGCAGCTCCTCCGGCACGTATGGTGGCTGGATAGCAGGATATTCCTCGAGCTTCGGGAGCTTGAAGGCTCCGCTGCCGTTAGCCACGAAAGCATCGGTGAGCAGCACGACTGGCGTCATGTGCTCCAATGCCATCTTAGAGGCATCGTATGCTGCATCGAAGCAGTCTGTCGGCGAGAGGGCAGCAATGACAGGCATCGGGCTCTCACCGTTGCGGCCAAAGAGGACCTGCAACAGGTCGGTTTGTTCCGACTTAGTGGGCAGACCCGTGGCGGGACCGCCGCGTTGCACGTCGAGCACCACGAGCGGCAGCTCCATAATCACGGCCAGATTCATAGCCTCGCTCTTGAGGCAGATACCCGGGCCCGATGTGGAGGTCACGGCCAGCGCGCCGGCAAAGCTTGCACCCACGGCACTGGCACAGCCTGAAATCTCGTCCTCACACTGCACTGTCTTCACACCGAGGCTCTTGTGCTTGGACAGCTCATGCAGCACATCCGTTGCCGGCGTGATGGGGTAGCTGCCCAGATAAAGCTGCAGGCCAGCCTTCTCGGCAGCGGCGATGAAGCCGTATGCCGTAGCCTTATTACCCGTGATATCCATATAGCGTCCGGGCACCTTTGTCTTCGACTCGATGCGATAGACGTTCATGGCCGACGAATGGGTGTTGTAACCATAGTCGTAACCCGCCTGGATGACCTTGATATTGGCTTCGGCTATGGCCGGCTTCTTGGCGAACTTCTCGCGCAGGAAGTTGAAGGCCACGTCGAGGTCGCGGCTGAAGAGCCAGCACACGAGTCCCAGGGCGAACATATTGCGGCACTTGAGGATGCTCTTGGCGTCCATTCCCGAGTCGGCAAGTGCATCCTTCACCATCGTGGTGAGGGGGCAGGCGATGACACGATCAGGATCTACGCCCATCTCGGCGATGTAGTCGGGAGTTTTGAACTCAGCCTTCTCCAGATCCTTGGGGCCGAAGGAGTCGGTGTCGATGATGATTGTTGCGTTGGGCTTGGCATAGCGCAGCTGTGTCTTGAATGCTGCAGCGTTCATTGCCACCAGCACATCGCACAGGTCGCCAGGAGTATAGACCTTGGAAGCCCCAATATGCACCTGGAATCCGCTCACACCCGTCAGCGAGCCCTGCGGGGCACGAATGTCTGCGGGATAGTCGGGGAATGTTGAGATGCTGTTACCCACGGTGGCACTCACCGTGGAGAAGATGTTTCCGGCGAGCTGCATACCGTCGCCGCTGTCGCCGGAGAAGCGCACAACCACTTGCTCCAGCTCTTGAATGTTCAAACTTTCTGCCATAAATTTATGCTTGTGTTGTTGTCTTTATTCTCATTCTGCCAGCACACCCATCTCCGCTCCGCTGGCAAAGTCGAGGCCGTTCTGCGAGGACAATGCCGTGAAACGCACATAGCGTGCGCGGGCGGGCTTGGCAAAGGTGATGCGCTTGAGGGCCGCACCACGCTCAAACTCGCCTTCGGCAACGCCATCAGACCAAGTCTTGCCGTCCTGTGAGAGCTGGATGCGATAGCCCTTGATGGTGCCGTTGGCGCTGCCGTCCTGTCGGGGCAGATAGGTGAAGCCCTTGATGGTCTTCATCTCTCCGCAGTCGAAGTCCACGGTGTGCGGGTACTTGGTCACGGTGACGCCGTATGCTGTGTGCCAGATGCTCTCCGGCTTGCCGTCGACGAGGTTGCTGGCGTTCTCGCCGGGTTCCTCGCTGCTGCATGCCAGCACTGTGACCGGCACAAACTCCACCTTGTCGAAGGTGCGTGTGATGCGCACGTCGGGGGTCTCGGTGTGCCAGATGGTGATGGTGCCGCCGCCACGCATGTCAATAGGTTCGCCAGCATAGACCTTGGCGCGAGCCTTGAGCTGCTTGGCGGTGAGAGGCTTGGCGGTTGCAGGCTGCACGACGTAGCTGATGTTCTCGCCGCTAAACTTGTTGTTTACAATCTTCACCTCGCCCTTGGAATCGCGGGTGATAGCTATCGGCAGGTCACCACCGTGGCCCACGGGATAGCTTGCGGCAGCTATAGCCTTGATGTCGGAGGTGGCTGTGGGGCGGATAAAGAAGCCGAAGGTGTTGGCAGCGGCATAGACGCGGTCGGGCTCCAACGGGCCGCCTTGTCCGCAACTGCTGCCACCGAGGCCAGTCACCTTAGCGTCAAGATGCACGTAGACGTGGTCGCTGACAGGCAACTCATTGGGATGAGCAGCGCAGGTGAGCTGGAGATCGCTCCAGGGCAGAGCTGATGTGCACATAGCGCCGGTGAGAGCTCCGAAGACGATGCCATTACCACTCTCGTCGGTGAGTGCGAGCCACTCCACGTCCTCGCGGTTGCCCATAGACTGCGGCTTGGGGAAGTTGACAAACTGCTCACCCACGGTGCTTTCATAGACGGCCTTGAACATACCGCTCTTGCGGTCGGCGTAGTTGTTTTGCGGCCCGCAGCCGAAATATGCGAGCTTGGCGCCCTTGTCCTCGAAGCGTGTTGGCAGCTTGACGAGGTAGCCCAGACGCGGCAGGATGGCCTTGGCATCTGAGCCAGTGATGGCACTCTCGTTCTCTATGGTGCCGTCGGGATAGACGGTCCACACGATGTTGCTGGTGAAGGCGAAGTCGGCGGGTTCGCCGTTGTCAACGATGGTGAAGCGGCCACTGCTGCCACCCTGTATCTGCCCCTTGTAGCCCCGGCTCTCAACGGTGTAGTTGAGCACTACAGCACCGTCCTTGCGGGTGTATATGTTGCTGGCCTGGACGCTGTGCTGCAGGTTGTGCAGGCCATTGCGATACCAGCTCTGGTAATACCAGTTGTCATTGTCCACAGGTGCGCGCAACGCATCTATAACGGGGCCGCAGTCCTCCTCAATCAGGTCCTGACCGTCGGCCTTCATGCTCTTGATGGTACCCTTGAGGTTGTCAAAGGTGACTGCCCAGTTGCTCCCCTCAAGGGTGAGTGTGCCGCTGCCGCCTGTCTTGGTGATAGCTGTGCCACCCTCTTCTGCTGCGGCATAGACGGGCAGCGTCTCAGTAGCGTTCCAGATGTTCAGCTGCTCAGACATCTGCACGTAGCCCTTCTTGGCCCAAGGCATATCCTGTTTCAGCAGGAACTCCACACGCACGTCATAGCTGTGTGCATTGGGATTCTCGTCCTTAAAATGGATGGGCAAGGAGAGATGCCCAAAGGAGCGGGGAGCTATAGGTATCATTCCGCTGGCAGCATCTACGTTGGTGGTGCTATTAGCTATATCAAAGCCATCGCGCACAAGCACAACGTTGATATCTACGTAATCCAGCGGCACGAAGTAGTTCTTGTTGGTAATCTTCAGACGCACAATCTTCCTGTCCTTCAGCGCAAACACGCTGTCCACCTCCACGCCCACGTTCTGGTAAACGTGCTTGACGTCGAAATACTCAGGTTTGGGCGACAAGTCGGGCAACATCACACCGTTCATGCAGAACATGCCGTCGTTGGGCAGGTCGCCGAAGTCGCCGCCGTATGCAAAGTACTCGCCTTTGGCGATGTTTAATGTTGAAGGCCCATTAACCATTAAACTTTCAACGTTAAACTGCGGGGCTTGCCCACGCGTCATTATGGCCTGATCCACCCAGTCCCAGATGGCACCGCCGCAGATGAAGTTGCTGGTCTCTATGGCCTGCCAGAAGTCGATGAGGTTGCCACCGGCGTTGCCCATAGAGTGAGCGTATTCGCTGATGTGGAAGGGGTACTTGGGGCCCTTGCCACCCTTGGCGGCAAACTGCACCCATCCCACGCTGGGATACTGGTTAGAGCCCATATCCACGATGTCGTTGTTGCGCTCATACTGCACGGGGCGCGATGTGTCAACCTTCTTGATGGCTTCGTAGGCAGCCACAAAGTTCTTGCCTGGACCGGCTTCGTTGCCGAGGCTCCAGATGACGATGCTGGGGGCATTCACGTGCGCGCGTACCATTTCTATATTGCGAGCCACGTGTGCGGCCTGCCACTCGGCGGGATGCGACAGCGAGGCGTCGCCGTAGTAGTACTCATGGCTCTCGATGTTGGCCTCATCCTCGAGATAGATGCCGTATTTGTCGCAGAGGTAGTACCAGTACGGATCGTTGGCATAGTGCGAGTTGCGGACGTGGTTGATGTTGCCGCGCTTCATCAGGAACACCTCCTGCTCCATCTGCTCGTGGGTGATGGCATGGCCGCGCCAGGGGTTTGTCTCGTGGCGGTTCACGCCCTTGAGCTTCACGGGCTTGTGGTTGACATAGAAGTAGCGTCCGGCCAACCCGAACTCATCCTCCTCGGCTGGTGTCTCACGAATCTCCACGGTGCGTACGCCGAAGTATGTTGAGCGCACGTCGAGCGAGCGGCCCTTCTTGTCGCGCAGCTCGGCAGTGAGCACATAGCGCTGCGGCAGCTCGGCGCTCCAGGGCTGTATGCCCTCAAGAGGTATCTCGCTCGTCAGGCCGTCAGCCACGAGTGTGGCGATGGGTGCGTCGGATGTCTTGTCGCCGTAGAGCTCCACAGGCCATACCTTATATTCCACGGTCAGCCCCTTGGCAGCCTTGGTGCCGTAGTTGCGCACTTCCGTCTCGACGCTGATGGTAGCAGCATCATTGTTGAGCTCCTTCGTGCGCACGACGAGGTCGGTGAGCGTCACGAGCGGTGTGCTGGTGAGATACACCGAGCGTATGATGCCCGGCAGGCGGAACATATCCTGTGCCTCGAGGAACGAGCCGTCGCTGTTGCGATACACCTCCACGGCAATGACCTGTTCGGGAGCCTTGGTGTCGAGATACTGTGTGATGTCAAAGGTCGCCGTGTTGCGCGAGTTCTTGGAGAATCCCACATAGTGACCGTTGATCCACAGATAGAAGAACGAGTCTACGCCGTCGAAGTTGAGGAACACACGGCGCTTGCGCCACGTCACAGGCCAGATAAACGTGCGGCGATACGACCCCACCTCGTTGCGGTATTTGAATGTCGTCCAGTCCTTGTTCGTCGGTTCGCGCATCACGCCGCCGCGCCAGTCGTCGACAGCCACCTGATGCTGGAAGATCACCTTCTGGTTGGTGTATATGGGCACACCCCATTTCATCGAACCGTCCTTCTGGATGCCTTGCACATTCCAGCAGCCCGGCACATCCACCTTGTCCCACTCGGCGATGTTGAAGTCCGTCTTAAAGAAATCCTTCGGACGCTCATCGGGAGTAGCAGCCCAGTGGAAAAACCACTTGCCGTCGAGGTTCTTGTAGGAAGCGCCACGGTCGGGCAACACGCCCAACGCATCCTTCACGGTAGAGAATGAGAAGGCATACGCGCGAGGCTGCAGCTTGTTCAGGGCCAGCGCCTCGGGGCTTTCCCACTCATTGCCAGCCGGCGCAGCGGGGGCTTTCTGATAAGTGAAGCCCACCAGAGTGTCGGCAGGCAGGGCAGCCATAGCCACTACAGCAGCCATAGAGCAGACAAAGGAAAGCATAAACCGTTTCATGGATAATCAGGATTGATGAAATTCGCCACAAAAGTATAAAGAAACCGCGATACGGCCAACAATTTGTGCAAAATAGTGATATTACATATCAAGTTTCAGGTTATTGACCATTGAACATTGACCATTGAACGTTGTGAATTGTGCATTGCTTTCAATTGAACATTGGCCATTGAACATTGGAACTCGTAAATTCGTGAAATCGTGAATTCGTGAAATAAATGGGATTGTAAAATAAATGGGATTGTAAATCGTAAATTGTCAACACAGCATCATCGCCTCGCGCGCGTGCGCGCTTTCCTTGCGTTTTTGCTATAATCAACCTACATGCCTACATAAACGGCATCTAATACGTTGTGAATATGCGAGATAAGACTGTGTAGGTTCGCATGACGGTTATGACGGTTGATTAACGCATTTGCATTATTCAAAGGAAATCGTTATATTGTGGCGGCAAGTTGCGGCGAAAGTATCACCTGATGAGACGCATGAGTATCTCTGGTGAGACGCACAAGTATCACCGGTGATACTCGCAAGTATCACTGGAGATACACGCGCGTCTCACCAGCTGATACATTTGCTCGAACTTGTCCAATATTTCCACCATTCCTGAAAAAAAGTGGCTCAACCTTGCCGCAGATTCAAAACTAATCCCTATTTTTGCAGGCGAAAGGGCATGAATCGACCTCACTAGAGGCGTGCAAACTCAGCGGAGGTGCCCGATCAAATCTTAAATGTTTCATAATATACCAACAATATTCATTTTCTTTGGTTTCAGATTCCTGTTCTATTCGAACGACCATGATCCTATTCACGTTCACATTGTAAAAGACGATTGTGAGGCAAAGTATAATGTAACTCCTATAGAGCAGATTTACAATCATGGTTTCAAGAAACTGCAGATTGCGATTATCGAATCAATTATCGAGGAGAATGTAGAAGTGATTACCGAGCGTTGGAAGGCTCATTTTAATAAGGTATGATATGACAGAGCAGTTGAAAATAGCAAAGGTATGGATTGATGATACCCACGTTTATGCAGAGACCGCTGATGGTCGCCGCGCCAGCTATGCTTTCGCCGATTGGGAGCGACTGGCCAAAGCCACTGATGCCCAACGCCGCGACTTTTATCTGACTTACGGAGGAATCCATTGGTCACAAATCGACGAAGACCTCAGCTTCGAAGGTATGTTTGATGATAATGGCCTTAACTATGCAGCAGAGCCCGAGGCGGAATACACAGCCATCCAGAAGCGGCAGAAAAGTGTAAAGCAGTAATCGCAGACATATTTTTTCGCAAGCGGATGATGATTTCATTCGCTTTTATTTTGCTGTTCATGCGTTTGTGCTTATCTTTGCAGGCGAAAGGGCATGAATCGGCCTCATTAGAGGCGTGCAAACTCAGCGGAGGTGCCTGATCAAATCTTATACATGCTTCGCTCTTTGACATCTTGGGAATTACAATTTAAATTCTTCACCTTAAAACTACATAGGTTACTGAAAGTAATTTTTCACTCAGTAGCCCAATGTAATGAATTGCTTGAAATTCTTAATCTTTGAACCATCATAGACACCAGACATGTTAAAAGTACTATACTTTGTCTTGTTGTGAATTGCTTAAAATTCTTAATCTTTGAACCATCATAGACACCTAAGGCCTTAAGCATACGAACATCGTCAGCGTTGTGAATTGCTTGAAATTCTTAATCTTTGAACCATCATAGACACCATTTATGCAAGATAATATGCTGTTATCCTGTTGTGAATTGCTTGAAATTCTTAATCTTTGAACCATCATAGACACCCAAGGAAGACTATGATTCATTCACCAATCTGTTGTGAATTGCTTGAAATTCTTAATCTTTGAACCATCATAGACACCGTCGCTGTGGAAGCATACTCCAAACGCCCGGTTGTGAATTGCTTGAAATTCTTAATCTTTGAACCATCATAGACACCGTCCTGCATTGCCACACCGCCTCCTGCCGCGTTGTGAATTGCTTGAAATTCTTAATCTTTGAACCATCATAGACACCAAGGTTCATATTCACCATAATGTTCAATATGTTGTGAATTGCTTGAAATTCTTAATCTTTGAACCATCATAGACACCCCATTCTATGTCATGCCACTCATACATCCGTTGTGAATTGCTTGAAATTCTTAATCTTTGAACCATCATAGACACCCCTCAGAGTCAATATAAGTCACCCAATCTTGTTGTGAATTGCTTGAAATTCTTAATCTTTGAACCATCATAGACACCGACTTGTGTCGGCCTTCCACCTTACGAGTAGTTGTGAATTGCTTGAAATTCTTAATCTTTGAACCATCATAGACACCGCATTCGACTTCGAGGCGCGATAAGCGACTGTTGTGAATTGCTTGAAATTCTTAATCTTTGAACCATCATAGACACCGGGCCAAAGCGGTACAGTGCAGCGAGTCAAGTTGTGAATTGCTTGAAATTCTTAATCTTTGAACCATCATAGACACCACGATGTGTATAAGATGGTATAATACAAAGATTTAGGTCAAAGATCAGAATAAAAAAATGATAGATGGTAAGATAGCGGATTCGGTCCAAGGCGACAGAATCCGCTATCCAAAGATGAGGTTCAGAAGAGTTCGAGTTGTTGACCGGGAGCAGCAGGTGCTTTCTCCTTCTTCCCATAGAAGAGCTGAATGTCTCCGAACTGCTTATCTGTTATTCCCAAAATGCCTACATTGCCATATTCTGGCAATGCCGCTTTGACACGTTTGATGTGGACTTCCATATTCTCGCGACTGGCGCAATGACGAATGTAGATGGAGAACTGAAACATCGTGAAGCCATCACCCATGATGTCCTTACGAAACTTGGCGGCAGCCTTACGTTCCTTCTTGGTGTCTGTAGGCAGGTCAAAGAAAACGAGAATCCACATAACACGATATTGACTAAATCGTGAACCGTCGTCAATAATCACCATAGCACTTATGCCTCCATTTGAGGATAGCTAATCTTGCGAAGTTCTCCGCTGAAACATTTGTAAAGTGAAGCTGTAGTCTGAGTTGCAGCAATCATCAACGGACTACGTTTTCCGTCAATGACAACATCGAGAACTGGAATCGCCAGCAACTCTGCCTTTAGCTCTTTTGTGAGTTCTGCATAATCCGTTCGTTTTCGGATGATTTTAATGACTAATTCATCCACGTAGGGGCGATAGGGTTCCATGATGTCATCAGCCAAGCAGTAAGCATTGTAGCGATTGTGATGGTGAATGCCAAGAGTGGGAAGTAATCCGCTGCTGACCAGAGCTCGGGCGATGACTGCCCTCAAGATGGCATAGCCATAGTTCAAGAGGTTGTTGGGTGGCGCCTCCTCACGTCCTCTAACAAAATCTGGAATATCAGGGAAAAGGTTACGCCAGTAGTAGGCTGCAGCTCGTGCTTCGAGGTTATCAGCATCGCCACTACGCACCTCCTCCACCCACGCTTTCATACAGAGCGTTTCCGATGCGGTGTATGATCGCAGTACCACTTCCTGATTAGCTATCTTCTGCTTGATGGTCTGTTGCCAAAGTTGCTTACGCAAGGGAAGAGACGCGTCAAGCTGATCACGGAAGCGTTCATTTTGGAGTGTGTTGCCATATAGCGGCAGCATCAGACCTACAGGCATACTGCAGCTATCGCAGGTGATGACAGCTGCGTTATTTTCCAGTAGCGCTTCCATCGCTCCTGTCGTGATGGTAATACGTTTGTTGTCGAGCACCACGACTCCTATGTCCTCAATGGGGATTGTCCGCTCATTCATCTTCTTGAACTCAGGTGTCAGCGTATCGTTTTTCTCGACGTCTGGCAACTGAATCACGAGCTGTCCATTACGCAAGCTAAGGTAAGTGGGATTTGAGAAGCAAAGAGTTTTCTTGATCATAGCAGTTTATAGCAGTTTCTTCAGCTCTTCTATATCAGGTAAGGTTTTTCGCAGTTCATCCGGCATATCGGTTGTTGTCTTATACGTGGCGACACCCATAGGCTTGGCATAGTCACGTATGACAAATTCGACATATTCCCGATTTGCTTCTTTGCAAAGAACAATTCCTATTGGTGGATTCTCATGCGGTTTCATCACCTTAGCCTCCAGAATGGATAGGTAGCCCATGAGTTGCCCTAAATATGATGTTTTGAACTCGCCCGTTTTCAATTCAACGACTACCAAGGCATTGAGTTCACGATTGAAGAACAGCAAATCGGGGAAATGTTCCACGCCATAGATTTCCAAATGATATTGATTGCCGACAAAAGTGAAATCATGACCAAATGTCATGATAAACTGCTTGACATTCTGAACGATCTGCTGTTCCACCTCGCGCTCATCCACGTCTAAAGCATCTCGTTCTCCTATCTGTTCCACATTGATGAAGTCAAGCAGATAGGAATCCTTGAACATCATCAAAGCCTTGCGTGCCAGTTTTGTATTTGGAATGCTTTGCGTAAAGTTGCTTGGCATGGTGTCACGATGACCATAAGCATCTTCTTTGATGAGCTTCTCAAGAGTTCTTTTCTGAAGATTTTCTTCTGCCGTTCGATGGATATAATAATAGCGCTCATCGAGGCTTTTTACCTTTGCTCGTATGATGCAATGATGTGTGAATGGTACGTTAAAAAAGTCCTCAATTGGAAAATCTCGCGTCTCTGGAATACGTATAGCCTGATAGATGTCGATTTTGTAATTATAAGATTCGATGATGGCAGTAGTTGAATTGTCTATTAAATCATCGGCCGTGGCCGATGATTTAATAATATTTTCATTTTCAAGCATTTGTAATTCATCGGCCACGGCCGATGAATTTGAATCCAGTAGCTGCCATGCTTCGTAAAAAAGCCGCATATCCCTTAACTGAGTGGCTGAAAACCCTCTCAATCCGGGCAACTCCTTGCGCAGAATCTGGCTGATGGCTTCCAGTGCTCCTGTACCCCATTTTCCCTTTCGGGTGTTCAGTGAGATATATTTGCCTATGCCAAAATACACCGCCAGTAGAATGCGATTGACGCCCTTTGCGGCTTCGTATTGTCCTTGAAGAATAGCCTGCTTGATAACTTCTGCGGCAGGCTTGTAGGTTGTTATGCTGGTGGTTTCCATTTTATCGGATTAGTTTTCTTTTAATGGCAGGATGTCGCCTAAAATAGAAATCTTAATTTTATGTGGATTAAGACGAAGTAAGGCTCCAATACTTTTTATATTATAGAAACGTTTATCGTCTTTATTCATTTGAGTCGTATCATACTTGGCTTCTACGTGTCTGCGGAACCTGTAGTTTGATGATGACAAGTTTTGTACGAAATATAGGTAGTCGCTTAAAAGTTTATAATTCTTTTCTTCTATAGCTTGATGGTATTCGAGTTCTTCCATGCCCAGAATAAAAGCATCACCGATTTGCATGCTCATCACGAATTCACTGTTATCATCGGGCAGATGAGATAATAAATCTTCAGGCCAGAGGGAATTGTTGGTGGCCTGTTGCCAAACCTCTGATGGGTTGACAATAATTGCAGGCAGGCCAAGCAAACGTCGTTGCACCGCGTGCCATTTGGTACAAAGATGTTCCTTGATCGTTCCGTTAATAGTCTGATATAAAGCCACATGATGGTTCCTCCCGGGCTCTACGAAAGCAATTGGGAGATTTTGCTCATTGTTTCGGAGTGGTATAGCAGTAGAGGAGTGTGTAAACTTTCTAACTGTTATAATGGGAATAGTATGAGCATCATCAAGGTATATTGGATCTTCGTCAAGATTTCTCAGATTGCCCAAGGCTTTTTTTGTGTCACTTCGGTAATCTTTTCCTTCTTCAAAACCCCTATTAAGACGTTCGAGAATTCGTTTTCGGATTCCTCCATCAACAATTTTGTCTAATACATCTTTAATCTCATCCTTGACGTTAATTGTTGGCAATCCCGTCTTTTTATCAATGACGACCGTCTCCTTATAGGTTTCCTTTCCATTGAAAAGACATCCCATGCCCCCAAGAATTCCATATTTGCGAACTATTTCTTTTCTCAATCGTCCATCTCTTTCATAACGTGAAATCTGCCCGTATACGAATTCGTCATGTAGAGGCGTACGAGGAACAACCAGCCCCCCCTGTTTAAGAATTTTGGCTCCTGCTTTAAATTCATATCTTTTACCAGGCGTTGTGATACGATGTCCTCCACGTTGAGAGATTAGGATTCTGCTAACTGCTTCTTTTGCTTCGCCATATGTGAAATGTGGTTGAATGTCAATCCACTTTTCCAAGAGCGATTTCTTCTCGTTGAATAATCTTTTGGATTCTGTTACGTCATGATATAAAACATCTCTAGATGCAGACAGGGTGTTGATGCGCTGAATCATGGATTGAGTTGTAAGGGCAATTGTCAGCGCATCAACTGCGTGATGTCTATTGTCAATACGTTTGTTCCAGCCTTTAATGTGCTCAACCTTGGTTTCTATACCATCAGTTCCTATAACAGTTTTCACCTCAATATTGCCAGACTTTGCAAATCTTTCGAAGTTCAAGTCGTGTAAGATGTTGTCATACCCCCATTGATGGCGCAAAAAATCAGTAATGCTGCCGCTCGTAGCATAAACATCGTGACATATTTGACGTAGTATTTCAATTGACTTTCTTGCAATCATTTGACTCAATCTCAGTTGCCGCTCAATGAAGTCTTCCCATAGATTTTTGTCGTCATTAGTTTCTTTACCCTCAGCTTTCCGAGTCAGATAGTCACGATAAGATGCCGTGAGACGTTGATACTTAGTGTTGCTAATCTTTTTCTGTTCCAGCAGTTCCTCAATTCGTGATAGGAATTCTTCTTCTTTACCGCAGTCGCGCATATAATCTAGAGCAGTACGATTGTCTTTTTCATGGTTGCAATTACGGCAGGCGCATGTCTGGTTTGAGAAGCTGTTATCAAACAACAAGGCTTTCGGTATGATATGTTCTCGTTCAGCATCGACACCGTTAAGGAACTCATTAACATCAACGACTTTGTTGCAGTAAATACAACGATGATTCGTTTCTTCCCACATTTTGTATCTCATGATGCGGTTGTGGGTGGGAACTGGCATATATTCTTTGATACGTTCCGCAGCCTCATCGTTTTTTCTTCTGTTGGCTCGAATATCCCTGCTCGCCTTTTCGCGTTCTTCTTTGCTTTGCTTGAGTTCGCGTGCCAATTCTACACGGATTTCATCAATGGGGTTATCCTTAACCAGCATGTTCACAATGTTAATCATCTGATTAAGAATCTTCTCTACGACAGGTTGTCTTAACTCGTTCTTTTGGATTTGTGGAAGATGCGTTTTTAGTGGTCTCTTGTCCTCTTCTTCCTTTGTTATACTATTGGAATGATTGTATCCAGCCAAAGCACAGGCTTCGCTATATTGATAGCCCTCCATCAAATAAGGCAGAATCTTACGAATGGCCTTGGCAGACTTTTTTGCATAGCCCATTGTTTTGAATGAGACCTTGCAAAGGGCATCAATGACTATTGTATCTGTAATACCAAATTTGATTAGAGCATTTCGTAAGTCGTTTTCATTTGGAATAGAGTATATTAAATGCCATAGCCTGAATAACGGTTGATGTTCAAAGTCTCGTGAAACAATTGAAGATATGATTTCGCCAGTATTGGTATCAATCTGAGAATCAAAACAAATGTCAAAGCGTAGAAATTGTTCTATCTCTAATTTAGTAAGGTTACCCGTAGAGAGAGCCTCTGAAATGACTATTCTTGTTTTATTGCCTTGCAACGCATTAACGCTGTCAGTTTTAACAATCCATTCTTTTGTGTTCTTAATTCCTAATATGTCACGTATCACCTGTTTTGTGATAGTAAGATGGTCTTGAAGGTATGCAACTATTGCCATTCGTTGCTCTTGAGAGATGAAGAGTACATCGTTACGCTTATTTTTAACGGTGAAATTATTAACAGCCTCCCATACTTTATCCACTTGTGCAAGAGGCGAGGATATTGGTGATACTTTTGGAGCAAAGATGCCATCAATACCTTCTGCTATGAGTAATTGTTTCTCTAAATCGCATTTGTTTACAAGATGCTTACATGATTTTAGCGGACGTTGGTAATAAATAAAATCAAACAGGTTCTTAACCACATCGTCGGTCAGCACTTCTTTATAAAATTGCTGTTGTGTGGCAAGAATTGTACGACACTCTTCTTCATATGCAGCACGAGGAAAGACTTGATCTTTTATTCTGTAAGAAAAGCTAATACCATTCTTTTGTATATGTTTAGATTCCTCCAATCTTTTAGCAAAAAATTGACCTATAGTCAAACCTTTCTCTTGCAATTCAATATATCGTCTGTTAACGGTGGCTACATACTCCGTCTGTTTGCTATCTAGTTCGTTGTCTTTACTATGCTTATAGCCTCGTTTCTGGTTTAAATGATATAGTATGCGACCAAGTTCGGGTAAGGAAACTTGTTCGGTAACGGCTTTCGCCCTCAGTTGCCACAACTGTAATGGATTCAGAGCAAATAGTGTTGTGTCTGGAAGCATATGCAATGCCCTCAAACCATCAGTAAGCTGTTTCCGACGCAGTTTATACCTGTTGTTACATTTACGTGCAGTTCGTTTCGCAGTTCTACTTTTATTGGCAGAGATGCCGGTGCCAGAACTGAAGCCTTCTTCTTCACCATCCAATAATGGTACAGTACGGCTACCTAACCCCAATATTTCTACTGGAATGTTATCATTGTCTTTTGTGATTAAAGCCCAACCTATTGAGCCAACGCCTAAATCAAGTCCTAATATACGTTTCATAAGGTAAATTGTTATTGTTTTGAGGGCAAAATTAAGCAAATTTGCTCGAATAAAGACAAAAGTTTAGCAAAAAGTTTGCTCTTTCATAAAGAATCTCTACCTTTGCCCTCGAATTTCAGCAATTCACAATAAGGATTATTCCGTTGTGAAGACATTCAGGTCGCCCTCGTCCTTAACGGGGGCTTTTTCATCTAGCAGACCATCATCTTCTACAATGTTTTCTCGAAAGAGGTGAAGGAGATAAAGATTTGAGAATAACGACTAAAAGCAGATTGCCACAAGGTTTGCAGTCAGGCTTCCTTGTGGCAATCATTGTGTTAAATCGGCTCTACGTCCTCGAGCTCGTCAATGAGCTCAATCAGCGGCTTGCCGTCAATGGTGAACTGCTCTAAAGGCTATTTAGAATAATGGTAACGTAGAGAAAATACGAATATATATATTCGACCATCACTGATAGAGTACACCATGCGATGCTCGTCAGTAATGCGGCGACTCCATTTGCCATTCTCGCCCTTCAGCGGTTCCGGCTTGCCGATGCCGGAAAACGGATGCTGTTCGATATCTTTCAGCAGCGCTGTAATGCGCTTGAGGATACGCTCATTACCCGTGCTTTTCTAATAATCCCTATCCTCTTTTGCTTGTTTAAGCAGAACTACTTCCATATATCATCAATGGCAATAGGTTCAAAATTGCCCTCCGCTATTTCCTTGTCTCCTTGGCGAAGAATCTCAACCATGGCGGGTGAGGACATGATGTAATCTGTCTCATCCATAGTCTGTTTCTTGGCTGTGAGTTTCTTGAGATACTTTAATGCTTTCTGCATCAAAGTTTCATCTTCAGCAATGATGCTCAATTCACGAAAGAGTTCCGCATTGAGTTGTAGTGCAGTCATAACTTCCTCTTTTTATAGTTTTTCGCTGCAAAAGTACATATTACCCTTGAATTGACAAACAAAAAACATATAATTAAGATGAAAACAGGAAAAGTTGGCACATGTGCCACTTTTTCAGCCAGAAATCAAGGAACAGTTGACCTACCATACGGCCGTCGTTGCAGCGTTGCAGTTCCAAAAAGGGATAAAGGGATGTGAGGGAAATTTTTTCCTGACATCGATAAGGCCTAACTTCGGACGCTGAACACGAGCATTACATACGACAAAGGAGGCTGTGCACACGGCCTCCTTTTTACTTATCCTCAACGAATTATACGAATCGGACGAATGTTGAGGTGCTAATAAAATTCGTGAAATTCGTATAATTCGTTGAGCATAGATTATGTATGCTTAGTCCTCGAAGCGGACTGACTTCTTGAACTCGTCCATCGGGGAGAGGACATAGTTGCAGACGGACTTGGGCGCAGCAGCACGGCTGCCGTTCTTCACAGTGAAGTACATAACATACTTCTGTGTGCTGCCTGCGTGGTTGTAGGGATATTCGCCCCATGCGGGGTTGCTGCCCTCCACGGTTGTAGCTCCGTCCTGGAAAGAAATATAGTTCTCGCTTGCCGTAGGCATGGTCATAGTGTTGGTGACAAAGCCGCCCTTGTATCTCACGGACAGACGCCAGTGCAGATCGGTGCCTATGCTGCGGTCGCAGTTCTTGTACATCTCCAAATAGACCCTGTATTCACCCGGCTCGATGGCAGCCTCGGGAATGACGATGTTCTCGTTGTTGAGGCCGTCGATGTAGCAAGCAGGATTGGAGTCGTGGTCAAGACCATACTCCACAGTGTTGCCGTCCTCATCAGTGAATGTCCAAGTGCGATTCTCCCAGCTGATTTCATTGCCGCTGGGCGTGATCAGGTGCAGGTCGAGGTCCTTTTTCTGGTCGAAAGTGAGGTTGATGGTCAGCTCGCCCTCCATGCTCTCGATGAACTTAATCGTCTGAGAGTATGCCTGGGTGATTTCACCATCCTTTTTGCGGGCCTTGATCAGCATGGTCATGTCTGCAGAGAAGGCTGAGCCATAGGTGATGGGGATGTTGTAGTAGTATTTCACATTGCGGCTGATTTCCTGCTCCTCGGGCTGAACCTCGACATATCCGTTTTGACCCTCGATGCCCACAAAGAAGCGGTCGTATTGTGTCTCGGACGTGATGGAGATGAAGTTGGAGCCGCCGGTGAGGGCGCGGTCGTTGACTTCAATACCCGTGATGACGTCCTCACTGGTGGACTCTGGCATAGCGCCGCTGTGGAATACGCCATTGTCAATGGAGAAGAACTCCTCTGAGAACTTGTCCTGCGACGGGCCGTCGTCGTCGCTGGAGCAAGAGATGTAGAGGCACATTGATGCAGCAATGAGCATCAGTGTAGGGATAAAGAACTTTTTCATAACGTTTCTTATTTGAGTTAGTAATTATGGTTGTTTACACAATGAATGCTGTGCGCATTGGGCATACAAATATAGCACTCTGTCATGACAGAGCGTCATCAATTGTGGATTGTTAGGAAATAATAACGATTTTTATGTCGGGAAAGGGCCACAGTTATCCATCCTCAACCATAACGGACTGCTAACCAAACTACAGGATGTCCATTATCTGTCGCAAAATGTCGACGGTGTAGGTTGGGATGGTGGATGGCTCCACTTGCCAGCGGTTGAAGAGGATGGTGCGGAAGCCGGCATCGTGGGCCCCGATGATGTCCGTCTGCATATTGTCGCCAATCATCATGGTTGTCTCGCGCTGTGCCCCACTCTGCTGCAGGGCATAGTCGAAGAACTGCGCGGACGGTTTGTTGGCACCCGCATCCTCGCTGAGGATGATGGTGTCGAAATAGTCCTTCAGCCCGCAGGCCTCGAGCTTCCTGTATTGCACTTCATGGAACCCGTTGCTGCACATGTGCATGCGATAGCCCTTGGCACGCAGATAGTCCATCAGCTCGTGAGCACCATCGACCACGCCGGGCTTGCTGGCGCAGTAGTCAAGGAATCTGTCGCTGATGTCTAAACAAAGCTGCTTGGTCACATCGATGTCGCGGCCTGTGCTCAGCGGACGGCGGAAGCGTTCGACAATAAGATACGGCCGGGTAATCTCGCCCCGTGAATACTGCGACCACAGGTCGATGTTGGCAGCCCAATAGGCATCATAAAACTGCTGCGGGTCATCGAAATAGCGTTCGAGGTGGAAGGCCTCGAACGTCTCGCGCAGCGCTATGACGGCATTGCCGTAGGTGTCATACAGCGTGTCGTCGAAATCTATAAACAAGTCACGGACTGGCATCATTTCTGGCTGGCATCGAACAGGGTGCGTTTCTCCTCTTCGGTGAGACTCTGGTAGCCACCCTGCTTCACCTTCTGCAAGATGCGGTCCACCTCAGCCTCGCGCTGCTGCTTCTGCTGGCGCCATTGCATGTCGTCGGCATGCTTAGTGCCAGTGTGAACGTGCATCTTGGGCTTACGACGCTGGGCCCACCACTGCTTCATGCGTTGCCACACGCTGGGATGCGCGGGTTCGGCGTTGGTTACATCCTCATAACGAGTGTAGTAGTTGCCGCCGCCATAGCTGTCGCCGCCAAGACCGCCGCCAAAGAAACGGCCGCCACCCAGACCGCCGCCCTTGCGCCAGTGGTGCAGCAGCAGCCAGCCAAAGAGCATACCGCCAAGATGAGCCATGTGGGCAACATTGTCCGCGCGACCGCTCATGGCGCTCATCAGCTCTATCACCGCATAGCCCAAGACAAACCATTTTGCCTTGATGGGGAACGGGAACGGGATGATAAACATACGCTCCTCGGGGAAAGTCATGCCGAAGCTGAGCAGGATGCCATATACGGCACCCGAGGCTCCCACCGTAGTCCAGCGGTTGAGGAAGGTGGACATAGGCATCAGCATGCCATCGAGATTGACGCTCTCGTAGGCATCATAACCGTTGTAGAGATACTCGGCATATTGTGCGCCCTCCTGAATCAGACCTGCACCCACGCCGCAGACGATGTAGTAGAACAGGAAACGGCGCGAGCCCATCACCTGCTCCATGATGCGACCAAACATCCACACGGCAAACATATTAAAAAATAGGTGCGAGAGATTGCCGTGGACAAACATATAGGTGAAGAACTGGTATAGTCTGAAATCCGATGCCAGGAAGAAATGGAGGCCCAACAAGTCGTCGAAGTCCAGACCGTAGCGCACGGCTACGACCTTTGCCAACAACATCAGGATATTGATGATGATGATGTTCTTCGTTACGGGAGGCATATTCATAGGATAAGTGCGTTTTTGTGGGGCAAAAGTAGTGATTTTGCAGCTACAAATGGGTGTTTTAGTGCTTTTTTTTAGTAAAATTGCATCTTTTTCACTCAAAAACTTTGCCGTAACATGAACTTTGCCTAAATTTGCGACATCAAATGTGCATTTTTCTCACCTTTTAACTATATTTTTGTATGAACAAGACAGAACTTGTAAGCGCCATCGCCGCTAAAGCCGGCCTGACGAAAGTTGATGCCAAGAAGGCTATCGACGCAACGATCGCATCCATCACCGAGGCTCTCAAGGCTGGTGACAAGGTTTCACTCATTGGCTTCGGCACATTCTCTGTTGCTAAACGTGCCGCTCGCGAAGGCATCAACCCCCGCACACAGCAGAAGATTAAGATTGCTGCTAAGAAGCAGGCCAAGTTCAAGGCTGGCGCTGAGCTCGAAGCTGCTCTCTAAACAAAGTTCATGGCTGCTCACCAGCAGCATGACAACGACATTCAAGGCCGTCCTGCTATCAGGACGGCTTCTTTTGTGTCCAAAAATGCGCAAAATAAGCAAAAACTTTCGTATTTCAACTCACAACTCTCAACTTTTTGCTACCTTTGCACCCAAATCCAAAAGAAAAACAAACAGATATGCAGATTGAGCAGAAACTGACAGAGGTCATCATCACCGCAATAAGAGAACTGTATGGGCAAGATGTACCGGCAAAAATGGTACAGCTTGAAACAACAAAGAAGGATTTCGAGGGCCACCTCACACTCGTCGTATTCCCGTTCCTAAAGATAAGCCGCAAGCGCCCAGAGGACACAGCACAGGAGATTGGACAATATCTCGTGGACAACGTGCCCGACGTTGTGGCACGCTTCAACGTCATCAAGGGCTTCCTCAATATGGTCATCGCTGACGCCTGCTGGCTATCGCTGCTGAGTGACATCCGACAGGACCAGAACTGGGGCCTGAAGATGGCCAACGACGACTCGCCACTGGTGATGATAGAATATTCAAGCCCCAACACCAACAAGCCCCTGCATCTGGGACACGTGCGCAACAACCTGCTGGGATGGGCGCTGGCACAGGTGATGCAGGCCAACGGCAACCGCGTGGTGAAGACAAATATCGTCAACGACCGAGGCATACATATCTGCAAATCCATGCTCGCATGGCTGAAATGGGGCAACGGAGAGACACCGGAAAGCACCGGCAAGAAAGGCGACCACCTCATCGGCGACTACTATGTCAGCTTTGACAAGCACTACCGCGAGGAACTCAAGGAGCTGACCAGCAAGTTCATAGCCGAGGGGATGGACGAGGAGGCTGCCAAGGAACGTGCCGAGAAAGAAAGCCCGTTGATGCAGGAAGCCCGCGCTATGCTCGTGCGATGGGAGCAGAACGACCCCGAGGTGCGCGCCCTGTGGAAGCGCATGAACGACTGGGTCTATGCAGGCTTCGACGAGACCTATCGCGCACTGGGCGTGGGCTTCGACAAGATCTACTACGAGAGCCAGACTTACCTCGAGGGCAAGGAGAAGGTGGATGAGGGCCTCGAAAAGGGCATCTTCTATCGCCGACCGGACGGCAGCGTGTGGGCCGACCTCACCAAGGAAGGCCTCGACGAGAAACTGCTGCTGCGCTCCGACGGCACCAGCGTATATATGACACAGGACATCGGCACGGCCAAGCTGCGTTTCCAGGACTATCCCATCGACAAGATGATATACGTCGTAGGCAATGAGCAGAACTACCACTTCCAGGTGCTGAGCATATTGCTTGACAAACTCGGCTTCCGATGGGGCAAAGACCTTGTGCACTTCTCCTACGGCATGGTGGAGCTGCCCAACGGCAAGATGAAGTCGCGCGAGGGGACTGTGGTGGATGCCGACGAACTCATAGCAAAGATGATAGAGGACGCCCGCGTGATGAGCCAGGACAAAGTGAACAAACTCGAGGACATCAGCGAGGAGGAGGCTGCAGAGATTGCACGCATAGTGGGTCTGGGAGCACTCAAATACTTCATTCTCAAGGTGGATGCCCGCAAGAACATGCTATTCAACCCTGAAGAGAGTATAGACTTCAACGGCAACACAGGCCCATTCATCCAATATACATACGCACGCATAAGGAGCATACTACGCAAGGCACAAGGCCAAGCCTCGACAGACATCGCACAGTGTGCATTGTCCACAAAGGAGATAGCACTCATCCAGCAGCTGGCAGCCTTTGGCAACGCCGTGCGACAGGCTGGCACGGACTACAACGTCAGCGTAATAGCCAACTATTGCTACGATCTGGCAAAGGAGTTCAACGGATTCTATCATGACTTCCAGATTCTGAAGGAGCCGGACGCCAACGTCAGGGCAATGCGCCTCACACTATGCGAATGCGTGGCCAAAGTCATACGCATCGGCATGGGACTACTCGGCATCGAAGTGCCCGAAAGAATGTGATTTCATTTGACGATTTGACAATTTCACGATTTTACAATTTACGATAAATTAGTGAATTTGGTTAATCCTCCTGACTACCGCCACGACACAGTGCTGCCGTTGCCGATGGAAGTACCGGCCGAGGCTATCGCCGTTGACGCATCATGCTGCGGCAACCCGGGTCCGATGGAATATAGAGGTATTTATCTCAAGACCGGACAGCAGGTGTTTCACTACGGCCCCGTCCACGGCACAAACAACATCGGCGAGTTCCTGGCCATCGTACACGCTATGGCGCTGATGAAGCAGAAAGGCATCACAATGCCTGTGTACAGCGACAGCCGCACGGCCATCATCTGGGTGCAGAAGCGCAAAGCCAAGACCACGCTGGCACCCACGCCACAGAACGCCCCGCTGCTGAACCTCGTGGCACGAGCCGAAGCATGGCTGCGCGCCAACGGCATCACCGTGCCACTCGTGAAGTGGGACACCGATGCATGGGGAGAGATACCTGCTGACTTCGGAAGAAAATAGCTTTCACACTGATAAACATCCACATACCTCATTCTTCATTTCCCGGATGACCAAAGGTTCGTTCTCGTCTTTCATAGAAGTGCTGCGACGCTTCGCAATGCCATATAAACGTTATATGGTTATCGCCGTAGCGGCCAACCTGCTGTCGGCCGTGCTGAACGTGTTCTCTTTCATGAGCATAATGCCCATGCTGAACATGCTCTTTGGCATGGACACTGAGGCCTACACCTTTCAGCCTTGGCAGTGGGATGGCATCAAGGACATCGCCATCAACAACCTATATTACTACACCACCGTACTCATCGCCCGCTTCGGTCATCAGACGACGCTGCTGCTCATAGGATGCTTCCTGGCTGTGGCCACATTCCTCAAGACTGCTTGCTACTTCATGTCATCGGCCGTCATTGTGCCTCTGCGCACAGGCATCGTGCGCGACATCCGCGTGATGGTCTTCGACAAAGTGCTGCATCTGCCGCTGGCATTCGTAAGTCAAGAACGACGCGGCGACATCATAGCCCGCATGAGCGGTGATGTGCAGGAGGTGGAAACCAGCGTGACATCGTCGCTGGATATGCTCATCAAGAACCCCATCCTCATCGTCTTCTACTTCGCCACACTGGTGATAGTCTCGTGGGAGCTGACGCTGTTCACCCTCGTGACCATACCAGCTCTGGGATGGGCTATGGGTGCCGTAGGCCGCAAGCTCAAGGCACAGAGCCTCACGGCCCAGCAACGTCTGTCCGACACTATGTCGCAGCTCGATGAGATGCTGGGTGGGCTGCGCATCATCAAGGCATTTATCGCCGAAGACAAGATCCTGCAGCGCTTCCGCCGCGCCAGCAACGAATATCGTGATGCCGCCATCCGTGTGGCCATACGCCAGAGTCTGGCACATCCCATGAGCGAGTTCCTCGGGACGTGCATCATTGTGGTGGTGTTGTGGTTCGGAGGCACACTGATATTCTCCGACCACTCACCGATAGACGCTCCCACGTTCATCTTCTACATGGTCATCCTCTACAGCGTCATAAACCCGCTGAAGGAACTCTCCAAGGCAAGCTATGCCATACCCAAAGGGCTCGCCTCAATGGAGCGCATCGACAAAATTCTCAATGCCGAGAACCCGCTGCGTGACCCGGAACAACCAAAGCCCATGCCAACAATGCAACAGGGCATAGAGTTCCACGATGTGTATTTCACCTACTCCAACAGTGCTGCTGAGGTGATTCACGGCATCAGCCTCAAGGTGCCGCGCGGCCGCACGGTGGCACTTGTCGGGCAGTCCGGTTCAGGCAAATCGACGCTCGTGGACTTGATTCCCCGCTACCACGATGTCAGCAGCGGCAGCATAACCATCGACGGCGTTGACGTGCGGGACGTGCGACTGCATGACCTGCGTTCCATCATAGGCAACGTCAATCAGGAAGCCATCCTCTTCAACGACACCTTCCGTGCGAATATTGCCTTCGGTGCGCCCGAAGCCACAATGGAGCAAATCATTGAAGCAGCCAAGATAGCCAATGCCCATGACTTCATCATGGCGACAGAACACGGCTACGAAACCTATGTTGGCGATCGCGGATGCCTGCTCAGCGGTGGACAGCGTCAGCGCATCTCCATTGCCCGGGCAATATTGAAGAACCCGCCTATCCTCATTCTCGACGAAGCCACCAGCGCTCTCGACACAGAGAGCGAGAGACTGGTGCAGGAAGCGCTGGAGCGCCTCATGCGTTCGCGCACAACAATCGCCATAGCACATCGGCTCTCCACCATTCGCAACGCCGACGAGATATATGTTCTCCACGAGGGCCACATCGTGGAACACGGCTCACACGAGCAGCTCATGGCTCTGGACGGCTACTACAAGCGTCTGCGTGATATGCAACAGGCGTGAGATGAGAAATGGGATATAGGGAATGAAGTTGGAAAAAAAGAATCATTTTCTTGTCCCTACAGATAAAAACACATACCTTTGCACCGCTATAATACTAATAACACTCATTATTCAACCCAATTAATCATGAACTTCAAAAACATTTTCAAGGCACTGGCCGTAGCATGCATCGCTTGCCTGCCATTTGCCATTGCCTCATGCGGAGACGATGAGCCAGAAGGCCCCATCACCTACACCTACAAGTGGGACTTCACCAACCTCAGCATTGATGCTGCGCCCAATGACAGCGTTCAGGACTCATGGATTGCTGCTCGCAAGTCCATCAACAACCAGATTGCCACAGCCTACGGTCAAGCTGGCTTCCAGGTGCAGGCAACAGAGAAGCAGTTCACCATTGAACTCGAGCCCGATGTGCGTATCGAGCCCAAGGACGAACTCGTGGAAGAGACATTCCTCGCGCTCAAGCGTTCTAACGACTTCCAGACACAAGCCGCAAAGCTGCCATCTGACGCTGGAATCCTCATCAAGCGCGACCGCAAGACTGTGGTGGAGCGTACCCTGCAATAAGCATATAACCACGAGAAGAATCACCAATCTCATTCAGTGGATCAAGAACTAAAACATATCATTCATCCCACTCCCCTGCCAGACAAAGACGTACAGGGGAGTGGGTCTTCCACTGACTTCGAACAGGCATTGCGTCCGTTGAGCTTTCGCGACTTCGCCGGACAAGCGCAACCTGTACACAATCTTCAAGTCTTTGTCGAAGCAGCGAAATATCGCGGCGAACCGCTGGATCACACCCTGTTGCATGGTCCTCCAGGACTCGGCAAGACCACATTGGCCAATATCATAGCCAACGAGCTGGGAGTGGGATTCAAGCTCACCAGCGGACCCGTGCTTGACAAGCCGGGCGATTTGGCAGGCGTGCTCACATCATTGGAGCCGCACGACGTGCTCTTCATCGATGAGATACACCGTCTGTCACCAGTGGTGGAGGAATATCTGTATTCTGCGATGGAGGACTATCGCATTGATATTATGATTGACCGCGGGCCCAGTGCCAGAAGCATACAGATAGATCTCAATCCTTTCACGCTCGTGGGAGCCACCACACGCAGCGGACTGCTCACAGCCCCCCTGCGTGCACGCTTTGGCATCAACCTGCATTTAGAGTATTACGATGTCGACACGTTGCGAGGCATCGTGCTGCGCTCCGCTGGCATCCTCAAGCAAGCTATAGACGAGGAGGCTGCAGCCGAGATTGCAGGGCGCTCACGCGGCACGCCCCGCATCGCCAACGCGCTGCTGCGTCGCGTCCGCGACTTTGCACAGGTCAAGGGCAACGGCCGCATCGACATCAACATAGCCAGCTATGCACTCGAAGCCCTCAACATTGACCGACATGGGCTTGACCTCATCGACCGCAAGATACTGCTGGCAATCATAGACAAATTCAAGGGAGGTCCTGTCGGCATAACGACCATTGCCACAGCCATCGGAGAAGATCCGGGAACGGTGGAAGAGGTGTATGAACCATTCCTCATCAAGGAAGGCTTCATCAAACGCACCCCCCGAGGGCGAGAAGTTACGGATCTGGCCTACAGCCATCTGGGGCGTTCTCCACTGGACCGCAATGACGGCCAACCTACCCTATTTGACTAAAAAATGCAAGCTCCTAACAAATAAGAACTTGCATTTTTGTTTTTACATCTATTCTTGCTTCATATCACCTCTATGCCTTGTTCGGCACAGAGCTTGAGGCTCAGCTCCTTGAGCTTGAACTTCTGTATCTTGCCAGAACCGGTGAGAGGGAATTCCTTGACAAAGAACACATACTTGGGAATCTTGTAGCGGGCTATTTTGCCGCGACAGAAGTCACGAACATCTTCAGGCGCTATAGCTGGCGCATCCTCGTGAAGGATAATGAAAGCACCCACTTCCTCACCATACTTCTTAGAAGGCACGGCAGCCACTTGAACATCCTTGATGCCTGGCATGTGGTAAAGGAACTCCTCTATCTCACGAGGATAAATATTCTCACCGCCACGGATAATCATATCCTTGATGCGTCCCGTGATACGATAGAAGCCCTGTTCGTCCTTCACGCCAAGGTCGCCGCTGTGCAGGAAACCGTCCTTGTCTATGACTTCGGCCGTAGCATCGGGGTTCTTGTAGTAGCCCTTCATCACATTGAATCCGCGGCAGCACATCTCACCCTGAACACCTGCAGGACATTCCTCGCCTGTCTCGGGATCTATCACACGGACTTCCACGAACGGGAAATCGCGCCCGACGGTGGTGCAACGCTGTTCGAAAGTGTCATTGAGGCAAGTCTGCGTCATGCCTGGCGATGACTCTGTGAGACCATAGACCGATGTGATGGTCATATACATCTTCTCCGACACCTGCTTCATCAATTCCACAGGGCAGAGTGAACCGGCCATGATGCCGGTACGCAGCGACGACATATCGAACATATCGAACATCGGATGGTTCATCTCAGCGATAAACATGGTTGGAACGCCATACAAGGCAGTGCAACGCTCCTTGTGTACTGATGCCAGCACCACCAACGGGTCAAACTTCTCGACCATCACCTGCGTGCATCCGTGGGTGAGGCAGTTCATCGTGGCCAGCACTACACCAAAGCAATGGAACAGAGGTACACAGACACATAGCTTGTCATCCTGCGTGAAGCCCATATTCTCACCGGTGAAGTAGCCATCGTTGGAGATATTATAGTGTGTGAGCATCACGCCCTTTGGGAAACCCGTTGTACCAGACGTATACTGCATGTTCACCACATCGTGACAATTGACATTGCTCTTTGCCTCGATGAGTGTGGAATCGTCGATGTTACGTCCCAGCAGCAGTAGCTCGGCAGTATTGAACATACCGCGATATTTCTCCATGCCGATGTAGACGACATTCTTCATATAAGGGAAGCGCTTGCTGACAAGATGTCCGCGTTCGCAGTCGCGCAGCTCCGGCAACATCTTGTAAGTCATATCAATATAGTCAGCCTCCCATGTACCATCCGTGATGCACAGGGTCTGCATGTCCGAGTCCTTGCACAAGAACTCCAACTCATTCTGCTTGTAGTTGGTGTTCACAGTCACGAGCACAGCGCCAATCTTGGCCGTAGCATACAGGAAAGTGAGCCAGTCCGGCACATTGGTTGCCCAGATGCCCACATTGGAACCTTTCTGCACGCCAATAGCCAGCAGTCCTTTGGCCAAGGCATCGACGCGCTCGTTGAACTGTCGCCACGTGAAACGCAGGTCACGGTCGGAATACACCAGATACTCCTTGTCTGGCGTCACTGTAGCCCAATGCTCAAGCCACTGACCCAATGTGCGCTCAAAGAGGGTGTAACCCACACCTCCTGTCTCGGCAGGATATGTTCTATCAGGCAGAGGCCTGCCCGCCATATCTAATCTTACGTTGCCCATCTCAAATTTTCAACTTTCAACTCTCAATTAGAAAGGAATATACACCACCGCAAGGATTTGTGCGGCCTTGCCCTCAACGCCGTGAACGTGGTGCTCAACTATGCTGTCATAGAATATGCTATCGCCAGCTGTGAGGCGATATGCCTGACGGCCGTAGACGACCTCGACGTCACCCGAGAGGACGTAGATGAACTCCTCACCCTCGTGGGCCGACAAGTGGTAGTCATTTTTCTCGCTTGGCTGGATATCAATAACAAAAGGCTCCATGTGGCGACCAGCCTTCTGACGAGCCAGGGCGTGATACACCATATTGCGCCTGGCCTCGGATGCATCGTTACTGAAGCTGATGGCAGCCTCTTGCACCTGACGGTCTGAAGCATGTGTCACAACAGGTCCGAGCTCATCTTGATCATCGAGGAACGTACCCAAGCGCACTCCCAGGGCACGAGCCACCTTGATCAGCGGACCCAGGGAGGGCAAGTTCTCGTCTGTCTCTATGCTTTCTATCTGCTGCCGGCTCAGGCCGCTGCGCTCGGCAATGTCATCAATGCTGAGTCCCTTGGACTCACGCATTCCTTGAATCTTTTTACCTACCAAACTGTGTGCGTTAGCCATAAAATCAAATATTGTCGTTCAAATATGTTTGTGTTCTCTTATGCGAAGAGGATGCGCCACATGGTGTGACACATCCTCGTCTCATTGCACCATCGCTGTGGCGCCATGTACCCTGAGCCGGGGTCGAACCGGCACGGGTTTCCCCACTGGTGTTTGAGACCAGCGCGTCTACCGATTCCGCCATCAGGGCCTCATTGCGGGTGCAAAGGTAGTAAAAAGTTTATAGTTTAATGTTTAAAGTTTAAAGTTTTTTCATCTTGACGCGATTTTTTTGCATTTTACAGAAAAAACAGCCTCTTTTGTGGGTCACAATGATGGCAAGCATGGCATAAAAGTGTGTAAGAAGCATTCAACTCTAAACTTTAAACTCTCAACTTTCAACTATAATGTTCACTCAATTATCATCTTGGTTCTCATCGTTAGATGGCACGATGCAGGTACTCTGGGCCTGTGCCATAGCTGCCAGCATCGTTTTTGTGATTCAAAATGCCCTCATGCTTCTGGGCCTCGGCGACATGGACAGCGATATTGACGCTGATGTGCAGACGGATTTCGATGTGCATACCGACAGCGACACACCCCTCACAGGCCATAGTGGTCACGAGGGCACACTGGGTCAGGCTGGCGTGATGTCGTTGTTCACGCTGCGCAATTTCGTCAATTTCTTCCTAGGCTTCGGCTGGGGCGGCATAAGCCTGTCATCTGCAATCAGCAACAAGGCTCTGCTCACTGTGGCAGCCATTGGCTGCGGACTCCTGTTCGTTGCCATCTTCGTAGTCCTCATGCGGGCCATATTGCGGATGGAGACCAACGGTGCCTTCCGCATAACCGACTGCATAGGCCTCACGGCAAACGTCTATCTGCGCATACCGGCCCAGCACAAGGCCGCAGGGAAGGTGCAAGTCAGCGTCAACGGCTCTGTGCACGAGATTGATGCCTTCACCGACGGCGACTTCCTGCCTACGGGCACACGCGTGAAGATTATTAAGGTCATCGACAGTGGCTCGCTACTCGTCGAAAAACTTTAAAGACCCACCCAATTGTCCATTTTACATTTTACATTTAACTAAACTATGGCCATATTCTCAATTCTCGCCATCGCAGTGATTATCGTTGCCGCATGGCAACAAATCCGCAACCGTAGGCGTTACAAGTGACTTTGAACTCTTGAACTCTTGAACTCTTGAACTCATTAAACTTTTAAAATAAATAATATGGAACTCTACTATGTCATTGTGTTGGCCGTTGTGGCCTTCTTCCTCGTGGTGGCGCTCATCAATCGCTGGCGCCGGTGTCCGTCGGACAAGATTCTGGTCATCTACGGCTCATCTGGAGCACGCGGCTCAGCCAAGTGCGTGCATGGCGGTGGCGCCTTTGTGTGGCCCATCGTACAGGACTATGCCTACATGAGCCTTACGCCGCTTAGCATCGATGCCAACCTGACCAACGCCCTCTCGCGTCAGAACATTCGCGTTGACGTACCGTGCCGCTTCACCGTGGGCATCAGCACCGAACCCGAGTATATGCAGGCTGCTGCTGAACGCCTGCTGGGCCAGACACCACAGCAGATTCAGGAACTGGCCCGCGACATCCTCTTCGGCCAGCTGCGTCTGGTCATCGCCACGATGTCCATCGAGGAGCTCAACAGCGACCGCGACAAGTTCCTGGAAGCCATCAGCACCAACGTCGAGGTAGAGCTGAAGAAGATTGGTCTGCGCCTCATCAACGTGAACGTGACTGATATCAAGGACGAGAGCGGCTACATCGAGGCTCTCGGTCGCGAGGCTGCTGCCAAGGCCATCAACGAGGCTAAGGTCCGTGTGGCTGAGCAGGACAAGATTGGTGAAATCGGTAAGGCTGAGGCTGTCCGAGAGACACGCGTCCGCACCGCTGAGGCCAACGCCCAGGCCGTCAAGGGTGAGAACGAAGCCAAGGTCGAGATTGCTAACTCCGAGGCCTACCGCCGTGAGAAGGAAGCTGAGGCTGCCCGCAAGGCCAATGCTGCCGAGAAGGTGCAGCAGGCCAAGGCCCTCGAAGAGGCATACGCTGCCGAACAGCTCGCTGAGACAGCACGCGCCGAGCGCGAACGCGCCACAGAGACCGCCAATGTCATCGTGCAACAGGAGATTGAGAAACAACGCCTCATCATCGCAGCAGAGGCAGAGGCAGAACAGCGCCGTGCCATTGCACGAGGCGAGGCCGATGCCGTATTTGCAAAGATGGAAGCTGAGGCCAAGGGTCTCTTCGAAGTGCTGACCCGTCAGGCCCAAGGCTACGACAAGATGGTGCAGGCCGCAGGCGGCGATGCCACCGCAGCATACTCACTGCTTCTGTTGGAGAAGTTGCCGGAACTCGTCAAGACTCAGGTCGAAGCCATCAAGGGCATCAACATCGACAAGGTCACCGTCTGGGACAGTGGTCAGGGTGGTGCCGACGGCAAGAGCAGCACAGCCGGCTTCGTCAGCGGATTGATGAAGAGCATACCCCCGCTCAACGACCTCTTTGAGCAGGCAGGCCTCAACCTGCCAGAGTACCTCGCCAAGCGCAAGGCCGAGCGTGAGGCCGACGCCGAAGAGACAAAATAATCACGACATCTGCTAAAATCAAGGTCTGCCTCATGGGGTTCAAAGCCCAGAGGCAGACTTTTTTCGATACACACCAACCCAAGGCAGCCCAGAGTGAGCTTATCTTAGGCCTTTCTCAATGAAAAGCAGTTCGCTCTCTAACATCGCCAGACGAGGCATATCAAAGCCTGCTGCATGGGCCTCGGCAATGGGGCGTGTGTAGATATAGTAAATCTCCATAGGCCTGTGGAAGTCATAGTCCAGACGCATCGAAGGCGAATAAGGCACCATATCATCCGTCATCTGTAGCATCTTGTGTGCAAAACTTTCGTCGAGAGCTGTGACACCCAGAGCATTGGCAGCGCCAATTACTTCCATCATCTGCTCATAAATCAGGCGACGGGTAGAGGGATGAGCCAACAGCGCATCTGTCTGTGTTCGCAAAGCCACTGTCATGCCGTTGAACGGCATATTCCACACAGCCTTGCGCCAACGGGCTTCTGTATAGTCCACCTCATGGGCTTCGATGCCTGCATCACAGAAGTTCTGGACTACAGCATCTATCAATCCCTGGTCAGCACACGAGAAGTTACCTATGTTGATGCTGCCGTAGCATTGATGGCGTATCACACCCGGCTCAGTCTTGGCTGAGCAGATAAATGCCAAACCTGCTGCCAGCGCCACACCAGGGAACCACGACTGCACGTCAGCCTCCAAGCCTATGCCATTCTGTATCAGCACCACCAGCGTCTTCTCGCCCAACAGCGGTGGCAACAATGTGCGCAACAGGTGTTCGTTGGTAGATTTCAGGCCAACAAGCACTACGTCGACACGCGGCATCGCATGCACATCACTATATGCTTTCACGTGAGGCAAATAGAAGTCACCATCGCAGGACAAGACCTGTAACCCATGCGATGCTACATATTCATAGTCACTATGAAGAAGGAAATGGACATCGTGCCCGGCTTGAGCCAAACGTGCACCGTAGAAGCCTCCAATGGCACCCGTGCCTATCACTGCGTAAGTCATATTTTGCGCGTTTTATTCTGATTTTGGTCGCAAAAATACCATTTTCCACTCATTATACAATGAAAACAATGCAATAAACACGTTTTGAAAAAGATTTCTGAATATAAAACGGCAAGATACCAAAGATTCTTTGTACTTTTGCAACCTCAAAACACGTAAACAATGGCATTGAAAGCTGGTATAGTGGGACTGCCCAATGTGGGCAAAAGCACACTCTTCAACTGTCTGTCAAGCGCAAAGGCTCAGGCAGCTAATTTCCCGTTCTGCACCATCGACGCACAGATGGGACAAATCACCGTTCCCGACGAAAGGCTCACACGTCTGGCCGAACTCGTTCATCCCGGACGCATCGTGCCGGCGACATGCGAGATTGTTGATATCGCAGGACTCGTCAAGGGTGCATCAAAGGGCGAAGGGCTGGGCAACCAGTTTCTGGGCAACATACGCGAATGCGATGCCATCATACATGTGCTGCGTTGCTTCGACGACGATAACATCGTACATGTTGACGGCTCCGTCGATCCCGTGCGCGACAAGGAAATCATCGACACAGAGCTGCAGCTGAAGGATCTCGAGACCGTGGAATCCCGCATGCAGCGTGTTGAGAAGCAAGCCCGAGTGGGTGGAGACAAGCAGGCCAAAGTGGAGCTCTCTGTGCTCGAAGCATACAAGGCCGCTCTTGTTGAGGGCCGCAGCGCACGCACAGTGACATTTGAGACCGAGGACGAGCAGACTGCAGCACGCAATCTGTTTCTGCTGACAACCAAGCCCGTGCTCTATGTCTGCAACGTCGACGACGCTTCGGCTGCCACTGGCAACAAATATGTGGATGCTGTGCGTGAAGCCATAAAGGACGAAGATGCTGCACTGCTCATCATCAGCGCACAGACCGAAGCCGACATCGCGGAGCTTGAGAGCTACGAGGAGAAGCAAATGTTCCTCGAGGACATGGGACTGACAGAAAGCGGCTGTGACCGCCTCATCAAAGCCATCTACTCGCTGCTGGGCCTCAAGACATTCATCACAGCCGGTGAGATGGAGGTGAAGGCATGGACTTTCCGCAACGGATGGAAGGCACCACAGTGCGCTGGAGTCATACACACCGACTTCGAGAAAGGCTTTATCCGCGCCGAAGTCATCAAGTATGACGACTACATACACTATGGCTCTGAGGCCGCAGTGCGAGAAGCGGGCAAGATGGGCGTTGAAGGCAAGGACTATGTCGTTCAGGACGGAGATATCATGCACTTCAGGTTTAATGTGTAAGCAGCAGACCCAGCAGCCCACCCCCGACCCCTCCCCAAGGGAGGGGAGAAGGGAGTTACTAATGTACATAATACCATAAGAAGATAAACATAAAATGATTAGCAGTATACAGGCACTCATGTCAAACGCTCTTCCCTCCATGCTCTCATCCCTAGCTGGGATGGCGGGGGGAGGGCCTCTTCTCTTTATCCATTGGAATCCCGACCCCGTAGCATTGGCCATAGGCAGCTTCGGCATACGATGGTATTCGCTGTGCTGGTGCATAGGACTGTTAAGCGTGTTCGTGCTTGAGGCCAAGCTCTTCAAGGAACAAAACATCCCCGACGAGAAGTTCGAACCGCTATTCATATACTCATTCCTCGGAATACTCATCGGTGCACGCCTCGGTCACTGCCTGTTCTATGAGCCAGGCTATTTCCTCTCGTCAGGAAAGCATGTGATAGAGATGTTCCTACCCATACGCTTCATGGCCGACGGCTCGTGGAAGTTCATCGGCTACACGGGACTGGCCAGTCATGGCGGAACGATAGCCTTCATCTTCGCCCTATGGCTATATTCGCGCCGCATGAAGGTGCCATACCTCACTGTAATTGACAACATTGGCATTGTCACACCGCTATGTGCAGCCGCCATCCGCATGGGCAACCTGATGAACAGCGAGATCATAGGCAAACCCACCGACGTGCCTTGGGCGTTCATCTTCGAACAAGTGGATCAGCTTCCGCGACACCCGGGACAGTTGTATGAGGCACTGGCATACCTGACGTTCTTCGTCATCGGATGGATCATCTACCGCCGCCATCCGCAGCGCGTCGGAACAGGCTATTTCTTCGGACTCTGCATCTTCCTTATCTTCACATTCAGGTTCTTCATCGAATACACCAAGGAAGTGCAAGTGTCATTTGAGAATGGAATGATATTCAACATGGGCCAGTTACTCTCCGTGCCCTTTATCCTTGTCGGTGGCTACTGGGTGTGGCGTGGGAGTAGACACGGCTTGCAGTCGTAGTTGAGAGTTGAAAGTTGAGAGTTGAAAGTTGAAAGTTGCGTGCGCACGATGAACAGGCTACACCTTATTATATATATAGCACTACTGACAGCGCTGCCACTGAGTGCCCAATCACTGAAGGATGACCTCGTGCAGAACACATCCTTTGGCGGCTATGCCATCAGCAAGTTCGAAGCCACGACCAATGACGATGCAGCCAAACAAGTGGACATGAGTCTGCGACTGCTACGACTGTATGTTGACAGCCGCCTCGGAGACTTTGCCATGAAAGTGCAGATGCAACTCAACGGCAACACCAGCGGCATCAACGGCCCAAGACTGGTTGATGCATGGGTAGAATGGCAGCACTGGAAAGAGATGCGTGTGAAGGTCGGACAGTTCAAGCGCCCATTCACCTTCGAGAACCCCATGCACCCTTGGCTGCTGGGACGCGGCGATTACGCACAGGTGACCAAGCGTCTTGCAGGCTTCAACGACCGCACGGGCGAACACGCCAGCAACGGACGCGACTTCGGCTTTCAGCTTCAAGGCGACCTCTTCAAGTCACAGCACGACGGACACCGCTGGCTGCACTATCAGGCAGGCATCTTCACAGGCCAAGGCATCAATTTCTCCGACCGCAACACCCGCAAGGACGTCATCGGAGGGCTGTGGGTGGCGCCAATCAAAGAACTGCAGATAGGCACATTCGCATGGACTGGAAACTATGTTGACAACAACAACCAAACCCACGAGCGACGCCGTTTTGCCATAGGAGCCAACTACAACGGCCGATGGACAGCACGAGCCGAATTCGCCGCCGACAACGCCAACGGCAAGGCTGATGGCTGGTACGCCATAGTGGGCACGCCATCATGGAAGCGGACACGACTGTTTGCGCACTACGATGTCTATCGTGAAGCCAAGAGCTGGACACAGTCCAAGAATCTCTACGGGCTGTCGCTGCAACACACGCCCCACATGAACCTTATGTTGCAAGCCAACTGGGCGTTTGCCGACGATCGCGCCGCAGCCGACCGCCACTACCATAATGCTGACATACAGATATATTGGCGTTTCTGACATAACGACGGCATATACTGGCAATTGTCAATATTGAATTGTGAATTATGAACTACTCTCAGACTGGAGTACAAGTCCAGACACAGGTGCAGACCCTCACGCCACAACAGCTTCTTGTGGCGCGGCTGACAGAGATGCCTATCGAGGCTCTTGCTGAGCGCATAGACATTGAGCTGAAAGAGAATCCTACACTCTCTACACAATCCGACAACGACAGCTACGATGCCGATAGTGCGCACAGCGCCACTTCAGACGAAGCCGGCGACAGCTACGCCGACGACAGCACACTTGATGACTACTCTACCGAGGCCGCATCACTGGCCGACCAACGTGCCGACTACAGCAATCCTGACGACATACCCGACAACCAGCCTACAACTTCACGTCGAGGCATCATCGACGCCATAGACGGAGAGGCACAGTCATTCTACGACCAACTGGAAGAGCAGACAGGACTCTTCAACCTCACAGAACATCAGCAGCAACTCATTCACTACATCATCGGCTCGCTTGACGACGACGGACTGCTGAGGGTGTCGCTGACACAAATCAAAGACGAGCTCGAAGTATATCACAATATCATCACCAACGAGACCGAGCTGGAAAGCGTACTCAGCATCTTGCAGAACTTCGAGCCAGCAGGTGTGGGCGCAAGGTCGCTGCAGGAGTGCCTCATACTGCAAGTGCGGCACTCCGCCCAACGCGACACAGCCATGAGAGAAGAGATGCTCACACTCCTGCAGAAGAACTTCGACCTCCTCATGCTACGCCGATGGGATAAGATCAAGGCGCGCATGCACCTCACCGATGCCCAGACGGCCAGACTCCAGCACGAAGTGCGACGCCTCAACCCACGTCCAGGCAGTTCTATGGGCGAAGCCGTGGGCCGCAACATACAACAGATTACACCAGACTTCATCGTCGAGACTGATCCATACGGCAACATCACGATGACGCTCAACGAGCCCAACGTGCCCACCCTCATCGTCAGCCCAGAAGACCAGACGCTGCTCACACAGCTCGAAGAACAGAACAAACAGCAAACCACACAGAGCCGGTCACAGCGAGAAGGACTGACATACATCCGCCAACGCGTGGACAAAGCCCGAGGTTTCATCGAAGCCATACAGCAACGGCGACGCAACCTCACCGCCACCATGAAAGCCATCATACAACTGCAACGGCCATACTTCGAGACAGGCGACGAGACGTTGCTGCGCCCGATGACACTCGACGACGTGGCTGGACTCACATCGCTGCATATCTCCACCGTCAGCCGCGTCAGCGCCAGCAAATGGGTGCAGACCAACTATGGCATCATGCCTCTCAAGTGGTTCTTCACCACCGCCGCACGCAAAGACGGCGACGACGTCAGCGTGAGACACATCAAAGCTACCATCAAGGAGCTCATCGATGCCGAAGACAAGACCAATCCACTGCCAGACGACACACTCACCGAGATGCTCAGACAAAAAGGATATGATGTCGCACGCCGCACTGTGGCAAAATACAGAACACAGATAGGTTTCCCCGTCGCAAGACTAAGAAAGTCTTTCCTAAATAATTAATCGACACTTTCAACTCTCAACTACGGCCCCAGGCCGTGTCCATGCACACCTTTCTCACCATATCCAGACTGCTATCAGGCATGTTCCGGCCACAATACTTTCCGGTGGTCGGGTTCCTTGTCCTGTTCCTGTTCACATACATGAGCCTCATGCCTTGGCAGTACAAGGCCAGCGTCCTCACACTTGTTCTGCTCGGCACCGTGCTGCTGCCACGGTGGACTGTGCGCATCTGGCGACACCTCAACGGCCTCCCACTGCATCTGCTGCGCCACCGCCAGAACCGCTATTTCCCATACATGATAGGCATCCTCTACTATGTCTTCACGCTGCACATCCTGTCACAGTTCCACCTGCCGACATACATGAGAGGCATCATCATCTCTGCTCTCATGATACAAGTCACATGCGCAATAATCAACATATTCTGGAAAATATCGACGCACTCGGCGGGAGCAGGCGCCGTGTGTGGAGCGCTCGTTGCCTTCGGCATACTCTTCTCATTCAACCCGCTACCCTGGCTATGCTTAAGCATTCTCGTCACAGGCCTTGTGGGCACCAGCCGAATGCTACTGCGCCAACACACACTCGCACAAGTCACTACAGGTGCATTGGTCGGAACAATATGCGGGTTCATAGGAATCATTATTCCGTGGTCATAGGCTGTTAAATAATACTAATTTCACATAAGGATTAAACAATAATCTTTAAACTTTAAACCATAAACTTTAAACTACGGCCATAGGCCGTGCCTAATTTGTATCTTTGCAGCCCACTTCTTTAAACTTTAAACATTAAACTATAAACTTTTAACTACGGCCGCAGGCCGTGTCCAATCCCCATGCCATACCTCTTCACATCCGAATCCGTCAGCGAAGGACATCCTGACAAAGTCGCCGATCAGATAAGTGATGCCGTGCTCGACAACATGCTCGCATTCGATCCACAATCCAAAGTAGCATGCGAGACACTCGTCACCACAGGACAAGTCGTCCTGGCAGGAGAAGTCAAATCCAAAGCATACGTCGACCTCTCGGAGGTAGCACGTCAGACCATACGACGCATAGGCTACACCCGTGCTGAATACATGTTCGAAGCCAACTCGTGCGGCGTCCTCAGCGCTATACACGAGCAAAGCCCCGACATAAACCGTGGTGTTGAGCGCGAGGATCCAATGGATCAAGGCGCTGGCGACCAGGGCATGATGTTCGGTTATGCCACCAACGAGACCGAGAACTACATGCCTATGGCGCTCGACCTCGCACACCGCATACTCCTCGTGCTGGCCGACATACGTCGCGAAGGACACGAGATGACATATCTGCGTCCTGACGCCAAGAGCCAGGTCACCATAGAGTACGACGACAACAATCACCCGCTGCGCATTGACACCATCGTGGTCAGCACGCAGCATGATGATTTCATACAAGCCTTCGACGGCAACCAGCTGCAGGCTGACCAACGCATGCTCGACCAGATCCGTCGCGACGTGCGCCAGATTCTCATGCCACGTGTCATCGAAAGCATTAAGAACCCTGCCGTGCGAGCACTCTTCAACGATGATATCAAGTACCACGTCAACCCGACTGGCAAATTCGTCATCGGTGGACCACACGGAGACACCGGCCTCACAGGCCGCAAGATAATCGTAGACACCTACGGCGGTCGCGGTGCACACGGCGGAGGAGCATTCTCTGGCAAAGACCCGTCTAAGGTAGACCGTTCGGCAGCATACGCCGCCCGACACATTGCCAAGAACATGGTGGCCGCAGGCGTTGCTGACGAGATGCTGGTGCAACTTTCCTACGCCATCGGGGTGGCAGAGCCTGTGAGCATTTACGTCAACACTTACGGCACAAGCCATGTCAAGGAGAGCGACCCGCAGATAGCACAGGCCATCACGCGCATCTTCGACCTCCGCCCACACGCAATAGAGCAACGCCTCAAACTGCGCCAACCCATCTATGAGGAGACAGCTGCATACGGCCACATGGGACGCACGCCGGAGCGTAAGGTCAAGACGTTCCACAGCCTCTACAAGCCCGACATCACGCTTGAAGTGGAACTCTTCACATGGGAAAAGCTCGACTACGTAGAGGCCATAAAGCAAGCATTCAACATCAAATAGCCACGTAAGGCACAACCGCCGAACGCTGACTTAGCACATACAAGGTACACATGATTTGATTGTCGAATCATGTGTACCTTTTCTTTATCCACGTCTGGACTTCTGACGATGTAGGCTACAAGCCCATTTTCCGAAAGTTGATAATTGTGAAATTGTGAAAATAAAACATATTTTTCTTGCCAATGTCTGCGATAGTAGTTATTTTTGCAGCCAACAGTAGATAATAGTCATTATATGAAAGATACGAGGTTTAAACTGCTTGCCGGGCCCTGTGTGATTGAGTCAGAGGACAATGTGATGTATATGGCCGAGGCTTTGCAGCGTATTGCCGCACAATTCGATATAGATTTCTATTTCAAGGCATCGTGGGACAAGGCCAACCGCACCAAGGCAACCAACTACCGCGGCCCTGGGCTCGACGAGGGATTGCGCATACTGCAGAAGGCCAAGACCGACGTGGGCGTGAAGATTGTCACGGACATACATTTGCCAGAGCAGGCACAGCCGGTGGCTGAAGTCGCGGACATACTGCAGATTCCCGCCTTCCTGTGCCGACAGACCGACCTCCTGCAGGCAGCAGCTGCCACAGGCCGCTGCGTGAACATCAAGAAAGGTCAGTTCTGCAGCCCCGAGGAGATGAACAACGTCGTTGGCAAGATGGAGCACTTCGGATGCCGCAACTTCATGTTGTGCGAGCGCGGCAACTGCTTCGGCTACAACAATCTTGTCGTGGATATGACGGGACTGGTGCGGCTCTCTAAGCTGGGCTATCCCGTGCTCTTTGACGCCACCCACAGCGTACAGATCAGCGGTGGCGGCTTCAACTACGGCAACAGCGGCAAGAGCGAATACGTCCCCTATCTGGCCAAGGCCGCTGTGGCAACAGGCGTGCTCTCAGGCCTGTTCATGGAGGTTCACAACGACCCGCCTTCGGCTCTGTGCGACGGCAGCTGCATGCTGCGGCTCGACCAGCTGCAGACACTGTTAGGACAGATTATGCGCATCAGGGAGATATGCTGATACTCAAGAGAATCATACACAACACTATCTGGGGCGGCCCAAAGATTAGCCGCTACACAGGTGTGGAAGGTGACAGCATAGGCCATCTCTACTCGCTATACTGCCGCGAGGGCATCTCCAACGAGATCCTCAACGGCCCTCACCAAGGCAAGTGCCTCAACGAAGTGTTCCCGTTGATTAAACACGACGTAGGGCTCGCACAATACGAATACTTTCCGCTGACGCTGGCACTGACCGAAGCACAGCACAACCTCAGCATACAGGTGCATCCCGACGACCGTGCAGCCAACGCCCTCGAGAGCCGCGCGCGCGGCAAGCGCGAATCGTGGTACTTCATCGAGGCACCGCTCTCCGGCACGATAATCAACGGCTGCACATGCCGCACAGCCGACCAGATGCACGAGATGATTGCGCAGGGGGCATTCATGGAGATGGCCGACACACTGCCAGTCCAGGTCGGAGACTATGTCTTTGTCGAACCCGGAACATTGCATGCCATCACCGCCGGCAGCCTCGTCTTCGAGATAGAGGAAGGCGCCGACTTCACATACCGTTTCTACGACTACGACCGCACCGACGCACAAGGCAACAAGCGCGAGCTGCACTTGGACAAGGCAACGACAGCACTCAACATACAGCTTAAGTCAGCAGTGCGGCGATACTACGACAAGCCAATACAAGAGAAAACCTATAGCACACAACTAATCACCAACACCACGACAGCAGATGTTCCTGCTGTCAACATCTACACCAACGAAAGCCGGACGCTGGAGTGCTTCACGCTCGTGCAAGGCACACTTGTGGCCGACGGCACCAGCGTTGCTCCAGGCTCCACACTGCTGTTGTGGCCCGGAGAAAGCATTGACACACACGGCGTCACACTGGCTTTCGTATCTAAAACACAGGAGGACAACCTATGATATACTCACCATCACTGATGTGTGCCAGCTGCGACAACCTCAAGGCCGAGGCACTGAGCTTAGAAGCCGCAGGCGCCACACGACTGCATTTAGACCTCATGGACGGCATGTACGTCCCCAACTTTGCCCTGGGACTGGGCGACGTCAAGACCGTGTGCCGCAACACATCCCTTGTCACCGAGCTCCACTTGATGATCATGGAGCCCGGGCGATATATCAAGATGTTTGCCAATGCCGGCGTGGACATCATCTATTTCCATCCCGACTCCGACAGCGACCCCGTTGCGGTCATCAAGCGGATCAGGGAACGTGGCCTCAAGCCCGGCATCGTTATCAATCCCGAGGCCACTATTGACAGCATGGAGAAGTATTTCGAGTTGGTCGACCACGTTCTCGTGATGGGTGTCAAGCCCGGTCATGCCGGCCACTTGTATCTGCCACACGTAGACCAGAAGCTTGAGCAGCTCATTGCCATCAAGAACGATTACAACCTCGAGGTCATCATGGACGGTGCCTGCTCGCTGGAGCGCATGCGCCGCTGGAGCCACCAGAATATCGACGGCTTTGTGCTCGGCACATCATCGCTCTTCGGCCACCGCGGCACATACAAGGACATCATAGACAACATAAAGCGCGAATGCGGTGACCTGTAAACAGCTATGGACGGCATAAAGCTTTTTGTGATGGATGTCGACGGCACGCTCACCGACGGCAAGATTAATATGGGTCCCGACGGCGAGCTCTTCAAGTCATTCAACATCCGCGACGGCTATGGCATCAACGAGATACTGCCCGCCCACGGCATCGTGCCAGCGATAATCACCGGACGCACATCACGCATCGTGGAGAACCGTGCACGCGAACTGCATATCACCGAACTCCATCAGGGCCACCACGACAAGCTCGACACCCTCAAGGCGCTCATGCACAAATACGGCTGCGAGCGCCAGAATGTGGCATACATCGGCGACGACGTGCTGGACATTGTATGCATGCGCGAGTGCGGCTTGGTGGGATGCCCGGCCGATGCCAGCCAGCAGGTCAAGGACATCGCCACATACATCTGTCAGGCCCGTGGCGGCGACGGCGCTGTCAGGGAGTTCATAGAATGGATGCTTAATCTCTAAACACACTACATTCAATCACGGCCGCCGGCCGTGCCGAAGGTCTATGCGCAGGCAACCCGCTTTCATCATGGCCATCAACATGCTGACGCTGCTGGTGGTTTACATGCTCACACGATGGATGTTCTACTACAAGAACATCAGCAGCTTCCCTGATGTCACACTCAGTGAGATGATGACCATCTGCCGAGGCGGACTCAGGTTTGATGTCAGCGCACTGTGCTATATCAATCTTTTGTACATCGTGCTCCAAGTGCTGCCGCTGCGAGCACGCCACACGGCCCGCTACCAGCGCGTGGCAAAAATCATCTTCCTGTGCACCAATGCTATAGGCATTGCTGTCAACGTGGCCGACATCGCCTACTTTGAGTTCGGCGGCCGGCGCACTACGGCAACGATATTCGCGGAATACGGCGGCGAGAGCAACCTTGGCCTCATACTTCTGCACAGCATCACCACCTACTGGCAGGCATGGCTCTTCGGTATAGCAATGATAGCCGCCACCGTGATGCTATACTACAACCCCTACGGCAAACCAAGCACCAACAGCAACGCAGCCACAACGCCCGACACAAGCGCCACGCACAGCAGCCGGACACTGCCATACTATGTCCTGCACTCCGCACTGTTCATCATCGTGATGACCCTTGCCATCGGCGGAGCACGAGGCGGACTGCGCATGAAGATGCACCCCATGCGCCAGCTTGAGGCCAACCTCTACTGCAACAAACCACAGGAGGCAGCGATAGTGCTCAACACGCCATTCACAATCATCACCACAGCACACCGAACAGGCTATGCCGACCCCGGCTTCATGCCCGCCGAGAGCCTCGACAGCATCTTCTGCCCCATACACAACGCCAGTCCAGACACAGCGCAGATGCGCAAACTCAACGTCATCGTCTTCCTTCTTGAGAGCTTCTCGATGGAGTTCGTGGGATTCTACAACAACGGCCAGGGCTACACACCATTCCTCGACTCGCTGCTGGCACAGAGCTACAGCTTCAGATGGGGCTTCGCCAACGGCATACGCAGCGTAGACTGCATGCCCGCCGCATTCGCCGGGATACCAAGATACATAAACCCTTACTGCTACTACCACTACTCCAACAACACCCTCCAGGCACTGCCAGCCATGCTCGCACGCGAGGGCTATACCACAGCATTCTTCCACGGGGCACCAAACACCACGCTCGGATTCCAGAGCTTCACCAACTCCATAGGATTCCAGCAATACTACGGCATGGATGAATATCCCGACAAGGACGACTTCGACGGCACATGGGCCATCTTCGACGAACCCTACCTGCAGTATTTCGCACACAAGACCGACGAGATAGCACGCAGCAACAAACCATACTTCCTCACCGTCTTCACGGCTTCGAGCCACGATCCGTTCGCAATCCCGCAGCAACATCGCAACACCTTCAACCGCAGCACACATCCCATGCACAACGCCATCAGCTATTCGGACTATGCCCTACGCCGATACTTCGAGACGCTGCATGAGCTGCACACACCGCTCGACAGCACTATTTTCGTCTTCACCGCCGACCACACCGGACGCATCATAAACCCAGACTACAACAATGAGATGGGCCACACGCTAATACCCATTTTCTTCTACACACCCGGCGGACAGCTGACAGCACAATGCGACTCAACCCACCTCATACAGCAGACAGACATCACCCCAACGCTGCTCGGACTGCTCAACTATCAGCAGCCATATTTCTCCTTCGGCAAAGATGTCTTCGCGCAGCAACCCAAGCCCAACTACGTCTTCAACGACATCAACGGCCATTCGATGTACTATCTCGACGACCTGATGATAGAGTACAACCAGGACAAACTCTACGCCATATACCGCTACCAGACCGATACTTCCCTCAAACACAATTTGTTGCTTGAGGCCGACAGCGCTGGAGCACCCCCCGCCGAACGCTTCCCACAGCTGCCATTCATGCAGCAGCAGATGGAAGCCATCATTCAGCAATACGTCACTCGAATGAAGGAAAACAGGCTGTGCGCACAATAGGCTAAGACGGAAGCACAATAAGTCTGAGCCAGAAGCACAATTAGCCTAAGATGTGCGTACAATAAGTCCAAACTCATTACTCCGCACGTTACCACCAAAACCACTGGAGATAAACAGTTCATCGTCCAGTGGTTGTTATCTGTCCATGCGTGCGGACAATATCGTACGTGCGTGCGGACAATATCGTCCACGTTCGTGGACAGATAAAAACATCCAGTCGAAGAACACCGAAGCTCCGGTAGAATAATGTCTAAGGTCCAGTAGAATAAGGCCAGTGGCTCGATAGTGTAACATCCGTGAACCAATAGTATAACATCCGTGGGCCAGAAGTACGCAAAAGCGCCGCGCAGCGTGCGATTCACACACTGCGCGGCGCGCAACTTTCAATTATCCTTGGTCAGCTACTGACCTGTACCCCGACCGGGAATCGAACCCGGAACTAAGCTTTAGGAGAGCCTTGTTATATCCATTTAACTATCAGGGCAACATATCATTTGAAAGAATTATAAAGTCTATAGAATCTATAGAGTCTATAGGAGCTATAGTAGCTATAAAGTCTATAGAATCTATAGAGTCTATAGCTGCTATTGCATCTATTCCCGTTTCCGTCTCAGCCTCACAGCACTCATAGTCAGCAGGCCGATGGAGGCTATCAGGAGGAGCAGGAGCGAGACATTGGCCACAGCCTCGGTGGTGTGCAGCGACGGCGGGTCGAAGCTGAAGGCTACGGTGTGGTGTCCTGCAGGCATCACCACAGCACGCAGCACATAGTTGGCACGCAGGATGTCGGCGGGCTCGCCGTCGATGGTACACTGCCAGCCGGGATAGTATATATCTGAGAACACTGCCAGCTGCTGCTTGGCGCAATCCACATCAAAGACGAGTTCGTTGGCCTCGTAGCGCGTGAGGTTGAGCTTCGAGGTGGATGAGGTGGAGTCAGCAGCGGCCGTCACGCCTCCGGCACTGATGAGCTGCGGCGGCAGCTGGTCGGTGAAGCGGCGGTCTACGATGGCTGTGGTGCTGAGGTCGACTTTGTCGAGCATAGCTATCTCCTCGTCGGCATTGTCGGCAAGCAAGACGTTGTCCACAGTCCATGCATTGCCCATAGCCCACGGGTTGAGCAGCGGCACTTGCTGTCCGCTCTGTGTGGGCATGATAACATAGCGCATATTGAGCATGCACAACACAGGCAACAACGAGTCGACGCGCATGCTGTCGAGATGTCCGTGGGTGGCAGCGGCGACCTGCGAGAGCATGAGCATCTCGGGCTGGAGATGTTCCTCGATGAGCTCCTGATAGCGGCGCAGCTTGGCAGCGTGGTAGCCGCCAATGCTCTTGTGCCAATAGCTGGTGGTGTTGTCGTTGAAGGTCGACACAGCCAGGTTGAGCACACGATAGTACGGCAGCGAATCGGTCAGGATGGCCTCGTCGGCTGCTGTGCGCTGGAAGAACTGCTGTGGCGGCTGCGGTGCCGAGAACATGGCATCGTTGAGATAACGCTTGTTCACATCCCACATGTCGGCCGTGCAGAGCAGAGTGACGCAGGCAAGCATAGCCCAAGTCTTAATCTTGCGATAGCGGTAGGCCACGAGTATGGCCACGCCCACAAGGATGACAAGCAACGAACGACCGGCGTCGGCCGTGAAGATAGCACGCCGCATCTCTGCGAGGTTGGACATTATGGGTGCCAGCATCTCGCTGGGGATATAGCCCTGGTCGGCAGCATCCTGCAGCATCGCTGTCTCCTGCGAACTAATGTAGTTGCCGAAGAACACGTCGGGCATGAGCCAGAAGAGCAGGCATGCGCCGGCAGTGAGTGCGAGGGCTGTCAGCCAGCGGCCGTTGACCATCGACCACTGGCCATTAGATGCTTCGTGGCGCTCGACAATCTCCTTCAGCGCCAGCATGGCCAGCAGAGGTATGGTGAACTCGGCAATGACGAGGATAGAAGCCACAGTGCGGAACTTATCGTACATCGGCACATAGTCGAGGAACAGGTTCGTCAGGCCCATGAAGTTCTTACCCCACGACAGCGTGATGCTGAAAAGGGTCATGAAGAGCAGCGCCCACTTCATCGGTCCCTTGACGATGAAACATCCGAGCACGAAGAGGAAGAGGACGAATGCCCCGACATATACTGGTCCGCTCGTACCGGGCTGCTCGCCCCAGTACTGTCCCAGACTCTGGTAGACCGGTGTGTACATCGCATTGGCCTTGGCCATCGCGATGCTGTTCTGCGACAGGGGCTGGCTGGCGCCACCCTTGGCATTTGGCACCAATAGCGTCCATGTCTCACCGATGCCGTAGCTCCAGGCAGTGATATACGAGCGTTCGAGACCGCTGTTGGTCTGGTCGGCTGCGTTGAGTGTCTTGGCAGTGAGCTCGCTCTTGGAGCGCATGCTCTCACGCGAGTACTCCCATGTGTGGTAGAGGTTGCTGGCGTTGATGGCTATACCCACCAGACATCCGACGGCAAACACTGCCGAGCCCTTCAGCCACTTCATGAAGTTGCGGGTCTCAAACAGGTAGGCTATCGCCAGTGCCGCGATGACAAAGGCGAAATAGTATGTCATCTGCACATGGTTGCTGAGGATCTGCAGCGCCATGAAGAACGCCGTAACGACAAAGCCCCAGCCATAGCGCCCGCGATAGCAAAGCACAAGACCCGCTATTGTTGGCGGGATATAGGCCAGAGTGTAGAACTTCCAGATATGTCCTGCACCAATGATGATGAAGTAATAGCTGGAGAAAGCCCACAGCACCGCACCCAAGGCTGCCATCCATACGCGGAAGTCAAAGGCTCGCAGCATGATATAGAAGCCCAGCAGCATCACAAACACCAGCACGACATAGTCGGGCAGGAAGAGTTTGTATGCCTTCTCCACGCGCGCCAGCTTGTCAGTAGACGGATAGGAAGGTGCCATCTGATAGGTTGGCATGCCGCTGAAGAGAGTGTTGGTCCAGCGTGTGCGCTCACCGTTGTGGCGCGCACGATAGTCCTCCATCTCAGAGGCTGCACCGGCTCCGCCACTGTGGTCGTGGCCGGTGAGGACATACCCATTACTGACTGGGTTGATGAAATATGCCAACGAGAGTGCGACGAAGAACACTATCGCCAGCACATCAGGGAGAAAGCGTTTCAAGTGCTTGAGGGATTAACGGATATACAAAAGAGATTGTGTACTAACGAAATAACAGATTAACAAATTAACAGATTAACAAGCTGCACATGTTAACGTGTTAATTTGTTAATCTGTTAATCAATACCGTTACTTACGCAGGCCGAGTGCCTTGACGATAGCACGATAGCGCATGATGTCGCGTGTCTTAAGGTAGTTGAGCAATGCGCGACGCTTGCCGACGAGACCTGTCAGAGAGCGCTCTGTGCTGTGGTCCTTGCGGTTCTGCTTCATGTGCTCAGTGAGATGAGCGATACGATAGGTGAAGAGGGCAATCTGGCTCTCTGCACTGCCGGTGTCGGTTGCACCCTTGCCAAACTTCTCAAAGAGTTCGGCTTTCTTAGCTGAATCTAAGTACATTTGTTTTGATTGATGATAATAAGGGTTTGTAAATCACATCCTTCAGGTGGAGAACCGATGTCATCATTCATCGAGAGCCCACCCTTGAATGCGTTAAGTGGCTGCAAAGGTAGACATTATTTGTGACTTAGGTGCTTGCCATCCATCGTTTTCTGCACGAACAACGTGAAAATTATAGAATTTTAACATCATGCATATACCTATACTATTGCCTTTGTCTTTTCTCTTCCAAATATTGGTGCAAGGATTCGGGCGTCGTCTTCCAACGATTGTGCATCCATACCCATTGCGTGGGATGCTGGCGGATAATCTGTTCCATCGCGTCGCTGTGCAACTGAGTGTTGTAGCGGATGGTCTCTAACTCAGTTTCCTTCTCCACGAACGGGATTTCGGGTAGGATGCGGAACACGTAGGTGTCATCGTCATTGCGCAATGTGTACATCGGCACCACAGCTGCGCCTGTAGCCATAACCAACCGCGCACAGCCGATGGGCGTATAGGCATCCTTGCCAAAGAACTTCAGGAACTCGCCACGCACACGAACGCTGTCCTGATCTATCATGATTATCAGGCACTCGCCTTGCTTGAGCCGTTCGACAAGCACATTGAAGCAGTTGTCACGAATGACGTCTGCCATGCCACGTGACTCTCGCAAGTCAACCATCAACCGTCCCAGGGGAGCATTGTGCAGGCTGCGGCTCACACCCATAGTCTTGTAACCCATCACGGGAGGCATGATAGCCGAGAACTCCCAGCCTGCGGTGTGAGGTATCAGACACAGCACACCGCGACCGCGAGCGTGGGCGGCACGCAGGTGCTCCTCGCCCTCGAAGGTGAAGTAGCGTGAGAACTGTTCGCGGGTCTTAAGCTTCCAGAACAGGGCGTAGTCGGTGATTGTCCACGTGAGCACCTGAAAGAGACGCAACCCCATCCTGTCGTATTCTCCCTTCTGCTTCTCGGGGCCAAAGGCCGTTGTCAGATTGCGTGATATGGCTTTGCGCGTGTTCTTAGTGAGCAAATAAGCGGGCCTGGCCAGCAAGCCGTGCCACCACAGCTGCAACCTGCGAGGCACAAACTGGCCAACGACCAACATAGACCTAAAAAACAGATAGATGATGCGGTCGCGGACGGGCCGGACGACATAAACCTTAAACTTTGAAGCCACTACGTTATGAGTGAGTTTGGAATATAGACAAGTGAACAACGGATTCCACAAGCATGAAGCTCATGGAATCCGCTGTTGAAGATGATGGTCAGATGATTTGACCGTGAAAATTATTATGCCTCTTCATTGATCTTGCGGCCCATGACGAGGTATGCCGTGGGAGCAGCTATGAACATTGATGTCAGCGTACCGATGGTGACACCGAGAATCATAGCGAAAGCGAAGCTGCGGATGCTGGCACCGCCGAAGATGAAGATGAAGAGCAGCACTATCAACGTAGAAATAGAGGTGTTGATGGTACGTGCCAGAGTGTCGTTCAGCGACTGGTTGAACAACAGCTGACGATCCTTCTTGGGATGCAGACCGAGGTTCTCACGGATACGGTCGAAGACCACCACCTTATCGTTGATAGAATAACCGATACAGGTCAGCAGAGCGCCGATAAACGTCTGGTCAATCTCCAACGAGAACGGCATCCAACCCCAGCATGCGCTGTAGACACCAAGGATGAAGACGGTGTCGACTGCCAGAGCAACGATAGCACCCACGGAGAAGGCCACGTTGCGGAAACGCAGGAGGATGTAGAAGAAGATGACGATGAGAGCAAGGATGACCGAGATGATAGCACCACGGGTGATGTTCTCAGCGATGGACGGACCCACCTTCTGCGAACTGATGATAGAGCCACCGGCGCGCTCGTCGCGGTTGATGAAGTGCTCCAGCGTGAGGTCGGATGCCAGCAGGTTGCCACCTTGCAGGACATTGAAGAGCTTCTCCTCGATCTCGCTGTCTATCTCAGAACCGTCTTCGTCGATACGATAGTTGGTGGAGATACGGATGGTCTTGCCCTCAGTACCGAGTGCGATGGCACTGGTGTTGCTCTCGGGGAAGGCCTCGGCCAGCAGTGTGCGTACACTCTCCGGCTGCACCTCATTCTCGAAGACGACAACGAAGTTGCGACCGCCAGTGAAGTCAATGGAGCGAGAGAAGCCACGTGCTGTCCAGAAGACTACGCTTGCAAGGACGATGGCGCCGAAGATGGCGAACGATGTCTTGTAGGCCGACATGAACTTGAAGCTGGTGCCCTGCATGAACTTCTTCGACAGACCGGTCTGGAAGGTCAGGCCAAGCCACTTGTCCTTGGACATCATGAACTCGTAGACTACACGTGTGAGGAACACAGCAGTGAAGAACGAGATGACAATACCTATAATATAAGTAGTAGCGAAGCCGCGGATGGGGCCTGTACCGAAATAGTAGAGGATGATACCCGTGAGGATACTGGTCACGTTGGAGTCGAAGATAGCGCTGAAGGCGTTGCTATAACCAGCAGAGATAGCCTGACGGACATTCTTGCCGGTGCGCATCTCCTCCTTGGTACGCTCATAGATAAGCACGTTGGCGTCCACTGCCATACCCAGCGTCAGCACCATACCGGCGATACCACTCATGGTGAGGGCAGCCTGGAAGCTGGTGAGGATACCGAGTGTGAAGAAGAGGTTGAGCAACAGTGCGCAGTTGGCAACCATACCCGGAGTGAAGCCATACATGGCAATCATGTAAAGCATCAGGGCGATGAATGCCAGCAGCATGGAGATCATACCCTGGTTGATGGACTCCTGACCGAGTGTAGGACCTACGATTTCCTCGCTGACAATCATTGCGGGAGCGGGCATCTTACCGGACTTCAGCACGTTGGCCAAGTCGCGTGTCTCCTCGGGAGTGAAGGAACCAGTGATCTGTGTGTTACCACCAGTAATCTCGTTCATCACGTTAGGTGCGCTGTAGACGTAGTTGTCAAGCACGATGGCCACACAACGGTTGACGTTGTTCTTGGTCATCGTTGCCCAACGACGTGCGCCGTCGACGTTCATGGACATCGTCACGCAGGGGCGACCGTTCTGGTCAAACTCGTCCTTGGAGTCGGTGACAACATCACCCTCAATGGGTGCACGGCCGTTGCGCTCGGTAACCTTGATGGCATAGAGCTCATAGACCTCGTCGTTCTTGTCCACGCCCTTGACGCCCCACAACAGCTTCAGCTCTGCAGGCAGCACAGCCTTGGCCTCGGGGGTCTGGAGGAGAGAGTCGATGGCGTTCATGTCACGCTTGTTGGCGTAGCCCACGACGCAACCATAGTTCTGGTTGAGCACCTGCAGACGTGCCAACAGCGGATGAGCCTTCAGTGCGGCAGCATCGGCAGCAGCATTAGCCTTGGCAGCAGCATCGTCGCTGGTGGCACCCTTGGCGATAGCGGCCAGACCAGCCTCGTCAGCAGCGGCGCTGCTATCAGCGGCGGCAGCCTCGTCAGCAGGAGCAGCCTCAACCTCAGCAGTCTCTTCAGTAGCCTCAGCCACCTCTGTGCTCTCGCTGTTGTCGTTGCCGGCTACAGCTGCGAGCTTGCTGTCAAGCTGCACGAGATAGGGAGCGGCTTCAGTGGTGAAGAATGTCTCCCAGAACTCCAGATTGGCAGAACCCTGAAGCAGCTTGCGCACGCGCTCCGGCTCCTTGATGCCAGGCATCTCAACCATGATGCGTCCCTCCTGACCTTCGAGGGCCTGGATGTTGGGCTGCACCACGCCGAAACGGTCGATACGTGTACGCAGGACGTTGTATGAATTATCGATAGCAGCGGACACCTCATCACGCAGCACACGCTCCACTTCGCGGTCGGTGCTCTTGGTGTTCACCTTGCCGCGCAGCTGCTGTGTGGCAAAGATCTCTGCCAGTGTGCTGTTGGGGGCAAGCTGCTTATAGTCACGAACAAACAGTGTGATAAAGTCTGTGGAACTCTCTTTTGCCTCCTTTGTGGCCTGTTCCACGGCTTGGTTGAATGCTGCGTCATCTTTGTGGCCGGCAAGGGCTTTCACCACTTCGGGCACGCTCACCTCAAGGATGACATTCATGCCACCTTTCAGGTCAAGGCCGAGGCCAATACCCATCTCACGGCACTCCTTGAGCGACCACACGCCCATGTATACGGGCTCATTGCTCAGCGAATCCAAATAATGCTGTCCAGCGGCCTCACCCTCAACGGCTGCAATCTGCTCAGCTTTGCTCTCAAAGTGTTTGGTCACAAACGAGAAGCTGAGATAAAAGACGCAGACAAGGGCAAGCAGAACAGCTAAAAGTGTTACGAAACCTTTGTTTTGCATTGTTGTTTTTTGAGTTTATTTAATGATTATTGTTGCTTCGAGTGCAAATTAGCGCGCAAATGTAGCGTTTTTTTCAATACGAAAGGGCATCAAAACACAAATATTTAGTTTTTATAGCTCATTTTCTGAGATTTTCGTGCTTTTTTGCCAGAAAAGTGATGACAGGAGAGTGGTCTGAAAACGAAATTGAGTGATCTATGTGTGTGTCAAAGCTGTTGAAATAGTTACCGTCGTATAGGATGTGGTCGATGCGCACCGGGAAACCCCTGTCGAGAAATGTTATGCCGGCTCCACGACCACTCTTGACATAGGCGCTGGACAGGCGACGAGTGAGGACACGGTGGGTGTAGGACACGGGCGTGTCATTGAAATCGCCGCATATTATAATCGGCAAGTCCCGATTGCGCTCAATGATGGCGGCAATGCTGTCTGTCTGTGCCGCACGCATGGGTGCTGCCACGCTGAGCAGGCGCAACATGGGCATGAGGCCATGAACTATGGAATCACTCTCGTAGCTACGTACAGCATCTTTGTATTCACGCTTCACTTCCTGCGAGAGGTGGTTGCTCTCGAGATGACAGTTGACGAGCAAGAGTGTGTCCACATCATCGGTGAGTAAGGCGCGGAAGCCGCCATTGGAACGTGTGGGAAAGGATAGTGTGTCGCTCTCAATGATATGCAGGCGTGAGCACAACATCTCACCTTTGTAGCGCACAACCTCATATCCCTGGCCCTCCAAGAGTTCCCGGAGCTCTTTGACACTCGCCTCGCCCCACGTCTCCTGCAAGCAGATGATGTCGGCATTGGACTCCCCCAAATAGCTAACAACCTGATTATGACCTTCGTCATCCAGGGCTTCCTTGCCGCCGAAGGTGCAGGTGTTGTATGTGATAACCTTCCACGTGTCGGCCGGAGCCGGCGATGGTAAGTTGACGGGAATGTAATCGCGTACGAAATTCCAACACAAGGCAACACCCGCCAGAGGAAGCCACACACGGCTGGCCTTGAAGATAAGCCAAAACAGCACAAAAGCCAGATTGACAGCCAGAAAGATGGGAAATGCCAACGTCAAAAGGCTCAACCTCGGGAATATACTCGGATTGAGATAGGTCACTGCACAGCTCATCCACAGCAACGCTATCGTTGCTATGTTAACGCCTGTAAATGTCTGTACTGCTATGGTTTTGAGAATCTTCAACCTCTCAACGGACTGCTGTTATCCAGCTTCTATTTGATTTTGAAGGCGCAAAGGTACACATTTTTCATTGAACAACAGCAATGTTACGCGAAAAGTTGAAGAAATAGCACCAATACTTGTCTAATGCCGCCCACTCAGAAACGTATGCGGGCAAAGACAGGATAGTGGTCGGAGATAGTGCGTCGCGACATCACACCCTTGGCATCAGCTACCCAATAGCCGTCAGTCAACACAGCGTATGCCTCTACCTGCGTCGCTGGTGTCACGAAGATGTGGTCAATACGCTCAGAAGTGTGGGATTGAGAGCTGAAACTATTGTATGTGCCATTCTCAGCAAAACGGTCGGCTGCGCTGGTATAGCAATCCTTCAGCACACCCGACTGTGTGAAAAGGGCATAAAGTTCATCTGTCTGAGGAACGTTGAAGTCGCCGGTAAGCACAGCGGGATGACTCCCGGCGTCTGTCATCAAAGTGATGCGCTGCATCACCAGCTTGGCAGCCTCACGACGGGCCACAACACCCACATGATCCATGTGGAGGTTGAGGAAATAGAAATCAATCCCGCTTTCGCAATCGCGGAAGTGACCCCAAGTGCAGATGCGCACGCAGGCGGCATCCCATCCCTTGGCCGGACGGTCGGGGGTCTCGTTGAGCCAGAAGTGTCCTTCATCAAGCAGCTCTATCCGCAGCGTATCGTAGAAGATAGCAGCATATTCACCAGCTTGTGCGCCGTCGTCACGCCCCACACCGATATACTTGTAGCCGGGCAGTGCCGTCAGCATATCCTGAAGCTGGCTATGCAGCACCTCCTGTGCGCCGAAGATGTCCGGCCGCTCCCATCGCAACTGCGCACACAACCGCGGACAACGTTGCTGCCAACCGTCGCCACGGATACTGTCATGCCGGTTGGAGTAGCGTATGTTATAGCTTCCAACGGTTAGCGTCCGCGCAGATGCTGCCGCAACGTAGCATAGCTGCAACGCCGAAAGGATGACAAGCAGCAGAATGATGAAGTTCGACTTTCTCATAGTCATGATTTATCGCGTTCAGAACGCGCTGGGCTTGAGATTAAGCCCTGCACGCTCATCGAGGCCGAAGATGAGGTTCATATTCTGCACGGCCTGACCACTGGCACCCTTGAGCAGGTTGTCTATCACCGATGTCACCAACAGACGGCCCTGACCACCCTCATGGGCCGGCGGCACTACCTCGGCATGAACAAGGGCCTTGTTGGTATTCACCACCTGTTTCAGGTCCAGGTCACGATTGGCGATATAGTTCGTGAAGGCTGCCGTCTCGTAGAACTGTCCGTACATCATGTCAACATCAGCCTGTGTCAGCGATGCATCGATGCGCACCACCTCCGTGCAGAAGATGCCGCGGGCGAAGTCTCCACGATAAGGAATGAAATCCACAGATGCATCGAAGCCTGGCTGCAGCTGCGATAACGACTGGCGTATCTCTGCTACATGCTGATGGCGGAAGGGTTTGTAAATGCTCATGTTGCCCATGCGCCACGAGAAATGTGTTGTCGCTCCTGGCTTCACGCCAGCGCCCGTAGAGCCAGTGATGGCATTTACCGAGATATCATCATGCAGCAGCCAGTTGGCAGCCAGCGGCAGCAGGCCGAGTTGTATCGCCGTGGCGAAGCAGCCGGGGTTGGCAATATGCCGAGACTGACGTATAGCCTCGCCGTTGAGCTCGGGCAAGCCGTAGACATAGTCGTGGGGGCCCGCTATCCGGAAGTCCTGCGCCAGATCGATGATGCGCACGTTCTGCGGCACAGGATTCTCTGCAAGGAACTCGGCACTCTTGCCGTGACCCATGCACAGGAACAGTACATCGACGCTGCGCAATGGCAGCTTATCGGTGAAACGCATGTCGGTCTCGCCCAGCAGCCCCTCGTGGACATCGGTCAGCAAGTTCTTGGCATTGCTCGTGCTGTGTACAAAGGCTATCTCTGCCTCGGGATGGTGCAGCAGCAGGCGGATGAGCTCACCCGCCGTATAGCCTGCGCCACCTATGATACCTACTTTTATCATGATTCTTTTCTCAACGAATTATCGTTGTTCGTCCTTGTGGATACCGTAGTACACACGGAGCGGTGTGGAGAGGACCTTGATGAAGCCCTTGGCCTCGTCCGCTGTCCAGCCCGTCTGTGTCTCGCCATACTCACCAAGCTTGCTCTTGGTCAGGTCGTTGACGCTGTCAACGCCCACCGTCTCATAGCCATACGGGCGCAGACGCAGGATGGCCGTGCCGGTGACATTGCGCTGTGAGCTCTGCAGCATAGCCTCGATGTCGGGCATAACGGGCTCCAGATACTGGCTCTCGTGCAGGAACATGCCGTACCAGTTGGCCACCTGATCCTTCCAATACTGCTGCCACTTCGACAGCGTGGACTTCTCAAGCAGGCGGTGAGCCTCGATGATGAGCTTTGGCGCAGCTGCCTCGAAGCCCACACGACCCTTAATGCCGATAATGGTGTCGCCCACGTTGGCATCGCGACCGATTGCATAACTAGCACCAATCTCTTCGATACGCTGTATGGCCTTCACGCGGTCGTCAAAATGCTCGCCGTTGACACCAACAATCTCGCCTTTGTCGAACTCTATCTTCAACAGTGCTGTAGGCTCGGCTGCCGTGACATGCTTCAAGTATGCCTCCTCGGGCAAACCCTGTGTGGCGTCAAGTAGCTCTCCACCGCAGATGCTCGTGCCCCAGATGCCAACATTGTAAGAGTATTTCAGTTTGGCGAAGTCGGCATTGAAGCCGTGCTCGTTGAGATAGTCCACCTCTTCCTTGCGGGTCAGCTTCTTGTCGCGCGTCAGAGTGATAATCTCAACACCTGGAGCCATCACGAGGAATGTCATGTCAAAGCGTATCTGGTCGTTGCCTGCACCCGTACTACCGTGAGCAATGGCATCGGCACCAATCTCCTTGGCATAGCGTGCTATAGCCAGTGCCTGGAATATGCGTTCCGAACTCACGCTGATGGGATAGCAGTTGTTACGCAGCACATTGCCGAAAATCATATATTTCAGCGACTTGGCATAGTACTCCTGTGTTACGTCGAGCGTCACATACTGCGTCGCTCCGAGTTTGTATGCATTCTCCTCGTTGGTGCGCAGCTGTTCGGCACTGAAACCGCCGGTGTTGGCGCAGGCAGCATGCACTTCATAGCCATCCTGCGCAAGTTTCATCACTGTATAACTTGTATCAAGGCCGCCACTGAAGGCGACAACAACTTTCTTCTTATTCATATTGGTTGGTGCTATTGGGTTTTTTATCAATCTCTGAATTCCTGGCTGTTGGGTGCCACACCGTCTAATCGGTTTATGCGCTCTATGACATCCTGCGGAATCTTTGCAGGCAGGTGCTCTTCGGGGTCAAAGAGCATGGCAGTGCATATGCAGAACTTGCGGTTGCGCTCACGCAGCACATCGATATTCACACAGCCCTCGCAGCCATGCCAGAAGGCCTCATCATCAGTGAGGTCGTCGAAAGTCACAGGCAGATAGCCCAGCTGTGTGTTCATCTTCATCACCGCTTTGCCGCTGGTCAACGAGAAGATCTTGGCATGTGGCCAACGGGTGCGGGCCAGCGAGAAGGTCAGGTCCTTGATGCGCTTGGCTATGCCAAGTCCGCGAAAGTCGGGGTGCACGATAAGTCCAGAGGTCGTGACGTACTGCTTGTTGCCCCACGTCTCGATGTAGCTGAAACCTGCAAAGCGCGGCTCACTGCCGTCGGCCTGTGGTGCCAAGGCTATCACGGCCTTAGCCTCGCGCATCTTCGTAGCAACATACTCGTGCGTGCGCTTGGCGATGCCCGTGCCGCGCACCTTGGCGGCCTCCTCTATGGTGCGCAAGATAGTGTCGACATAGCACTCATGGCTCTCGTCGGCCACCAGAATCTGAATCTCCGGATTATTTGATTCGTTATTCATATATTATATGTTTTCAATATTCAACTCTCAATATAGTACTGTCCCGAAGGCACAACGGCTGATATCCCATTCAGTACCTGTTGACGCTCAGCATCTTCTGTCAACACCACGAGGATAGTGTCATCACCGGCTATGGTACCCAGCACGGCAGGCAGCTGAGCATGGTCTATGTCGTATGCCACGTGAGAGGCATGACCAGGTGGCGTGCGCAGCACAGCCATGTTGCCGCTGAAACGTATGCTCACCAGTCCCAGCCGGTTGAGGTTGTGAACAGTCATGTGCGTGTCGCTCACACGCTGGTAACGCTGCTCGTCAGGCATCATATAGATATATTGCTGACGTTCGTTCAGACCCTTGGTGATGCGCAGCTTGCGCAGGTCACGGGACAGCGTGGCCTGAGTTGAGGGGAATCCGGCCTTCTCCAGTTCCAGCAACAGCTCGTCCTGCGTCGTGAGCTCCTGGCTGGTGACAATCATCTTTATCACCTCCAAACGCGTGTCTATCGCTTGCTTCTTTTGCATGATTATTCGTTTGCGGCCGCAAAGCTACGAATAATTTTTCATTCCTAATGCATATTATACACAAAAGTTGCAAAATGTGTGTCTAAAAATAATTTTTGCATCACTTTGATGTTTAACAAGATATATGCATTTGACATACATCAATAAACAATAGGTGAATACAAAAAATTATACATCAGTGTATGAAATACACCTAAAAACGTTGTACCTTTGCATCGTCAAAAGAAAATGACAGCGTTCATTACTAATGCTAAAAACCTCGCGTCTGACGCGAGTCAAGAATAGGAATACGGTTTTTCATGGTATTAGGTTAGTTTTAAAGGTTTTCATCTTCTGTAGCAGTCGCTTTTTGACTGCTCACTTTAGGTAAGTTAGTTAAGGTAAATGATTGAATGAGCCTTCAAGACCGAAAGCTGGCGCGCGATGCGTAGGCTGAGTGAGAGGTTCAATTGTAAGAAAAGATTTGTTCATAGTTATGTTTTAAGGGCGGCTCTTCGTGAGAAGGGTCGTTTTTTTATCCCCAACCGGTCATTAATCTTGATGACCGATTGGGGATAATTCTTACCTATCTGGCCTTCGCCGCCGCGAGGCTGGCACGCACCACATAGATGATAAGCAGGATATATGCTATCAGCGAGCAGAGTTCCGACATCGGGTTCTCCAACCACGCCTCACTGATGGGGTTGAAACCCACGAAACGCAGCAGTGCCGACACCACACCCATCAGTGCACCGCCGGCGATGAAACCAGAAGCCAACAACGTGCCACGTTCACCACGTGCCTTGTTGACGGCAGCATCCTGTGACCGTGTCGTAACATACCAGTTGATGAGTCCGCCCACAAGCAGCGGAGTATTCAGTTCCAATGGAATGAACATACCCAGCGCGAAGGCCAGCGCCGGCACGCCGCACCACGTCAGCACAAGAGCGATCAAGGCACCCACGCCATAGAGCAACCACGGAGCACCCACGCCGCTCATCAATGGCTCTATGACAGCCGCCATAGCATTGGCCTGCGGAGCGGCAAGCTCACCGCTTGCAAAGTCGTAGGTGGCATTGAGCAGAATCATAACGCCACCAACAGTGGCAGCAGACACCAGCACGCCAAGGAACTTCCACGTCTCCTGCTTGGACGGAGTGGTACCAAGCCAGTAACCTATCTTCAGGTCTGTGATAAAAGAGCCTGCCACACTCAGAGCCGTACATACCACGCCGCCCATAATCAGCGCGGCTACCATGCCACCAGTGCCTGTCAAACCAACGGCAACCATCACCACACTGGCCAGAATGAGCGTCATAAGCGTCATGCCAGACACAGGGTTCGAACCCACGATGGCTATGGCATTCGCCGCCACAGTGGTGAATAGGAAGGCGATGCCGGCCACAAGCACGATGCCCACAACAGCAAACAGCAGATTGCCGTCCATGACACCGAACCAAAAGAACAGGAACGTCACTAATATCGTCAGCGCTGCGCCCCAGGCTATCAGGCGGAAAGGCAGGTCACGCGCTGTGCGGAGCACCGTTTCACCGGCAGCAGCCCCAACGCCAGCAGCAACAGTGTGGTCGGCGGTTTTGCCGCCGACGGTCGTCTTCTCTCCTCCAATCCTCTTCACCGCTCCGACAATGATGGAACGGCTCTTCCATATACCTATCAAGCCAGCCATGGCGATGCCACCAATACCTATGCTCTTGGCGTATGCACGGAAGATGGCCTCGGGCGACATCGCGCCAACAGCTGTCGTGATGCTCGGATCCCATTGGTTGAGCACCGTATCGGGAAACAGAAGAGCCATGCCAGGCACCAGCAGCCACCACACGAAGAATGAACCGCAGCAGATGATGAAAGCATATTTCAGACCCACAATATATCCGAGACCCATCACCGCAGCACCTGTATTCACCTTGAACACCAGCTTCGCACGCTCAGCCACGTCGGCACCCCACGATGTAACGCGGCTTGTGAAGTTCTCGTTCCACCAACCGAAGGTAGCCACTATGAAATCATACAATCCGCCCACCAAGCCCGCGATGAGCAGGGGCTTGGCCTGCGAGCCGCCCTGCTCGCCACTCACCAGCACCTGCGTGGTGGCAGTGGCCTCGGGAAACGGATACTTGCCATGCATGTCGCTGACAAAGTACTTGCGGAACGGAATCATAAACAATATACCCAGAATGCCACCGAGCAACGAACTCATGAAGATGCTCACGAACGATGCACTCACCTCGGGGTACTTGGCCTGAAGGATATACAGCGCCGGCAGGGTGAAGATGGCACCCGCCACCACACTGCCCGAACAGGCACCAATGCTCTGGATAATCACGTTCTCACCCAAGGCACCGCGACGCTTGGCCACGGTGCTCACGCCAACGGCGATGATGGCGATAGGTATGGCAGCCTCAAATACCTGACCGACTTTCAGTCCAAGATAGGCTGCGGCAGCAGAGAACAGCACTGCCATCACGATGCCCCAAGCCACACTCCAAGCGTTGACTTCAGGGTAATTCTTACGGCCGTCCATCAACGGCTCATACGTCTCACCATCACGCAGCTCGCGGAACGCGTTCTCCGGCAGCTGCATCTGTTTGTTGTCTTCCATTTTGTCTGTCTTTTTCAGTATTTGCGCCGCAAAGGTAATGAAAAAGCTAAAAAGGGGCGACTATTGCCGCCCCTTTTTAGCTTTTATGTAGAATCTTTTTCTATAGCAGCTATAGTCTCTCTATAGCCACTATAGTTTCTATAGTCTCTATAGAGTCTATAGTTTCTATAGCTCTATCACTTCACAGCCGTCTTGCTGCCATCAGTGCCGATGAACACTCCGTGGCGGGCGTTGCGCGATGCAACGCGCTGACCACCTACATTGTAGAGATCGACATCAGAGTCTTCCATGTAGACGCCCTTCACACCATTGGGAGTTGTGTTAATCTTCAGGTTGAAGAGCTGCACACTGTTGGCTTTCAGCACGGGAACACGACGCACGCTCAGCAAGCTGGACTTAGCCTGAGCTGCGACATCCGTAGCATAGACATACACGTATGTCGGTGCTGATACTGTGTAGGGCACGCTCAGATGTGCGCGCGACGTTGACATGTTAGGTGCAGCATTGGCATTGCCCACCTTCACGTTCAGTGCGTGTGTGCCACCTGTCTGGTAGTCGAACTCGATAGTGCCACTGCCTGCTGGAACCTTGAAGATGAGACCACGGAACACGCCGTCCTCGTCAACGTCAATCAGCGACTGACCGACGATTTCCTGCATCTGGTCTGCGGTCATCGTGGAGTTCAGGATCAGCGACTGGTTAGAAGGATAGTATCCATCGCCCACGCTGATGTCGGTATTCAGGCTGTAGTAGATATCGCCATCAGTGCCACCAGTGCTCATGTCGAGGTTTGCGAGGTTAGCAAACGTGATTGTCACGTTGCCGCTGATGGCTGCAACATCGCTGACGGGATCGGGATCCTTCACCTTCACGGTGACAGGTATCTCCACCTCGGCTGCGAGGAAGTCGTCAGTGGCAGCCGTCTTGATCTTCAGTTTGGCCTCACCGCCGCCCACGACATGCATGGTGCCGTCAGACTTGGCGCGCAGAACAGCTACGTTGTCGGTCTCCATAGAGATGGCACCGTCGCCGTTGTAGTTCACCATCACGATAGGCAGGGTAGAATCCTGACCGCCCATCTCTATCGACAGGACAGACGGACGCACGATGAGCGTCGGGGTCTTGGCGGTATGCGGGGTGATGGTTGTGCCGGCCTGAGAGACTGCGATGGCCAGACTCTGCGACACGGTCTTCACTGTCACCTCTGCTGTGCGGGTGTCAGTGCTGGTGTTCTGTGTCACCTTGATGATGAAGGCTCCGTTGCCGCTACCTATGTTCGGCGACACTGTGCACCAGGTCTCGCTGGAAGTGACTGTCCAATCAGCATCGCTCTGCACAGTCACGGTCTTCTCGCCGCCATCCACAGTCATAGCGATTGAGGTGGGCGACACGGCAAGAGTGCTCACAGACTGTCCACCCTCGGAACTGACATTGATGTCACACACCGACTTGGCACCCTTGTAGTATGTGCCTGCGGACATGGTGGCAGTGATGCGCGTCGTGCCGGCGCTCTTCAGCGTCACAGTGCGTGTAGCGCCATCCACGGTACCCACGGCAGTATTGCTGCTGGTATAGGTGATGGTACCGTCGCCCTTCTGTATAGAGAACTCAGGCAGGCGTACCACGCCGTCACCCAGACGGCAGTTGACGCTTGCAGCAGCAAAGGCCAGCTGGCCTGCAGCACGCTCGTAGTGGATGGTATACTTGGCACTTGAACCCTCAAAGCCTGTCGTGGCAGCTGCCGTGGCGGAGATCTCCACGTCGCCAAGAGGCTTCACGAAGGTCACCACACCGGTGTTGGCATCCACGGTGGCTATCTGAGGATTGCTGGTGGCGTAAGTGATGAGGCCGCTATAGCCCTGACCATAGCGAACCCTCGGCGATACGAAGCTTGCTTCCTGACCATAGACCACGGTGAACTCAGGATCATCAAAGTACAGACCTGCTGTCGGGTTGTCGCTGATAATCACGGTGCACGTTGCTGTGCCAGAATAGTAGTTGTTCGTTTCAGCCGACGTAGCCGTAAAGGTTGCCGTACCGGGCAAGCCGAGGTGAATGCCACCGTGAGCATCTACCCAGACGACTTCGTTGTTGGACGAGGTGTAGGTGATGGCACCGTCACCCGTCTGCATAGCATATAGCACTTCGGCATCGCCGATGGTGATGGACTCATACGAGAAGCTATATCTCTCCTGCGAGAAGTGAACATCGGGATCGGCCTTGCCGTAGCTGATGCGGTAACGGGCCGTAGCACCATAGTAGTTCGCCGTCTCGGATGCTGTGATGGTGATAGTCACTGAACCTGCCTTATGGAAGGTCAGGTCACCATTGGTATTGTGTACAGAAATCACACTCGGATCACTGCTGGCGTAGGAAATCACACCATCGTAGCCGCTCACGCAGGATGCCTTGGGAGCGACGAACGACGACTCCTTGCCAGGCAACACAATGAACGTGCTACTGGAGTTGGTCAGAGTGAAGCCACACTGTTGACGGGTGGTGGGTGCAGAACCAGTGCTGACGGTTATAGTGCCGACATTGGTGATAACACCATTGTCCAATGCCTTGTACATGCCAGATGCCACATCAAAGTACGGATCAGCAGGTGTAGAGAAGATGATGCGGCAATCGATAAATGTCGGCTCCTGGCTGGCGCGCAGCACAGGCGGATTAGCTGTCACGGAGAACGTACACTTATCAAAAGTGATAGTACCGTTGCGAGCATCAATAGGAGCACCGGTCGAACTGGAAACAGTCACTGTCATATCCTTGATTGTCAGCGCGTGGTCATAACAACGGATATTGTAACCACCGGAAATAGACAACTTTGGACTTGTGCCGTTTCCCTTCAATGTGGTGTTGGCCTCGCAGAGAAGTGCCTGACCTTGGATTTGGTTGACACCCTCATAGACAATTGTCAGGCCATCAATCTGGTTGGTAATAGCATACCCTGAGCGATCTGCGGCAAAGAACTTACACACTGTTGATGTCATATACAGTGTGTTAGTCGATGCGTCATAACGAGCTGTGCCTTGAGTTAGACAGTTGTCGGTGATGTTAGAGGCATTCTCTGTCGTAACCTGAGTCTTTCCAAGCCAAAGATTATAGCTTGTGTTGACGGGCTCAGGCGGAAGAACAGCAGGGAAGACTTCAGTGCCGTCGAAGCTCCACTTCTCGATATTACCGATACCGTTTACGCCTTTATAGGTCATCAAGTCACCATAGAGATACACGACGGTGCCGAGCAGAGTAGCGTTGTCTGCCAGATTCAACGCATCCTTAGCCTTGGCGTTATCCAACGACGAGCCAACAAGCTGCACAGGCATCAGCTGTGTCAAAGCAGGGCCATCGGGAACGGTAGTATAAGCAGCATCAACAAGAGCAAGGTTGTAGATAGTCTGATCCTCGGGCATCACGGCAGAGGTGACAATAGAGGTGTAGTTGAAAGTTGCACCATCAACATAGCCGTAGATCTTAGCCTTAACCCATAGGCCCTGCTTCTCAATACCTTCATCAGTGAGATCAAGGGCATTGACATCCTCAACAGTATAAGGATTGGCCAAAGTACCTTCGCCAACCATCTCATGGACGGGAGTGGGGTCACCTGAAGGATCACCTGAGGGGTCACCTGAAGGTGGGTCGTCATCTGTCATCATCACCTCAGTGCCTGAAAGCGACATGAGCTCACCTGTTCCGGCATATACACCGGTTGTGAGCCCAAACGTCAGCAACAAAGCCGAAGCGTATGTATAGATTCGTTTCATTGTTTCACTTCTAATTTAGTAAAGTTACTATTTTAGTTAAAGAGGCCCGAGGCACATGGCCCCAGGCCTCTATATTGTTTTTTGCTTCTATAGTTTCTATAGACTCTATAGTCTCTATAGCATCTATAGCTTCTATAGCCGCGATAGCTAAGCTTACTCAGCAGCGATAGCGATGGTAACGCGGTTCTTGTCGTTCTCGGCGAACGGCTGCACGGTGTCACCCTTGCTGTCAACAGTGATACGGCTCTCAGCGATACCAGCGTCAACAAGAGCCTTGGCTACATTGGCGGCACGCTGTGAAGCATACATCTCGTTAATCTTCGGGTTACCTGTGCCAGCATCAGCATAACCAGTCACGCTGACCTTGGTGGAGGGGTTCTCCTTCAGGAACTTGATGAGCTCGTTCAGCTTCTGCTCCTCTACGCCGACAGCGATGGTCTCGCGGATAGCATAGAAGATCTCAGTGCGCATAGTGGGCTTCTTGATGATGACAGGCTTCTCAGGCTCTGGATCTGGTTCGGGATCGGGAATGACCACGGGAGCCTTGTGCTCGATGACAGTGCGCTCCACGGTCTTGCCCAAGGCAACCTTCACACCCAGCAGGGCGTTGAAGTACCAATCGGGATTCTCAGCCTTCTTGCTGTTGTACTTGTCGGAGAGGACATTGGCATTTGCCTCGAGGTTGATACCTACGCGGTCGCTGATGCGGAAGTCCATATCGATACCCATGCGGCCCACGGGACGAACCTTGGTGCCATCCCAGAGATACTCAAGATAGTAGTCGCTCTTGTAGTTCTGAGCCATGGTGTAAGGATGATTCATGCCACGGAACCAAGCGATGTCCTGTGCCTCGTCGTTGCCGAAACCGATGTTGGCAGCACCACCGAGGATGATACCGAGGTTGAAGAAACGATCGGGATTCCAACCACCGATGAGGTTGGTCAGAGACAGCTTCAGGTCAAGACCTGGAGCAACATAGTTCCACTTGTAGGTGTAGGCATCGCCGGGGCTCTGAACATTGTCAAATGCATAGCCTGCGGGCCAGCCGCCCTTGCTCTCCCAACCGCTGACCTGCAGACGCAGACCCAACCAGGGATTGAACTGATAGCCTAATGCAATCTGTGCAGCAGGCGAGATGAGGTCCTTGAATGAAGCCTCACCAAGTGTGTAGCTTGCGCCACCCTGGAGCTGCAGGAAGAGATGAGGAACGAACTCGACCTTGGTCTCTGTCCAGTCACCCTGAGGCTCTGCCTCCTGGGCCTGAGCTGTGAAAGCTGTTGCCAGAAGAGCTACGAAGAAAAGAATCTTTTTCATGTGCGTATAATTTTGATTATTATTGAATCATGAGAAGCTGCGTCCGTGCGTCGTTGCCCAGACGCAGCCTATGTCATTTCTCAATTACTTCAGCACAACCTTCTTGCCGTTGACAACGAAGATACCCTGACGGGCGGTCTGTACGCGCTGACCAGCGAGGTTGTAGATAGTGGTGTTGGCGCTGCCGGCCTCGATGCCCTCGATGCGTGTCTCCACACTGGGCTCGAAGAGCAGGTCGGTAACCTGATTGCCCTTGACATCCCAAGCTGTGACAACCTGGTCGCGGGTAATCTTCTCAGCATCCTGCTTCACGCTGGCATCAGTGTTGATGGTGAAAGTGAAGGGAACGGTGATGTTGAGGCCGTCGTTCTTCTGGAGGATGACACCCTCGCAGTATGTAGCGAGGAAGAAGCGGATGTACTCAACCTCGTCGTCGGTGAGAGCGGGATAAGGATTGGTGGTGGGATATGTGCTAACGTAGTTCACGACGTATGCATCACCAGCCTTCCAGCCCTGACGATAGCGCTCCTGCTCAAGCAGTGCATCTACATCCTGGTTGCTCACTGTGGGAGCACCACCATGCTTAGCAGTGTAGTACTCAACGAACATGTTCCAGATATAGTTGCCCTGCTGATAGTCCTCAGCGGTCATATCAGTATTATCGGCATCGGGAACAGTGTATGTACCCCACTGGAACGGCATGTTGACAACATTGACCTCATAGCCTGTAGGAGCATAGATAGCATCCATCTCGAAGTCTACGAAAGCAACCTCATTGAGGGTAACCTCGTACTCCTTAGCCTTGACGGTTGAACCAACTTTGTTGCCCTCAGAGGGAGTCCAAGCAGCATAGTCTGCAAGAGCGTTGTCACCCCAGCCGAAGAGACCTGCGCCGAAGCTGATGGTCCAGTCGGGGTTGTAACCGTTGTGGTAGTAGCCATTGGAACGAACGATGTAAGTGATATCGTCGGTCTTGTTCCAGATCTTACCCTTTGCCTGATATGCGCAGGGGTGAATATGAGCGTTCTGAATCTGAGTGCCGGGGAAGGAAATCTGCACACCATTGCTAATCTTAGCAGCGTTGGCTGCAACAACATCGCCAGCTGCGATAGCACTACCAGAAGCAAGCTTAACAGTGGTTGAACCCCAAACCTGAGGAACAAGCAGCATCAGCTGCTGATATACGAGACGGAAGTCTCTCCATACAATCCAGTGGTCACCAGTGGTGTTGTCGGCCTTCAGTTTGATGGTAACATCCTTGGGGCTGCCAACGATGTTGAAAGTCAGAGCATTCTGACCACCGCCACCATTAAAGTAATCCTTTGCCTGAGCACGTGAGTTGGCAATAGTGTTTGGAATAGTAACAAGGTTAACACTTGCACTTGCACCGTCGGAAACGGAGAGAGTAGCTGTCATGCCATCACGTGTGAAAGCAGTGCAGTAGAGAGTATAGGTACCTTCGGGCAGGCCAGGGATGGTCTGCTCAATGCTGTAACCGCTCTGGTTCCAGAACTCAGCATTGTTATTACCTGGATCAAAGACATTGACGTTACCGGCTGTGCCATCGTCCTTCTTGACAGTCCAGTGGTCAGCGTTTGATACGGGAGTGGGGTTCAGGATAACCGCTGTGATATCGACATTGTCGTCGCTGCCGAGGCCACCGAGGATGACAGAACGCAGCTGTACATAGAAGTCATCGAGAGAAGCGAAATCGCCCTGCTGGTACTTATTGTTCAGAGTAGTCTTGCCGCTGCCACTGGGGATGTTGTCGAGTTCCTTGGCAATAGCCTTGTAGTCCTCGATGCTCTGCTTGGCATTGGCATTAGCTGTCTTGAGAGCGTTCAGAGCTGCACGGACAGCGTCCTTGCTACTCTCATCTACACTGCTGTATGTGGAGATAGCGTCAGCAAGCTCCTGGGCAGCAGTCTTGCTCATCAGACCTTCGATGCCCTGTGCCTCAGCAAGAGCATTCTTGTAAGCAGCTACGAGAGCAGACTGGTCGAAGCCATAGAATGTCAGACGGAAGTTATCCCAAATAGCCCAAGTATCTGTACGTGTACCCTTGACACCAACGGTCAGCACACCGTCCTCACCAACGACAACAGTGATGGGAGCAACCTCGTACTTGCCAGCGCTAAATGAGCCGGAAAGCTGTGTCATGCTTGTACCGCGATCGGCCTCCTCCATATCAATGAAAGGAGTAGTAACCTCATTTGCAAACACCACAGGATAGTCAGCACCATTATAGAGACCAGCATAATCGGTCAGAGCAGCCTGAGCCTTCAAAACAAATGTTCCTTCGGGCAGACCAGTGATCGTCTGAGAGATGGTGAATGCGGCTCTCCAAGACTCAGCACAAGGATTGGAGGAAGATCCACCCTGCAAATTACTGTTTGTTGTCTCAACTGTCCAGTTACTCTGAAGAAGTGCAATGTCGAAGTTAGCATCAAGGATAACAGGAGTAGCATCAATGGGGCTTGACGGCGTTGCAGAAGGCAGAGCAGCCAGTGTAGCAGTCTTTGCAGCGACAGCATCGTCAGCAATTTCCTGAGCACTCTTTACCTGCAGCAGCTTCCACTGAGCGTATGATGATGAAGCGTCATCAACGGGATCTACAATGGTGTTGCTACTATTGGCAGACATATACTTGCCAGCGCCACCAACATGATTATCTGCCGACATGATAGTGTAGACAGGGCCGTTATCAGTGCCGACCTGAGTGAAAGTCCAACTGGAGTTCTTACCACGTGACTGGTCAGTGTAGATTGTACCGCCACTAAGGTGTTCAACACCATAGCCAGTACCATTTACGTCAGTGCGAATCTTAAAATTGGAACCAACGGCTTCAAGCTGGAGACGAAGAGCATCACCCTGATTCTCAGATTCAGTGATACTTGCTTGGGTAGTCCAACCATTACCACGAGTAAAATACCGGCCAGAACCAACATTGTACAGGACAAAATTACCTGCCTGAACGGATGAGGCTGTCCAGCTCTGTGCAGACGCGCTGATGGCACCGAAGAAACTCAGTGCAAGCGCAATCATGCTAAGTAAACCTCTTTTCATAATTGTAAAGATTAAAATGTTGTTAATTTATTTGGTTTTATTCTTTAGCGAAGTGAATATCTATATAGACGATTGCCTGACGGGGACGGAAGAGTGTCCTCGCCGGCATCGGGGATAGTCAACATTATTTGCCGTTAGGTGTGTTAACAGGCAGGATGTCCTTCGTAGCTTCGATGACGATGGAGTCGAGACGGCGCTTATCCTGCTGGAACTTGCGTGTCAGGGAGTCCTTGTCCTCGTCGCGGACGAGTGCCACATCATCACCGGTCCATGTGTTCATAGCGCAGAGCACCCACTGGCCGACGTTGTTGATGGCTCGGAGGTAGTAGGTCGTAGTACCTTCGGGGATGTCGCCATCGGCCTCACGGAAGACTGCTGTGACCTTGACCTCATTGAGATAGCTCTCATAGAACTTGATATAGTCGATGCGGTGACGAATGATGGGGAACACCTCAAAGACCTTACGGACCTCAGCCATCTCCTCGTTGTTGAGTGCCAGAGGCTCTTTGTAGACATCCTCGGGGTTTACCTTGAAGAGTGTTGACACTGCCAAGTCGACATTACCGGCCTCAAGGAGTCCGAAGAAGTTATCTACGGCAGCCACGACGAAGATGGAGTCATCATAGTTCAGGCCACGCTCAAAAGCTGTGAGGTTGTTGTTGGTTTCGGTCTCCTTCTTGCTCTTGCAACCGACGACAATGAATGCGGCCAAGGCCAGCATCAGAATGATAGAGCTATATCTTTTCATCACTTTTTTCTTTGGTTGTGCCTTCAGGTGTTGAAGGCGGTGTGCCTCTATTCAGCAGAGACTTTGTTTTTTTGTAAAAGGGGGCAGGCATTTTCATACCTGCCCCCAGTATTCAGTTTGTCAATTAAAGACTTGTTTCAGATTAACCATTGTTGATGGTGTTCTTCACAGACACGATGATGTAGGACCAGAGATAACCCCAACGATACTGTATGCGAACAGGAATCTTAGCGTGGAAGTTACCGATAGTGGTACGGTTGTTCTGATATGTCAGAGTACCGAAAGGACCATTGGGATCTGCGGGATCACCGACGTTGGTAGGAGCGGTCCAGATGAAGGAGATGTCAGCAACTGAAGGATCTTCAGTAACCTCAGCAGTCTTGGTCTTCAGGACAGCCTCGTTAGGATAACGGTCGTCATAGAGAGCCCATGTGATCAGAGGATCATCACCGTCAACGAGGTGCATGTCAGTTGTGATGTATGCACTGTTGGTGAACACCATGATATCCTGAGCGTTGAAGTCACCGCTGGTGAAGTCGTTAGCTGTCTGGAGGTGACCATAGTACTGCCAGTATGTGCCAGCATCGTAGTCATCGTTGGTGAAGTCGTGGTCACGCCAGTCGGTGAACTTCATGTCAAGCTTGCGTGAAGAACCATTGGTCTCAGCATCGATGAACTCAACACCCTTAACATCTACGTTGATAGGACGGAGCACCTTCACGCGGAAGTGGCTGTTCTGAACATAGAAGCTGTGGTCGTAGCGCTGTACGTAAGCGTGGTAGTTCAGATAGAGAGGATCTGTGCTGTAAGCATCACCTGCGAGGTTAGCCTTCTCACGGTTGTCATACCACTTGCTGCCGATGAGGTCAACTGCATCATAGACATTGTGCGGACGGCAGAGGTTCACGCGCTGTGCGATACGAGTGGTGAAGGTCTGACGGTCAGCCAGAGAGTCGTGACGCTGATAGTTGAGGATATCGTCTGCCCAGTAGTTGTTCTCCCAGTTGACGAAGACACGCTCAATAGCATTGGTGGTGTTGTTGCGCTTCACAACGAGCTCAGCAATCTTGATGTCAGTTGTCAGAGTGTTGTAGCTGCGAGGATCATCGACCTTACCAGCACGTGAGCCAGCCTTAGCATAGAGGGCAGCGCCACGGTCGCCAACGGCGATGGTGTAGAGGCTGCGCGGGTGAGCACCGCGGATCTTCTCGCGAAGGACATCGGTAGGATAGCTGTCGTTGATGCTCTTGCCCCACTTGGTACCGTTGCTGATAGCCTCGTCATACGGAGTGGTGATATCGAAGACATAGCTGATACCTTCCTGGAACTCCTGGAGAGCGGGATCCAGAGGACCGCCGAAGCCATTCTGGTCAGTGATGGTGGTTGCGATGTGACCGGGAGTTACATCGGTTGTTGCGGGATAAGCGTTCTCATAGAGGCCATGATCGTTCTCTGTGGTGCAGTAGATCTCAGTCTCCTCACGATAGAAGTTGTTGCGCCAGCGAGGCAGGACGCGACCTGTAGGAGCATCTGTCACAGACCACCAAGGATTAACCTGGTTAGCTTCGTCAACAGACCAGTCATAGAGGCTCTTGTAGGTGTTGTAGTCCTTCCAAGTGAACGGGCTGCGTGCGGAGTAACCCTCACGTGCGTTGCCGTAGAATGTATTGAGAACATTGCTCTCGAAGCGGCACTCAGCGAGGATGCTGGGATCATAGACGTCGCGCTGACCGATAGTCTGAACGTTGATGTGGATATCCTCGTGAGGAGCATCAGCACCTTCACCAAGGTTGCGGATTGTCTTCTCACCGTTGTGGTGGTACCAGTACTCATTCAGACGATCCTGCTTAACGCTACCCTGCAGAGGACCGTTGTTGATGGGAGAGGGCTTCCAAGTCAGCTTGATGCAAACCCAGTTCTCAGCCTGCTCGATAGCACGCATGCGGTCTTCACCGTCAGCACGCATCTCGTTGTGGCCAACTTTCTGGAAGCGTACATAGACGCTGCGCTCGGTATTCTGTGCAGTCTGACGGATGTCGGGATGGCAGAACCACTGGTAAGCCTGGTTGTAGCTGATGTGCCACTCAAGGATCGGGGTATTCATACCGGGAGCATAATCCCATCCGCCCTTAACCTCACCGAAGTATGTCTCGTTGACATTGTTGTTGTTCGGCCAAGGATAGTGGTTAGGACTGCATACCTCCTCGCTGTTGAGCTTGTTGTCCTTGAACTGCTTAGCATACTTCCAGACATAGCCGGCAGGAGCATTCAGTTCGGGATAGTCGTTAGCAACGAGCTTGTAGTTCTTGGAGAACTCGGAACGTGACAGACCGGGGAAGCTGGGGTTCTTGATGGTCATCTGGTTCAGGATGGAAGCCTCGATCTGAGACCATGTGAGCTTGTGTACGAACTCGGGCTCACCGCACTTCATGTTGAATGCATCGGTGAAGGTGTACTCAGCTGTGATAATCTCGTCGGGGATGTCGGTCTTGACGATGTGGAACTTGATGTAACCGATCTTAACCTTCTTGTTGTTGATGGTGTCGGTGAGGGTGACACGCACCAGCGGCTCACGGTTGACGGTGCTCACGTTCTGTGCGCAGCTACCCTCAGCGAGAGTGCCGGCAACATCGCGGAGCTGACGCCACTTCGGCTGGTTAGCCTCGACGTACCACTCAGCGCCCTCGAAGGGACCGTACTTACCAACTGCGTTGGCACCATTGCTGGTGTTAGCCTCATACTTAGGAGTCTGCGGACGCAGGATGTGCGGACGGAACTCCTTCACGCTCTTGTCGTTGCCGACCCAATCCTTCAGAGCTGCGTGTACAGACTCAGAGGTGGTGTTAGTACCGGAATACCAACCGATGAGCTCGTAGCTGTAAACGAGGCCCTTCTTCTTGAGCTTGCCATCAGCTGCGCAAGCATCCCAAGCGCGGTCGTTGTAAGCTGTGCTGCGGCTCCAGTAGTCGTAGTGAGTGTTCACGATGGAGTCGAGGTCGATACCAGGATTGTTCCATGCGATGTTCACGATACGCGTGGTGTCACGATAGTTGTCGTTATCGATACCGCCGGGGAATGCACCGTTGCCAGGAATAGTTACACCATTGAGAGCGAAGTCCTCATCCCAAACAGATGTGATAGCCTCAAGAGCGTTGTTGTGGAGGTGACGGTGGTCGTTGCCGTTGTAACCCCAGTACTTCTGAATCAGGTTCAGGCGGAGGTTGTAGTAACGAGCAGCGTAGAGAGCAGCGTAGTCAGAAGTGACAACGGAGTCAGCATTGGTAGTAGCATTGGTAGTCCAAGCAGAAGGATCCTTGTACTGCAGAGCGATGACTGTAACAGCATCCTCCTCAGCAATCTTCTGGATGAGCTCGGTCTGCTTCTTAGTCCACTCAAGGTTGGTCTTGAAGTTAGCATAGACATTGATAGCGCCTGCGCCAACAGTACCCTTAGCCTGTGTGTTGTGCTGGTTGTCGGTGTTGATCTTCTCGACCTTCCAGATGTTGTTCAGCTTCAGGATGTTAGTCTTATCCACTGCACGTGTGTACTCCTTGTTTTCGATGATGAAAGCATAGCGAGTAGGATCTGTGCTGATGGTAGCGTTGGAGGGGTTGAGATGATATGTAGCGACGAAGTCGGGGATCATCTCGATGGTGTCGTTAGCAACCTTCTCCTCATAATCGCGGCTGTAGTCAGCCTCAGCAGTAGCCTTGAAGTCAATGTAGTTGGTAACAGTCTGACGCAGACCAGCGATGTTCCACTTGTTCTCGTGAGCAGCAGCGGTCTTAGGAGCGATGTGGTACTCCTTAGCCCAGTAGTTAATCTCGGCGAGGTCGAATGCCTCAATACCGTGATAATAGAACTCGGGAACAGCAACCAGTCCCTTCACAGCCAGCTTGGTGCTGATGGAAACAGTACCGTTCACGCCGGGGATGTTAGCGAAGACAACACGGTCAACGAACTCAGTGACAGTCACGCCCTGGCCAATCCAAGTGTAACCGGTATTCTCTGTACCGTTCTTATACCAGAAGCCGTCAGCGTTGGGGAAATAGTAGTCGCCAGTAGCGCCGGTGTCACCCTTGTCGCCCTTGTCGCCCTTGTCGCCTTTATCACCCTTGTCGCCCTTGTCGCCCTTGTCGCCCTTGTCGCCCTGTTCGCCCTTGAGGCCGTCAAGACCGGGCTGGCCGTTTTCGCCGATAGCCTTATAATCGGTCTTCTTGCCATTGAGATACCAATAGCCGTCTGTACCGATTGTCCAGATAACAGCCTGAGGGCCCTCACCACCGGGGCCGGCAGGACCGGCAGGGCCTTGCAGTGACTCCAGCCACTGCTGTTCTGTACCTTCGAAGCCGTTGGCAACAGCAATCTCATAAGCGCTCTTACCATCGGGGCCCTGAGCACCTGTAGCGCCGTCGGCACCGTCCTGACCACCTTCGATGGTGAACTGTTGACCATCACTCAGAGTGACGATAACACCACGGCCGTCAGCCGTACGGTCAACGTTAGTGATGACATTGCCTTTGTTGTACCATTGTTCCAACTCGGCAATCTTTGCGGCATTTGCTGTAATCTGCTCCTGCAGGTTGGCGAGATCGTCGTCATAGTCCTTACAAGACACAAACATACTTGTGGCCACGATTGTGAAAGCCCCAAGCAGCAATGCACTTAAAAACTTTTTGTTCATAAAATAAAATTAATTTGAAAAGTTGGATTATTAAAAAAATTTACTTTTGTTTTCTCTTTTTTACTTCCCGCCCGCACTACAGGCCGCCAGAAGAGGGCGTTGATATCACTTTTTCTGTTTCTTAAAGAGGGCCTCCTAACCCCGAACATTTGGTCTTTCTAAGCCCGACGCCCCTCAGGGCAAGGCATATTGGACACGTTTCTTGTAGTCTCGATTGTAGAGATATATACATTTTGTGGGTGCAAAAGTACGTATAATTTCATTTCTTCCAAAAAAAATGATTAAAAAAATGCATGAACACTGTGTTTTTTTATGTTTTGACGGTGTTTTTTTATGTTTTGATAGCTAAAATAGCGTATTCTGATGTTAAAAATGTGTAAAAAGCCTCGCGCACGTATATATAATTAAGGTGTACCCCGTCAGAAGGCATCTTCAGTGAGTATGCGTTCCAGGTCCTCGGCAGAGATGCGCAGCTGGAAGGCTCCTCGGAATGCGATGCTGATGTTTCCTGTCTCCTCGCTCACGACGATGGCCAGCGCATCGGTTTCCTTGCTCACACCCATCGCGGCACGGTGGCGCAAACCGAGCTCCTTGGGGATGGTGGTGTCGTGAGCCACTGGCAGCACACAGCCCGCGGCGGCGATGCGCTTATGGCTGATGATCATGCCGCCGTCGTGCAACGGAGAGTTCTTGAAGAAGATATTCTCGATGAGGCGCTCGCTGATGCGGGCATCAATGACCTCGCCCGAACGGATGAAGTCGTTCAGCGGCAGCGAACGCTGCATGACGATGAGGGCTCCTATCTTCTGCTTGGACATCGCCATGCATGCACGCACGATGGGCATGATGTCCTCACGGGTATGGGTCTGCTTCTCCTCGCCGCTGAAGAAACGCACGGCGGAGCGCACCCGCTGGTGGGTGCCTATGGTGAAGAAGAACTTGCGTATCTCCTCCTGGAAGAGTATCAACAGTGCTATGGCTCCCACGCTCACAACGCGGTCGAGCAGCGTACCGAGCAGTCGCATCTCAAGGATCTGGGACACGAAGAGCCAGAAGACAATGAAGACAAGCACGCCGAAGAAGATGTTCAGCGAGCGCGACTCCTTCATCAGTCGGTAGCTGTAGTAGAGTAAAACGGCCACCAGAAGGATGTCAATGATGTCTTTTATGCCGATAGAGAAGAACAAAGTTGAAAGTTGAAAGTTGAAGGATTATGCTTTCATTGCCTGCAGTAATGTAATGGATTCCCTGGCGGGACGCACGTCGTGGACTCGGAGGATATGTGCGCCGGCTTGCAGGGCTATGGTGTTGAGGACCGTGGTGCCGTTGAGGGCCTCGTCGGGTGTGATGCCAAGTGTCTGGTAGACGATGCGCTTGCGCGACAGTCCCACAAGCCAGGGGCTGTTGGGGAAGGCAGCGATGAGCTGCGGCAGTGCCGCGAGGATAGCGAAGCTCTGCTCCGGTGTCTGGCCAAAGCCTATGCCTGGGTCGAGTATGACATCCGTGGCACCGAGGTCGTTCAGCGTCTGGAGGCGCTCGGCGAGATAGCGGGCAGCCGCGGAAGGGGAGGGTGATTCTGCCGTCGTAGAGGCGGCGTTATATGTCAGGATATAGGGAAGGCGGAGATCAGCAACAGTAGAGAACATGTCGGGTGAGCCGCCGGAGATGTCGTTGATGATGTCGATAGCGTAGCGCTCGGCACAATGCCGCGCCACGGCAGGACGAAAAGTGTCAACGCTGACGATAGCATCAGGGCAAGCACGGCGCAAGGCGGGCAGCACAGCATCGAGGCGCGCCAGCTCCTCGGCCTCGGAGATAGGGGCCGACGACGGCCGCGTGCTGCAGGCTCCAACATCAAGGATGGCGGCACCTTCGTCGAGATGCCTGCGGGCCATAGACTCTATAGAGGCAATAGACTCCATAGACTCCATAGACTCTATAGACTCTATAGCTTCTACGCGGCTGGGCGCGTAGAAGGAGTCGGGTGTAGCGTTGATGATGCCCATCACTATGGGCTCATCAAGCGACATCAATCGTCCTCGGATGTTAATTGTCATACGCAGGTTTGCGGTTTTCGGGCGCAAATATAGTGATTTTTGTTGTGCTGGATGTGTTTTCACAAAAATATTTGTGCTCAGGCAGCTAATGTAGGGAAAAAGAGCTAACTTTGCAGGCGAAAAAACCAGCAAAATCCGCTTATGGACAGCCTATATATATATAATAAGGTGTATCTCCTGCATCAGGAGGTGACCACAGACAGCCGTCGTCCGGCGGCAGGGAGCATGTTTTTTGCCCTTCGTGGCGAGCGTTTCGACGGCAATGCATACGCCGAGCAGGCGGTGGCTGCGGGCTGCGCCGTGGCGGTGGTTGACGACGCTGCCGTGGCAGAGCGCCTTGGCGACCGCGCACTGTTGGTGCCCGATGTGCTGACCACGCTACAGGAGCTCGCAGCGGAACATCGCCGCCGCTTCCGCGGCACGGTGCTGCAGGTGACGGGCACCAACGGCAAGACGACGACTAAGGAGTTACTGGCTGCCGTGCTGAGCCGCCGCTACCGCGTGCTGTACACGCAGGGCAATCTGAACAACCATATCGGCGTGCCGCTGACACTGCTGCGTCTGCGGCCAGAACACGAGGTGGCCATCATCGAGACCGGTGCCAACCATCCTGGCGAGATAGCCGCTCTGACACGCATAGTGCAGCCTGATTGCGGCTTAGTGACCAATGTGGGCCGCGCACATCTTGAGGGCTTCGGCTCGTTTGACGGCGTGAAGCGCACCAAGGGTGAGCTCTACGACTACCTGTCGGCACACGACGGCACGCTGTTTGTCAACGGCGACGACACCGACCTGATGGCCATGGCCTCCGAACGCGGCTTCGCAGCCGAGCACATCGTGCGCTATGTGCCGGGTGCCATCAGCGCCGACAGCGGTGCCGAGATGAGCATGACATGGATCGACAGCGAGGGTCACGGACACCGCGTCCAGACACATCTCGTGGGACGATATAACATGGCCAACGTGCGTGCTGCCGCCACCGTGGGCTCGCACTTCGGAGTAGCAGCAACGGACATCAACGCGGCTTTGACAGACTATGTGCCCAGCCTCGGACGCTCGGAGCTGCGCCGCACGGCAACAAACGAGCTCATCGTGGATGCCTATAATGCCAACCCGACATCTATGATGGCAGCCTTGGACAACTTCTGCAACATGCGTCACGCACACAAGATGCTCATCCTCGGCGACATGCGCGAGCTGGGTGCAGAGAGCGCAAGCGAACACACCCGTGTGCTGTCAGCAGCCTTGGCCAGCGATGCCAAGACCATCTGGCTCGTGGGCGAGGAGTTCGGCAAGGCGGCAGCTGCACAGAACGATGCGCGTGTGACATGCTTCCCCGATGTGGCAGCTGTGAAGAGCTGTATAGCCACTTCACGCCCCGAACACCGACTGATACTCATCAAAGGCTCCAATGGCACTCGTCTACACGAGCTGCCAGAAATACTATAGAAGCTAGTGAGACTAGGTTTTCCTAGGATTTCCTAGGTCTTCCTAGGGTTTCCTAGGGTTTCCTAGGGTTTCCTAGGATTTCCTATAAACAATGAAAATTGTCGTTGACGATAAGATTCCTTATATGCTCGGGCCGCTGACGCAACTGCGCGAGATGCTGGCGGCACGCGGCGAGCCGTTGCAAGTGCTGGCCAAGAGCGGAGGCGACATCCAACCAGTTGACGTACGGGATGCCGAGATACTGATTGTGCGCACCCGCACCCGCTGCGATGCCAGCCTGCTGGAGGATAGCGCCGTGCGCCTTGTCGTCACGGCCACCATAGGCTATGACCATCTCGACACGCCGTGGCTCGATGCCGCCGGCATACGCTGGACCAACTGTCCTGGCTGCAACGCCACGAGCGTGGCACAGTATGTATGCTCATGTCTTATCGCCACGTGCTCCCCGAGCGACATTACCTTAGGCATCATCGGCGTAGGCCATGTGGGCCGTGCCGTGGCATGCGCCGCGCAAAAGATAGGCGTAGGGCGCATCCTGCTCAACGATCCGCCGCTCGAACAACAGCATGCCGCCCCACCATCCGGCCTACGCTGGTCGTCGCTGACAGAGGTGCTGACGGAGAGCGACGTAGTGACGCTGCACACTCCACTGACCGTCGACGGCCCATACCCCACCCTGCACCTGCTTGATGCTGAAGCCTTTGCGCAGATGAGGCGGCAGCCAACAGTGATCAACGCTGCGCGTGGAGGCGTTGTCGACGAAGAAGCACTGCTGCATGCCTTGGACAGTGGTAAGGTGAGCGCTGCCATCATCGACACATGGGAGGGCGAGCCCGCCATCAACCTTACACTACTGGAACGCGCCGTCATCGCCACGCCACATATCGCAGGCTACAGCGCCGACGGCAAAGTCAATGCTACACGCATGAGCATGGCAGCTGTGGCCGACTACCTGCACCTGCCCGACACCTTCGATATCCACGCCCCGCGACTGCCACATTTCGCCACAGAAGTGGGGTCACCGGCAGGAGCACCATATCACTCAGACATGAGCGCTGCGGAGCTGCAGCTGTGGCTCTACGACCCGCGTCGCGACAGCGCACGCCTGAAAGCTTCACCAGCCACATTTGAGGCGCAACGCGGCCATTATCCCCTGCGAAGAGAAGTGGTAGAGTTGGCCTAATCAGCATATTTCCTGCACAAAAAGGCTACAAAAAGACAGCACATGAACAAGAAAAATGTTCATTTGTTTGGTAATATGGATAAAATGTACGACCTTTGCAGCCGCAAAATGAGGTTCTGTGTCCTATACTGAACCTCCACTAAGTTTGATATTCATTAAAAAAACATTACAACTATGTCTGAAAAAGAAAGCAAAGTAATTGACATCATCGTTGACAAGTTGGGTGTAGACCCCAGCGAGGTAACTGCAGAGAAGAGCTTCACCGGCGATCTGGGTGCCGACTCTCTTGACACAGTAGAACTCATCATGGAGTTTGAGAAGGAATTCGGTATCACCATTCCCGATGAGGATGCTGAGAAGATTTCCACTGTCGGCGATGCCCTGAACTATATCGAGTCCCACCAGTAATCATCTTTTCCCGTCGCAAGGAGGAAGTGCAAGGCTTCCGAACAATAGCGATAATATCGGATTACATGGATTTTACGGTCAGACATGCCGCATCCGCCGCTTGTGGCGCAGGCGTTCTTTCCGTGAAATCGGTGTAATCTGTTTTTCATAGACAGCCGAGAACAATATGGAATTAAAACGAGTAGCAGTGACCGGCCTTGGAGCCATCACCCCTTTAGGCAATAACGTCGCCGACACCTGGCGAGCATTGGTAGCCGGCGAGAGCGGTGCTGCACCCATCAGCCGATTCGATACCGCAAAGTTCAAGACGCAATTCGCCTGTGAGGTGAAGGGCTTCAACCCCGAGGACTGGGATCTGGACCGCAAGAAGGCCCGCCAGATGGACCCCTACTGCCAGTATGCCATCGCCGCCGCCAAGCAAGCCTTGGAGGACAGCGGCATGGACATCGAAGCCGAGGACAAGACACGCATCGGCGTGGTGTTTGGCGTAGGCATCGGCGGCATACAGACCTTCCAGGAAGAAGTGGAGGCCTACGGCCGCACAGGAGCCGAGATAGGTCCTAAGTTTGGCCCGTTCTTCATCCCCAAGATGATAGCTGACATCGCTGCTGGCCACATCAGCATCATGTACGGTTTCCACGGCCCCAACTTTGTGACCACCTCTGCCTGCGCCAGCAGCACCCACGCCCTGGCCGAGGCATATAACCTCATCCGTCTTGGCAAGGCCAACGCCATCGTTGCCGGCGGTGCCGAGGCCGCCATCACCACAGGCGGCGTGGGCGGCTTCAACGCCATGAAGGCATTGTCCACACGCAACGACAGCCCCGCCACTGCCAGCCGACCTTTCAGCGCCTCACGCGACGGCTTCGTCATGGGTGAGGGTGCTGGCTGCCTGATACTGGAGGAACTGGAGCACGCCAAGGCCCGCGGCGCACGCATCTATGCCGAGATGGTCGGCGAGGGCATGAGTGCCGATGCCTACCACATCACCGCCACTCACCCCGAAGGATTGGGTGCTAAGTTGGTGATGCAGAATGCATTGGAAGATGCAGGCATGAACCCCGATGAGATAGACTACATCAATGTTCACGGCACGTCGACACACGTGGGCGACATCAGCGAGGCCAAGGCTATACAAGCCCTCTTCGGTGACCACGCCTACAAGCTGAACATCTCTTCCACGAAGTCCATGACAGGCCACCTGCTGGGTGCCGCCGGTGCCGTGGAAGGCCTTATCAGCGTGCTGTCGGTGTATCACGATATCGTGCCACCGACCATCAACCACGAGGACGGTGACGAGGACGAGGAGATCGACTATCGTCTGAACTTCACCTTCAACAAGGCACAGGAGCGCACGGTGCGCGCTGCCATGAGCAACACGTTCGGCTTCGGCGGACACAACGCTTGCGTGATTTTCAAGAAACACGTTTAGAGTTTGTTGAACTTCATTAACGCCTGCACAGCGTGTATTTTCGACAGAACATATTAGACCGCATGAGGCTCCCTTTCCAGTCGGACAGGGAGCTTCGTTCGTCTTTGTTCAGCGTGCTCGGCTTCTACCCGCACCGCATACACTACTACCGTCAGGCACTGCTGCATAAGTCCACCAGCTCCAACTCAAAATCCCGTCGTGGCGAGAACAACGAGCGTCTGGAGTTCTTGGGCGACGCCATCCTCGACGCCGTGGTGGGAGACATCGTCTTCCATTATTTTCCAGGCAAGGGCGAGGGCTTCCTCACCAACACACGCAGCAAGATTGTGCAGCGCAGCTCTCTCAACCACCTGTCAGCCGCCACGGGACTGTCACGTCTGATACGCTCCAACAGCCATTCCAATGCACACAACAGCTACATGGGCGGCAACGCCTTTGAAGCGCTCATCGGGGCTGTGTATTTGGACCGAGGCTACGATGCCGTAATGCATTTCATCCGCCACCATGTGCTGGGCCACTATATCAACATCGATGACATCGCCGCCGAAGAGGTGAATTTCAAGTCCAAACTCATAGAGTGGTGCCAGAAGCATCGCCTGAATCTGGAATTCCGCCTCACAGACGAGAGGACAGACAATGGCAGTTCACCAGTCTTTGTCTCGCGCGCCGTCATCGAAGGCATAGAATGTGAGACAGGACAAGGCTACTCTAAGAAAGAGAGCCACCAGCACGCCGCACATGCCACCCTGCGTGCGCTGCATGCCGACCGTCAGACGGTCAACGCCATATTCCTGGCACGCGAGCGCCGCACAACCACGGCATCCGAATCCAAAGAAGAGGACATCACCGACGAAATAGCAGAAGAAGAGGACAACACATGAACTTCACAAGTATCGTTGACGCTGCCCTGAGCGGCCGACGCCACCGTCTGGACCGCTACGAGCAAGATGCCGAGGCACTGCAGATGTCTGTGCTGCGGCATCTGTTACAGCGCGCCCGCTCCACGGAATGGGGCCGGAGCCACGGCTACAGCGACATACGCAGCTACGAGCAGTTTGCCGCTGCCTTCGGGGTTCAGAGCTACGACGATCTCAAATCATACATCGACCGCATGCGCCACGGCCAAAGCGATGTGCTGTGGCCAGGCCGCATACGCTGGTATGCCAAGTCCAGCGGCACGACGAGCGAGCGCAGCAAGTTCATTCCTGTCTCGCCAGAGGCGCTGAAGGACACACACTATGCCGGCGGACGCGACTCGGTGGTAACATACCTGACCCACAAGCAACACAGCCGCATCTTCGACGGCAAGGCGCTGATTCTGGGCGGTTCACACGCGCCGAACTACAACCTGCCACACTCCTACGTGGGCGACCTGAGTGCGATCCTCATCGAGAACGCCAATCCAATAGTGAATTTCGTGCGTGTACCGCGCAAACAAACGGCGCTATTGTCGGACTTTGCCGAGAAACGCGAACGCATAGCCCGCGAGGCCGCCGGCCGCAACGTCACCAGCCTGAGCGGTGTGCCGTCGTGGATGCTCTCAGTAATCACGCGTGTGCTGGAGCTCACTGGCAAAGAACATTTGGACGACGTGTGGCCGAATCTGGAAGTGTTCTGGCACGGCGGCGTGGCCTTCACGCCCTACCGCGAACAATACCGTCACCTCTTCCGCCACAAAGAGATGTCATACGTCGAGACATACAACGCCAGCGAGGGCTTCTTTGGTGTGCAGTCATCACCCACCGACGAGGCGATGCTGATGATGGTGGACTACGGCGTGTTCTACGAATTCATACCCATCGACGAGGTGGAGAGCCCCCACCCCACCGTGCTGCCGCTATGGGGCGTGGAGCCGGGTCGCAACTACGCAATAGTCATCTCCACCAGCAGCGGTCTGTGGCGCTACATGCTGGGCGACACCGTGCGCTTCACACAACGTGACCCATACAAGTTCGTCATCACAGGACGTACAAAGTTCTTTATCAACGCCTTTGGCGAAGAGCTGATAGTGGATAACGCCGAGCATGCACTGGCCGCAGCCTGCACACAGACAGGTGCCGAAGTGCTGGAATACACTGCCGCACCAATCTTCATGGACGGCCATGCCCGCTGCCGCCACCAATGGCTCATCGAGTTCTCGCGCCCACCAGCCGATAGCGAGGCTTTTGCCGACTGCCTCGACCGCGAGCTGCAACGCCAGAACACCGACTACGAAGCCAAGCGTGCCAAGGACATCACACTGCAACGCCTGCAACTCATCACGGCGCGGCCAGGACTGTTCAACGAGTGGCTGGCATCACACGGCAAGCTGGGCGGGCAGCACAAGGTGCCACGACTGTCCAACAACCGCGACATCATCGAGGAAATGCTGAAAATGAATATAGGAAGGTTCTAAGGTGAAAAATAACGACCATAAAACAATGCTCGGCGGCGGCCGCCAACTGTGGCTGTTGCCGTTGACAGTGGCCGTGGCAATAGTCGTGGCAGCCTGTGCCAGCATCGGTAGCCCCGACGGCGGCGAATATGACGAGGATCCGCCACGCGTGGTGACAAGCCAGCCGCTGAACAAGGCCACGAACTCCAACCGCAAGAAAATCAGCATCCTCTTCAACGAATACATCAAGATTGAGAACGCCAGCGAGAAGGTTATTGTCTCGCCGCCGCAGGTGGAGATGGCCAACGTGCGTGCCGACGGCAAACGCGTGCGCATAGAACTATTCGACACCCTGAAGCCCAACACCACCTACACTGTGGATTTTGCTGATGCCATCGTGGACAACAACGAGGGCAACCCCATGGGCAACTACACCTTCTCTTTCTCTACCGGCCCGGACATCGACACGATGGAGGTGTCAGGCTATGTGCTTAATGCCGAAGACCTGGAACCCATCAAAGGCATCATGGTGGGCCTCTATGCCGAACCCGTGACAGACAGCGGCGTGCCCGACAGCCTGTTCCGCACCGAAGCACTGCAGCGCGTGAGCCGCACCAACGGCAGCGGATACTTCGTCATCAAGGGCGTAGCAGCCAACCGTCGCTACCGTGCCTTCGCGTTGCAGGACATGGACGGCAACTTCCGCTTCAGCCAGAAGAGCGAGATGCTGGCCATGGACACCACACACTTCACCACCTCCTGCCGACCCGACATACGTCTTGACACAGTGTGGGCTGACTCCACGCACTACGACAGCATACGCCCGGTGAGGTACACACACTTCTTCCCCGATAACATTGTACTACGAGCCTTCACGGAGGCCGGACAAGACCGCCACTTGGTGAAGACCGAGCGCCCTGTGCCAGAACGGTTTACGGTATATTTCACAGCACCGGCCGACACCATGCCGCGCATTCAGGGAATGAGCTTCGAGGGCGAGGGAGGTTTTGTGACGGAACACAGCGTCGGTGGCGACACCATCACATATTGGATACCAGACACCAACATAGCGTGGGCCGACACGCTGCGATTTGCATACAGCTACCTTGACACCGACACCGCAGGCCAGCTGGCGTGGAAGACCGACACGCTGGAGCTGGTGCCAAAGACCACACACGCCAAGCAGATGAAGGAACTGCAGGAGAAGATAGCCGACTGGGAGAAGGAGCAGGAGAAGAAACGCAAGAAGAACAAGAACTTCCAGCCTGAGCCCAATCCGCATCTGACAACACTGCTCGACGTCAAGAGCAAACCGTCGGGAACGATGGACCCCAATCAGAACCCTATCATCACCATCTCCGAACCCATCACGGCTATGCCAGACAGTGCTGCCGTGCGATTCCTCGTGGCTGAGAACGACTCGACATGGGTGCCGGCACCATTCGAACTGATGCAACACGAGGGCCATCCGGCCGAGATGCAGCTCTTTGCCGAATGGGAGTTGGACACCAAATACCGTTTGGAAATTGACAGCGCCGCCCTGCACGGCGTCCTCGGCCACATCAACGGGGCCGTGAAACTAGAATATCAGACCAAGAAAGCCGAAGACTACGGCTCACTCTACATACAGGTGCAGCTGCCCGACAGCAACGTCGTGGTGCAGCTGCTCAATGCCAGCGACAAGGTAGTCCGTACGGAACGTGCCAACGCCAGCGGCCGCGCTGACTTCTTCTATCTCAAACCCGAAGACTACTACATGCGCTGCTTCATCGACCGCAACGGCGACGGCGTGTGGACCACAGGCTCCTTCGACGACGGCGAGCAGCCAGAGGAAGTGTTCTACTTTCCTAAGCCCATGACCGTCAAGGCTCAATGGGAGATAGAGCAGAAATGGGATGCACGCGGCATAGCCACCATGCGCCAGAAACCCGAAAAGCTCATCAAGCAGAAAGCTGACAAGAAACGCGAGCAGCGCAACCGAAACCGCGACCGCAAGAAGGAGATGGAACGCGAATCACGCAAACGCCAGTCGTCGTCGGGAGGAGGCCTGAACATGGGCGGCCTGAAACTGTAGGCTGCGTCCCGCAACACCTGTAACCACACCCACCATGTCCCTGCCACGCTTACTCGCAATAGTGCTGCTGGCGCTGTGCTGCGGCACAGCAGCACCACAATGTCCTGCCACGAACACAGCTTTCGACGCTGGCGAGGATCTGCACTACCAACTCTATTTCAACTGGAAGTTCATCTGGATGAAGGCTGGCACCGCCAACCTTAACATCAGCCAGGCGACACACAATGGCCAGCCAGCCTACCGCTGCCATCTCATCACACGCGGCAACGCACGTACAGACAAGTTCTTCATGATGCGCGACACGCTGGTGTCGTACGTCAGCCACGACCTGCTGCCGCTGTACTACCGCAAGGGAGCATTGGAGGGCAAGCGTTACTACGTCGACGAGCTGTGGTACAGCTATCCAGCCAACGGCGGCGTGACGCTGGACCAACGCTTTGTAAGCCACCGCGGCGAGGTGTCTGTCAAGCAGGAACACACCACCGAGTGCCCATACGACATGTGTAGCATGCTGCTCAGGGCACGGTCGTTTGACCCCAAGGACTACAAAGAAGGCCAGCGCATCACCTTCCCCATGGCCGACGGGCACAAGGTGCGACAAGCCACACTCATCTACCGCGGCCGCGAGACCTTCAAGATGGACAACACCGGCGACACCTACCGATGCCTGGTGTTCTCATTTGTGGACATCGAAGGTCGCAAGGAGAAAGAGGTCGTGACATTCTACGTCACAGACGACCTCAACCACATGCCCGTGCGGCTGGACCTCTATCTACGCTTCGGCACTGCCAAAGCGTTCCTGCGTCAGGCCACTGGGCTCCGCAACCCGCAGACAGCACTGATAAAGCAATAGCGGCAAATTCCTTACGCGCGCGTACGCGCGCACTCACTGGTTCTGCCAAAAACAACCTACATGCCTACACGAAGGCACAAGAACCACCTAAATATCAACGCAATAAAACTATGTAAGTTCCTATGACGGTTATGACGGTTACCTACATACAACCTACATTCCTCATTAGGATTGATTATGCCTGAATAGCATGTCGGTCAAAAACGCCTTGGAACTTACGAGTAGTATCACCAAGTGAGACGCATGAGTATCTCCGGTGATACTTGCAAGTCTCACCGGAGATACTTGCGAGTCTCACTGGTGATATTGCTGCAAACCCCCAGGACGTTTGAAACCCTAACCGACATGCCGATTAGGGTTTCTTCTGAGGGTGGTGTCACCAGGAATCGAACCGGGGACACAAGGATTTTCAGTCCTTTGCTCTACCAACTGAGCTATGACACCAAAAAACGCTATCTTGCGTTTTGCGGGTGCAAAAGTAGTACATTTCTATGAACCGTGCAAGACTTTCGCTCAAAAAAGTGGTTTTTGGCATAAAAAAGTTGGTAAAAAGCAAGAAAAACGGTCATATTCTTCGTCAGTTCAGAAAAAAGCAGTACTTTTGCGGCGCAAAATCGGAAAGTAGCGCAGTTGGTAGCGCACTACGTTCGGGACGTAGGGGTCGGGCGTTCGAGTCGCCTCTTTCCGACTGACGGCGACAATCGAAGAAATTCGGTTGTCGCCGAATGTTTTATATACGCCTTTTTGCGGGGCGCGATTGCGGGTAATTCATGGTAATTCATGTGAATAGGGCTGCCGAATGCGTAAGAAAACGTTAAACTTTGGGTGATAACGCCAAAAAACTATAAACACGGCGGCTTAAACTCCAAACTTTTGCGTACCTTTGCCCCGCTTTATGACACGCTACATGAAAAGACATATCCTTGCTGCCATAGCCATCGTGACGACACTGCTGCTGCCGATGGGCTGCTCGAGCAGTGACGACGACGAGACGGTGGTTATCAGCGACAACTGCTATATCACCTCGTTCACGCTGGGACAGATGCGTCGCGCGCTGACAGTGACGAGTAGCACGGGAAGCGACAGCACATACTATCTCGCCTTCTCGGGCTCGTACTATCCCATGACCATCGACCAGCGCAAGCAGACGATAAGTCTGGCGACGGCGCTGCCCGAGCGCACCTGCTTGGACGCCGTGCTGACGACGCTGACCTACGTGGGCGCTGTGGTGCACGCGCCGGAGAATGACACCACCGAGTGGACGGCCTATGACTCGAAGGACACCATCGACTTCACCTCTCCGCGCATTTACCGCGTGTATTCCACCGACGGCAGCAACTACAGGGACTACACGGTGAGCCTGTATAGCCGCACGTCGGATCCTGACGACTACACATGGACGCGCACCACCGAGGCGGCACCCGCTGCGACGGCAGAGACTTTCGCGTGGGAAGCCAGTGAAGAGATTCTGGCTGGCTATGACATCCTGGCGCACGTGGCATACACCCAGAGCAACGGCAATGAGCGTGTGTTGCTGGCGTGCCAGCAGCATGGCGCAGCCGCGACAACACCCCTGACCATATGGAGCTTGCTGGCCAACAGCGACGAGGGCTGGACATGCTTCGACATCGCCCCCGACAACCACTATACCCTGACAGCGGAAGCCACGTTGCACCTCGTGGCAGCAGACAATATGCTGGTAGCCTTCATGGAAGGCAAGAGAGAAATCCTTGTGAGCCACGACAACGGCATCACTTGGAAAACCGATTCGCACCTGACCATGCCCGACGAGGTGACGGTGCTCGCTGCCGACGGCACGCCGGCCACGATGAACGTCACCACCGATGGCACGTGCATCTGGTTGGTGGTTGGAGAAGAAACATGGAAAATTGAAAAATAGATTCTCCATCACAACAATAGCGCTGCTCGTGGCTATGGCAACGGCACGCGCCCAGCAGGGCGAGTTGCTGCAGTACCAGCAGGAGATAGGCGGCGGCATAGGTCTGAGCTCATACATCGGTGATGCCGGCGGCGGCATCCTGAGCCATCCCGGAATGATGGGCACGCTGCTGTGGCGCCGCAACCTGAACCAGCGCATGGTGGTGAAAACCAATCTGGCAATGGGCCATGTGAGCGGCAACACCGAGGGGCTGTTCATCCCCACCAACGCCTGGGACGAGGTGCCTCAAGGCGGCGAACCAGCCAAGCCCATCCACTTCGGGCGTAATGTGATGGACTTGGGCGCACAGTTTGAACTCAACTTCCTAGGCTACGGCTTAGGTCAGGCATACAAAGGCCTGAAGCGCTGGACACCATACGTGTTCATGGGAGCCGGCGTCACGCTGGTCACCGGCGGCGGAGCCCGCGTTGCGGCAGGCGTGAACATCCCGTTGGGACTTGGCTTTCGATACAAACTGCGGCCGCGACTGAATCTGGGCCTCGAATGGTCAACAAGATTCACTACCACCGATGCCATCGATGCCACCCACGAGGGCACACAGCTGAAAGACCCGTATGCCATCAAGAGCGGGATGTTCAAGAACAAAGACTGCTACACACTGACATACGTCTTCATAACATACGACATATCACCCAAATACCGCAAATGCAACAATTAGACCTGACACATATCCCGACACACATAGCCATCATCATGGACGGCAACGGTCGATGGGCTAAAGCCAAGGGGCTGCCACGTACCGCTGGACACGTAGAGGGTGTGGAAGCTGTGAGGCGCATCACACAGGAGTGCACACGGATAGGCGTGAAGTATCTGACACTGTACACCTTCTCCACTGAGAACTGGAACCGTCCCGAAGAAGAAGTCAACGCCCTGATGGGGCTGGTGCTGACACATCTGGAGGAAGAGATATTCCAGAAGAACAATGTCCGCTTCCGCGTCATCGGCGACCGCTACAGGCTGCCAAAGGCCGTGCAGGACAAGCTGCAGGAAGTGGAGCACAACACCCGCAACAACGATACCATGACGATGGTCGTAGCGTTGAGCTACTCGGCACGTTGGGAAATCACACGCGCATGCAGAGACATCTATGTCGACATGCAGAGCCAGGGCCGCTGTGAGGACGACATCGACGAGCGCATGGTGGCGAGCTACATGCAGACCAGCTTCATGCCTGATCCCGACCTGCTCATCCGCACTGGAGGCGAGAAACGCATCAGCAACTTCCTGCTGTGGCAGCTGGCATACACCGAGCTGTATTTCTGCGACACATTCTGGCCAGACTTCGGAGAAGAGGAGTTGCATCAGGCCATAGCAGAGTTCCAGCGTCGCGAACGCCGCTACGGCATGACGAGCGAACAGGTGGAGGAAGGGGAGAATTGAGAGTTGAGAGTTGAGAGTTGAAAGGCGAAAGTTGAAAATTGAAAGTTGAGAGTTGAAAATTGAAACGGTGAAACATCGAATCATTATATCATACCTTCTGCTGTGGTGCATGTCCTCGTGGCTATACGCCCAGACGGAGCGCGTAGTCAATCCCACCATTGACTACACCCGCACGCCGCAACAGTATGTCATCGGCGACATCACCGTGGAAGGCATCAAGACCTACGACGACTACGTGCTCATAGGGCTGTCGGGGCTGTCGAAAGGGCAGCGCATCACCATCCCTGGAGAGGATATCTCGCAGGCTGTGAGGCGATACTGGCGCAACGGCCTCTTCAGCAACGTGGCTATCAGCGTGGACAGCATTGTGGCCGACTCGGCATATCTGCACATCAAGCTGGCCGCACGACCGCGCATAGCCGCCATAAACTACAACGGCGTGAAGAAAAGCGAGAGAGAGGATCTGGAGAGCCGACTGGGACTAATCCGCGATGGACACATGACCCCGAACATCGTCAACCGCACTAAAATACTGGCAAAGAAGTACTTCGACGAGAAGGGCTACAAGAATGCTGAGATTGAAATCGTGCAACACGACGACATCAGCGACCCGGGTAAGACCATCGTAGACATCAATATCAATAAGAGGGACAAGGTGAAGGTGAACAGCATCACCGTGATGGGCAACACGGCATTGAAGATGTCGAAGATCAAGGGAACGCTGTTTGCCAACGGAGCCTTCAAGAAGACACACGAGCGCCACAAAATCAGTAGCTGGTTCCGCTCGAAGAAGTTCATCGACGAGCGCTGGCGCGAAGACAAAGGCCGTCTCATCGAGAAATACAATGCCTTGGGCTATCGCGACGCCCGCGTGGTGTATGACAGCGTGAAGCCTCACGACGAGAAGTCCGTTGACATATATATTAAGGTAGAAGAAGGTCAGAAATATTATGTCCGCAACATCGAGTGGGTGGGCAACACGTTGTATGCCAGCGACGACCTCTCGCAGCTGCTGCGCATGCAGCGCGGCGACGTGTACAACCAGACGCACCTGCAGAAACGCCTGCGCGAGGACGAGGATGCAATAGGCAACCTATACTATAACAACGGCTACGTCTTCTATCAGCTCGATCCCGTGGAGGTGAACATCGTGGGCGACAGTGTGGACCTGGAAATGCGCATACAAGAGGGCACACAAGCATATCTGTCACACGTGACCATCAACGGCAATGACCGTGTATATGAAGAAGTTGTGCGTCGTGAGCTGCGCAACAAGCCCGGTGACCTATTCTCGAAAGAGGCCATGGAACGCTCGTTCCGCGAGATAGCCAGCATGGGCCATTTCGACCCTGAGGCCATAGACTATGACATCAAGCCCGATCCCAACAACGGCACAGTAGACCTCACATGGAACCTCACCCCAAAGTCGACAGACCAGGTGGAGTTCTCGCTGGGCTACGGTCAGACGGGTGTGATAGGAAAGATAGGCCTGAAGTTCAGCAACTTCAGTCTGCACAACCTGTTCGCCAAGGACGGCTTGCGGCGCGGCGTGCTGCCACAAGGCAACGGCGAGACCTTCAGCATCAGCGGTCAGACCAACGGACGCTACTACCAGGCATATAGCATCAACTATCTGGATCCGTGGTTCGGAGGCAAGCGACCTAACTCGCTGCAGTTCTCAGCGTTCTTCTCCAAGCAGACGGATGTCAGCGACAGGTACTACAACAGTTCGGTGTACAACTCCTACTACAACTACATGTACGGCTACGGCACCAGCTATGGCAACTACTATGAGAACTTCTACGACCCTGACAAGTTCGTGAAGATATATGGCTTCTCCCTTGGCTGGGGCAAGCGCCTGTCGTGGCCTGACGACTACTTCACGCTGATGGCAGACCTGAGCTATACGCGCTACTCGCTCAAGGACTGGGAGTATTTTCTCATCTCCAACGGTACGTGTAACAACATCAGTTTGAACTTCACGCTGTCACGCAACTCATCGGACAACCCGATATACCCACGTCGAGGGTCGGAGTTCACGTTCACGGCGGCATTCACCCCACCATACTCGCTCTGGGACGGACGCGACTACGCCAACATGGCCACGAATCCCAACTCCAGTTCGTATATGTCTGAACTGCAGAGCAAATACCAGTGGATTGAATACCACAAATGGAAATTCAAGAGCAGGACATATACTGCGCTGTCGGACAAGAAGAAAGCCCCTGTGCTGTCTACACGTGTGGAGTTCGGACTGCTGGGGCATTACAACTCCAACAAGCGCTCGCCGTTTGAGACCTTCTATGTCGGCGGCGACGGCATGAGCGGCTACTCCTACAGCTATGCCACCGAGACCATCGGTCTGAGAGGCTACGACAACGGCTCGCTGACGCCACGAGGCTACAACGGCTACGCCTACGACCGCTTCACGCTGGAGCTGCGTTACCCGTTCATCCTGAGCAACTCAACCAATATCTATGGTCTGGCATTCGTGGAAGGCGGCAACGCATGGAACAACATCCGCGACTTCAACCCCTTTGACATGAAACGCTCGGCTGGCGTGGGAGCACGCATCTTCCTGCCGATGGTCGGCCTGCTGGGTATAGACTGGGCATACGGTTTCGACAAGGTGTTTGGCTCAAGGACCTACGGCGGCTCGCAGTTCCACTTTATCCTTGGACAAGAATTCTAAACACAGTATAATTCATAATTTACAAACATTAATTACAATTATGAAAAAACAACTGACAATCATTGCCTTGGCGGTCTGCGCACTTGCCATCAGCATCAATGCTTCAGCTCAGAAGTTTGCACTCATTGACATGGAGTATATACTCAAGAATATGCCCGCGTATGAGCGTGCGGGAGAACAGCTGAACCAAATCTCACGCAAGTGGCAGGCAGAGGTGGAGGCGCTGTCAACCGAAGCACAGAACCTGTACAAGACCTATCAAAGTGAGGCTGTGTTCCTCAGCGCCGAACAGAAGAAGGAACGCGAGGAAGCTATCGTGGCCAAGGAAAAGGAAGCTGCCGACCTGAAAAAGAAATACTTCGGTCCGGAGGGCGAACTCTACAAAAAACGCGAAAGCCTGATGACGCCCATACAGGACGAGATATACGAGGTCGTCAAGGATATCTGCGAGACCAAGGGCTATAGCCTCATTCTGGACCGCGCCAGCGACAGCGGCATCATCTTTGCCTCACCGAAGATTGACATCTCGGCTGATGTGCTGACAAAACTCGGACTTAATTAATGCATAATATTTTATTGGCAGACAACAAATAGCAAATATTAAAGTATGAAAAAGATTCTTTTTGCAGCATTCATCATGCTTGCTTCCATCAACACAAACGCACAACAGAAATTCGGACACTTCAGCACAGCTGACGTCGTTCCTGCTATGCCTGAATATGCCGCAGCACAGAAAGAGTTGCAGACACTGGCAGAACAGTATGAGGCCGACCTGAAGAGAATGCAGGATGAGTTCCAGAAGAAATACGAAGAGTATCAGAAGGAACAGGCTAATCTGTTAGAGAATGTTCGCCAGCGTCGCGAGGCAGAACTGCAGGACCTCTCACAGCGCATACAGCAAAGCGTGCAGGACAACCAGCAGGCCTTCCAGAAAGCTCAGAGCGAAAAGATGCAAGTTCTCTCGGAGAAAGTCACGGCTGCCGTGAAGAAAATCGGTGACGAAGGCGGATATGTCTACATCATGGACACCTCGGCTGGCATACCATATATCAGCACAACGCTGTCCAAAGACCTGACAAACGAAATCAAAAAGGCACTGGGTATCAACTAATTCCGAATGAACACTGCCACAAACATGACAAGACGCCTAAGGCGAATGCTGCTCACTACGATATGCATCGTAGCGGCAGCAGTGAGCCTGCATGCACAAGAGGATGTGACCGATGCTGTCGCATACATCGGTTACATACCATACGACAAGGTGCTGCAGCAGATGCCTGAATACGCCACAGCACAGCAGAGCTATGACCAGCTCCGCGAGAAATATGACGCTGAAGCCAAGAGAGCCGAGGACGAGTTCCAACGCAAGTTCTCGGATTTCCTGCAAGGACAGAAGGATTTTCCCAGAAGCATCATGCAGAAAAGGCAGACCGAACTGCAGGAGCTGATGGAGAAAAGCGTAGCCTTCAGAGAAGAGGCACAGCGGCTGCTGGCACAAGCTCAGGAAGAGCTGCAACAGCCTGCACGCGACAAGCTGAACGAAGCCATCAAGACTGTGGCACGACGTCTGAGACTGGCCATCGTGGTCAACACGGACAACAACACCACGCCATACATCGACGAAGATATGGGGGTGGGCTTGTACGAAGCCGTGCTGCAAGAGTTGGGGCTGGCACAACAAATCAGCGAAGAACAGAACCCACAAGCAGAATGATAGCACCCATCGGAATTTTCGACAGCGGTTACGGAGGACTCACAGTACTGCGGCAGATACGACAACGACTGCCGCAGTACGACTATCTGTACCTTGGCGACAATGCGAGGGCTCCATACGGACAGCGGTCGTTCCAGCTGGTGTATGAGTTCACACTGCAAGCTGTGAAACGCCTGTTCGAACTTGGATGTCCGCTGATAATCCTGGCATGCAACACGGCCTCTGCCAAGGCGCTCAGGACAATACAACAGTGCGACCTGTCACAGATGGGCGACAGTTCACTACGTGTGCTGGGAGTGGTCAGGCCGACAGCAGAAGCCGTCGACACCTTCACAAAGACACGGCACATAGGCATCGTGGCAACAAGAGGCACCATAATGAGCAGGACATACGACCTGGAAATCGCAAAGACAGCACCGGATATAGTGGTGAACAGCGAGGCCTGCCCCATGTGGGTGCCGCTCGTGGAGAACAGGGAGGCTGACGGCGAAGGGGCTGACTACTTCGTCAAGAAACACATCAACCGACTGCTGCAACAGGATCCGCTCATCGACGCCATCATACTCGGATGCACACACTATCCGCTATTGATGAACAAGATACGACAGTTCACGCCGCAACACATCAACATCATCCCACAAGGGAAATATGTGGCAGCAAGCCTGGAAAACTACCTGCAACGACACCAGGACATGCAACAGCGCCTGTCAACAGGGGGCTCTGTAACATTCCTCACCACGGAACAGCCGGAAGCCTTCAACGACAATGCATCGCTCTTTGTGGGACACAGTGTGCAGGCACAAGCCATAGTGCTATAGTCCACAGCAGATGTCGCAGTCATTAAAATAAGACATAAATACAAAAAACGGGCAAAAAAATTTGAACAACACAAAAATATGCCTAACTTTGCACCCGCTTTCCTATCAGCCTATAAAAACGGCATGAAAAGGAAGCAGTGAGTTAAACATCTTTATCATCAACAAAAACAACAAACAAATCAAAACATGATCGTAGTACCCGTTAAGGAAGGCGAGAACATCGAAAGAGCTCTCAAGAAATTCAAGCGCAAATTCGAAAAGACAGGTGTCGTGAAGGAACTCCGTCGCCGTCAGCAGTTCGACAAGCCGTCCGTGCTCAAGCGTCTCGCTAAGGAGCGTGCAGTGTACGTTCAGCAGTTACGCCGCGTAGAAGACTAAAGAAAATCACAGTTAATAACAGCTGATTTTTCAAGGCAATCTTGAATAACAAACAGTACGTCGAAGCATTTCTGGATTACCTGAGATACGAGAAAGCACTGTCACCGATGACAGTACAAAGTTATCAGGGCGACTTAAAAGCGTTTGAGGCGTTCTTCCAGAAACTTGACAACAACCTGACATGGGACGACATCGATGCTGACATCGCAAGAGAATGGATTGTCAGCATGATGGACAAGGGCAATAAAGCCACGTCAACACAACGGAGGCTATCCGCATTGAAGTCGTGCTTCAGATTCCTGCATAAAAAGGGAATAGTCCAACGCAATCCCATAAGAAACGTCACCGCACCAAAGGGCGAGCGAACATTGCCCGTTTTCGTCAGGGAAAGTGACATGCAACGTTTGCTGGACAGCGAGGATGCTTTCACCAACGACTTCATCGGCATACGTGACAGGTTGATTATTGAAACGTTCTACGAAACTGGCATCAGAGCTGCTGAGCTCATAGCCATCAACGTCGAGGATGTCAAAACTTCTGCCATGACCCTCTGTGTGAGAGGGAAAGGCAATAAACAAAGAATCGTCCCCTTCGGGGAGAGGCTGCTACACCTTATATATATATATATAGGAGAAAGAGCCCGACGAAACAACATCAAGACAGAGGCGCTATTCGTTACCAAAAAAGGAGAACGGATGTACTACAGCATAGTACGGGAAGTCGTGACGCAAAAGCTGGCGCTGGTCACGGACCAGAAGAAGCGAAGCCCACACGTGCTCAGACACACCTTCGCAACAACCATGCTCAATCACGAAGCTGGTCTGGAGGCAGTCAAAGAGCTGCTGGGACACGAGAAACTATCCACAACAGAGATTTACACTCACACGACTTTCGAAGAACTCAAGAAAGCTTATCACAACGCCCATCCAAGGGCATAAAGTTTAACTAATTAAAAAAAGGAGGTTCCTATGGATATCAAGATTCAAGCCATCCGCTTTGAGCCTACAGAGAAGTTGCAAGACTTCATCAACAAGAAAGTAGGCAAACTTGAAAAATTCAGCGACGAAATAAGAAAGGTAGAGGTGTCATTAAAGGTCGTCAAGCCGGAAACTGCAATGAACAAGGAAGTTGCAATACGCGTCAACGCTGCAACAGAGCTCTTTGCAGAGAAAACTTGCGACACATTCGAAGAAGCAATAGACAATTGCATGGACGCACTGGTGCGCCAATTGCAGAAAAACAAAGAAAAATCACAGAACAGATAAAAAAATCTCTGAAAAGTTTTTGAGTTCGAAAAAAAACATCTACCTTTGCAGCCGTTTTGAGAGGGTTTTGCTTCCAAGACGGTCGTCTGGGACTCAAAAACAAGGCTCGAGAGAAGCATCTAAAAGGGCTCTGTAAGGGCAAATTCCAGAGTGGCCAAATGGGGCAGACTGTAAATCTGCTGGTTGTTACCTTCGGTGGTTCGAATCCATCTTTGCCCACCAAGACAGTAGCCTGAGGATAACGCGGAAGTAGCTCAGTCGATAGAGCACTAGCCTTCCAAGCTGGGGGTCGCGGGTTTGAGCCCCGTCTTCCGCTCTCGAGACAGACTTCAGAAAATGCTGTTGTAGCTCAGTGGTAGAGCACTTCCTTGGTAAGGAAGAGGTCACGAGTTCAATCCTCGTCAACAGCTCTCTCCAAGGAGAGAATGTTCTGAGACACAAAGTAATAGATTCCAATTTATTTATACTAAAACAAGTAGAAATTAGCTATGGCTAAAGAAAAATTCGAAAGAACCAAACCGCATGTCAACATTGGTACTATCGGCCACGTTGACCACGGTAAGACAACTCTGACAGCTGCCATCACCACAGTGCTGGCAAAGCAGGGTCTCTCTGAAGTGAAGAGCTTCGATCAGATCGACAATGCTCCTGAGGAGAAAGAGCGTGGTATCACCATCAACACCGCTCACGTTGAGTATGAGACAGCAAAGCGTCACTATGCTCACGTTGACTGCCCGGGTCACGCTGACTATGTGAAGAACATGGTAACTGGTGCTGCCCAGATGGACGGTGCTATTATCGTTGTTGCTGCAACTGACGGTCCTATGCCTCAGACCCGTGAGCACATCCTGCTCGCCCGTCAGGTGAACGTGCCCCGTCTGGTTGTGTTCCTCAACAAGTGCGACATGGTCGACGACGAGGAAATGCTTGAACTCGTTGAGATGGAGATGCAGGAGCTTCTCGCTCAGTACGACTTTGAGGCTGAGACTCCCATCATCCGCGGCTCCGCTCTCGGTGCACTCAACGGTGTGCCCGAATGGGAAGCTAAGGTCATGGAGCTCATGGACGCTTGCGACACATGGATTCAGGAGCCTGTCCGCGACGTTGAGAAGCCCTTCTTGATGCCCGTTGAGGACGTGTTCTCAATCACAGGTCGTGGCACCGTGGCTACAGGTCGTATCGAGACTGGCCGCGTGAAGGTCGGTGACGAGGTTCAGATTCTGGGTCTTGGTGAGGACAAGAAGTCCGTCATCACCGGTGTCGAGATGTTCCGCAAGATCCTCGATGAGGGTGAAGCTGGCGACAACGTTGGTCTGCTGCTCCGCGGTATCGACAAGAACGAAGTTAAGCGTGGTATGGTTATCACCCACCCGGGTGTTATCAAGCCCCACAAGAACTTCAAGGCTTCCATCTATGTCCTGAAGAAGGAAGAGGGTGGCCGTCACACTCCGTTCGGTAACAAGTATCGTCCTCAGTTCTATCTCCGCACCATGGACTGCACAGGTGAGATTCATCTCCCCGAAGGCACTGAGATGGTGATGCCCGGCGATAACGTTGAGATTAAGGTCGAACTGATTTACGCCGTTGCTCTGAACGTCGGTCTGCGCTTCGCTATCCGCGAGGGTGGTCGCACAGTGGGTTCCGGTCAGATTACAGAGATTCTCGACGATTAATTCACACGAACAACCAATAACACAACATCAGGGAGTCACTCGATGAACGCGTGACTCCCTTATACACGGGAATAGCTCAGTTGGTAGAGCACTGGTCTCCAAAACCAGGTGTCGGGAGTTCGAGCCTCTCTTCCCGTGCTAAAACATCAGAAGAATGTTCAAGAGATTTGTAAATTACTGCAAGGAATCCTACGAAGAACTCGTGCATAAGACCACTTGGCCTACGCGTTCAGAACTTATGAACAGCGCGATTGTAGTATTAACTGCTTCCCTACTCATCGCGGTGGTTGTTTTCGTTATGGATTTCACATTCCAACATTTAATGGAATTGGTTTATCCCAACTAATCGGGACAGTGCAAATGGCAGATTTAGGTATGCAATGGTACGTGATGCGTGCCATAAGCGGCAAAGAAGGCAAAGTAAAGGAATACGTTGAAGCTCAGGTCGCCCAAGGTGACTACAACGGCAACGTGTCCCAAGTGCTTATCCCTACAGAGAAGTATGTCGTTGTCCGCAACGGCAAACGCACTGTGAAGGAACGCTGCCATCTGCCCGGTTATGTTCTGGTAGAGGCCAATCTAAAGGGTGAGGTGCAAGCAATGCTGCGCAACACCCCTAATGTGTTGGGATTCCTCGGCGAGACAAAAGATAGTAGCAAACCCATGCCCATACGTCCGAGCGAGATGAAAAGGCTCCTCGGCGTGGTGGACGAAATGGCCGATGTGCCTGAAGACATCCAGATTCCATACACAGAAGGTGATGCCGTAAAGGTTGTCGACGGTCCATTCTCCGGCTTTGAGGCTGTTGTCGAGGAAGTGAATAACGAAAAGAAGAAGCTGAAGGTTTCGGTCAAGATTTTCGGAAGAAAGACTCCTTTGGAGCTCGGTTTCATGCAGGTCACGAAGGAGTAGAGCGAACATGTTACGCGCTCGAAACCTCGTATATACATCAATATCTAACGAATTAATTAACAATGGCAAAAGAAGTTGCTGGATTAATCAAATTACAGATTAAAGGAGGCGCTGCGAATCCATCTCCCCCAGTGGGTCCTGCTCTTGGTTCCAAGGGTATCAACATCATGGATTTCTGCAAGGCATTCAATGCCAGAACTCAGGACAAGGCCGGTAAGGTTCTGCCTGTTGTCATCACCTATTACAACGACAAGAGCTATGACTTTGTCGTCAAAACACCTCCTGTGGCAATTCAGTTGCTGGAGGCAGCTAAGGTGAAAGGCGGCAGCGCCGAGCCCAATCGTAAGAAGGTTGCAGCTGTGACCTGGGATGACGTTCGTGCCATCGCCACCGACAAGATGCCCGACTTGAACTGCTTCACTGTGGAGGCCGCCATGAAACTGGTTGCCGGTACAGCTCGCAGCATGGGTATTACTGTCAAGGGTGACTTTCCCGCTTAATTCACATTAAACTTCAATTCATCATTATGAGTAAACTGACAAAGAATCAAAAGTTGGTCGCTGAGAAGATTGAAGCAGGGAAAGCATACACTCTGAAGGAGGCTTCGCAACTGGTCAAGGAAATAACCACAACCAAGTTCGATGCTTCTGTCGACATTGATTGCCGACTGGGTGTTGACCCCCGTAAGGCCAACCAGATGGTGCGCGGTGTCGTTTCTCTGCCCAACGGAACAGGTAAAGTCACCCGTGTGCTTTGTCTGTGCACTCCAGATCAGGAGGCAGCTGCTAAGGAAGCAGGTGCTGACCATGTTGGTCTGGATGAGTACATCGACAAAATCAAGGGCGGCTGGACTGACGTTGATGTTATCATCACTATGCCCTCTATCATGGGTAAGATTGGTGCTCTGGGTCGCGTCCTCGGTCCTCGTGGACTGATGCCAAACCCCAAGAGTGGCACCGTCACCATGGATGTAGCAAAGGCTATCCGCGAGGTGAAGCAAGGTAAGATAGGCTTCAAGGTTGACAAGACCGGTATTGTTCATGCATCGATAGGCAAGGTTTCATTCAGTGCCGACAAGATTGCTGAGAATGCCAAGGAGTTTATTTCAACCATCATCAAGCTCAAGCCTGCTGCTGCCAAAGGCACGTATCTCAAGAGTATTTATCTTTCCAGTACTATGAGTCGCGGCATTAAGATAGATCCGAAGGCCGTTGATGAAATCTAATTAAAGACATTACAATCATGAGAAAGGAAGATAAAGGCATCATCATTGAGCAATTAGGTCAGAAGCTGAAGGAGTATCCTCACTTCTATCTGGTTGATGTAACTGGTCTCAATAGTGTCCGCACAGCGGCCATGCGTCGTACCTGCTTCAAGAACGAGGTTAAGATGGTGCTGGTGAAGAACACATTGCTTCACAAGGCATTTGAGAACAGTGAGATTGATTACACCCCTCTCTACGAAACCCTGAAGGGCACAACAGCTGTCCTCTTCACGCAGGTCGCCAACGCTCCTGCAAAGATGTTGAAGGACATCATTTCCAAGAACCCGAAGGGTGTTACGACCCCCGCACTGAAAGCAGCCTACGCAGAGGAAGGTTTCTATGTTGGAGCCGACCAGCTTGACGCATTGTGCGCAATCAAGAGCAAGAAAGAACTCATCGCAGACATTGTGGCAATGCTGCAAAGTCCTGTACAGGGCGTCATTTCAGCTCTGGAGTCTGGAGCAAACACCATACACGGTGTTCTCGAGACCCTCGCCGAAAAGGGCGAATAATCATCAAAACAACATCTACGTAAAAACAAACAAAATTCATAATTAGATTTATGGCAGATATTAAAGCTATCGCTGAAGAGTTGGTTAACTTGACAGTGAAGGAAGTGAATGATTTGAAGAACCTCCTGAAAGAGGAGTATGGTATCGAACCCGCTGCAGCTGCTGTTGCTGTTGCTGCTGGCCCCGCTGCTGGCGCAGCTCCCGCTGCTGAGGAGAAGACTGACTTTGATGTCATCCTCAAGAGCGCTGGTTCTGCAAAGCTCCAGGTCGTGAAGGCCGTTAAGGAAGCTTGCGGTCTCGGTCTGAAGGAAGCTAAGGAGCTCGTTGACGGTGCTCCCAGCACCCTGAAGGAAGGTATGCCCAAGGCTGACGCTGAGGCTCTGAAGAAGACCCTCGAGGAGGCTGGTGCAGAGATCGAGCTCAAGTAAGCTCCACCGCACTGATTCACTTCTGAATCAACATAGTAGAGAACTCTCTGGTAGAGAGTCCTCTACTTTTTGCGTCTACAAACATCACAAACATTGATATGGCAAACATCATTAAAGACAGAGTAAACTTCGCCTCAGTGAAGAATCCGATGCCTTATCCGGACTTCCTCGAGGTGCAGCTGCAGTCCTTCAACGACTTCCTGCAGCTTGACACACCCCCGGAGTTACGCAAGAACGACGGACTATACAAGGTTTTCTCCGAGAACTTCCCTATTGCCGACACACGCAATAATTTTGTATTGGAGTTCTTGGATTATTTCATCGACCCGCCCCGTTACAGCATAGAAGAATGTCTGGAGCGTGGTCTGACCTACGCTGTTCCTCTTAAGGCCAAGCTCAAACTCTATTGTACTGACCCTGACCATGAGGACTTTGACACCGTCATTCAGGATGTTTTCCTGGGTCCCATCCCATACATGACTCCCAACGGCACGTTTATCATCAACGGTGCTGAACGTGTTGTGGTGAGCCAGCTGCATCGTTCACCCGGTGTGTTCTTCGGCTCCAGCGTCCACGCCAATGGCACGCAGCTCTACAGCGCCCGCATCATTCCGTTCAAGGGATCATGGATCGAGTTTGCCACAGACATCAACAATGTGATGTACGCCTACATCGACCGCAAGAAGAAGTTGCCTGTTACAACTCTTCTGCGTGCCATAGGCTTTGAGAACGACAAAGATATCCTTGAGATATTCAATCTAGCTGAAGAAGTCAAGGTCACAAAGAATAATCTCAAGAAATGCATTGGTCGCAAGCTGGCCGCACGTGTCCTCAAATCATGGGTTGAAGACTTCGTTGACGAAGATACCGGCGAGGTTGTGAGCATCGAGCGCAATGATATCATCATGGACCGTGAGACTGTTCTCGACGAAGATAATATCATGAACATCATCGACAGCGGCGAACAGACCATTCTGCTGCACAACGAAGATGCCGATGTTAGCGACCACAGTATTATCTTCAACACCCTTGCCAAGGATCCTTCAAACAGCGAGAAAGAGGCCGTACTCTTCATCTACCGGCAGTTGCGCAACGCCGACCCAGCCGATGATGCCAGTGCACGCGAGGTCATAAACAACCTCTTCTTCTCCGAAAAGCGCTACGACCTTGGTGAAGTGGGCCGCTACCGCATCAATCGCAAACTGGGACTGGAGACAGACCCCACAGTGCGTGTACTGACGCGCGAGGACATCATTGAGATTATCAAGTATCTCATTGAGCTCGTCAACTCCAAGGCCAATGTCGATGACATCGACCACCTCTCCAACCGCCGCGTTCGCACAGTCGGCGAGCAGTTGGCCAATCAGTTTGCCATTGGCCTTGCCCGCATGAGCCGCACTATACGTGAGCGCATGAATGTTCGTGATAATGAGGTCTTCACTCCCACTGACCTCATCAACGCTAAAACCATCTCAAGCGTCATCAACTCATTCTTTGGCACCAATGCCCTGTCACAATTCATGGATCAGACCAATCCTCTTGCCGAGGTGACTCACAAACGTCGTCTCTCGGCTTTGGGTCCTGGTGGTCTGAGCCGCGAGCGTGCCGGTTTCGAGGTGCGTGACGTGCACTACACACACTACGGCCGTCTCTGCCCCATTGAGAGTCCTGAAGGTCCTAACATCGGACTCATCTCATCACTGTGCGTCTATGCTAAGATTGATGATCTGGGCTTCATTGAGACACCGTACCGCAAGGTCAACAACGGAGTTGTCGACCTCAGTCCTGAAGGCATAAAATACTTTACTGCTGAGGAAGAGGAGAACCTCATTATCGGTCAGGGCAATGCCCCGTTGCGCGACGACGGAACCTTCATCCGCAAGGTGGTGAAATGCCGTCAGGATGATGATTATCCCGTCGTGCCTCCCGCAGATGTTGACCTCATGGACGTTGCTCCACAGCAAATTGCATCCATAGCTGCTTCCTTGATTCCATTCTTGGAGCACGATGATGCCCACCGCGCACTGATGGGATCCAACATGATGCGTCAGGCTGTGCCATTGCTCCGCACAGAAGCTCCCATCGTGGGTACCGGCATCGAACGTCAGGTGTGCGAGGACAGCCGCACGATGATTACCGCCGAGGGTGCCGGAGTTGTGGAGTATGTTGACTCTACCACCATACGCATCCTCTACGACCGCACCGAAGACGAAGAGTTTGTCAGCTTCGAACCCGCACTGAAGGAATATCGCATACCCAAGTTCCGTCGCACCAACCAGAATATGACCATCGACCTGCGTCCGATATGCGAGAAGGGTCAACGTGTCAAAGCTGGCGACATCCTCACCGAAGGCTACTCCACCAGCAACGGCGAGCTGGCTCTTGGCAAGAACCTGCTGGTTGCCTACATGCCTTGGAAGGGATACAATTATGAGGATGCCATCGTGCTCAACGAACGTGTGGTGCGTGAAGACATACTCACCAGCGTTCATGTTGAGGAATTCAATCTCGAAGTTCGTGAGACCAAGCGCGGTGTCGAAGAGCTCACATCCGACATCCCCAATGTCAGCGAAGATGCCACTAAGGATCTTGACGAGAATGGTATTATCCGCATCGGCGCACAGGTGCTGCCTGGCGACATCCTCATCGGTAAGATTACGCCCAAGGGCGAAAGCGATCCTTCACCCGAAGAGAAGTTGCTGCGCGCCATCTTCGGCGACAAGGCTGGCGATGTCAAGGATGCATCGCTCAAGGCATCTCCCTCTCTCTCCGGTACCGTCATCGACAAAAAGCTGTTCTCTCGTGCCATCAAGACTCGTTCGGAGAAAGCACAAGACAAGATTCGCTTGCCCAAGATTGACGATGAGTTCAACACCAAGGTAGATGATCTCAAGGCTATTCTCATCGACAAGTTGTTGGAACTCACCCGCGACCTTACATCTCAGGGCGTGAAGGACTACATGGGCGCCGAAATAATCGCCAAGGGTGCCAAGTTCACAGAGTCCAATCTGGCGAACCTCGACTACACAGGCATCCAGCTCTCAGGCTGGACAAGCAACGAACACACCAACAGCCTTATCAGCAAGCTCATCATCAACTTCGTTAAGAAGTACAAACTACTTGATGCCGAGCGTCATCGCCGCAAGTTCGCCATCACCATCGGTGACGAGCTTCAGTCTGGCATCATGCAGATGGCTAAGGTCTATGTTGCCAAGAAGCGCAAGATCGGCGTTGGTGATAAGATGGCCGGTCGTCACGGCAACAAGGGTATTGTCTCCAAGGTTGTCCGTCAAGAGGACATGCCCTTCTTGGCTGACGGTACACCTGTTGACATCGTGCTTAACCCCCTCGGCGTGCCTTCACGTATGAATATCGGTCAGATTTTCGAGACCGTTTTGGGCGCAGCCGGCAAGCAACTGGGTGTCAAGTTCGCAACTCCTATTTTCGACGGTGCATCATTAGACGACCTTTGTGAATGGACAGACAAGGCTGGCCTGCCGCGCTACTGTTCAACTCAGCTCTACGACGGAGCCACCGGCGAGAAGTTTGACCAGCTTGCCACTGTAGGTGTAGCTTATATGCTCAAGCTCGGCCACATGGTCGAAGACAAGATGCATGCTCGTTCTATAGGTCCGTACAGCCTCATCACCCAGCAGCCTCTTGGAGGTAAGGCCCAGTTCGGTGGCCAGCGTTTCGGTGAGATGGAGGTCTGGGCCATCGAGGCCTTTGGTGCGAGCCATGTTCTTCAGGAGATTCTCACCATCAAGTCCGATGATGTCACGGGCCGCAGCAAGGCCTATGAGGCAATCGTCAAGGGCGAGCCCATGCCAACACCTGGCATTCCCGAATCGCTCAATGTGCTCTTGCATGAGTTGCGCGGTCTGGGCCTCAGCATATCGCTTGATTAGTAATCTCTCACCTTCCCAAAAACATATCATCTTTCCCCAAGGGGAATGAGAACATTATAAGACTATGCCTTACAAGAAAGAAACAAAAGTCAAGAATAGCTTCACAAAGATCACCATTGGTCTGGCCTCACCTGAGGAAATCAAGCTCAACTCCTGTGGCGAGGTGCTGAAGCCCGAGACCATCAACTACCGCACTTACAAGCCCGAGCGCGATGGTCTGTTCTGCGAGCGCATCTTCGGTCCCACAAAGGACTACGAATGCCATTGCGGCAAGTACAAGCGCATCCGCTACAAGGGCATCGTGTGCGACCGTTGCGGTGTGGAGGTGACAGAGAAGAAAGTGCGTCGCGAGCGCTCCGGCCATATCGAGCTGGTGGTGCCCGTAGCACACATCTGGTACTTCCGCAGCCTGCCCAACAAGATAGGCTACCTGCTGGGTATGCCCACCAAGAAGCTCGACGCTGTGATATACTACGAACGTTATGTGGTCATCAATCCCGGCCCATTCGCTGCCTCCAGCGAGGAACAGCCTCTGGCCAAGTACGACCTGCTGAGCGAGGAGGAGTACATCCAGCACATCGACCGCTTGTCGCCAGACAACCAGTATCTGCCTGATGACGACCCACAGAAGTTCGTTGCCAAGATGGGTGCCGAAGCCATCCTGCAGCTGTTGCAGGAGCTTAATCTGGACAAACTCTCGTATGAGCTGCGCAACCGCGCCAGCAGCGACACTGCCCAGCAGCGCAAGACCGAGGCCCTGAAACGTCTGCAAGTCGTAGAGAGCTTCCGAGCAAGCCGCGAGCGCAACAAGCCCGAATGGATGATTATGAAGATTCTGCCTGTGACACCTCCCGACTTGCGTCCCTTGGTGCCATTAGACGGCGGCCGCTTCGCCACATCCGACCTCAACGACCTCTATCGTCGAGTCATAATCCGCAACAACCGCCTGAAGCGTCTCATCGAGATAAAGGCTCCAGAGGTCATCCTACGCAACGAGAAGCGTATGTTGCAGGAGGCTGTGGACAGCCTCTTCGACAACAGCCGCAAGTCAAGCGCTGTCAAGAGCGAGAGCAACCGTCCGCTCAAGTCCCTCTCCGATTCACTAAAGGGTAAGCAAGGTCGTTTCCGCCAGAACCTATTGGGTAAGCGTGTGGACTACTCTGCCCGCTCGGTTATCGTTGTGGGTCCCGAACTGAATATGGGTGAATGCGGTCTGCCCAAGCTCATGGCCGCAGAGCTCTACAAGCCATTCATCATCCGCAAGCTCATCGAGCGCGGCATCGTCAAGACCGTGAAGTCGGCCAAGAAGATTGTCGACCGCAAAGACCCAATCATCTGGGACATCCTTGAGCATGTAATGAAGGGTCACCCCGTACTGCTGAACCGTGCTCCGACACTGCACCGCCTTGGCATCCAGGCCTTCCAGCCCCACATGATTGAGGGCAAGGCCATTCAGCTGCACCCGCTGGCATGTACGGCGTTCAATGCCGACTTCGACGGCGACCAGATGGCTGTGCACCTCCCACTGAGCAACGAGGCCATCCTCGAGGCACAGATACTGATGCTCCAGAGCCACAACATCCTCAATCCCGCCAATGGTGCTCCTATCACCGTGCCATCGCAGGATATGGTGCTCGGCCTCTACTACATCACCAAGCTGCGTCCGGGCGCCAAGGGCGAAGGTCTCACCTTCTATGGTCCTGAGGAAGCCATCATCGCATACAATGAGCGCCGTGTGGACGTCCACGCCCCCGTGAAAGTCATCGTAGAAGACAAGATGGAGGACGGCACCATCGGTCGCCACATGATGGAGACCTCCGTGGGCCGCGTCATCGTCAACGATATCATCCCCGTGGAAGTTGGATTCTTCAATGACGTGATCTCCAAGAAGACACTGCGCCCCCTCATCACGGATGTCATCAAGACTGTGGGTGTGGCTCGTGCCTGCGCTTTCCTCGACGGTATCAAGAATCTGGGCTACAAGCTGGCCTACGACGGCGGTCTGTCGTTCAACCTCGGCGACATCATCATCCCCGAAGAGAAGGCAGCCCTCGTGCAGCGAGGCAACGACGAGATTGAGCGCATCACCGGTGACTATAACATGGGTTTCATCACCGACAAGGAGCGCTACAATCAGGTCATCGATGTGTGGACACACGTCAACAACGACCTCTCCAACATCCTGCTCAAGACGATGCGCGAGGCCGATCAGGGCTTCAACTCCGTGTTTATGATGCTCGACTCCGGTGCCCGTGGCTCGGCAGGTCAGATCAGCCAGCTCTCTGGTATGCGTGGTCTGATGGCCAAGCCTCAGAAGGCAGGTGCCGAGGCACAGATCATCGAGAACCCCATTCTGTCGAACTTCAAGGAAGGCATGTCGGTGCTCGAGTACTTCATCTCCACCCACGGTGCCCGCAAGGGTCTGGCCGATACCGCTCTGAAGACCGCTGACGCAGGTTATCTCACGCGTCGTCTGGTTGATGTGTCGCATGATGTCATCATCACCGAGGAAGACTGCGGCACACTGCGTGGCTTGGTCTGCACCGCTTTGAAGAACGGTGACGAGGTGATCAGCTCACTCTACGACCGCATCCTGGGTCGTGTCAGCGTGCACGACATCATCAACCCCTCCACCAACAAGCTCATCGTGGCTGCCGGCGAGGGGATCACCGAGGCCATCGCCGCTGAGATTGAGGCCAGCCCCATCGAGAGCGTCGAGATTCGCTCGGTGCTCACCTGCGAGAGCCGCAAGGGTGTGTGCATGAAGTGCTACGGCCGCAACCTGGCCACCGCACGCATGGTGCAGAAGGGAGAAGCAGTTGGTGTCATCGCTGCCCAGTCCATCGGTGAGCCTGGAACACAGCTCACGCTGCGTACGTTCCACGCCGGTGGTGTGGCCGACAATGCAGCTGCCAACGCCACCATCAAGGCCAAGTACAACTCACGCTTGGAATTTGAGGAGCTGCGCACCGTGGATATCGTCGACGAGGGTGGTCAGCCCGCCAAGATGGTCGTTGGCCGTCTGGCTGAGTTGCGCTTCGTGGACATCAACACCGGCATCGTGCTGCTCACCCAGAACGTCCCCTATGGCTCGACGCTCTACAAGGGCGAGGGCGACAAGGTGGAGAAGGGTGACATCATCGCCAAATGGGATCCATTCAATGCCGTCATCGTTACCGAGATGGCTGGACGCGTGGAGTTTGAGGGCGTCATCGAGGGTGTCACCTACCGTGTCGAGAACGACGAAGTGACAGGCCTGCGCGACCGCATCATCATCGAGTCCAAAGACAAGACCAAGATACCTCAGGCACATATCATCAGTGCTGACGGCGACGTGCTGCGCACCTACAACTTCCCCATTGGCGGCCACATCAGCGTGGAAGACCATCAGGAAGTTCGTGCCGGTGAGGTTCTTGTGAAGATACCTCGCGCCGTGGGCAAGGCTGGTGATATCACCGGCGGTCTGCCTCGTGTGACAGAGCTCTTCGAGGCCCGCAACCCGAGCAACCCAGCTATCGTCAGCGAGATTGACGGTGAGGTCACTATGGGTAAGGTCAAGCGCGGCAACCGCGAGATTGTCGTCACCTCAAAGGTCGGCGACGAGCGCCACTACCTCGTGCCACTGTCCAAGCAGATCCTCGTGCAGGAGAACGACTATGTGCGTGCCGGCACGCCTCTGTCCGACGGTGCCATCACCCCTGCCGACATCCTTGCCATCCAAGGTCCAACAGCCGTTCAGGAGTATATCGTCAACGAGGTTCAGGACGTCTATCGTCTGCAGGGTGTGACCATCAACGACAAGCACTTTGAGGTCATCGTGCGTCAGATGATGCGCAAGGTTCAGATCGACGAGCCCGGCGACACCCGCTTCCTCGAGCAGCAGGTTGTTGACAAACAGGAGTTTGCCGAAGAGAACGACCGCATCTGGGGCAAGAAGGTTGTCACCGACGGTGGCGACAGCGAGACTATGGAGCCCGGTATGATTGTCACAGCCCGCAAGCTGCGCGACGAGAATTCCGCTCTCAAGCGCCGCGACATGCGCCCCGTGCAGGTGCGCGACGCCGTACCCGCCACGTCGACGCAGATCCTGCAAGGCATCACGCGTGCTGCCCTACAGACCACATCGTTCATGTCTGCTGCATCCTTCCAGGAGACCACCAAGGTGCTCAACGAGGCTGCCATCAACGGCAAGAGCGACACACTCGAGGGCATGAAGGAGAACGTCATCTGCGGTCACCTCATACCCGCCGGCACAGGTCTGCGCGAGTTCGACCGCATCATCGTGGGTTCCAAGGAAGACTACGACCGCGTCTTGTCCAACCGCAAGGCCATCCTGGACTACGAGATGGACTAATCCTCTTTAAGCAACTTATATGATTATCGCCTCAGCTCATGTGCACAGTAACAGAGCTGAGGCGTTTTTTATATTCATTTTTCACAAAGACAAGATATGGACATACAGGAGATACTGAATCGCACGGATAGGTTTGCGGCCAATGCCGGATGCAGGATTACGGAAGTCGACGAGCATCATGCTGTGGCAGAGATGGAGGTTACGTCGGCGCACCTCAACGGCGGAAATGTTTGTCAGGGTGGAGCACTGTTTACGTTGGCCGATTTGGCGATAGCAGCCTTGATGAACTATAGCGGTCAACTGACATTTGGCATCAGCAACAGCATCATGTTTGTGTCGAGTGCCAAGGAGGGCGACCTGCTACGTGCTGAGGCTGTCAACGTTGCTGCCCATCACAAGATTCCCAGCGTAGAGGTGCGCGTGACCAATCAGGACGGCAAATTGATTTGCCACGTTACAGGTATGGGTTATCGCAAATCAACACATTTAATGTAACTTACGGGCATTATTGCTGATTCGTCAAGAGAACCAAACATCATTTTCCGGTCATTTCTTTGAGTCCACGCACATGGACTCTTGAGTCCACGCACATGGACTCTTGAGTCCACGCACATGGACTCTTGAGTCCGTGCACATGGACTCAAAGAAACATCCGGATTTTGAACCGAAAACCTACAGAGGAAGCACTTTTATCGTCCTGATGTGTTGGCACGGCAAAGCGACAAAGAACAACACATACGACCCGAAATCAGTCCTTATGACTGAATTGGGATAAAACGTTTCTTCGCTCCAAAACTAAGTTTTTTCAAAACTTTGGAAGATTTCTCAGCTTTTCTTTGTATAAAGGCAGTCTATTTCTTCTGAGCTTGCTCGTCGTCGCTCTTGAACTGATTGCGGCATCTTTTGTGGCACTTGCCAGAAAGGTGCGTATTAGGCTACGTCCTTCTACCGTTATGACATGTTGATTATCTCACTCTATTACTATCCAGTTACCGTGACCTGTAGATCCATCACGGTCAATGAATCTCAATAATTTAAGTTTATTGATGTGCTTTTGGACTGCTGTCACAGATATTCCGATTCGATTCGCAATCTCACTCCTTGTGATATAGTTATCAGCATATATCATCTTATATATGTTAGCAGCAGTTTCAGATAACCCTTTAGATAACTCTTTAGATAACCTTATAGACAACCCCTCAGGCAACTCTATGGATAACCTATTAGACAACCCTATAATACTAGACTTAACCGATGGCACAGGCAGTACAAGTTCCACTTCGTCAACATCCAGTTTATTCATCAGCTGTGGCTCACCCCAATTGGTTTCTTTCCATGCTGCAATAATCTTGGGGAATCCAGAGCCGACATTCTCACCAAAGCCAATCATCCGAAGCATATTCTGAATCTTGGGATTACGAGCCTTGGAGTTACCACCACGATAGATAGTCTCTACTGGCAACTTCAACAGTCCTGGATTGCGGAAGCAGAGACGGTCATCATGTTTCTCTATCCTCAGAATACCAGCATCCGCCATCAGGTCGCAGTGGATAATTGCATTCGTGAAGGCTTCACGTACAGCCTCATGCTGAGGCGTGTCATCATTCCTCTTGCCGCCTTTCTCCAGTTTGAAAGGTCTCGGCAGGTCGAACTGCACCTTTGGTGATACGATGCGGAAAAACTGATACAGGTTGTTCTCCCATAGTCCATCGTAAGTCAGCCGGTCATGATACCGCTCATCACCCACCAGATGGCTCATGTCTAAATAGTCCATGCGGAAGTTAGAAAAACGGTCTCTTATGGCGAGTCCCTTTCCAAACATCATCAGTCCTGCCAGCGTCAACCCCTCTCTGCCAGTCTGCCTATCCTCGGTATAGCCACCAAGATTCCTGAGGAAAGTCTTGTCGTCATCCCTATTCCAAACATGGGTGCTATTCTCCTGCCTGAATTCTGTACGATACTGGCGCAAGGAATCTGGATCAATGTCATCCATACCATAGTATTCTATCAAGATACTATCGTTACCATCCACATTGGAGTCACGTATCATCGCCTTCACCTGAGCCTCTGTACAATGATAGTCACCCTCATTGTTGCGCCTATATGTACCTTTATATACATTGCCATTCAGATAGATAGGCTTTGCTCTCCAGTCTGCCTGAGGAACACGAATGCAGACAATCTGTGCTCCATCCACATTCACTACCTCAACATCATTGTCAAGCAGGATGTTCTCATTCACCTTGTCGCTGTTG